>NZ_JBIURS010000001.1:424374-619159 GCF_044740965.1 Streptomyces sp. NPDC088252 | reverse complement strand
TTTGTTTATTAACGTGCGGGGGGGGCAAAAAAAACGCCCCACCCCCAACACCCTTTTCCCCCAAAAAAAACGGGGGGGGCGCCCCCCCCCGGGGGGGCCCCCCCGCCTTCGGTGGTTCCGGGGCCGCCGTCGGCTCGGTGAGGGTACGAGTGAGCCTTCGGCGGCCCCGGGGCCCAGGGCGCCGGGTCAGCGGCTGTCGCTGCCCGTCGAGTCCGCCGCCGCCCGGCCCGCCTCCAGGCGGGCGACGGGGATACGGAACGGGGAGCAGGACACGTAGTCCAGGCCCACCTCGTGGAAGAAGTGCACCGACTCCGGGTCGCCGCCGTGCTCGCCGCAGACGCCGAGCTTCAGGTCCGGGCGGGTGGCCCGGCCGGCCGCGACGGCGCTGCGGACCAGTGAGCCGACGCCGTCCTTGTCGATCGTCTCGAACGGCGACACCCCGAAAATGCCCTTCTCCAGGTAGGCGGTGAAGAACGAGGCCTCCACGTCGTCACGGGAGAAGCCCCACACCGTCTGCGTCAGGTCGTTCGTGCCGAACGAGAAGAACTGCGCGGCCTCGGCGATCTGACCGGCGGTCAGCGCGGCACGCGGCAGCTCGATCATGGTGCCGATGGTCAGCTTCAGCCGGGTGCCGGTGGCGGCCTCGACCTGGGCGATGACCTGGTCGGCCTCCTCGCGGACGATCTCCAGCTCCTGGACCGTGCCGACGAGCGGAATCATGATCTCGGCACGCGGGTCGCCCTTGGCGTTCTTGCGCTCGGCCGCGGCCTCGGCGATCGCCCGGACCTGCATGGCGAACAGGCCGGGAATGACGAGACCGAGACGGACGCCGCGCAGACCGAGCATCGGGTTCTGCTCGTGCAGCTTGTGGACCGCCTGGAGCAGTCGCAGGTCGTTCTCGTTGGCGTCCTTGCGGGACTCGGCGAGCGCGACACGTACCGAGAGCTCGGTGATGTCGGGCAGGAACTCGTGCAGCGGCGGGTCAAGCAGCCGTACGGTGACGGGCAGTCCGTCCATCGCCTCGAACAGCTCGATGAAGTCGGCCTTCTGGAGCGGCAGCAGCTCCTCCAGCGCCGCCTCGCGCTCGGCGTCGGTGTCCGCGAGGATCAGCTTCTCGACCATCTCACGGCGCTCACCGAGGAACATGTGCTCGGTACGGCACAGGCCGATGCCCTGGGCGCCGAAGCGGCGGGCCCGCAGCGCGTCCTCGGCGTTGTCGGCATTGGCCCGCACCCGCAGCCGGCGCACCCGGTCCGCGTACGCCATGATCCGGTGCACGGCGGCGACCAGCTCGTCGGCGTCGTCGGCACCCGCGTGCATCCGGCCCTCGAAGTACTCGACGACCGGGGACGGCACGACGGGGACCTCACCGAGGTACACCTTGCCGGTGGAACCGTCGATGGAGACGACGTCACCCTCCTCGATGACCCGGCCGCCCACCGTCATCCGGCGGCGCTTGGTGTCGACCTCGAGGTCCTCGGCGCCGCAGACACAGGTCTTGCCCATGCCGCGGGCGACGACGGCGGCATGCGAGGTCTTGCCGCCGCGCGAGGTCAGGATGCCCTCGGCCGCGATCATGCCGTCGAGGTCGTCGGGGTTCGTCTCGCGGCGGATGAGAATGACCTTCTCGCCGGAGCGGGACCACTTCACCGCGGTGTACGAGTCGAAGACGGCCTTGCCGACCGCGGCGCCCGGCGAGGCGGCGATGCCCCGGCCCAGCAGCTCGGTGGCGGCTTCGTCGTCGAAGCGCGGGAACATCAGCTGCGCCAGCTGCGCCCCGTTGACCCGCTGGAGCGCCTCGGCCTCGTCGATCAGCCCCTGGTCGACGAGCTGGGTGGCGATCCGGAAGGCGGCACCGGCGGTGCGCTTGCCGACCCGGGTCTGGAGCATCCAGAGCCGGCCGCGCTCGATGGTGAACTCGATGTCGCACAGGTCCTTGTAGTGCGTTTCGAGGGTCTCCATGATCTGCATCAGCTGGTCGTACGACTTCTTGTCGATCGACTCCAGCTCGGCGAGCGGCACCGTGTTGCGGATACCGGCGACGACGTCCTCGCCCTGTGCGTTCTGCAGGTAGTCGCCGTAGACGCCCTGGTGGCCGCTGGCCGGGTCACGGGTGAACGCGACACCCGTACCGGAGTCCGGGCCGAGGTTGCCGAAGACCATCGAGCAGACGTTGACGGCCGTGCCGAGGTCGCCGGGGATGCGCTCCTGACGGCGGTAGAGCTTGGCCCGGTCGGTGTTCCACGAGTCGAAGACGGCCTTTATGGCCAGGTCCATCTGCTCGCGCGGGTCCTGCGGGAAGTCCCGTCCGGCGTCCCGCGAGACGATCTTCTTGAACTGCTTGACCAGCTTCTTCAGGTCGGCCGCGTCGAGGTCCACGTCGACCGTGACGCCCTTGGCCTCCTTCGCCGCCTCCAGCGCCTCCTCGAAGCGGTCGCCGTCGACGCCGAGGACGGTCTTGCCGAACATCTGGATGAGGCGCCGGTAGGAGTCCCAGGCGAACCGCTCGTCACCGGCCTGGGCGGTCAGGCCGGCCACGGACTCGTCGGAGAGGCCGATGTTGAGAACCGTGTCCATCATGCCGGGCATCGAGAACTTCGCGCCGGAGCGGACCGAGACCAGCAGCGGATCGTCCGCCTGGCCGAGCTTCTTGCCCATCCGTGCCTCAAGGGCTTCGAGATGCGCGCTGACCTCGGCTCGCAGCTCCGTCGGCTCCTCACCGCTGCCGAGGTAGACCTTGCACGCCTCGGTGGTGATGGTGAAGCCCGGAGGGACGGGGAGTCCGAGATTGGTCATCTCGGCGAGGTTGGCCCCCTTCCCGCCGAGCAGGTCCTTCAGGTCCTTGTTGCCCTCGGTGAAGTCATAGACGAACTTCTGGCCCTGCGGGTCCCGGGAATCCGGGGTGGATACGTGGGAATCTTTGTTTTCCGACACGGGTCTCGACTCCTCGAGGACGCGGTGGCTGCCCTGACGGCGAGGAACATACCCAGATCGAAGGTGCCCTGGTACGTCCACTTGCGCGTCATGAGGCCTCAACCACCCGTCCGCCAGCAGATCGAAAGTGACGGGACCTGTCCCTCGATCGAGGGATCGTATTCACTTCTTGAATGAATGAGCACTCAGCGCAAGGAGAGATCCTCACATTGACCACACAGCGCAAGGGTGGCGTCGATCGATCAAAGTGGAGCCGCTTGGCACCGAGTGCCACCATTTGAGAAGTGCAACTCCCAAATTCACGCTCATCTGAGCGGACCAACTCTCAGGGTGGCGAGAATCACTCTACGATCGACGCTCAGATGTCACCATCCGGACGCCTGTGCGGCGACCGACGGTCACCCAGTGATCATCAAGAGGCAGCTCAGCGTGAGTGAATTCGATGCACCGTGCGCGATGAGGCCCCAGCCGGACCGCTACTTGGCTCGATATCGCCGAATCCGGCCGAATATGGCGCTCAGATGAGCAATGTAAAGAGAGAGGCACGCGGTGCCTCTGCGTCACGTGCCTCCTCAAGGGACGTGAGGGGCGTGAGGGGCGGTGAGGAGCCCGGAAAACCCGAAGGGCCCGGAAGGGCCCAGGGGCCCGACCGGGCCCCGGTCGGGCCCCTGGCGACGCCTCTTCAGCCGCCCGAGGTGTCCAGCTCCGCGTCCGCGCTCACTCCCGCGCAGTCGTACGGGTCCTTCAGCCAGCCGTCCGGCAGCACGACCCGGTTGTTGCCCGAGGTGCGCCCGCGCGGCCCGTCCGCGCCCTCCGGCCACGGCTGATCCAGGTCCAGCTCCCGCAGCTGCCCACCCAGCTCGTCCAGCGACGAGGTGATCGCCAGCTGCTTGCGCATCTCGGAGCCGACCGAGAAGCCCTTGAGGTACCAGGCGACATGCTTGCGGAAGTCGATCACGCCGCGGGTCTCGTCGCCGATCCACTCCCCCAGCAGCGTCGCGTGCCGCAGCATGACGTCGGCGACCTCGCGGAGAGCCGGCGCCCGCCGCGTCCGCGTACCCTCGAACGCGCTCACCAGGTCGCCGAAGAGCCAGGGGCGGCCCAGGCAGCCGCGCCCCACGACCACTCCGTCGCAGCCGGTCTCGCGCATCATCCGACGGGCGTCGTCCGCGCTCCAGATGTCGCCGTTGCCGAGG
The DNA here is from genome assembly GCF_044740965.1 of Streptomyces sp. NPDC088252. NCBI lineage: Bacteria > Bacillati > Actinomycetota > Actinomycetes > Kitasatosporales > Streptomycetaceae > Streptomyces > Streptomyces sp. NPDC088252. Next base: position 615,029 of record NZ_JBIURS010000001.1, on the reverse strand, counting down.
ACGGGAATCTCCGGGACGTGTTCCTTGAGCCGGGCGATGGCGTCCCAGTCGGCGGTGCCGCCGTAGTGCTGCGCGGCCGTCCTGCCGTGCAGGGCGACGGCCGTGACGCCCTCCTCCACGGCGATCCGGCCCGCGTCGAGGTAGGTGGTGTGGTCGTCGTCGATGCCCTTGCGCATCTTGATGGTGACCGGCAGCCCGCCCGCGTTGGAGACCGCCTGGTTGAGGATCGCGCGCAGCAGGGGCCGCTTGTACGGGAGCGCCGAGCCGCCGCCCTTGCGCGTCACCTTGGGGACCGGGCAGCCGAAGTTCAGGTCGATGTGGTCGGCGAGGTTCTCGTCGACGATCATGCGGACGGCCTTGCCGACAGTGACCGGGTCCACGCCGTACAGCTGGATCGAGCGCGGGGTCTCGCTCGCGTCGAAGTGGATGAGCTGCATGGTCTTCTCGTTGCGCTCGACCAGCGCGCGCGTGGTGATCATCTCGCTGACGAACAGCCCCTTGCCGCCGGAGAACTCCCGGCACAGGGTGCGGAACGGGGCGTTGGTGATGCCGGCCATGGGCGCGAGCACCACCGGCGGCTGCACCGTGTGCGGGCCGATCCGGAGCAGCGGGGGCGAGGGGGCGAGCGTGGTCATTGCTCCATTGTCGCGTACGGCTCGGAGCGGTCCGCCAGCAGAGTTCGTTAGTTAACCGTACTATCCGTGTATGCCCGAGCTGAGCCCCCGCCGACGGCAGCTGGTACTGGCGATCTGCTGTATGAGCCTGCTGATCGTCAGCCTCGACAACACCGTCCTCAATGTCGCCCTGCCGTCCATGCAGAAGGAACTGCACGCCACCGTCGCGGGCATGCAGTGGACGATCGACGCCTACACCCTCGTCCTCGCGTCGCTGCTGATGTTCGCGGGCTCCACCGCCGACCGGATCGGGCGCCGGAAGATCTTCAAGATCGGACTCGTCCTCTTCACCCTCGGCTCGGTCCTCTGCTCCCTGGCGCCGAACCTCGAGTCGCTGGTGGCGTTCCGGATGGTGCAGGCGGTGGGCGGCTCGATGCTGAATCCCGTCGCGATGTCGATCATCACCAACACCTTCACCGACCCGCGCGAGCGGGCCCGCGCCATCGGGGTGTGGGGCGGGGTCGTCGGCATCTCCATGGCGGCGGGCCCGGTCGTCGGCGGTCTGCTGGTGGATTCGGTCGGCTGGCGGTCGATCTTCTGGATCAATCTGCCGGTCGGTCTCGTCGCGCTGCTGCTCACCTGGCGGTACGTTCCCGAGTCGCGCGCCCCGAAGCCGCGCCGCCCCGACCCCGTGGGGCAGCTGCTGGTGATCGCGCTGCTCGGTTCGCTGACGTACGCGATCATCGAGGCGCCCTCGGCGGGCTGGGCCTCGCCGCGCATCCTGACGTTCGCCGCGCTCGCCGCCCTCGCGGTCGTCGGGCTCCTGCTGTACGAGCCCAGGCGCGCCGAGCCCCTCATCGATCTGCGGTTCTTCCACAGCGCCCCGTTCAGCGGGGCCACCGTCATAGCGGTCTGCGCGTTCGCCGCGCTGAGCGGGTTCCTCTTCCTCAACACGCTGTATCTGCAGAACGTACGCGGTCTGAGCGCGCTGCACGCCGGTCTGTACATGCTCCCGATGGCGGCCCTGACCTTTGTCTGCGCACCCCTGTCCGGGCGACTGGTCGGCAGCCGGGGGCCGCGGCTCTCGCTGCTCGTCGCGGGAGTGACCATGACGGCGTGCGGACTGCTGTTCGCCGCGTTCGACGCGGAGACGGACAACGTCCTGCTGTTCACCGGCTATGTGCTGTTCGGCCTGGGCTTCGGCATGGTGAACGCCCCGATCACCAATACGGCCGTCTCCGGGATGCCCCGCTCGCAGGCCGGTGTGGCGGCGGCGGTCGCCTCGACCAGCCGGCAGGTCGGCGGAACGCTGGGGGTCGCCGTGATCGGTGCGGTGCTGGCGGCCGGCGTGGCCGGTACCGGGTCCCCACGGGGCGCCGCGTACGCGGCGGCGTTCGTGGACGCGAGCAAGCCCGCCTGGTGGGTCCTCACGGGGTGCGGGGTGTGCGTCCTGCTGGTGGGGGCGCTGACCAGTGGGCACTGGGCCCGGGAGACGGCACGTCGGACCGCGGAGCGGCTGGCGACGCCGACGGATGCCCCGGTCGGGGATCAGGCGTCGGCGAGCTCCAGGGCCTGAAGGCGCCGCAGCCGCTGCGCGGTCTCGTCGTCGGCGGGGGTGTACGTGACCATGCGGGGCCCGGACGAGGGGCCGAGCCACAGGTCGGTGTGGTCGAGGCGGAGCAGTCCGACATGGGCGTTGCGGAAGATTTTGGTCCGGCCGCCGGGGCCCACCACCTCGTGCCGTGCCCAGAGCTCGCGGAACTCCGGTGAGACCGCCTCCAGCCGGCCGAGGAGCGCCTTCCACGCGGGCTCGGCCAGATGTCCCGCCATCGACCTGCGGAACTTTGCGGCCATGACCCGGTTCATCTCGGGGAGATCGACGACGGCGGCGCGCCACTGCGGGTTGGTGTAGGAGAGGATCATGCAGTTGCGGTCGTCGGGGTCGACGGCGTCCAGGTCGCAGAGCAGCCGCCCATAGGTCCGGTTGTACGCGAGGATGTCGTACCGGCTGTTCTGGATGCAGGCCGCAATGGGGTCCAGCTGCCGCAGCATCTCGCGCAGCGCCGGGGTGATGCTCGGGCAGTCCGCGCCGGGCGACGGGTCGACGGCCCCGGCGAGCGAGAAGAGATGGCCGCGCTCGGTGCGGTCGAGCAGCAGGGCGCGGGCGAGTGCGTCGAGGACCTGGGGCGAGACCTGGATGTCGCGGGCCTGCTCCAGCCAGGTGTACCAGGTGACGCCTACCGCGGAGAGCTGGGCGACCTCCTCCCGCCGCAGGCCGGGGGTGCGCCGCCGCGGACCGCGGGGCAGACCGACCTGCTCAGGGGTGATCCGTTCACGGCGGCTGCGCAGGAAGTCCGCGAGTTCATGCCGCCGGACGTCGGGCTCGGAGGGCTCGGGCCCCTGGGGAGCCGGTGCCCCGGGCACCACGCGTACGTCGGGCGACTCGCTCGCCATGGTCGTCATACCTCCAGCGTGCCGAACGCCCCGGCACTCTGCCAGGTGCTGCTTGTACCAGGATAACGAGACTCTGGTACCAGGCTGGGATGACGGCGATTCTCGATGGCGTGAGTGAATCAACTGTACGGACGGAAGTATCCGCCACCACCGCCCGAGTGGTGCGGCACGACCACCCCACTCCGGTGCTCGGCGCACTCGGACTGTTCACCGTGCTGCTCGGCGCGGCACTGCCGCTGATCGACTTCTTCATCGTGAATGTCGCCCTGCCGACGATCGACCACGATCTGAACGCGGGCCCCGCGCTGCTCGAACTGGTCGTCGCGGGCTACGGACTGGCCTATGCCGTGCTGCTCGTACTCGGCGGACGGCTCGGCGACATGGCCGGACGGCGCCGGCTCTTCCTGCTGGGGATCGCAGCCTTCGGCATCACCTCGCTCGCCTGTGGGCTCGCCCCGGACGCCTGGACACTCGTCGGGGCACGGGTGGCGCAGGGCGCGGCGGCGGCGCTGATGCTGCCGCAGGTGCTCGCCACCATTCAGGCGGCCACGTCCGGGCACCGGCGGGCGAGGGCGTTGAGCCTGTACGGGGCGACGGCCGGGCTCTCTATGGTCGCGGGCCAGATCCTCGGCGGTGTGCTCGTCGCCGCCGCCCCGCTGTCGTCGGTGTTCGGCGAGAGCGCGGGCTGGCGTTCGGTGTTCCTGGTGAACGTTCCGGTGGCGGCGGTGGGGCTGGTGCTGGCCGCTCGCGCCGTGCCGGAGACCCGTTCCGACAAGCCCGCGCCGATCGATGTACCGGGCACACTACTGCTGACCGTGTCGCTGCTGACGCTGCTGGCTCCGCTGACCGAGGGGCGCGCCGCGGGCTGGCCGGTGTGGACCTGGGTCTCGCTGGCCCTGTTCCCGTTCGCCGCGTACGCCTTCTACCGGGTCGAGCAGCGGGCCGACCGGCTCGGGCGGACCCCGCTGGTGCCGCCGAGCCTGCTGCGGCTGGAGTCGCTGCGGCGCGGGCTGGCGCTGGTGGTGCCGTTCTCGATCGGTTTCGGCGGCTTCATGTTCGTGATCGCGGTGGCGCTGCAGCAGGGGCTGAAACTCGGCCCGGCGGCCGCGGGTCTGTCGATGGCCCCGATGGCGGTGGCCTTCTTCGTGGCGTCCCTGGCGGGCCCACGGCTGATCCTGCGGTACGGCAGCCGCATCGTGACGGCGGGCGGGGTGATCCAGGCGGTGGGCGTACTGGTGCTCGCGTCCACCGTGTGGCAGCGGTGGTCGGGCCTCGGCGTGCTGGGGCTGATGCCAGGGGTCGCGATCGCGGGGTTCGGACAGGGGCTGCAACTGCCCGTCCTGTTCCGCATCGTGCTCTCCGACGTACCGGCCGCGCGAGCCGGTGTGGGCGGCGGGGTGATGACGACCACTCAGCAGGCCGCGCTGGCCCTGGGTGTGGCCACGCTCGGCACGCTGTTCCTCTCCCTGACCCCGGGCTCCGGGATGCGGGACGCGCTGGCCATGACGCTGCTGGTGCAGCTGGCCGCGGTGGTCCTGACGACGCTGCTGAGCCTGCGGCTGCCGCGCAGAGTGGCGTGAGCACGCAGGGCGACGGGGCGCGGACACGGGCGGGGGCCCGGATCACTTCTGGTGATCCGGGCCCCCGGTCGTACGGATGATGAGGAGGTGTCAGCTCTGTGCCGGGGTGTCCTGTTCGGACGCGCTCGGCTGCGCGGAGGCCGACCCCGACTGCGCGCGCTCCCGCATCTTGCGCAGCAGCTCCTGCTTCTGGTCGGCAGCGGTCTTGCGGTCGGCGTTGCGCGCGGGGCCCAGGCCCTGCTGATCGGCGCGGGACAGCTTCTTGCGCTGTCCGCCCACACCGAGGAGGTTGTTGCGGCTCTTGGCCACGGTGTTCTCCCATTCGTGGTGAGAAGTGAGGTCTGAAGCGACCTGGAATCGATCCGATGGGCGGCGGGTGGTCGGACCCGCCGCGCGCTCACTCGTAGATCTGGAAGAACGAAGACATGCCGGAACCGTACCCCGGCCGGACCGGACCGGGCACCTGGTTTTCCGCGCGCCCCGGCAGGGTACCGCCACCACGGCCGAGTTCAGCGGCGCGCCGGCCCCCTGCCGCTCGGCCCCTGCGCGCGACGGCCCCGCGGCGACGATCCCACGTACGCCGGCCCGCGCACGACGGCGCCGGGCGCGGGCGGTCCGCTCAGGCGGTCGGGTCGACCGTCGCCTGATGGGCCTCGGCGAGATGTTCCCCGGCCTTGAGCCACGGCAGGAACTGCACCCCCTTGCGCCAGCCGCAGGTGTCGCAGCTCAACTGCCGCTGCATCCCCGACTTCGTCACATGGACGACGTGTTCACGGCCGTGCTGATCCCATCTGCTGACCTTGCTCGTAGTCATGGACGGCATCGGAGCCTCCTGTGGACGCGTGGGGCGCGGGCGCGACGCTCGGCGTGGACAGTGTGCAACGAAGCCCCCGGTTCCGTACGGGGAACCGGGGGCTTCGTCGAACCGTGGTGCGTCAGCAGCCCAGCAGCCGGGCGCCGAGGTAGGCCTGGATCTGGTCCAGGGAGACGCGCTCCTGCTTCATGGTGTCGCGCTCGCGCACGGTGACCGCGTTGTCGTCGAGCGTGTCGAAGTCGACGGTGACACAGAACGGCGTACCGATCTCGTCCTGACGGCGGTAGCGGCGGCCGATGGCGCCCGCGTCGTCGAACTCGATGTTCCAGTTCTTCCGCAGGTCGGTGGCGAGACCCTTGGCCTTCGGCGACAGCTGCGGGTTGCGGGACAGCGGCAGGACGGCGACCTTGACCGGCGCGAGGCGCGGGTCGAGACGCATCACGGTGCGCTTCTCCATGACGCCCTTGGCGTTGGGCGCCTCGTCCTCGATGTACGCGTCGAGGAGGAAGGCGAGCATCGCGCGGCCGACACCGGCCGCCGGCTCGATGACGTAGGGGGTCCAGCGCTCGCCGGCCTCCTGGTCGAAGAAGGACAGATCCGTGCCCGAGGCCTTGGAGTGCGCCTTGAGGTCGTAGTCCGTGCGGTTGGCGACACCCTCCAGCTCGCCCCACTCACTGCCGCCGAAGCGGAAGCGGTACTCGATGTCCGCGGTGCGCTTGGAGTAGTGGGAGAGCTTCTCCTTCGGGTGCTCGTACCAGCGCATGTTCTCCTCGCGCATGCCCAGGTCCGTGTACCAGTTCCAGCGCTGGTCCATCCAGTACTGCTGCCACTCCTCGTCCTCGCCCGGCTTGACGAAGAACTCCATCTCCATCTGCTCGAACTCGCGGGTGCGGAAGATGAAGTTGCCCGGAGTGATCTCGTTCCGGAAGGACTTGCCCATCTGGGCGATGCCGAACGGCGGCTTCTTGCGCGAGGTCTGCTGCACCTGGCCGAAGTTGGTGAAGATGCCCTGCGCGGTCTCGGGACGCAGATAGGCGACCGAGCCGGAGTCCTGGGTCGGGCCGAGGTGGGTGGAGAGCAGACCCGAGAACTGCTTGGGCTCGGTGAAGGTGCCCTTGTTGCCGCAGTTGGGGCAGTTGAGCTCGGCCAGGCCGTTCGCGGGCGCGTGACCGTGCTTCTCCTCGTACGCCTCCTCCAGGTGGTCGGCGCGGAAGCGCTTGTGGCAGGAGGTGCACTCGGTCAGCGGGTCGGTGAACGTGGCGACGTGGCCGGAGGCCACCCACACCTCGGGGGCCAGGATGACCGACGAGTCGAGACCGACCACGTCCTCGCGCGAGGTGACCATGTAGCGCCACCACTGGCGCTTGAGGTTCTCCTTCATCTCCACGCCCAGCGGCCCGTAGTCCCAGGCGGCACGCTGACCACCGTAGATCTCACTGCAGGGATAGACGAAGCCACGGCGCTTGCTCAGGCTGACGATGGAGTCGATCTTGTCGGCGGCCACGGTGCTCTCTTCATTACGACGACGAAACTGGACAGGGGTGGCGCGAAGCGCCTCGTGGGGGGGTGGTGCTCGGGAGACGGGCGGACGAATGCTTCAGATTACCGGCGGGCACGCCCCTTCGATCAAATCGGTATCGGCGCGGACGGCCGAGCGGTCACCTCGTCAGGCTTGTTGACAATCGTTTCCAATTTTGTTGAAAATGACTGTCATGAACGTAAGCCGCCTCATACCCACCGCCGCCGTTGCCGGAGCAGCCGTCCTCGGCCTCACGGCGCTCACCGCCTGCTCCGGCTCGAATGCCGCCGATCACAAGAACGGCGACAAGCTGAACGTGGTGGCCTCGTTCTATCCGATGCAGTTCCTGGCCGAGCAGATCGGCGGGAAGCACGTCTCCGTCACCACGCTGACCAAGCCGGGCGTCGAGCCGCACGATCTGGAGCTCACCCCGCGGCAGATCGGCGGACTCGGTGACGCCGACTACGTCCTCTACCTCAAGGGCATCCAGCCCGCCGTCGACGACGCCATCAAGCAGTCCGGCGCGAAGGACGTGGTCGACGCCTCGAAGCTCACCACGCTGGAGGACCACGGCACCGGGACCGGAGCCGACGAACACGGTCATGAGCACCACGGCGACAACGCCGGAGCCGACCCCCACATCTGGCTCGACCCCGTGAAGTACGCCGAGGTCGCCAAGGGCGTCGGGAAGTCGCTGGAGAAGACCGACCCGGACCACGCCGCGGACTACCGCAAGAACACGGACGCGCTGGTCACCAGGCTCGACGGCCTGAACACCGCGTACGCGAACGGCCTGAGGAACACGGCGACCAAGACCTTCATCACCACCCACTCCGCCTTCGGATACCTCGCCGAACGCTACGGTCTGACCCAGGAGGGCATCGCCGGCGTCGACCCCGAGGCCGAGCCCAGCCCCGCCCGGATCGACGAGATCCACACCATCGCGAAGAAGAACAAGGTCAGCACCGTATTCTTCGAGACGCTCGCCAGCGACAAGACCGCGAAGACCCTCGCCAAGGACACCGGACTGAGGACCGACGTCCTGGACCCGCTGGAGGGAATCACGGACAAGTCCAAGGGCGCTGACTACATCGAGGTCATGCGGTCCAACCTCGCCGCCCTGCAGAAGGCGCTCGGCGCGAAGTGATCCACGCAACACCGGCCACAGCAGTATCGGAGGCGCTCATGCCCGAGTCCGGGAGCACGACCGAGCCCGTCATAGCCCTGCGGGGCGCCACGGCCGCACTCGGCGCGCGTGTGGTGCTGCGCGGCATCGACCTGACCGTCCACCGCGGCGAGGTCGTCGCCCTGCTCGGCGCCAACGGCTCGGGCAAGTCGACCGCCGTGCGCTCCGTCATCGGCCAGGTGCCGCTCTCCGGTGGTTCCGTCGAACTGTTCGGCACCCCGCTGCGCCGCTTCCGCACCTGGGCGCGTGTCGGTTACGTCCCCCAGCGCACCACGGCGGCCGGCGGTGTCCCCGCCACGATCCGTGAGGTCGTCTCCTCCGGACGGCTGTCCCGTACGAAGCTGGGGCTGCTGCGCAAGGCCGACCGGGTCGCCGTCGACCGGGCCATCGAGCTCGTCGGCCTCGCCGACCGGGCCAAGGACTCGGTGGACGCGCTCTCCGGAGGACAGCACCAGAGGGTGCTGATCGCGCGGGCGCTGGCCGCCGAACCGGAGCTGCTGATCATGGACGAGCCGATGGCCGGCGTCGATCTGGCCAGCCAGGAGATCCTCGCGGCGACGCTCCGGGAACAGGTCGCGGCCGGCACCACGGTGCTGCTCGTCCTGCACGAGCTCGGCCCGCTGGAGCCGCTCATCGACCGCGCGATCGTGCTGCGCGACGGCTGTGTGATGCACGACGGGCCGCCCCCGAAGGCGCTGGGCCAGCACGCCCTGCCCGGACACGACCACGTACACCCCTACGCGGCCTCCGAGCCCGTCCGGACCGGACTGCTGAGCTGATCATGGAATTCCTCGACCCTCCGTTCATGCAGCGGGCCCTGCTCGCCGCCGTACTGGTCGGCGTCATCGCCCCCGCCGTCGGCGTCTACCTCGTCCAGCGCCGCCAGGCCCTGATGGGAGACGGCATCGGTCATATCGCGATGACCGGTGTCGGCCTCGGCTTCCTGCTCTCCACCAGCCCGGTGTGGATGGCCACGGCGGTCGCCGTCGTCGGCGCCGTCGCGATGGAGCTGATCCGCTGGTACGGGCGCACCCGCGGCGACATCGCGCTGGCCATGCTGTTCTACGGCGGCATGGCGGGCGGTGTCCTGCTGATCAACCTCTCCGACACCGGCTCCAACGCCAACCTCACCTCGTACCTCTTCGGCTCCCTGTCCACGGTCTCCACCGAGGACGTCACCGCGATCTGTCTGCTGGCCGCCTTCGTGCTGCTGGTGACGCTGGGGCTGCGCAGGCAGCTCTTCGCCGTCAGCCAGGACGAGGAGTTCGCCCGGGTCACCGGCCTGCCGGTGCGCGCGCTGAACCTGCTGGTCGCCGTGACGGCGGCGGTGACCGTCACCGTGGCGATGCGGGTCGTCGGGCTGCTGCTGGTCAGCGCGCTGATGGTGGTGCCGGTCGCGGCGGCGCAGCAGATCTCCAGGTCCTTCAAGGTGACGTTCGTGCTGTCGGTCGTCATCGGTACGGCGGTGACCCTGGCGGGCACCGTGACCTCGTACTACCAGGACGTCCCGCCCGGCGCGACGATCGTGCTGCTGGCCATCGTGGTCTTCGTCGGCCTGGCCCTGCTCGCGACCCCGCTCGCCGGAAGGCGCGCCCGGCAGAGCGAAGCGGCGCCCGGGGAGTGCACTCTTGAGGTACCGGCCTCCCGTTCGGCCACGGACGAACTCCGGGTTTGACCGTGACGCCCGGACGGGCTGGCACAATGGCCCGACACAGGTACGGGCGACACGAGGAGGCTGCTGTGGCGACGGCGCCGATCAGTGGAACGAACGCGGCCCCGGTACGCGGCCGGTCGACCCGGCAGCGGGCGGCGGTGGCGGCGGCGCTCGACGAGGTGGACGAGTTCCGCAGCGCCCAGGAGCTGCACGACGTGCTCAAGCACCGCGGTGACTCGGTCGGGCTGACCACCGTCTACCGCACCCTTCAGTCCCTCGCCGACGCGGGCGAGGTCGATGTGCTGCGCACCACGGACGGCGAGTCCGTGTACCGGCGCTGCTCGACCGGGGATCACCACCACCACCTGGTGTGCCGGATGTGCGGCAAGGCCGTGGAGGTCGAGGGGCCCGCGGTGGAGCAGTGGGCGGAGACGATCGCCGCGCAGCACGGATATGTGAACGTGGCGCACACGGTGGAGATCTTCGGAACGTGCGCGGAGTGCGCGAGCGCGAAGAGCTGACGACGGTCCGGGGGCGCCGCCCCCGGACCCCCCTTCCTCAGCCCTTCGGCTCCTGGACCGCTTCCTCCGCGCCGCCGAACCGCCGGTCCCGCTGGGCGTACTCCAGGCAGGCCCGCCACAGGTCGCGGCGGTCGAAGTCCGGCCAGAGCACGTCCTGGAAGACCATTTCGGCGTAGGCGCTCTGCCAGATCAGGTAGTTGGACGTGCGCTGCTCACCGCTGGGGCGGACGAAGAGGTCGACGTCCGGCATGTCCGGGTAGTAGATGTACTTCGCGAACGTCTTCTCGTTGACCTTCGACGGGTCCAGCTTCCCGGCCGCGACGTCCTGCGCGAGGCGCTGTGCGGCGTCGGCGATCTCGGCCCGGCCGCCGTAGTTGACGCAGAAGTACAGCGTCATCCGGTCGTTGTCCTTCGTCTGCTCCTGGGCGACCTGGAGCTCCTGGACGACGGACTTCCACAGCTTGGGCATGCGCCCCACCCAGCGGATGCGGATGCCCAGTTCGTCCATCTCGTCACGGCGGCGGCGGATGACGTCCCGGTTGAAGTTCATCAGGAACTTCACTTCCTCCGGGGACCGCTTCCAGTTCTCGGTGGAGAACGCGTACAGCGAGAGGTTCTTGACGCCCATCTCGATGCAGCCCTTGAGGACGTCCATCACGACGCCCTCGCCGACCTTGTGGCCCTCGGTGCGCGGGAGGCCGCGTTCCTTGGCCCAGCGGCCGTTGCCGTCCATCACGACGGCGATGTGCTTGGGCACCAGCTCGCCGGGGATCTTCGGGGGCGTGGCTCCGGAGGGGTGCGGCTCCGGGGTCTTGTAGTCGCGCCGGTTACGGCCGCCGAGCATCCCGCGTACTGCCATGAACTGTCTCGCTCCCTCTGCCTGATCTGCCTGTGTCACTTCTCTACGTACCGCAGTGAGCGCAGTCCGCGCTCCAGATGCCAGTGCAGGTAGGCGGACACCAGTCCGCTCCCCTCCCTGGCATGACGCGCCTCGCACGCGTCCGCTGTCTCCCAGTCGCCGGTGAGCAGCGCGCTCAACAGGGCGACGGCCTCAGCCGAGGGTACGACGCTGCCGGGCACCCGGCAGTCGCCGCATATGACGCCGCCCGCCGCGACGGAGAAGAAACGGTTCGGTCCGGGCATTCCGCACTTCGCGCAGTCCTCGAAGCTGGGTGCGTAGCCGTTGACGGCGAGCGACCGCAGCAGGAAGGCGTCGAGGATGAGATGCGGCTCGTGTTCGCCGCGGGCGAGGGTGCGCAGCCCCCCGACGAGCAGCAGGTACTGCTGGACCGCGGGCTCGCCCTCGTGGTCGGTGAACCGCTCTGCGGTCTCCAGCATCGCGGTGCCCGCGGTGTAGCGGGCGTAGTCGGTGACGATGCCGCCGCCGTACGGGGCGATCGTCTCGCTCTGCGTGCAGAGCGGCAGGCCGCGGCCGATGAGTTCGCTGCCCCGGGCGAAGAACTGCACGTCCACGTGGGAGAAGGGTTCCAGCCGTGCCCCGAACTTGGACTTCGTGCGCCGCACGCCGCGGGCGACGGCCCGCACCCGGCCGTGGCCGCGGGTCAGGATCGTGATGATCCGGTCGGCCTCGCCCAGCTTCTGCGTGCGCAGCACCACGCCGTCGTCCCGGAACAAGCTCATGCGTCCATTGTCCGGTACGGGGACGGCTCATGGGGCCCGCCCCTCCATGGCGGCCGACGACAACGCGGCGGGGCGCGGCACCGGGGCACGCGAACCCGGCAGGATCCGAACGAGAGACCCTACTGCCCGTCCGCCCCGCCCGCGGCCGGTACGACCAGCCCCGATTCGTACGCGACGATCACCAGCTGGGCCCGGTCGCGGGCGCCGACCTTGCCCATGATCCGGCTGACGTGGGTCTTCGCGGTGAGCGGGCTGAGGCCGAGGGTCTCGGCGATCTCCGCGTTGTTCAGCCCGCGCCCGACCAGGCAGAGCACCTGGCGCTCCCGTTCGGACAGGCGGTCCGGGCCGCCGGGCGCTCCCGCGGGCGGGGTCCGGGGGCTGCTCAGCACCCGGGCGATGAGCCGGGCGGTCGGCCCCGGTGAGAGCAGGGACTCGCCCGCCGCCACGGTCCTGATCGCGGCCAGGAGTTCGGCGGGCCTGGTGTCCTTGACCAGGAAGCCGGAGGCGCCCGCGCGCAGTGCCTCGACGACGTGTTCATCGGTGTCGTACGTCGTCAGGACCAGCACCTTCACCCCGGCGAGACGCTCGTCGGCGGCGATGCGGCGGGTCGCCTCGATGCCGTCGAGATCGGGCATCCGGATGTCCATGACGACGAGGTCGGGCCGGTGGGCACGGGTCAGCTCGACGGCTTCGAGGCCGGTGCCCGCCTGGGCGACGACCTCCATCTCCCGGTCGGACCCGACGAGCATCGCGAAGGCCGCCCGTACCAGGGTCTGGTCGTCGGCGAGCAGGACGCTGATCACGGTGCGGTCCCCTTCTCCTGCAGCGGCAACAGAGCCAAGACCTCGAAGCCTCCTCCGGCGCGGGGTCCGGCGTCCAGCGTGCCGCCCGTGCTGCGGGCCCTCTCCCGCATGCCCACGATGCCGAAGCCGGGGGTGGGGCCGTCCTTCGGGGGGCCCGCGCCGTCGTCGGTGACGGTGACCCGCAGCGCGCTGCCGCCGTCCGGCGCCACGGCGACCCTGACCCGGACGCCGGTGCCTGCGTGGCGTACCGCGTTGGTCAGCGACTCCTGCACGATGCGGTACGCGGCCGCGCCGGTCGCCGGGGCGAGCCGGCCGGCCGGCTCGCGGACCGCGAGGTCGACCCGGGCTCCGGCCGCCTCGGCGGCCCGTACGAGAGCGGGCAGTGACGCCAGATCGGGCAGCGGGCCCTCGGCCTCGTCCCGGTCGCTGCGGTCGGGCCGGACGTCGCGCAGCACCTCCAGCGTGGTGCGCAGCTCGGCCCTGGCCTCCCGGCAGGTGTCGGCGATGTCCTCCAGCGACGCGGCGATCGCACTCCGGTCGAGCCGGTCCGGGTCGACGGTCAGGATGTGCGAGGCGACCGAGGTCTGCACGCCGATGAGGGTGATGCTGTGGGCCAGCAGATCGTGCAGATCACGGGCGATCCGCAGCCGTTCCTCGGCGACCCGCCGCCGGGCCTCCTCCTCCCGGGTGCGCTCCGCGCGCTCGGCGCGATCCAGCACGGAGGCCATGTACTGGCGGTAGACACGCATGTCGACGCCGCAGAACAGCACGGCGACGACCCAGCCGGAGATGCGCAGCAACTCCAGGCCCTGATGGGCGTTGATGCTGAGCACCACGGTCAGCATGACGGACAGGACACCGATCCCGGTCAGTACCGTGCGCAGCGGCCGGCCCGTCACCGCGACCGTGTAGAGCATGATCCAGGTCTGCGGTATCGGCGCCGTGTGCGCATTGTCGAGCGCGTGGTACGGGGCGAGGAGCGGGATCATGGCGAGCAGTGCGAGCAGCGGGTTGCGCCGCCGCCACACGAGCGGCACCGCGCTCGCGAGCAGCAGCGTCCAGCCGAGCGCGTCGGGCGACCGCGCGGGGTCGGTGAAAAGGGCGAGCACGACGGAGAGCGCACCGGCGCCCCCGGCCACGAGGGCGTCGGTGCGCGTCTTGTGCGGCGCTTCCATGGGGTCGCGGTTGACGACGGCCATGATGCGTTCGCGTCGGCGCGTGGTTCGGGACACGCTGCCATCCTCCGGTACGGGTGGGTGAATCGTCAGACTGTTGTGAGGAGTTCGGGTTCGCGCGGGCCGTCCGGTGCGGCGGGGGTCCGGCTGAGTGCGCCGGGCCACCAGATCTTCCGCTGGAGTGCCACGCTCGCCGAGGTGACCAGGTAGGTGCGGACGAGGAAGGTGTCGAGGAGGACGCCGACGGCGACGACGAAGCCCATCTGGACCAGGCTCACGATCGGCATGTTCAGCAGGACCGCGAAGGTGGCCGCGAGCACCAGGCCCGCCGAGGCGATCACCCCGCCCGTGGTGCGCAGTGCGGTGAGTGCGGCGACTGTCGGTGCGGTGCCGGAGAGGGTCTCCTCGCGGACCCGGTGCATCAGGAAGATGCCGTAGTCGACGCCGAGTGCCACCAGGAAGACGAAGGACAGCAGCGGCAGTCCGGGGTCCGTGCCCTTCATTCCGAGGAGCGGTTCGAAGACGAGTCCCCCGATGCCGAGCGAGGCGCCCCACACCGCGACGACGGCGGCGGCCAGCAGCAGTGGAGCGACGAGGCTGCGCAGCAGTGCGATCAGGATCAGCAGGACGGAGACCAGGACGAGCGGGACGACGGTCCTGAGGTCCCGGGCGTTGGCCGTCTCCGCGTCCATCTGCTGGGCGCTGGGCCCGCCGACGTGGCTGCCGTCCAGCAAGTCGCGCAGGGCCTCGATGGTCGCCCGCTCCCCCGCGGACTCGGGCCGGTCGGTGGCGACCACGGACAGTTCGGTCCAGCCGCCGCCGCTGCGACCGCGTTCGACGGCTGCGACGCCCTCGGTGGCACGGACCTTCGCCAGGGTCGCCCCGGCCCGTTCGGTGGGGGTGATCACGGTGATCGGCTGGGTGGAGCGGCCGGGGTAGGCGGCGGCGAGGGTCCCCATCGCCGCGATCGAGTCCGGCTTGCTGGTGAAGGAGTCCTCCTGTTTGAGATCGCCGGGCAGGTTGAACGCACCGAGTGCCAGCGCGCCCAGCAGCACTCCCCCGCAGGCGAGCACGGTCACCGGCCTGCGCCCGGCCGAGCCGCCCATCGCGGCGAAGAGCGAACGGCGCCGCCGGGGCACGCTGCCGTACGTGGGGACGAGCGGCCAGAACAGCCGACGGCCGAGCAGCACCAGCAGCGCCGGCAGCAGCGTCGTCATGGCGAGCAGCGCGCAGAGCACCCCGACGGCGGCGATGGGGCCCATGCCCCGGCTGCTGGTGAGGTCGGCGGCGAGCAGGCACAGCATGCCGGCGGCGACGGTTCCGGAGGAGGCGACGATCGCGGGCCCGCAGCCCCGCAGGGCGGCCGTCATCGCGTCGTACGGCCTCTCGACGCGGCTCAGCTCCTCCCGGTACCGGGAGACGAGCAGCAGCGCGTAGTCGGTGCCCGCACCGAAGACGAGGATGGTCATCACGGCGGAGCTCTGGCTGGTGACGGTGATGTCGAAGCCCTGGTGGAGTCCGTACACGACGGCCATGGACAGCATGTCGGCGACCCCCGCGACGACGAGCGGCACCAACCACAGCATCGGGCTGCGGTAGATGAGGATCAGCAGGATCGCGACGACGGCGACGGTCGTGTAGAGCAGTGGGCCGCCGACGGATCCGTAGACCTTCTTCGCGTCGACATCGAGCGCTCCCGGGCCGCCGACGTCCACGCTCAGTCCGCCGCCGCCCTCGGCGACCGCACGCACCTCGTCGACGAAGGCGGTTCTGGCATCGTCGTCCTGCCCCGGCTCGGTGGTGGACACCGGGTACATCAGGGTCGTGCCGTCCTCGGACGGCACGGGGCGGGGCGTCCCGGTGAGTGCGTGGCCGCGGGCGATCTCGGCGGTCTGCGCGGCGGCCAGTGCCCGGTCCGCGGCGGTCAGTCCGCCGTCGCGGTGGTAGACGAGGACGAGTTCGGTGGCCTCGCCGCCGGGCAGCTCGTCCTGGATCTTCGCCACCTGGGTGGAGTCGGCGCTCGCCGGGAGGTAATCGACGGCGCGGTTGGTCTGTACACCGCCGAGCTTGCCCGCCAGTGGGCCGGCGAGCGCGATCGCGGCGACCCAGAGGGCGAGGATCGCCCAGGGCAGCACGCGCCGCCGGTTGCGCGGCCGTGAACGCGTACCGCTCGATTCCACTGCGGCCCTCATGACGGGCCCCCTTCCGCCGGGTGTCTGGTTCCTGTCCAGACTCCTGGCGAAAAGCGCCCGACACGTCGCGCCCGGGGCCGAGTTCGCGGCTACTGCCGCAGTGGGCCCGCGGGCCCGACTACTCCCGCGGGAGTACGCGCCCGGTGCGGACGGGGCCGTTCAGGAGGGGGTGCGCGCAGCCGCCGCGAGCAGTCGGGCGGTGTCCTCGGGGCAGAGCTGCAGCGCCCCGCCGACCATGGTCAGCACCTCACGCTCCGCCTGCCCGTACGGGCCGTCGGCGAGCGCGATCCTGGCCCCCTGCAGCAGGATCGATTCGCGTCCGGCGGGGGCCAGGTGCGGGGCGAGGGGTTCCAGTGCCTCGTGCAGTTCGATGGCGAGGGCCGCACCGCAGGCCTCGGCCGCCGGGTCGAAGGCGGCGCCATGGCCGATGTCGGCGGCGAGGACCTCGACGACGGTGGAGAGCTGTTCCTCCGTGCAGTCGTCGAATCCGGCGTCGCGCACAAGGGCGGCCGCGGCCTCCAGGGCCGTGCGGGAGGCGGTGCCGCCGGCCGCGAGGACGCCGAGCGCGACCGTGTGGACGGCGTCCCTGAGCATCGCGGAGAACCGGGTGGTGGTGGGGTGGTCCAGCACGTCGGTGTCGAACCGGTCCCGGCAGGCGGCGCATTCGACGACCGGTCCCGTGGTGCCGCGCCGCACCATCGGCACGCCGAGCACCGCGAAACGGCGACGGCCGGTGAGCCGACGGTAGTTGCGGTCGCCGCCGCAGCCGGGGCAGAAGAACTCCCCGTCCCCGACGGTGTCCCAGATGGTGCGGATGCCGCAGATACGCAGCTTCATGGCGCGTTGTCCCCGGGCTGACCGCACGTCGCACACCTCCGTAACTCCCCCGTGGCCCTAAAGGCACGGGAGGTGCCCCCTCCGGCAACATTGCCGTGTCGACGTGATGTTAACCACAGTCACGATGTGGCGTCAGCACCTCGGTCGTCACAACCGCCGGAGATGGCCGAGAACCCCGCCCCCGGATACGGGTGGACGGGGTTCTCGGCCATGCGGCTTCATGCCCTTTCGGGCACCGGGTCAGCGGGTGGCGCGGTTGACGGCGGAGACGACCGCCTTCAGCGAGGCACGTGTGGTGTTGGCGTCGATACCGATGCCCCACAGGACCCTGCCGTCGATCGCGCACTCGATGTACGAGGCGGCCTGGGAGCTGGCACCCTCGCTCATGGTGTGCTCGGTGTAGTCCAGCAGACGGGCATCGATGCCGATGGCCTGCAGCGCTTCGAAGAACGCGGAGATCGGGCCGTTTCCAGTACCGGTCAGCACGGTGTCCGCGCCGTCCACGGTCGCCTCGACGGTGATGGTGTCCTGGCCGTCGGAGCCGGTCGTGGTCTGACCGGAGCGGATCTGCACGCGACCCCATTGAGCCGCAGCGTTGTCCGGGTTCGGCAGGTACTCGTCCTGGAACGTGGACCAGATCTGCGTCGGTGTGACCTCACCGCCCTCGGCGTCGGTCTTGGCCTGAATGATCCGGGAGAACTCGATCTGCATCCGGCGCGGCAGGTCCAGCTTGTGGTCGTTCTTCAGGACATAGGCGATTCCGCCCTTGCCGGACTGCGAGTTGACCCGGATGACGGCCTCGTAGCTGCGGCCGACGTCCTTCGGGTCGATCGGCAGGTACGGCACCGCCCACTCGATGTCGTCGACCGTCGTGCCCCGGGCGGCCGCGTCGGCCTCCATGGCGTCGAAGCCCTTCTTGATGGCGTCCTGGTGGGAGCCGGAGAAGGCGGTGTAGACCAGGTCGCCCGCGTAGGGGTGGCGCGGGTGGACCTCCATCTGGTTGCAGTACTCGCTGGTGCGGCGGATCTCGTCGATCTGCGAGAAGTCGATCTGCGGGTCGACGCCCTGCGAGAACAGGTTCATGCCCAGGGTGACCAGGTCGACGTTGCCGGTGCGCTCGCCCTGGCCGAACAGACAGCCCTCGATCCGGTCCGCACCGGCCATGATGGCCAGTTCGGCGGCGGCGACGGCGGTGCCGCGGTCGTTGTGCGGGTGGACCGACAGGCAGACGAACTCGCGGCGCGACAGGTTGCGCGACATCCACTCGAACCGGTCCGCGTGCGTGGAAGGGGTCGAACGCTCCACGGTGGCGGGCAGGTTGAGGATGATCTCGCGACCTTCCTCCGGCTGCCAGACGTCACAGACCGCCTCGCAGACCTCCAGGGCGAAGTCCAGCTCGGTGTCGGTGAAGATCTCGGGGCTGTACTGGTAGCCGAAGATCGTCTCCGGGCCCAGCAGCTTCTCCGCGTACTCCATGACCAGCCGGGTGCCGTCCACGGCGATCTGCTTGATGTCGTCCTTCGAGCCGCGGAAGACGACCCGGCGGAAGGTGGGCGCCGTCGCGTTGTACAGGTGCACGGTCGCGCGGTGGGCGCCGACGAGGGACTCGACGGTCCGCTCGATCAGGTCCTCGCGGGCCTGCGTCAGGACGGAGATCGTCACGTCCTCGGGGATCGCGCCCTCTTCGATGATGGAGCGGACGAACGCGAAGTCGGTCTCGCCGGAGGACGGGAACCCGACCTCGATCTCCTTGTAGCCCATGCGTACGAGCAGATCGAACATCTCGCGCTTGCGGGCCGGCGACATCGGGTCGATCAGGGCCTGGTTGCCGTCACGCAGATCGGTGGAGAGCCAGCGGGGCGCGACGGTGATCCGGTTGTCCGGCCAGGTGCGGTCGGGGATCTCGACGGCCTCGTACCGGCCGTACTTGTGGATCGGCATCCCGGACGGCTTCTGCAGCTGAGTGGCGTTGGTGATCGGCGTCGGGCGTCCGACAGCGTTCCCGGCGGGGGTCTGAGCGGGATGTGCGGCGGTCATGGCGTACGGCTCCTCGGGGTCCAACCAATGGGACGGCCGACTGTGTCGCTGCAGCACCAGACTCCGCGGGGAGGGGGTCGGCCTACGACTACAGGCCCTCGCCGCGGCAGCTAAGAAGAAGCAGCCCGAAACGCATGATGCGACGAGACTAACCGAGAGGCGCCTGATGCGTCCGTCCCGTATCAGTATGCGGGACCGGGCGCCGGAAACGCCCAAGAGTGATCGATCACTCCATTTCGTCAATCCTGGTCGCAACCAGTGACATGGCCGTTACCCGGTGCCACAGTCGGCTGCATGCAGCCTCAGTCTCAGCACGGGTTCCGCCCCGTCTTCTGCACCATCGTGCCGCCCCACGTCCTCGACAAGCTGTCGCAGTCCGACAACCCCGACCTCGCGGGCCCCGCCCGCCGCACCCTGGAGAGCGACGCCGCCCGCCGCACCCGCCGCCAGATGGCCACGGTCGTCACCGTGCCCGTCACCCCCACGACCGGCAACGAGGCGTCCGACAAGCCCGACCGGACGCTGTACGACTGCCGTCACCGCACCCGGCTGCCCGGCACCAAGGTCCGTGCCGAGGGCCAGGAGCCGACGAAGGACGCGAGCGTCAACCGCGCGTACGCGGGACTCGGCGCCACCTTCGAACTGCTGCTCAAGGCATACGGCCGCCGTTCGATCGACGGCAACGGGCTCCCGCTGATCGGTTCCGTGCACTACGACGAGAAGTACAACAACGCCTTCTTCGACGGCGAGCAGATGGTCTTCGGCGACGGGGACGGGGAGATCTTCCTGGACTTCACCGTCGCCATCGACGTGATCGCCCACGAACTGACGCACGGCCTGACCCAGTACACCGCCAATCTGAGCTACTACGGCCAGTCCGGCGCGCTCAACGAATCGATGTCCGACGTCTTCGGTTCCCTGGTCAAGCAGTACTCGCTGGGCCAGAGCGCCGACCGGGCCGACTGGCTGATCGGCGCCGGACTGCTGGCCCCCGGTGTCCGGGGCGAGGCGTTGCGTTCGATGAAGGCACCGGGAACGGCGTACGACGACGACGTGCTCGGCAAGGACCCGCAGCCCGCGTCGATGGAGGACTACATCCACACCGGCGAGGACAACGGCGGAGTGCACCTCAATTCCGGCATCCCGAACCGGGCGTTCTATCTCCTGGCGGCGGCCCTCGGCGGCAACGCGTGGGAACGCGCCGGGCAGCTCTGGTTCGATGTGCTCACAGGTGGTCGACTGGCCGTGGACGCGGACTTCGCGTCCTTCGCCCGGCTGACCGTGGCCGCGGCCCGCAGCCGCTTCGGAGAGGGCGACGAGGCGGAGGCCGTCCTGAAGGCATGGTCGGAGGTGGGCGTGCCGACCGCGTAGGGCATTTCCCGGCCCGTCCGGCGATGGAGGACACCGCATGCGGATTCAGGTCAGCAGGACCGGCGGCTTCGCCGGCATCGCACGCCATGGCGAGGTCGACACCGCCGGTCGGGCCGACGCCGCGCAGTGGGAGGCACTGGCCCGCTCGGCGCTCGTCTCGGGCCATGACACCCCGCCCCTCGGCGTCCCGGACGGTTTCCGGTACCGGATCACGGTCGGTGACCGGACCATCCACTGCGCGGACCCCCGGTTGACCGACGCCCAGCGCGCACTGATCTCACGCGTCCTGAAGGAGGGCGCGTGAGACGGGCGCGCGCCTGGGCAGCGGCCGGAACACCGGCACGTCCCTGACCCGGGTCAGAACCCGAGCTTGCGCAGCTGCTTCGGGTCGCGCTGCCAGTCCTTGGCCACCTTCACGTGCAGGTCCAGGAAGACCGGCGTGCCGAGCAGTGCCTCGATGTGCTTGCGCGACTTCGTGCCGACGTCCTTCAGCCGCTTGCCCTTCGGGCCGATGATGATGCCCTTCTGGCTGGGGCGCTCGATGTAGACGTTGGCATGGATGTCGAGCAGCGGCTTGTCCGCCGGGCGGTCCTCGCGCGGCAGCATCTCCTCGACGACGACCGCGATGGAGTGCGGCAGCTCGTCCCGTACGCCTTCGAGCGCGGCCTCACGGATCAGCTCCGCGACCATGACCATCTCGGGCTCGTCGGTGAGGTCGCCCTCCGGGTAGAGCGGCGGGCTCTCGGGCAGCAGCGGGGCGATCAGATCGGCCAGCAGGTCCACCTGGCCGGCCCCTCTGCCACCACCGCCCTTGTTCGAGGGACTGCGTCCCGCCTCCTGCTCCGCCTTCACCGCGGAGACCGGGATGATCTCGGCCCACTCGAAGCCGAGCTCCTCGCCGAGGCGGGAGACGGCCAGCAGCTGTTCGGCGAGCTGCTTGGAGTCGACCAGGTCGGTCTTGGTGATGACGGCGATCTTCGGGG
Source organism: Streptomyces sp. NPDC088252 (assembly GCF_044740965.1). Taxonomy (NCBI): domain Bacteria; kingdom Bacillati; phylum Actinomycetota; class Actinomycetes; order Kitasatosporales; family Streptomycetaceae; genus Streptomyces; species Streptomyces sp. NPDC088252. The sequence continues at coordinate 593,648 of NZ_JBIURS010000001.1, read as the reverse complement.
TCTTCTTGATGCCCGCGAGTTCCTTGACGATGTACTTGTCGCCGGGGCCCAGCTTCTGGTCGGCCGGCAGGCAGAAGCCGATGACGTCGACCTCGGCCCACGTGGTGCGCACGACGTCGTTGAGACGCTCGCCGAGCAGGGTGCGCGGCTTGTGGAGGCCCGGGGTGTCGACCAGGATCAGCTGCGCGTCCTCGCGGTGCACGATGCCGCGCACGGTGTGCCGGGTGGTCTGGGGCCGGTTGGAGGTGATCGCCACCTTCTGGCCGACCAGAGCGTTCGTGAGGGTGGACTTGCCCGCGTTGGGGCGGCCCACGAAGCAGGCGAAACCGGCCCTGTGCGGGGCGCTGTTCGCAGCCTGCTGTGCAGCGGCTTCTGTGTCAGGTCGAACGCTCATGGCGCCCATTGTCCCCGATCCCGGCGGCCCCGCCGTACCAAGGGGCGCGGCGGGGCCTGTCGCGCGTCGCCTCAGGCCGTGCCGGTACGGCTCCGACGGGCCCGGATCCACAGTCCCGCGCCCGCGCCGACGATCACCAGCAGGACCCCGGCCACCAGCCAGGGCAGGGCGAAGTACCCGACGGCGGCGGACTCGCGGGTGTCGCGGGCGCTCGCGGTCACTTCGATCTCGCCCCATTCCAGCTGGGGCGCGTCCGCCCACTGCTCGGTCAGCCGGACCTGCTGGCGGGGCAGCAGCTCGGAGGGGATCTTCTTCAGGTCGCGGGCGAGCAGGGTGCGGCCGAAGAGGCCCTCGGCCCTGAGGGCGACCTTGGGGTTGAGGGTGACGTTGCCCCGGTTGTGGAGCGTGTACGAGATCACGGCCCGGCTCTTCCCGGTGCCCGGGACCAGTGGCTGGGTGTGCTCGACCTTCACGTCGTCGACGGAGAGCGCGGGCATGGTCGGTCCGTTCACCCGCAGGTAGATCCGGGCACCGACCGCCTTGCGGATGCCGACGGCGACGGCGCCCGCGTCGGCGGGGTCGATGCGTTCGTCGAGGGCGACGAGGGCGCCGGGGTGGTCGCCCGGCTCGGCGTCCTCGGGGACGGTGATGGTGACCGGCACGGTGACCGAGCCGTGCGGCCGAACCGTGATCCGGTCGCGGTCGGTCTTCGCCCAGGCGCCGACCGAGCGCTGTCGCTCGTTCTGGGCACGGACGGCGAAGCCTCCGTCGCGCGGGGTGTTGTAGGCGTCGGCGGCGTACAGCCGGAAGGTCTGCGGCCGGTCCGTCTTGTTGGTGACGGTGACCCGGTCGTCGAGCGTGGCGCCGGGGTCGGCGGAGAGGTAGAAGTACGGGCGCTGACCGGCCTGGGCGGTGGCCGGGTAGACCGCCCAGCTGCCGTTGTCCGCCGCGTGGACGGCGGGGGCGCCGGTCAGCAGCAGGGCGCCGGCCAGGAGGAGTACGGACAGCTTGCGCACGGTGCGGGACCCCCGGGTGGTCGTGTCGTCGGTGGTCCGGGCGGGTGCGCGCCCGGTCCACCGGATCGGTCGGGGCTGCTCGGTCACGTGAGGGTGAGGGTGAGCACGCCGGAGTACGCGCCGGGGGCGGTGTACGCCGGTACGTTCAGCGCGAGCCTGGCGTCGACGGTGAACTCGCCGCCGGTGAGGGTCCCGTTCGGCGTGGACGCCAGCGTGGCGCCCGCGCTGCCGACCGGCCCCTGGGAACCGGCCGCACAGATGCTGGGACTTCCGGCCCTCGTCGCGCAGACCGGGGTCCAGCCGAGTGCGGACGCCCCGATCGTGGCGCCGCCGGGGCCCTTGAAGTCGGTGACCTTTCCGGTCAGGGACCAGCCGGCGGGCCCGCCGCGGTAGTCCTCGACCGTCACCGTCTGCAGGGAGCCGCGGGAGGCGCCGCCCCTGCCGAAGTCGACCGCCGACATCTCGACCGTGTCCCCGGCCTGGACCATGGACAGCGTGCCCGCCTTCACGGACGAGTCGAGCCGCTGGCTGCCGTCAGGGATCCCGCCGCCCCCGGTGACGGTGTAGGCCTGCGGGCCCGCGCCCTTGCCCGCGTCCCAGGCACCGCCCTCGTAGGCGACGATGCCGGTGGTCGCCGGATCGTCGACGGTGAGCCGGCCGCTGAAGCCGCCGGAGCCGTCCGCCTTGACGGTGGCCGTGTCGGCGGTCTGCTTGTCCCCGGCCCGGCCCGCCAGCGTGATGTCCGCGCCCGCGGTGAACTTCGACCCGGTCACGGTGACCGCGTCGCCCGCCTTGCCGGACGCCGCCCCGAGCTGGATGGCACGCTCGTTGACCTGGCCGCCGCCGTCCGTCGCGAGGATCGTCTCGGAGACGGGGGCGGGCGGATCCGTCACCGTGCAGGGGGTGTCCAGCTCCATGATGTAGCTGGTGTGGATGTTGTAGTCACCGGGCGACAGCGTGATCCGTCCGGGCGCGGTGACCGTGAACGTGCCGGTCATCGAGAACGACGGGAAGTCGCCCTTGCCGGGTACCGGGGCGTTCTTCTTCGGGCCCGCGACGGTGATGCTCGCGGACTGCGCGCCGCCGACGGTGACCTTGCCGGTCGGCGTCATGATGTCGGCGGGCAGGGCCAGATCGACCGGGTTGCCCGCGGCGGGCTTGACGACGGTGTACGTGACCGTGACGGTGTCGCCCACCGTGGGTGCGGCGTTGTCGACGGTGATCTCGGCCTTGGTCGGCCCGTCGATCGGGGGGATGCCCGCGATGGCCGGCGGGATGCAGTGGGTGGGGAAGTCCACCGGCACGGAGGCCGTCACCATGGCCTGCGCGGGGCCCGCGAGTCCCCCGCCCCCGGCCACGACGAGCGCGCCCACGCCCAGCGCGGCGCCCCAGCGACGGCCGCGCCCGGAACCTCTTCGCGCGCCGGATCTTCGCATGCTGCTGCTTCGAACGGTCGGACGCATGGAGCCCCCTCCTGCGGGATGCGGCACAGCGGCTCTTCTGCGCCGACAGGGGGCCCATTGACGACTCCGGCCGAAAAGAAGTCAATGGAAGCGAAACGCATCGACTGATGGACCATCAGATGGTGTCAAGATCCGCGCGTTCCTCCCACCTGGGGGTACGGACGCCCCGCGCCGGCGGGGTGCGGGGCGTCCGTACCCCAGGTACGGGTCCTGTCGCCGTCAGCCCGCCGTCACGCTGACCCGCAGCGCACCGTCGGGCCCGGCGAGCAGGACCGGGGTGTCCGGGCCGCCCAGGTCCCGTACCGCGGCGCGGTCCGCGTCCGACGGGGTCTGCGCCTCGGAGACGACCGCGGCCGCCTCCAGCGACGTGGCGCCGCTGGCCACGGCCATCGCCACGGCGGTCTGCAGGGCGCTGAGCTTCAGCGACTCCAGTCGGACGGTGCCCGCGACATACGTCCGTCCGGTCTCGTCCCGTACGGCCGCGCCCTCCGGCACACCGTTGCGGGCGCGGGCGCTGCGCGCCAGCGTGACGATCTTGCGGTCCTCGGGGCCGAGGTCGGTGCTCTCAGTCATGTGCCGAGCATACGAACCGAAGGGCCCCTTCCCCGCCCCGGCCCTTCCCATGACCGACGACGCGCCGAAGGCCCCGCCCCGCAACGTCCTACGCCCGGTCCAGTCGCAGCCGTTCCGCCTTCGGCAGACCCGCCACCACCAGGTCGTAGGAGTCCTCGATGAGCTCACGGAGCACCCGGTCCGGCACCCCGGACACCGTCACCGTGTTCCAGTGCCGCTTGTTCATGTGCCAGCCCGGCACCACCGCGTCGTACTCCTCGCGGAGCCGCACCGCCTCGTCCGGATCGCACTTGAGGTTCACGGTCAGTGGACGCGCGTCCAACGTGCTGAGCGCGAACATCTTGCCGAGCACCTTGAAGACGGACGCCTCCGGCCCGAACGGGAACTCCTCGACGCTCGCGTTGAACTCCAGGCAGAAGGCCCTCAGCTGATGCGGAGTCACCCCTCCTCCACCCCCTCCGGCTCCACGGGCTCCACCAGCACCGTGACAATCTTGTTCCGGCGGCCCGCCGGGGACTCCGCGGTCAGCCGGATCCGGCGGCCGTCGGGCAGGTCGACCGGCGAGGACGCACCGGCGATCGGAACCCGTCCGAGCGCCTTCGCGAGAAGACCGCCGACCGTCTCCACGTCCTCGTCGTCGAACTCGTCGAGGCCGAACAGCTCCCCCAGGTCGCCGATGTCGAGGCGGGCGGTCACCCGGAAGCAGCCGTTCTCCAGCTCCTGGACCGGCGGGAGTTCACGGTCGTACTCGTCGGTGATCTCGCCGACGATCTCTTCGAGGATGTCCTCGATGGTGACGATGCCCGCGGTGCCGCCGTACTCGTCGATCACGACGGCGACGTGGCTGCGCTCCTGCTGCATCTCGCGCAGGAGATCGCCGGCGTTCTTCGTGTCGGGCACGAACGCCGCCGGCCGCATCGCCGTGGAGACCAGATCGGCCTCCGACTCCCGGTTGATGTGCGTCTTGCGGACCAGGTCCTTGAGGTACACGATGCCGACGATGTCGTCCTCGTTCTCCCCGGTGACCGGGATCCGCGAGAAACCGGAGCGCAGCGCCAGGGTCAGCGCCTGCCGGATCGTCTTGTAGCGCTCGATGCAGACCAGGTCGGTCCGAGGCACCATGACCTCGCGCACGAGCGTGTCACCGAGCTCGAAGACGGAGTGCACCATGCGGCGCTCCTCGTCCTCGATCAGCGACTCCGCCTCGGCGAGGTCGACCAGGGCCCGCAGTTCGGCTTCGCTGGCGAACGGTCCCTTGCGGAACCCCTTGCCGGGCGTCAGCGCGTTGCCGATGAGGATCAGCAGCTGCGGGATCGGGCCCATGACCCTGGCCAGCGGCAGCAGCACGTGGGCGGCGGCGGTGGCCGTGTTCAGCGGGTGCTGGCGGCCGATGGTGCGCGGTGACACGCCGATGGCGACATAGGACACGAGGACCATCACGGCCATCGCGACGGCCAGCGCCTCCCAGGTCTGCGGGAACTCCTTCAGGCAGGCGTAGGTGACGAGCACACCGGCCGACATCTCGCAGGCGACCCGCACCAGCAGGGCGACGTTGAGATACCGGGTCGGGTCGGCCGCGACCTGTTCGAGCTTCTGACTGCCGCGCCGCCCGGAGCGGACGGCCTCGGCGGCCCGGAAGCTGGACACGCGGGCGATACCCGCCTCCGCGCAGGCCGCCAGCCAGCCGACGACGACCAGCAGAACGGCACCGAGGACGAGAGGAACGCTCACGAGACGGTGGGGGCGGGCGAGGGACCGGTCAGGCCGCGCTCGGCGCGCCAGCCGTCCACGATCGCGGCCTGGAGGCCGAACATCTCGGCCTTCTCGTCCGGCTCCTCGTGGTCGTACCCGAGGAGATGCAGCACTCCATGGACGGTGAGGAGCTGGAGCTCCTCGTCCATGGAGTGCCGGGTCTCCGCGTCCTCGCCCTGCTTCTTGGCGACCTCCGGGCAGAGCACGATGTCACCGAGGAGCCCCTGCGGGGGCTCCTCGTCGTCCTTCGACGGCGGACGGAGTTCGTCCATCGGGAAGGACATGACATCCGTCGGCCCCGGCAGGTCCATCCACTGGATGTGGAGCTGCTCCATGGCGTCGGTGTCCACCACGATCACCGAGAGTTCGGAGAGCGGGTGGATCCGCATCCGCGCGAGCGCGTAGCGGGCGATGTCGAGGATCGCCTGCTCGTCGACCTCGGTTCCGGACTCGTTGTTGACGTCGATCGACATGGTGCGCTGCGACTACTTCCGTTTGTGGCTGTCTCGGCTGTCGTACTTTTCGTACGCGTCGACGATACGGCCGACCAGCTTGTGCCGGACGACATCCTGGGAGGTGAGCCGGGAGAAGTGCACGTCCTCGACGCCGTCCAGGATGTCCTGGACCTGACGCAGACCGCTCTTGGTCCCGTTCGGCAGGTCGACCTGGGTGACGTCACCGGTGACGACGATCTTCGAGTCGAAGCCGAGCCGGGTCAGGAACATCTTCATCTGCTCGGCGCTGGTGTTCTGCGCCTCGTCGAGGATGATGAACGCGTCGTTGAGCGTGCGGCCACGCATGTAGGCCAACGGCGCGACCTCGATCGTGCCCGCCGCCATCAGCCGCGGGATCGAGTCGGGGTCGAGCATGTCGTGCAGGGCGTCGTAGAGCGGGCGCAGATACGGGTCGATCTTCTCGTAGAGCGTGCCCGGCAGGAAGCCGAGCCGCTCGCCCGCCTCGACGGCGGGCCGGGTCAGGATGATCCGGTTGACCTGCTTGGACTGCAGGGCCTGGACCGCCTTCGCCATGGCGAGATAGGTCTTGCCGGTGCCCGCGGGGCCGATGCCGAAGACGACCGTGTGCTTGTCGATCGCGTCGACGTACCGCTTCTGGTTGAGCGTCTTGGGACGGATGGTGCGACCGCGGCTGGAGAGGATGTTCTGGGTGAGCACCTCGGCCGGCGTCTCCTGACCGTCCCCTTCGCCGCTCTCACTCGCCCTGAGCATGGCGATCGAGCGTTCCACTGCGTCCTCCGTCATCGGCTGACCGGTGCGGAGCACCAGCATCATCTCGTCGAACAGGCGCTGGATCAGGGCGACTTCCGTCGCGTCTCCGGCGGCGCTGACCTCGTTTCCCCGGACATGGATGTCGGCCGCCGGGAAGGCCGTTTCGATCACGCGCAGCAGGGCGTCACCGGAGCCCAGGACGGTCACCATCGGATGCTTGGCCGGAACGGTGAACTGGGCTCGCGCCTGCCCCGGCGCCAGGGTCTGGGCTGTGGGTGTCTGAGTCATGGGCCGGCTCTGTGGCCTGCTCATACCTCCTGTTGCAGGGTTCTCGCCGATCGACAACCTCTGGATTACCAAGCGTACGACTTGGCACCGACAACACCGAGAGCTTTTTCGCACAGGGCTGCGAACACAACTGCCCCGTTCAGGCCGGACGGCGGAAGCCGATCGTCGGGACGGCCCGGCGCAGCGGCCACGGCCGGGCGGCCGCAGGCAGCAGTTCTTCCAGGAACGCGTACCGCTGGAGCGCCGCGGGGTCCTGGTCCGCGAAGGTGCGCACCTGCTGCCACCATGCGGCGATCTCCTCCCAGTCCGGTGCCGACAGCGAACCGCCGAACTCCTGCACCGAGAGCGCCGCGGTCAGTCCGGCGAAGGCCAGCCGATCGGCCAGCGGCCAGTCCGCCAGGGTGCCGGTGACGAAGCCGGCGACGAAGACGTCGCCCGCCCCGGTCGGATCCAGCGCCTCGACCTCGATGGCGGGCACCTCGGCGCTCGCCCCGGTCGCCGCGTCCACCGCGTACGCGCCCTCCTGGCCCAGGGTGACCACGGCGAGCGGCACCCGTTCGGCCAGGGCGTGGGCGGCGGCGCGCGGGCAGTCGGTGCGGGTGTAGCGCATCGCCTCCTCGGCGTTGGGCAGGAACGCCTCGCAGTGTTCCAGGTCGGCCAGGGCGTCCAGGTCCCAGCGGCCGGTCTCGTCCCAGCCGACGTCGGCGAAGATCCGGGCACCGTTCCCGGCGGCCTTGGCCACCCAGGGCTCGCTGCGCCCGGGGACGAGCGAGGCGATGGCGGCCCGCGCGCGGGGCGGACAGCGCGGGAAGACGGACTCCTCGGCCGGGAGCACGGCGCCGGGGGTTCTTTCGGGGCCCGGGGCCTCGTGGCCGTGCGAGACCATCGTCCGTTCGCCCTCGTAAGCCATGGAGACGGTCACCGGTGAGTGCCAGCCGGGAACGGTGTGCGACATGGACAGGTCGATGCCCTCGCCCTGCTCCAGGGCGTCCCAGCAGTACTCCCCGTAGTGGTCGTCGCCGAACGCCGCGGCCAGTGAGGTGTGCAGGCCCAGCCGGGCGAGCGCGGTGGCCATGTTGGCGACCCCGCCGGGGCTGGAACCCATGCCGCGCGCCCAGGACTCGGTACCGCGCACCGGGGCGCTGTCCAGACCGGTGAAGATGATGTCGAGGAAGACCGTGCCGGTGAGGAAGACGTCGCAGTCCGGGTCCTGCGGGGCACGCAGCCCGTCCAGTGGGTCGATGGCTGGAATGTCCGTGCTCACCTTGCGCTCCCCGGTCGTGGCAGATGCGGCCAGTGTGCCCGATCCGCTCCTCTGTCCGGAGGGTCCGCGCCGCCCCGTCCCCGGGGCTCGCACCGGCTCCGCACCCAAGGGCTCCGACCTGCGCAAATGTCAGCGTCTACCCGAGCACTCAAAGCGTAAACGCATATGTGATCCAGATCACATCGAGGCGGCTTTCGGTGGGCTGGACGCAGTTGATACAAATTGGCCCGCGAGCCCCGTTGGCGGCAGTTGCCGACGCGTGCACCGTCTCTCCCCATATGTCCCGCATTGCCCTCCCTTGCCTTCTCTGCCTCCTTCGGCATGTCTTCAGGAACGCCCATGTCCTCGCGCCCTCGCGCCGCGTGGCCCCTGGTCGCCGTGTTCACCGCCGGTTACCTCGCCGCCTATCTGCTCCCCACCATCGTCGGGCGGCTCTCCGTCCATCTGGGCCTCAGTACCGCCCAGGCCGGGCTGGTGGGCAGCGCCCTGCTGGTGAGCTCGGCCACGGCCGGATTCACGCTGGCGGGCCGGGTCGAGACGTACGGGCCCCGGCGCCCGGCGCGGATCGGGCTGGTACTGGCCATGGCGGGGTACGGCTGCGCCGCGCTGGCGGGCTCCGTGCCGCTGGTGGTCATGGGCGCGATGATCGGCGGCTTCGGCTCCGGTACGGCCACCGCCGTGGCCGCGGCGGGCATCGCGGCCCAGCGCGATCCGCACCGGACCTCGTCGCTCGGTCTGCTGAGCGTCTCCGCGACGGCGGGCGCCCTCTATCTGACGATCCCGCACCTCGGCGGCGGCCACCGGCTGCCCTTCGCCTCGATCGCCCTGGTCGCCCTGCTCGTCTGGCCCGCCACCGCACGGCTCGGCGGCCCCGCGCCCGGCGGTCCCGCGGCCCCCGTCGTCGGCCGGCTGCCGCACCGGCGCTCCGGTCTGGTGCTGGCGGGCGGCATGCTCGTCTGGTCCATGGCGCAGAACGCGCTGTGGGGCGTCAGCAGCCGGATCGGCGTGGTCCAGGCCGGTCTCTCCGAGGTGACCATCGGCGCGGTGTTCGCCGCCGCGCTCGGTGCGGCCCTGCTCGGTGTGATGGGCGCCGGGGTGCTGGGCGCCCGGCTCGGCCGGGCGGTGCCGATCGGCCTGGGCACCGTGATCATCGCGGCGAGCATCGTGCTCAGTTCGTCGGCCGGGAGCCTCGGTTCGTTCGCGACCGGCGAGATCCTGTGGAACACCGTCTACCCGGTGGTCCTGTCGTACCTGATCGGGCTGGCCGCTTCCCTGGACGTGCGGGGCCGCTGGGCGGTCCTCGCGGGTTCGGCCTCATCCGTCGGGGTGGCCTGCGGACCGGTCCTCGGCAGTGTGCTGTCCGAGCAGGCCGGCTACCCGGTCATGGGTCTGATCCTCGGCGCCGTCACACTCCTGGTCGCGGCCCCGGTCACGGCCGTCGCCCTGCACACCGGTGGCCGGCCGCTGGTGCCGGGATCGGTGCGGCGCAGGGGCGGTGCCCCGGCCGCGCTGCTCGCCGTCACCACCGGCGCGGTGCCCGGCGCCGTACCCAAGCTGGGCTCGCCCGAGCAGGCCGTCACGGAGATCACCCTGCCCGCGCTGCGCCGCAGGCGCCCGGTCAGGAACGCGTTCCGCACGGCCGGCCCGTCCGGTGCGGCCGGTCAGTCGAACGCGTACGCCTCGACCTCGGAGAGATAGCGCGCCCTGCGCTCCTCGTCGTGGTCGAGGAAGGCCGCTTCGAAGGAGTTGCGGGCCAAGGTGCGCAGCTGCTCGTGGTCCAGACCGAGCGCCTCGTGGACGGCGTGGAAGGTGTCCCCGACGTAGCCGCCGAAGTAGGCGGGGTCGTCGGAGTTCACCGTGCACAGCAGTCCGGCGGCCATCATGGCCCGCAGCGGATGCTCCTCCAGCGTGTCGATGGCGCGCAGCCGTACGTTGGACAGCGGGCACAGGGTGAGCGGCACCCGGTCGGCGACGAGCCGCCTCACCAGGTCCGCGTCCTCCATGCAGCGCAGCCCGTGGTCGATGCGCTCGACCCCGAGGACGTCCAGGGCCTCGCGAATGTACTCGGGCGGGCCCTCCTCACCGGCGTGGGCGACCTTGCGCAGTCCGAGCGCCCCGGCCGCCTCGTACACCTCGCGGAACTTGACGGGCGGATGCCCGACCTCCGCCGAATCCAGGCCGACCGCGCTGATCCGGTGCAGATACGGCTTCGCGGCCTGAAGGGTCTGAAGCGCCGACTCGGCGGACCGGTCGCGCAGGAAGCACATGATCAGCTGGGTGGAGATGCCGTGCTTCTCCTCGCTGCGGTCCAGCGCCCTGCCGAGCCCCTCGACGACGGTGCCGATCGGGACGCCGCGGGCGGTGTGGGCCTGCGGGTCGAAGAAGATCTCCGCGTGCCGGACGCCCTGGGCCGCGGCGCGGGTGAGATACGCGTCGGCGAGCTGCTCGAAGTCCTCCTCGGTCCTGAGCACCGCCATCAGGGCGTAGTACAGATCGAGGAAGGTCTGCAGATCGTCGAAGAGATAGGCGGTGCGCAGCTCTTCGGTGTCCGCGTACGGCAGCGTCACGCCGTTGCGTTCGGCGAGCGCGAAGGCCAGCTCGGGTTCGAGGGTGCCTTCGATGTGGAGGTGGAGTTCGGCTTTGGGGAGGTGCACGGGTCTTTCACGCTCACAAACGGTGGTGCTGATGTGTTCAATGTGTTCGCGGGTGCCGGTGGACACCCGTGTCCAGAAATGGCGGGGCGGCCGCCCTGTTTCAGGGGCGCCGGGTGGGCACGGGAACCCTGCCGAGGTCGCGGGCGACGGTCAGTTCGCCCTCGAACCCCGCGGCGCGGGCCTGCGCCTCGAAGACGGCCGGGTCGTCGTAGCGCTGCGAGAAGTGGGTCAGCACGAGGTGCCGTACGCCCGCGTCCCGGGCCACCCGGCCCGCCTGGCCGGCGGTCAGATGGCCGTGGTCGGTGGCGAGTCGTTCGTCCTCGTCGAGGAAGGTCGACTCGATGACCAGCAGATCGCATCCCTCGGCCAGCACGTGCACGCCGTCGCAGAGCCTCGTGTCCATGATGAACGCGAACCGCTGGCCGCGCCTGCGCTCGGAGACGTCGTCGAGCGTGACACCGCCGAGAGAACCCTCGCGCTGGATCCGGCCGACGTCTGGCCCCTTGATGCCGTGCTCGGCGAGTCTGGCGGGCAGCATCCGGCGCCCGTCGGGTTCGACCAGCCGGTAGCCGTACGACTCGACGGGGTGCGAGAGCCGGTGGCTGCTGAGCGTGTACGCGTCCGTGGCCGCGAGCACCCCGTCGGCCGCGACCGGAGCCTCGGTCAGCTCGACGGACTCGCGGTAGGCGGTCGCGTAACGCAGCCGCTCGAAGAAGTGCTGTCCGCTCGCCGGGTAGTGCGCGGTGACCGGATGCGGGACCTGGTCGAGGTTGATCCGCTGGATCACCCCGGCCAGGCCGAGCGAGTGGTCGCCGTGGAAGTGCGTGACGCAGATCCGGTCGATGTCGTGCGCGGCGACGCCGGCCCTCAGCATCTGGCGCTGGGTCCCCTCACCCGGGTCGAAGAGGATGCCCTCGCCGTCCCAGCGCAGCAGATAGCCGTTGTGGTTGCGGTGTCTGGTCGGGACCTGGCTGGCGGTGCCGAGGACCACGAGTTCGCGTACGGACACGGTGTGCGATCGGCCGTTCTAGCCGGGGGGCCACTGCAGCCCGCGGCCGCCCAGGACGTGGGCGTGCGCGTGGAAGACGGTCTGGCCGGCGCCGGAGCCGGTGTTGAAGACGACCCGGTAGCCGGTGTCCACGATCTTCTCGTCGGCGGCCACGTGTCCGGCCTCGCGCAGTACGTCGGCGGCGATTCCCGGCTCGGCCGCGGCGAGGGCGGCGGCGTCCGGGTGGTGGACGCGGGGGATGACGAGCACGTGGGTGGGGGCCTGAGGGTTTATGTCCCGGAAGGCGACGGTGGTGTCGGTCTCCCGGACGATGGTTGCCGGGATGTCACCCGAGACGATCTTGCAGAACAGGCAGTCCGGCTGCGGTTCTCCCGCCATGGGGTCGGCTCCTCGGTCGGTGGTGATCGTTGTACGGCATGGTATCGGGGCGCCGGCGGCGGGCTCCTCCCCCGTACCGGGAAGGGACGGGCGGGCTGACCCGCCGACCGCAGGCGCACCCGCCCCTCCCGCGTCCACCCCCTACATCCCCGGCGGCTCCGGCGCCCGCTTCGCCGGCGTCCTGGCCAGCGACGCCAGCGCGATCCGGATCGCCTCGTCCAGTTGCGGATCGCGCCCCGCCGCATGGTCCTGCGGCGTCACCACGACCTCGACGTCGGGATCGACCCCGTGGTTCTCCACGCCCCAGCCGTAACCCTCGAACCAGAACGCGTACTTGGGCTGAGTCACCGACGTCCCGTCGACGAGCTTGTAGCGGCTGTCGATGCCGACCACCCCGCCCCAGGTGCGCGTACCCACCACCGGCCCGATGCGCAGCGCCTTGATCGCGGCGTTCACGATGTCGCCGTCCGAGCCGGAGAACTCGTCGGCGACGGCCACCACGGGGCCGCGCGGCGCGTCCTCCGGGTAGCTGTACGGCCGCATCCCGCGCGGCATGTCCCAGCCGACGATGCGCCGGGCGAGCTTCTCCACGATCAGCTGCGAGGTGTGGCCGCCGCGGTTCTCCCGGACGTCCACGACCAGCCCCTCGCGGGCCACTTCGAGGCGCAGATCGCGGTGGAGCTGGGCCCAGCCCGAGCCGACCATGTCGGGGACATGGAGGTAGCCGAGGCGTCCGCCGGAGTGCTCGTGGACGTAGGCCCGCCGGTCGGCGACCCACGCGTGGTAGCGCAGCGCCTCCTCGTCGGCGACCGGCACGACGACGACATGGCGCGGGTAGCCGCCGTCCACCGGCGACACGGTCAGCTCGACCGGCTTGCCGGCCGAACCGGTGAGCAGCGGTCCGGGTCCGGTCAACGGGTCGACCGGCTGCCCGTCGACGGCGAGGATCGTGTCCCCGACGCGCACCGCCACCCCGGGTGCGGTCAGCGGCGACCGGGCCGCCGGGTCGGAGGTCTCGGAGGGCAGGATGCGGTCGATGCGCCAACTCCCCTCGTCCGTACGGGAGATGTCCGCGCCGAGCTGCCCCTGCCGGGTCGAGTCGTCGCGCCATCCCCCGGGCGGTGTCACATAGGCGTGCGAGGTGCCGAGCTCCCCCTGCACCTCCCACAGCAGGTCCACCAGGTCGTCGTGGGTGGCGACGCGCTCCAGCACCGGGCGGTAGCGGTCCAGGACCCCGTCCCAGTCGACACCGCCCATGTCGGGACGCCAGAAGTTGTCCCGCATGATGCGCCCGGCCTCGTCGTACATCTGACGCCACTCGGCGGCCGGGTCGAGGATCCGGCGGATCCGGGAGAGGTCGACGGTGACGCTGCTGTCGCCGTCGTGGTCGTCGTCACCGGCCGGTACGCGGCTGTCGGACGGCACGACGCGCAGCTTGCCCCGGGTCCGCAGGACGATCCGCTTGCCGTCGCCGCTGACCTCGAAACCGCCGACGTCCGAGGCGAGTTCCTCGCAGCGCAGCTTCTCCAGGTCGTACCGTTCCAGGACGGTCTCGGGCCGCCGGGAGTCCGGCGTGGCGCCGCTCGTACCGAGCACCCCGGTCACCGGGTGGCTCAGCCACAGCAGCCCGTCCCTGGCGGCCCGCAGCGTGGAGTAGCTGGCTGCCTCGACGGGCAGCGGCACGATCCGCTCGGCGAGTCCTTCGAGGTCGATCCGAGTGACGGGCAGCGCGGTCGGGTTGTCCTCGCCGTCGCCGCCCTTCTCCTTCTCGGTCGGGCGACCGTGGCGCTGCGGCCCGAACGGGGAGGGCGTGGTGGCGGCGAGCGTCAGCAGATGCGGACGGCAGGCGCCGATGAACGCCAGATCGAAGACATGGGCGTCGTAGACCGGGTCGAAGGACCGCTCGGAGAGGAACGCGAGGTGCTTGCCGTCGGTGGTGAACGCGGGGGCGAAGTCCCGGAAACGCAGCGGAGTGGCCTCGGCGACGGACAGATCCGCGAGGTGCGCGAGCTTGAGCTGTCTGAGCGGATCGGGTCCGGGGTGCGACCAGGCCAGCCAGGAGGAGTCGGGCGAGAAGACGAGCCCGGAGACATCACCGTGCTCGCTGCGGTCCACCTCGTGGACCTCACCGCTCTCCCGTTCGACGATCAGCAGCCGTCCGTCGTGCGCGGCGACGGCGAACCGGCTGCCGTCCGGTGCCGCTGCGAGGTCGAGGACCCTGCCGATACGACCCGCGGCGAGGCGACGCGGTACGGCACCCGGTGCGGTGCCGGTGGCGGGGGCGCACTCCAGGGCGTCGTCGCCCTCGGCGTCGGTGACCCAGACGGCGTGCTGGTCGCCGTCCGCCTGAAAGGCGCGGGGCATCCTGGCCCGCACCCCCGGTTCGACGGCGAGCGCGCGGGCCGGGCCCTCGCGGTGGGTGACCCAGTGGACGGCACCGCGCGTCCCGACGGCACTGCCGCGTCCCGTACGGTCCGGGGACGCGGAGTCGAGGTGGCTGCCCGCGTGCACGGGGTGCGGCTGGAGGTCGGCGCGCTGGCCGCCGAGCCGGATGCCGAGGCGGCGGGGTTCGGCTCCTTCGAGGTCGTCCAGCAGCCAGAGTTCACCGGCGGAGGCATAGCAGACGCGGGTGCCGTCGGTCGTCGCGTGACGGGCGTAGAAGCCTTCGACGCCGCTGTGGCGGCGCAGGTCCGAACCGTCGGGGAGCGAGGAGTAGAGCGCACCGACCCCTTCGTGGTCGGAGAGGAACGCGACCCGCTCCGACGTGCCCGACTCCGGTCGGCCGGCAAGGGCCCCGCCGCCCACCCACATCGGGGCTTCGATGTTCCCGTCGAGGTCCTCGTGCAGCCGCACGAACTCCGCCGGGCCGTCGCCCGCGCCCTCTGCCGCGATCCACAACTTGCCCGCGGTGCCGCCCCGGTAGCGCTTCCAGGTAGCGGCCTCGCGCCCCATCGTGGCCGAGAGCAGCAGGATCCGGCCGCCGGGCCCGTACGCGAGGGAGCCGACCGGCCCGTACGGCAGGGTCCGCGCGGGGCCGCCGTCGACCGGGACGGCCCTGGCCCAGCTGCGCCGCATCGACGCCTGCCCCTGGGCGCTGATGACCAGCACGTCGCCCTCGGGCGTCCAGCCGCGGACGGAGGTCCGGGCGTCGCCCCAGTACGTGAGCCGCTCGGAGGGGCCGCCGTCGACCGGCGCGATGTGTACCTCCGGGGCCCCGTCCCGGGTGGACGTCCAGGCGACCCGGGTTCCGTCGGGAGATATCCGCGGGTTGGTGACCGGTCGGTTGTCGGCGCTGGCACGCCAGGCCCGGCCGCCGTCCAGCGGCGCCAGCCAGACATCGTCCTCGGCGGTGAAGGCGATCAAATCGCCCTGGACATGGGGGTATCGGAGGTAGGCAGGCTGCGTCACACCGGTCAGCCTAGGCCGCGGGCGTGCTCCGCGGAACCGAGTTGGCCGGAGTGCGCCGGGTGGCCGGACGGCGGGAGCGACCACTTGCCCCGGGGCGCCTCGGTCACCGTGACCGTCACGGTGACCGTGGGCCGGGCGCCGCCGTCGCCGCCGCCGAGGGGTGGGTTCACGGCGACGGGCGACGGGACGGCGTTGCAGTCGCCGAGCACATCCGCCCGGAAGACGACCTTCCCGGCGGCCTTTCCGGTCAGGTCCCCACGGACACACCGCCCGTCGAGCGCGTGGGTCACCTGGCCGTCGATCGTGATGGCCTTGCCCGTGCCGGTCCGCCCGGTGCAGTCGACGTCCGCGATCCGGCGCGCGGAGGCGGAGGGCGACGCGCCCCCGATCCGGTCCCCCACCACGTCGGCCGTGCAGCTCAGCCACTGGACATCGACCCCGTTGCGCTCCAGGGCGCTGGTGCCGGTCCGGTCGGTGGTCACGGCGATGGATGCGGAGTTCAGCCCGCCCACGGGTTCACAGGCCACGACACCTGCGACCGCCGTGCCCGCGAGTGCGGACGCGGCCAGAAAGCGACGGATACTTCCCTGACCCCATGCCCTTGTTGTCCCCATACGGGCAGCTTCCCACCGTTCCCCCGCGGGGCGGTAGACGGCTTGCGGCCACACCGGGGGTGGCTCCGGCGCACGAAAGGGGGCTCGGGCGGGGCGGTCTCACGACCAGCGGCCGGTGCGCCCCAACAGCAGTGCCGTTGCCGCCGTGCCCGCCGTCGAGGTGCGCAGAACGCTCGTTCCGAGCCGGCAGATCCGGGCGCCCGCCGCGGCGAAGGCCTCCAGTTCGTCCGGTGAGACCCCGCCCTCGGGGCCGACGACCAGCACGATCTCGCCCTGGGTGGGGAGTTGGGCGGTGGCCAGCGGCTCGCTGTCGTACCCCCGCTCCTCGTGCAGGACGGCGGCGAAGTCCGCCGTGGCCATGAGCGCGGCAACCTGTCTGGTCGTCAGTGCGTCCGCGACCTCGGGAAAGCGGACCCGGCGCGACTGCTTGCCCGCCTCCCGGGCGGTGTTGCGCCATTTCGCCAGGGACTTGAGGCCGCGGTCGCCCTTCCACTGCGTGATGCAGCGCGATGCCTGCCAGGGAACGATCGCGTCGACACCGGTCTCCGTCATCGTCTCGACGGCGACCTCGCCGCGGTCGCCCTTGGGCAGGGCCTGGACGACGGTGATGCGGGGTGCGGGCCGGGGCTCCTCGTGGACGGCCACCAGGTCGGCGACCACGAGCCGGTCCTTCCCCTCGGCGGCCCTGACGACGCCCTCCGTCCAACGGCCGTGGCCGTCCGTCAGCACGACATCCTCACCCGCGCGCAGCCGCTTCACCGAAACGGCGTGGCGGCCCTCGGCCCCTTCCAGGACGAACTCGGGCCCGTCGGGAACCTGTTCGACGACGAAGACCGGTGCGGTCACTGCGTACTCCCTGTGCTCACTGCCGTCCGTGCGGCGTCCAGTTCTTCGGCGAGCAGGCCGACCAGCCGGCCGGCGGGCAGCTCGCGTGCCATCCGATGTCCCTGCCCCGCCCACAGCGCCATGCCCTGGGCGTCCCCGGCCGTGGCCGCCGCCTTGCGCAGCCCGGCGGTCAGATAGTGGACCTGTGGGTAGGCGGCCGGGGCGTACGGACCGTGCTCACGCATGAAACGGTTGACCAGGCCCCGGGCCGGGCGGCCGGAGAACGCCCGGGTCAGGGCGGTCCGTACGAACAGCGGGTTGGTCAGTGCCTGCTTGTGCAGCGGATGCGCCCCGGACTCGGAGCAAACGAGGAAAGCCGTGCCGAGCTGCGCCGCCTCCGCGCCCGCGGCGAGCACCGCGGCGATCTGGGACCCGCGCATCAGCCCGCCCGTGGCGATGATCGGCACCTGTACCGTCTCGCGGACCTGGGCCACCAGGGAGAGCAGTCCTATCCCGGTGCCGTCGGTCTGCGGGTCGTCCCGGTGGGTGGACTGATGGCCGCCTGCCTCCGTGCCCTGGACGCAGACCGCGTCGGCGCCCGCCCATTGGGCGGCCTGGGCCTCCTCGGGCGTGGTGACCGTCACCACCGTGTACGTGCCGACTCCGGCGAACGCGTCGAGGGTGTCGCGGGTCGGGCAGCCGAAGGTGAAGGAGACGGCCGGGACCGGGTCCTCCAGAAGGATGGCGAGCTTGGCCTCGTAGCCGTCGTCGCCGCCGCTGGAGTCCGGGTCGCCGAGCGGGGTCTCGTACCAGGCGGCCTCACCGGCGAGCTGGTGCCGGTACACCTCGACGGCGCTCGGGTCGGCGAGCCCCGGCTGCGGCATGAAGAGATTGACGCCGAAGGGCTGACCGGTCAGCCCGCGCAGCTGTTTGATCTCGTTGTACATGCCGTCCGCGGTCTTGTACCCGGCGGCGAGGAAACCCAGCCCGCCCGCTTCGGCGACGGCGGCGACGAGCTGCGGACAGGACGCTCCACCCGCCATCGGGGCCTGCACGATCGGATACCGGCAGAGATCGGTCAACACGGATGACATGACCGCATCGTGTCACGTCCCGCACGCCTCGGCGTGCGCGGCCTGCGGTCCATTTTGCCCTTAAACGCCGGACGGGCTCGGCGAGCGAGCCCGTCCGGCGGTCAGGAACGGTGTGCGGGGACCGTCAGCGGCCGTTGAAGGCGTCCTTCAGCCGGGAGAAGAGCCCCTGCTGTCCGGGCTGGAACTGGCCGGTGGGCCGCTCCTCGCCACGCACCTTCGCCAGGTCCCGCAGCAGTCGCTCCTGCTCCGGGTCCAGCTTCGTCGGGGTCATCACCTCGACGTGCACGATCAGATCGCCGCGTCCGCCGCCCCGCAGATGCGTGATGCCGCGTCCGTGCAGCGGGACGGACTGGCCGGACTGGGTGCCGGGCCTGATGTCGACCTCCTCCAGTCCGTCGAGCGTCTCCAGCGGCACCTTGGTGCCGAGCGCGCCCGCCGTCATGGGGATGGTGACCGTGCAGTGCAGATCGTCGCCGCGGCGCTGGAACACCGGGTGCGGCAGCTCGTGGATCTCCACGTAGAGATCACCGGCCGGACCGCCGCCGGGGCCGACCTCGCCCTCGCCCGCCAGCTGGATGCGC
Organism: Streptomyces sp. NPDC088252; assembly: GCF_044740965.1. NCBI lineage: Bacteria > Bacillati > Actinomycetota > Actinomycetes > Kitasatosporales > Streptomycetaceae > Streptomyces > Streptomyces sp. NPDC088252. The sequence continues at coordinate 575,109 of NZ_JBIURS010000001.1, read as the reverse complement.
GTGCCGTTGTCGACACCGGCGGGGATCTTCACGGTGAGTGTGCGCCGCGAGCGGATGCGGCCGTCGCCGGCGCACTCCGGGCAGGGGGTCGGCACGACCGTGCCGAAGCCCTGGCACTGCGGGCAGGGCCGCGAGGTCATGACCTGGCCCAGGAAGGACCGGGTGACCTGGGAGACCTCACCGCGGCCGCGGCACATGTCGCAGGTCTGGGCGGAGGTGCCGGGCGCGGCGCCCTCGCCGTTGCAGGTCGCGCAGACGACGGCCGTGTCGACCTGGATGTCCTTGGTGGTGCCGAACGCGGCCTCCGCCAGATCGATCTCCAGCCGGATCATCGCGTCCTGGCCGCGCCGGGTGCGCGAACGGGGCCCGCGCTGCGACGACGTACCGAAGAACGCGTCCATGATGTCGGAGAAGTTGCCGAAGCCGCCCTGTCCGAATCCGCCCGCGCCACCGCCGCCGGAGGCGGACAGCGGGTCGCCGCCGAGGTCGTAGACCTGCTTCTTCTGCGGGTCCGACAGCACCTCGTAGGCGGCGTTGATCTCCTTGAACCGCTCCTGGGTCTTCGGATCGGGGTTCACATCCGGATGCAGCTCACGGGCGAGCCGCCGGAATGCCTTCTTGATCTCGTCCTGAGATGCGTCGCGGCGCACGCCGAGTACGGCGTAGTAGTCCGTGGCCACTTACGACTCCGCCAGGATCTGTCCGACGTAACGTGCCACTGCGCGTACCGCTCCCATCGTTCCGGGGTAGTCCATGCGGGTCGGTCCGACCACGCCGAGTTTGGCGACTGCCTCGTCGCCCGAACCGTAGCCGACCGCGACGACGGACGTGGAGTTGAGCCCCTCGTGGGCGTTCTCGTGCCCGATCCGTACGGTCATGCCCGAGTCCTTGGCCTCGCCGAGCAGCTTCAGCAGCACGACCTGCTCCTCCAATGCCTCCAGCACCGGCCGGATCATCACGGGGAAGTCGTGCCCGAACCGGGTGAGGTTGGAGGTGCCGCCGATCATCAGCCGCTCCTCCGTCTCCTCGACGAGGGTTTCGAGCAGGGTGGAGAGCACGGTGGACACGGTTCCCCGGTCCTCGCTCTCGAAGGATTCCGGCAGGTCCTGCACCAGCTGCGGGACGTCCGTGAAACGGCGTCCGACGACCCGGCTGTTGAGCCGGGCCCGCAGATCGGCGAGAGAGGTCTCACCGAACGGAGCGGGGCAGTCGATCATGCGCTGTTCGACCCGGCCGGTGTCCGTGATCAGCACGAGCATCAGCCGGGCGGACGCCAGCGAGAGCAGTTCCACATGCCGCACCGTGGACCGGGTCAGCGAGGGGTACTGCACGATGGCGACCTGCCGGGTCAGCTGCGCCAGCAGCCGAACGGTGCGGCCCACGACGTCGTCGAGGTCGACCGCGCCGTCGAGGAAGTTGTGAATGGCGCGACGTTCCGGCGACGAGAGGGGCTTGACACCCGCGAGCCTGTCGACGAAGAGCCGGTAGCCCTTGTCCGTCGGGATGCGTCCCGCGCTGGTGTGGGGCTGGGCGATGAAGCCCTCGTCCTCCAGCACCGCCATGTCGTTGCGGACGGTGGCCGGGGAGACCCCCAGCTTGTGCCGTTCGGTGAGCGCCTTGGAGCCGACGGGCTCCTCGGTGCCGACATAGTCCTGGACGATGGCGCGCAGCACTTCGAGTCTGCGTTCGCTGAGCATCGCGCACACCTCCAGCTGTGTTTCCTCGGTGGTTCTCGGGCCGTTCCTGTTTCTTTGCCAGGAATCCTCCTGGCACTCTGCCGATGTGAGTGCCAGCAATCCCCCGGCCAGTGTACGGCGGACGAGTGGGGGCCTAGCAAGGGCGACCGGCCACCCTGCCGCGAGACCGTGCAGGTCTTTGCGGATAGCGTCGCGGTATGGACGCCTCTTGGGAAGAGTTCGGCTGGGAGCGACTCGGTCACGGAGTGGGCCGGCGGCGGCTTCCCGGATGGGATGCGACGGTCGCACTGGTGGCCGGAACGGACGGCGCGCTGCTCTACGACACCGGATCGACGCTCCGCGAGGGGGCGCAGGTGCGGGCCCAGGCACAGGCCCTGCTGGGCCGGAGGGTGACGCATATCGCACTCAGCCACCCTCATTTCGACCATGTGCTGGGTACTGCGGCGTTCTCCGGCGCCCAGGTGTACGGAGCGGTCGGCATGGCCGGGCTCCTGAGGCGCGGGGCGGACGAGCTGTGCGCCGACGCGGTGCGCCACGGGGTGCCCGAGCACGACGCGGCGGAGGCCGCCGGTGTGCTGGTGGCACCGCACCACGAGGTGTGCGGCGAGTGGACCCTCGATCTGGGCGGCGGCCGTCAGGTGCTGCTGGCGAACGTGGGCCCCGCCCACAGCGGCCACGATCTGGTGGCGCTCGTCCCCGGCTCCCCGACGGTGGTGCTCTGCGGCGACCTGGTCGAGGAGTCCGGCGAACCGCAGGCGGGCCGGGACGCGGTGCCGTCCCGCTGGCCGGCCGCGCTGGACCGGCTGCTGGCGCTCGGCGGCGAGGACGCGGTGTACGTCCCGGGGCACGGGGCGGTGGTGGACGCGGCGTTCGTCAGGGCCCAGCGCGACCGGCTGGCCGCCCTCTTCGGCGTGTCGTGAGGTGTTGTCGTCCTATCGTCATCCAATGCGCAGCTACCAGCCGGACCTGACCCCGCCGTGGAAGAGGTCCGCCCCCGTTCCCGAGGTCCCCGCCGAGCCCGATCTGGTCGTGGAGGAGGTCTCCACCGGATTCTGCGGTGCGGTGATCCGCTGTGAGAAGACGGCCCAGGGTCCGACCGTGACCCTGGAGGACCGTTTCGGCAAGCACCGGGTGTTCCCGATGGAGCCGCGCGGCTTCCTGCTGGAGGGCCGGGTGGTCACGCTGGTACGCCCGTCGGCCGCCGGTCCCGTGCGCCCCACACGTACGGCCTCGGGGTCGGTCGCGGTCCCCGGGGCGCGCGCCCGGGTGGCGCGGGCGGGCCGGATCTATGTGGAGGGCCGCCACGACGCGGAGCTGGTCGAGCGGGTCTGGGGCGACGACCTGCGGATCGAGGGCGTGGTCGTCGAGTACCTGGAGGGCATCGACGACCTCCCCGCCATCGTGCGCGAGTTCTCCCCCGGCCCGGACGCCAGGCTCGGCGTCCTGGTCGACCACCTGGTCCCCGGCTCCAAGGAGTCCCGGATCGCGGACCGGGTCTCGGACGCGGACGTACTGGTGGTCGGCCACCCCTACATCGACGTGTGGGAGGCGGTGAAGCCGTCGACCGTGGGCATTCCGGCCTGGCCGGTGGTGCCGCGCGGACAGGACTGGAAGACGGGCGTGTGCCGCTCGCTGGGCTGGCCGGAGAACACGGGGGCGGCCTGGCAGCGGATCCTGTCCACGGTGCGCTCGTACCGGGACCTGGAGCCGGCGCTGCTGGGCTCGGTGGAGCATCTGATCGACTTCGTGACGGCGCCGCCCGAGTAGCTTCTCCGGCGCCCGGGGGCCTGGGGCGGGAGCCCGCCGGCCGGGGGCGGGAGCGGGAGCCCGGCCCCGCCCCCCGCCCCTCAGTCCACCAGGTCCCGCACCACCGCGTCCGCCAGCAACCGCCCGCGCAGGGTGAGCACCGCCCGCCCCGCCCCGTACGGCCCGCGTTCCAGCAGCCCGTCGTCCACCGCCCGCCCCGCCGCGGCCAGCCCCGCCGGCGCCAGCAGCGACAGCGGGCAGCCGTCCACGAGCCGCAGCTCCAACAGGATCCGCTCGACCCGGCGGTCCTCCGCGGAGAGGATCTCGCGCCCGGCGCCGGGCGACCGCCCCTCGGCCAGGGCCTGCGCGTAAGCCCCCGGATGCTTGACGTTCCACCAACGCACCCCGCCGACATGGCTGTGCGCCCCGGGACCGGCACCCCACCAGTCGGCGCCGCGCCAGTACAGCTCGTTGTGCAGGCAGCGGCCCTCGGGCGTACGGGCCCAGTTCGACACCTCGTACCAGGAGAAGCCCGCCGCGGCCATCGCCTCGTCCGCGATCAGGTACCGGTCCGCGTGGGCGTCGTCGTCGGTCATCGGGATCTCGCCGCGCCGGATCCGGCGGGCCAGCTGCGTACCCTCCTCGACGATCAGCGCGTACGCCGACACATGGTCCGGCCCCGCTCCGATCGCCGCGTCCAGCGAGGCCCGCCAGTCGTCGTCGGACTCCCCGGGCGTGCCGTAGATCAGGTCGAGGTTGATGTGCTCGAAGCCCGCCTCCCGCGCCTCGGCGACACACGCCTCGGGCCGTCCCGGCGTGTGCGTACGGTCCAGGATCTTCAGCACATGCTGCCGCGCGCTCTGCATCCCGAACGAGATCCGGTTGAAGCCGCCCTCCCGCAGCTCGGACAGATACGCCGGACCGACGGACTCCGGATTGGCCTCGGTGGTGATCTCCGCATCGTCCGCCAGCCCGAACTCCTCGCGGATCGCTCCCAGCATCCGCACCAGGTCCGCGGCGGCCAGCAGCGTCGGCGTACCACCGCCGACGAAGACCGTACGGACCGGACGCGGATCGTCGCCCAGGACCTTGCGGGCCTGGCGGACCTCGCCGATCAGATGGGCCGCGTAATTGTCGCGGGAAGCCAGGGCACCGCCGGAGCCGCGCAGCTCGGTGGCGGTGTAGGTGTTGAAGTCGCAGTAGCCGCAGCGGGTCGCGCAGTAGGGCACATGCAGGTAGAAGCCGAGCGGCCGGTCGGCGGCGCCTTCCAGGGCATGGCGGGGCAGCGCCCCGTCGTCGGGTACGGGTTCACCATCGGGCAGTACGGAAGGCATACCGCCCATTGTCGCTCGCCGCCCGGGAACCTCCGAGCCACGCCCGTGATCACGGAACGACGGCGCCCACGGACCGCACGGCTCCCTCGGCGACCGCGCCGTCCCGTCCCGCCCGCCCCCTCGTCCTTCCCCCTGCTCTCCCCTCGTCGTCCCCCCGTTCTCGTCCTCACCCCGCCTGGAGCACCAGCAGGGCCAGATCGTCATCGGGCGGCCGCTCGGCGAATTCGTGCACGGCCCGCTTGATCCGGTCCGCGATCCCGTCCGCCGACAGTCCGGCACAGCCGGCGAGCGCGAGGGCCAGGCCGTCCCCGTCGTCGAACATGAGCGGCCCGCAGCGCCGCTCCGTCACGCCGTCCGTGACGCACAGCAGGCTGTCGCCGGGCGCCAGGTCGAAGCTCTGGCTCTCGTACGCGACGTCGTCGAAGATCCCGAGCAGCATCTGCGGCTCGGCAGCCGGGCGCACCTCGCCGTCGGGCCGCAGCAGCAGCGGCAGCGGGTGGCCCGCGCTGGCGAGGGTGCAACGCACGCCGCCGTCGGGCAGCGGCACGAGTTCTCCGTACAGCAGGGAGAGGAAGCGGGACTGTCCGGTGTCCGCCGTCTGCTGGCCGCCCGCCGCGGCCACCATGAGCGCGGCCGCCTCGGCGGCCTCCATCGCATCGTCGAGGAGCAGCCGGTTGAGCCGGTCGAGCACCTCGCCGACGCCGAACCCCTCACGGGCCAGCAGCCGGAGCCAGGGCCGGGCGAGGCCGGTGACGACGGCGGCTTCCGGGCCGCTGCCCTGGACGTCACCGAGAACGAAGCACCAGCGGTCGCCGGGGCACGGGAAGATGTCGTAGAAGTCGCCGCCGACGACCCCGTCGTCGCTGGGTTCGTAGACCAGGGAGCTGGTGACGCCCGGTATGTCGGCGACCTTGCCGGGCAGCAGCGCGCGTTGCAGGATGCGGCTGATGGTGGCCTGCCGGGTATAGGCGCGGGCGGCGCCCACGGCGAGGCCGACGCGGCGTACGAAGTCCTCGATCAGGGCGGTCACTTCGTCGGGGACACGTGCCAGCCCCTCCCGGCCCAGGAGCACGGCGCCGAGTGTCCGGCCGCCCGAGGTGATCCGGTAGGCCAGGGCGGACCCGACGGCATGTCCGTCGGATTCGCCGCCGTCCTCCTCGCCACCCGGCCAGGGCATGGAGACGGGTCCGGTGCCCACCCGTTCGGGCAGCCGGATCGGGTCCTGTTCCAGCGCCGTGCGCAGCGGCCCGGTCTCGGCCTCGTCCCGGTGCCAGACGCTGGCGAGCCGGGGGACGGCCGAGGGACCGCCGTTCTCCGGCTCCAGCCAGACCGCGCACCAGTCGGCGAGTCTGGGCACCAGTAACTGTCCGGCCAGCGCCGCCACGATGTCCTCGTCGAGCTGGCCGGCGAGCAGGTCCGAGGCCTCGGCCAGGAACGACAGCGCGCCGCGGCCGGCCCAGTCCGCATCGTCGCGCAGCGCCCGCCGGGCGGTGGGGGCGAGCAGTTCGGCGGCGCGCAGCCCCTGCTGGAAGCCCGGGTCGGTGGACGATCCGGGGAACGGGTTCCAGTCGTCGACGGGGAGGCGCGCCCAGACGGTCTTGAGGCCGGTGCGGTAGGTGATGCCCCAGCGCTCGGCGAGGGTGCCGACGAGCTGGAGCCCGCGACCGTACTCGGCGGGCCCGTCGGAGACGGTGGGGACCCCGTCCTGCGTCACGCCCGTCGTGCCGCCGTCGTCCTCCTTGCGTTCGCTGCGCACGGCACGGGCCGGGTGGTGGTCGGAGACCTCCAGCACCAGGGCCGCCACCTCGTCCTCGGTGGTCTCCTCCAGTCGGCAGAGCAACTCGACGTTGGTCCCGGCGTGCACGACCGCATTGGTGACGAGTTCGCTGACGACGACCTCCGCGTCATCGGCCAGGCGCTCGCTGAAGCCCACGGCCGCCGGCAGTCCGAGTCCGGCCCACTCGGTGAGGGCGGCCCGCACGAAACGGCGGCCGGCGGAGGGTGCGAGGAGGTTTCCGGGCAGGGACGTACGGGCGACCGGTCGTGCGTCCGCATGGTCGGCGGTGGTACCGGGACGCTGAACTATGTCCCGCTGCAAGGGAATGGGCCCCACGGTGCGGCTCCTGACCTGTTCTCGCTCTGTCTGTTCTCGTTCTGTCTGTTTCTCGCTGGGCGCCGCTGACGACACCGACAGAGTGACAGATGGACCATGCCCATAAGCGACGAGTTGCCGAAGTGAGCAGAGAAAGTGAGCGAAGAGGAACCGAGGCAGCCGCACCGCGCGACCGGTCCGCGAGGACCGGCGCTAGGCCTCGCGGGACCCCACGTACATGTCGTCGATGAGGTCCTTGTACTCACGCTCCACGACCGGCCGCTTCAGCTTCAGACTGGGCGTCAGTTCGCCGTGCTCGATGTCGAGATCGCGGGGCAGCAGCCGGAACTTCTTGATGGTCTGCCAGCGCTGCAGCCCCTCGTTGAGCCGCCTCACGTAGCCCCCGATCAGCTCGACGACCTGTGCGGAGGCCACCACTTCGGCGTACGGTTTCCCGCCCAGGCCGTTCTCGGCGGCCCAGCCGAGGATGGTCGGCTCGTCGAGCGCGATCAGGGCGGTGCAGAAGTTGCGGTCCGCGCCGTGCACCAGGATGTTGGAGACGAACGGGCAGACCGCCTTGAACTGCCCCTCGACCTCCGCCGGGGCGATGTACTTGCCGCCGGACGTCTTGATGAGGTCCTTCTTGCGGTCGGTGATCCGGAGATAGCCGTCCACGGACAGCTCTCCGATGTCGCCGGTGTGGAACCAGCCGTCCGCCTCCAGCACCTCGGCGGTCTTCTCCGGCAGCCCCTGGTAGCCCTCCATCAGGCCGGGGCCGCGCAGCAGGATCTCGCCGTCGTCGGCGATCCGTACCTCGGTGCCGGGGAGGGGCTTGCCGACGGTGCCGGTGCGGTAGGCCTCGCCCGGGTTGACGAAGGAGGCGGCGCTGGTCTCGGTGAGGCCGTAGCCCTCCAGGATGTGGATGCCGGCGCCCGAGAAGAAGTGGCCGATGTCGGGGGCGAGGGCCGCGGAACCGGAGATGCAGGCGCGCAGCCGCCCGCCGAAGGCCTCGCGGATCTTGGCGAAGACGAGGGTGTCGGCGACCTTGTGCTTGGCACCGAGCGCGAACGGGACGGAGGCCGTGCCGGTGCGCCGGAAGTTGTCCTGCGAGACCACCGCGTACTCACGGGCGACCCCGGCCGCCCACTGGAAGATCTTGTACTTGGCCCCGCCACCGGCCCGCGCCTTGGCGGCGACACCGTTGTAGACCTTCTCGAAGATACGGGGGACGGCGGCCATGTACGTCGGCTGGACCACCGGAAGGTTCTCGATGATCTTGTCGACCCGGCCGTCGACGGCGGTGACGTGGCCGACCTCGATCTGGCCCGAGGTGAGGACCTTGCCGAAGACGTGCGCGAGCGGCAGCCAGAGGTACTGGACGTCGTCCTTGTTGATCATGCCGGTCGCCACGGTGGCCTTGGCCATGTACGACCAGTTGTCGTGCGGCAGGCGCACGCCCTTGGGGCGGCCGGTGGTGCCCGAGGTGTAGATCAGCGTGGCGAGCTGGTCGGCCGTGATGGCGGCGACCCGCTCCTCGACCGCGTCGGGATGCTTCGCCAGGTGCTCGGCGCCGCGGGCCTCCAGATCGGCGAGGGTCAGGACCCAGCCCTCCGGGTCGCCCTCGGCGGGTCCGGCGCCCTCGGGGTCGATGACGACGACATGGGCGAGGTTCGGCAGCTCCGCGCGCCGCTCACGGGCCTTGGCCAGCTGGCCGGCGTTCTCGGCGACCAGCACCCGGCTCTCGGAGTCGGAGAGGATGAACGCCGACTCCTCGGCGTTGGTCGACGGGTAGATCGTGGTGGTGGCGGCGCCCGCGCACATCACACCGAGGTCGACGAGGATCCATTCCACCCGGGTTCCGGCCGCGAGCGCGACGCGCTCCTCCGGTCGCACGCCCAGATCGATCAGCCCGGCCGCGACGGCGTACACCCGCTCGGCGGCCTGCGCCCAGCTCAGCGACTTCCACTCGTCGGGCCCCTCGCCGGTGGCCGCGGGGACGGGGTAGCGGTAGGCCTCCTCGTCCGGAGTGGCCGCCACGCGGTCGACGAAGAGGTTCGCCACGGAGGGCGGTCGGTTCTCGATCAGGGTCTGTGTGTCGCTCACGACATCCTCCGGGCCTGCGGCAGTGCTTCACGACCGGCTGCTGGTTGCTGCTTGTTCCTACGAGTGTTTCCTGCGCGTGTTCCTGTGTACGTCCGTGTATTCGGCGGTACGCCTGTGTTCGGTCCTGCGGTGCTCGGTCCCGCTTGTTTAACTGGCGAGTAACTACGAGGCCGTGATCAGGGTAGAGCGCCCGCGTCCGCGGCGTAAGGGGCAATGGGCCGCCGCTTCATAACGAACGGGCCCCTGTGTCGCGGCGCGGTGCGACACAGGGGCCCGTCGGGCCACCACCGGGTGGGGCGGGGCGGAGCCGGGGCCCGAGGAACTCCCCGGCCCCGCGGGGGACGCTACTTCTTGCCCTTGCCGTCCCCGCCGGACTCGTCCGTCGACAGCACGGCGATGAAGGCCTCCTGCGGCACCTCCACATTGCCGACCATCTTCATCCGCTTCTTGCCTTCCTTCTGCTTCTCCAGCAGCTTCCGCTTACGGGAGATGTCACCGCCGTAGCACTTGGCGAGGACGTCCTTGCGGATGGCGCGGACCGTCTCGCGGGCGATGACCCGGGAGCCGATGGCCGCCTGGATCGGCACCTCGAAGTTCTGCCGCGGGATCAGCTCGCGCAGCTTGGCGACGAGCCGCACACCGTACGCGTACGCCTTGTCCTTGTGCGTGACCGCGGAGAACGCGTCGACCTTGTCGCCGTGCAGCAGGATGTCGACCTTGACGAGCTGGGCGGACTGCTCGCCGGTGGGCTCGTAGTCGAGGGAGGCGTAACCCCGCGTCTTGGACTTCAGCTGGTCGAAGAAGTCGAAGACGATCTCGGCGAGCGGCAGGGTGTAGCGGATCTCGACCCGGTCCTCGGACAGGTAGTCCATGCCGAGCAGGGTGCCGCGCCGGTTCTGGCAGAGCTCCATGATCGCGCCGATGAACTCGCTGGGGGCCAGGACCGTGGCGCGCACGACGGGCTCGTGCACCTTGTCGATCTTGCCTTCGGGGAATTCGCTCGGGTTGGTGACGGTGTGCTCGGTGCCGTCCTCCATCTCGACGCGGTAGACCACGTTGGGGGCGGTGGCGATGAGTTCGAGGCCGAACTCGCGCTCCAGCCGTTCGCGGATCACGTCGAGATGGAGCAGGCCGAGGAAGCCGACGCGGAAGCCGAAGCCGAGCGCGGCGGAGGTCTCCGGCTCGTACACCAGGGCGGCGTCGTTGAGCTGGAGCTTGTCGAGCGCCTCGCGCAGGTCCGGGTAGTCCGAGCCGTCCAGCGGGTACAGGCCCGAGAACACCATCGGCTTGGGGTCCTTGTAGCCGCCCAGCGCCTCGGTCGCGCCCTTGCTCAAGGAGGTGATGGTGTCACCGACCTTGGACTGCCGGACGTCCTTCACCCCGGTGATGATGTAGCCCACCTCACCCACACCGAGGCCGTCGGCCGGGGTCATCTCCGGGGAGGAGACACCGATCTCCAGCAGTTCGTGGGTGGCGCCGGTCGACATCATCCTGATGCGCTCGCGCTTGTTGAGCTGTCCGTCGACGACACGGACGTACGTGACGACGCCGCGGTACGAGTCGTAGACCGAGTCGAAGATCATCGCGCGGGCGGGGGCGTCGGCCCTGCCGACCGGGGCCGGGACGTCCTTGACCACGCGGTCGAGCAGCGCCTCCACACCGAGGCCGGTCTTCGCCGAGACCTTGAGCACGTCCTCCGGCCGGCAGCCGATGAGGTTGGCCAGTTCCTCGGAGAACTTCTCCGGCTGCGCGGCAGGCAGGTCGATCTTGTTGAGCACCGGGACGATGGTGAGGTCGTTCTCCATCGCCAGGTAGAGGTTGGCCAGCGTCTGGGCCTCGATGCCCTGCGCGGCGTCGACCAGCAGGATCGTGCCCTCGCAGGCGGCGAGCGAACGGGAGACCTCGTAGGTGAAGTCCACGTGGCCCGGGGTGTCGATCATGTTGAGGACATGGGTGCGGCCCTGGTCCTCACCCGTTTCGGGTGCCCAGGGCAGTCGAACCGCCTGGGACTTGATGGTGATGCCGCGCTCGCGCTCGATGTCCATCCGGTCGAGGTACTGGGCGCGCATCTGCCGCTGGTCGACCACGCCCGTCAGCTGAAGCATCCGGTCGGCAAGGGTCGACTTGCCGTGGTCGATGTGCGCGATGATGCAGAAGTTGCGGATCAGCGCCGGGTCGGTACGGCTCGGCTCGGGCACGTGGGTAGGAGTCGCGGGCACGCAGGGTCCTGATTCTTGAGACGCCGAACGCCGTGTCTCGGGTCGATGTCGGTTCGGTCGGATCGATACGTAGCCTCCATCGTCCCATGGTTGCGGGGCGAAGACCGGTTTGGGCCGGTCGGAGCGGTGCTGGTACCGTTGACAGCTGTGCCTCGCGACTCTCCCGGGCCGTGGGGCGCACATCGAAGATCCAACGAACCTGAAAAGGCTCTTTTCGTGGCGAACATCAAGTCCCAGATCAAGCGGAACAAGACGAACGAGAAGGCGCGCCTGCGCAACAAGGCCGTCAAGTCCTCGCTCAAGACCGCTATCCGCAAGGCCCGTGAGGCTGCCGCCGCCGGTGACGTCGAGAAGGCCACCACGGCCGCTCGCGACGCCTCCCGCGCGCTCGACAAGGCCGTCTCGAAGGGTGTCATCCACAAGAACGCCGCCGCCAACAAGAAGTCGGCGCTGGCCTCCAAGGTTGCCTCCCTCCAGGGCTGAGCTTTTCTGATGTAACCGCCGGAACGGATCAGCGGGCCCTCTCTCCCGTCCCTGCCCGGTCCCCGCGCCGCACACCGAACCTGCGTTCGCCACGCGGGTGCGGCGCACCAAGCGTGAACCGAAGGCCCCGATCTCCGCTCTCCCCCAGAGCGAGGCCGGGGCCTTCGGCATACGGGGTCCCGGTCCGACCCGCCCGCCATGGATCGGTGGGCGGGGTGAACCACCGAGTCCGTCCGTGCGGCGCCGAGCGACGCCGGCCCGCGCCGGTCGGGACGACCGCATCAGCCAGGCCTGCACCCGGCCTTCGGCGGACGTCGGCGGTTCGACGACACGGCCTACCGCCCCGACCGGGCCGCCCGCGCCACCGCGACCACGGCCTTCTCCAACGCGTACTCCGGGTCGTCGCCGCCCCCCTTGACGCCCGCGTCCGCATCGGCGACCGCCCGTAGCGCCACCGCCACGCCGCCCGGCGTCCAGCCGCGCATCTGCTGGCGCACCCGGTCGATCTTCCACGGAGGCATGCCCAGCTCACGCGCGAGGTCGGCGGGCCGGCCCCCGCGCGCCGACGACAGCTTGCCGATCGCGCGTACGCCCTGTGCCAGCGCACTGGTGATCAGCACGGGCGCCACCCCGGTCGACAGCGACCAACGCAAGGCCTCCAACGCCTCCGCCGCCCGACCCTCCACCGCCCGGTCGGCGACCGTGAAGCTCGAAGCCTCCGCACGGCCCGTGTAGTAACGGGCCACGACCGCCTCGTCGATCGTGCCCTCGACATCCGCGACGAGCTGCGAGACAGCGCTGGCCAGCTCCCGCAGATCGCTGCCGATGGAGTCGACCAGCGCCTGGCACGCCTCGGGGGTCGCCGAGCGCCCCAGCGCCCGGAACTCCGACCGTACGAACGAGAGTCGCTCGGCCGGCTTCGTCGTCTTCGGACACGCGATCTCCCGCGCCCCGGCCTTGCGCGCCGCGTCCAGCAGCCCCTTGCCCTTGGCGCCGCCGGCGTGCAGCAGCACGAGAGTGATCTCCTCGACCGGATCGCCCAGATACGCCTTGACATCCTTGACCGTGTCGGCGGAGAGGTCCTGCGCGTTGCGCACGATCACCACTTTGCGCTCGGCGAAGAGCGACGGGCTCGTCAGCTCGGCGAGGGTGCCGGGCTGGAGCTGGTCGGAGGTGAGGTCGCGGACGTCCGTGTCGGGATCGGAGGCGCGGGCCGCCGCCACCACCTGTTGCACGGCACGGTCGAGGAGCAGGTCCTCCTGTCCCACGGCGAGCGTGACGGGGGCGAGCGGGTCGTCGGTGGAATTCCTTCTGGTGGCCATCGCCGTCCAGCATCCCATGGGGCACTGACAGCCACCGGGCTCCCTTGCCCGACCCGTCCCCGGCACGAAGCGCCGGACGACGCCGGAGGAGAACCTCGCCGCCACGGAACTCGCACCGGACCCGGACGTCCTGCGACGCCCGGACGCCGCACTGCCGCCTTCGGCGGTCGCCGGTACCCGTTGTCCCGAGAGCGTCATGCCCATGAACGGCCGTTGGGAGCCCGGCGCCACCCGCCCGGCGAGGCCGTGCCGGCCGGACCGGACGGTGTACGCCGTACGGGAGAATGAGCAGGTGAGCGATGTGAGACATGTACTGGTGCTGCCCGACCGCGAGGCCGCGGAGGAGGTGGCCGGAGAACTCGCCGACCGTTTCGGGGTGCCCGAGGAGCCTCAACTCGTACGCGATGCGCTGGCCGGGGAGGACGATGCCGAGGACGCCCAGTGGCTGGTGGTCGTGGAGGACCCGGCGGGGCGGCTGGACGCCTCGGCACTGGACGCGTTCGCCGCGGAGTACGAGGGCTGGCTCGAAGCCCCTTAGACGTCGTCCTGGGCAGGCACCGGGGACCTCCGCTCAGCTCTTGGGGACGATCTGGATGTCCATGTCGATGGAGATGCTGGAGCCGACGGCCGCGATGCCGCGTGCCAGCATGGTCTGCCAGGTGAGGGTGAAGTCCTCGCGGTGCAGTTCCGTGGTGGCCCGGCAGGCGGCGCGGGTCTCGCCCTCCAGGCCGTTGCCCAGACCGAGGTACTGGGTGTCCAGCGTGACCGTGCGGCTGACGCCGTGCAGTGTGAGCGCGCCGGTCACGCCCCAGCGGGTACCGCCGCGGTGGACGAAACGGTCGCTGTAGAACTCCAGCATCGGGTAGCGACCCACATCGAGGAAGTCGCTGGAGCGCAGGTGGTCGTCGCGCATCTGGACGTTCGTGTCGATCGACGCGGCGTCGATGACCACGTGCATCGCCGAGTCCTCCATGCGGTCGGCGATCCGGACGGCCCCGGCGAAGGTGTTGAACCGGCCGTGGATGCGCGCCATGCCGATGTGCCGGGCCGTGAAGCCGATCTGCGAGTGCATCGGCTCGACCTCCCACTCGCCCGGATCGGGCAGTTGCGGGGGCGTGGACAGTTGCAGGGTCACATCGCCGAGGCTCGCATGGCCGCCCTCGACGACCGTGGCCGCACCATGGAACGGAGTGAAGCCCTCAGCCGTGACGGCCAGTCGGTACTCACCGGCGGGGACCGTGGCGAGGACGCTGCCGTACGGGTCCGTCTCACCGCCGACGACCTTGCGGCCCGTGCTGTCCGTGATGACGAACTCGGCCTGCGGCACCATCTCGTTGACCGGGTCGAGCACTCGGCAACTGAGTACTCCGGCGGTGCGCGGCACCTCAAGTCCGGAGAGGGCGTTGCCGCGCGCGGCACCCGCCGCTCCCTTGTTTCCCAGCCAACGACCGAACATCTTCCACCAACCCCCGGGGGCGATTCACCTTGGGGCCTGGCGGCTGGACGTCCTCGTCGGAGCAGCGGCCCACCGACGAGCATGCATTCGATCACTCTTGTGGCGTTCGAGGCAAACAGAGCGACTCGCAGGAGCTTGAGTAGAGGTGTTACCGAAGGTCCGAATTGGCCGTTCCGCCTGTGTGCGTCACCGGTCCGTCGCGTCCCGCCGACGCTGCGGCCGGAAAGGTCTGCCGGGTGGCTCGCGGCGTCCGGTGCGGTGCGCCGCACGGCGGAGGAGGAAGTCATGGCGGCGCCATGGCGGCCGACGGCAAGACGGCGAGGCGCGTTGCCGGGGCACGCGAGCCCGGCGCGGCCCGAACGAGAGGCACTAGCTTACGGAGCATGACGAATCCGGAGCCGGCGCGCAGCCGGGAGCAGCGCAAGCAGGACGTACTCGACCGTCTGGAGAAGGACCAGGACGCATGGGTGGCGACCGCTTCTGCCGACGGGGAACCGAGCCTGGTGCCGCTGTCGTTCGTGTGGGACGCCGGAACACTGCTGATGGCCACCCGGCGCACCAACCCCACCGCGGTCAATGTCACTCCGACCGGGCGGGCCAGGATCAGCCTCGGTCACACCCGTGACGTGGTGCTCATCGAGGCGACGGCCGAGGTCGTCGAGGGGGCGGACCTCCCCGTGGCATCGGGCGACGCCTTCGCGACAAAACTGAACTGGGATCCGCGGGGCCGCACCACGTGGGTCTACCTCCGTTTCACCCCGTACGCGGTCAAGGCGTGGCGGGAGGAGAACGAACTCGCCGGGCGGGACCTCATGACCGACGGGGCCTGGCTCGCCTGAGCCGCGGCGACCGCACGCCTGCACGGCCCTACGCCCGGCCGCGCAGGCGGTCGCCGGAGTGGGGCTCACGACCGGCTCACCGCCCTCAGCCCGGCCCCGGCACCCGTCACGGCGATCGCGCCGTCCGTGTCCGTGCGCAGCACCACCGCACCGCCCGCTCTGAGCGCGTCGACGGTGCGTGGGGCAGGGTGACCGTACGGGTTGTCCCTGCCGACGCTCACCAGGGCCAGTCTCGGGTGCGCGCTGCGCAGCAGAGCGGGGTCCTGATGGGCGGAGCCGTGATGGGCGACCTTGAGGACGTCCACCCGTGGCAGCGCGGGACGGCTGCGCAACAACCCCTGCTGGGCGGGAGGTTCGAGGTCTCCCAGGAGCAGCAGGGTCAGCCCGCCGGTCCGGACGTACAGGGTGACGCTGGCGTCGTTCGGCTCCTGCGGTACGGGCCAGGCCCCCGGGACCGCCGACGAGCCGCCCGCCCCGATGGCGCCCGCCGGCCAGAGAACCCGCCAGTCGATCGGCCCGATCCGGCGACGCTCACCGGGAACGGCCCGCACCAGAGGGACGCGCGACGCGGCAGCGGTTCTCCGTACGAACGCGACCTGGTCCGGCGGTTCGTCCAGGCTCGTCGTCTGGATCGCTCCCACCGCCCGGCCCTTCAACACGCCGGGCAGGCCCCGTACATGGTCCGCGTGGAAGTGCGTGAGCACCAGGAGCGGCACCTCGGTGATGCCCAGGTCGCGCAGGCAGCGGTCGGCGAGCCGGGGATCAGGACCGGTGTCGACGACCACGCCCGTGCCGTCCCCCGCGGCCAGCACCAGCGAGTCGCCCTGCCCCACGTCGCATATCGCGAATGCCCAGTCCGGCGGCGGCCATCCGGACAGCACCCGGGTGAGGGGGACCGGGCGCAACACCGCGAGGAGCAGCAGCAGTACGGCGGCCGAACAGACCCAGGGACGGCGCACGACACGACGGGCGCACAGCACCACGAGAGCCGTCAGCGCGGCGAGCAGCAGCGCGCCCCTCCCGCCGTCGGGCCAGTCGATCTCCGCACCGGGCAGGGCCGCCCCGGTGCGGGCCACCGAGGCGATCCACCCGGTCGGCCACCCCGCGATCCGGGCGAGCAGCTCTGCCACCGGCATGGCCACCGGTGCCAGGGCGAGTGCGGCGAACCCGAGAACCGTGGCGGGCGCCACCGCGAACTCGGCCAGCAGATTGCACGGGATCGCCACCAGGCTGACCCGGGAGGCGAGCAGCACGACCACCGGCGCGCACACCGCCTGCGCGGCGGCGGCCGCGGCCAGCGCCTCGGCGAGCCGGGACGGAACTCGACGCCGCTGCAGTGCGTCGTTCCATTTCGGGGCGATGGTGAGCAGGGCTCCGGTGGCCAGGACGGAGAGGACGAAGCCGTAACTGCGCGCCATCCACGGGTCGTACAGGACCAGCAGGAGGACCGCGGCGGCCAGCGCGGGGATCAGTGACCTGCGGCGCCCCGTGCCGATGGCGAGCAGCGTGATCAGTCCGCAGGCCGCGGCACGCAGCACGCTCGGCTCGGGTCTGCAGACGATGACGAAGGCGAGCGTGAGCCCGCCGCCGAGCAACGCGGTCATCCGCAGCGAGATGCCCAACCTGGGTGCCAGGCCTCGACGTTCGGCGCGCGTCGCCGTGCCCGGCGGTCCGATCAGCAGAACGAGCAGGATCGCCAGGTTGGCACCGGAGACCGCCATCAGGTGGGTGAGGTCGGTCGCCTGGAAGGCATCGTGCAGTTCCGGGGTGACCCGTGAGGTGTCGCCGACCACCAGGCCCGGCAGAAGAGCCCGCGCATCGGGATCGAGCCGCTCGGTCGCCCGCCGCAGCCCGCCACGCAGGGCACCCGCCGTGCGCTGGACCGAGGAAGGCGGCCCGGTGACGCGGGGCGGGCCTTTGCCCTCCGGCCGCAGCACGGCGGCATTGCGCTCCCCGTCGTGCCGCGAAGGCGCCAGCCGACCGCCGACGCGCACGCGTGTGGAAGGGAGCAGTTGCTGCCACTGGGCGGTCGATCGGCCGGGCGGGACGATGAGCAGCACCGGCGTGCTCAACCGGGTGACCGCCCCGTCGGGCCCGGTCAGCGCCGTGATCTCGGCGTCCATGAGGAGCGAGGCGGGCGCGCTGTGATCGCCCCGCACCCGGGGCAGGGTCCACCGGGCGTCGGACGTCACCGTCACCTCCGCCTCGACCCTCGCGAACCGCTGGGCCAGCCCCGGGACCGGCCCCTGCCGTGCCTCGGCACGGTGCAACCCGGCCGACGCGGCCCCGGCCGCCGCGCAGAGGAGCGCCGCAGCCGCGGCCGTCACGATTGTGGTCGCGTTGCTGCGCGGCCGCCGATTGCGTACCGCGTCTTCGCCCCGCGCAGCCCCTCCCCCGGTACCGGCCGGCCGGCCGCGCATCGCACGGGTCGCCGAAACTCCCCGCATCGCCAGGAGCACCATGGCCGCACCGACGCAGAGCATCACGCCCGCCGTCGTCCACCGCCCCGGCGCGCTCAGCGCGAGCGACGCTCCGGCCCAGGCCGCCATGGCCGGCGGGACCAGCCGAAGGTCGAGCGGGCCCTCGTGCCGCGGGTCGGAAGCACTCGACCGCCGGCCCGACGCCGCCGCATGGACGTCCGGGGGACTCACGGCCCCACCAGCGGCCGGAGGTCGGCGAACCGGCGGTCGCCGATCCCATTGACCTCGCGGAGTTCCTCGACGGACCGGAATCCGCCGTGCTGTGTGCGGTAGTCGATGATGTGCTGGGCGAGAACCGGGCCGACACCGGGCAGGGTGTCGAGTTGTTCGACGGTCGCCTGGTTGAGACTGACCGGCCCTGCCAAGGGCCCGCTGCCGGCGCCCGGAGCGGCTCCTCCCGCACCGCCGGTGCCGGCGGGGTCAGGTGGGACACCCACCACGATCTGCTCTCCGTCCATGAGCACACGAGCCCGGTTGAGGCCCGCGAGATCGGCACCGGGCCTGGCTCCGCCCGCCGCTCGCAGCGCATCGGCGACCCTTGAGCCGGACGGCAGTCGAAGGACTCCCGGCTTTCGGACCTTTCCGCTCACATCGACGACGACGTGCCCGTCCGGCCCTGTCGCGGGTGGCAGCCCGGGTGACGGTTCGGGCAGTGCGTCGCCCGCCGCCACCGGTTTCGAAGTCCTGCCGGGCGCACCCTCGTTGACCGGATCAGGAACGCGTACGGAATGAGGGCGCGCGGACCAGAAGTGCACCGCGGCGAAGACCGCGGCCGCGACCAGGACAACGGCCAGCGCGGCGAGGGTCCGCGGCTGCACGCCGCATCTGAGCTGCAGCCACACCGGAATCCGCTCCCGCAACGCGGGAACCGTCCGCTCCCAACCCCCCGGCGCCGCGGAGCCGGAGACCGGGGTCGGTGACGGTGACGGTGACGGCGTCAGGGCGGCCGTCGAGGCCGCCGGCGAGGTAGCCGCCGAGGGCGACGCGGAAGCCGTGGCTGTCACCGCGGACTTGACCATGGCCCTGCCGGCAGCGGAACTCGACGTCGGAGTGAGGCCCGGGGGCCGAGCCGGGGCGGAGGCGGCGGCGGGAACCGCAGCAGGGGCAGAAGTGGAAGAGGGCGCAGGTGCCGCACCGGAGGCGGAGACGGAAACAGGGCCCCAAGCGGAAGCGGGCGCCGAAACCGGAGCCACTGCCGTCCTCGACGCGGGCCGCGCCTCTCGCCCGCCGTACGCCCCTGTCATGAGGGCGTCCGCCCGACCGCGCGAAGCCGCCACTACGTCCTCCGCGCGCCCGCGCGAGGACCGCCGTCGTCCGGGGCCCGGACCGGGGCCGTTACCGGCGCGGCCGGGACCGCTGCCGCTTCCTCTGGTTGCACGATGTGATCGGGGAGCCATGCCTCACGACGGTAGGCACATCCGTCCGGACTCGCCGAACAGGCTCAATTCCGGTGGACAACCCACCAGTTGTGGACAACTCGACCACCCAGACGAGTGAAAGCCGATGAGCAGGGTCGTCGGACCGGCTTCAGCGCGGCGAGACCACGGCGCCGAGCAGACCGGGCCCGGTGTGCGCTCCGATCACCGCACCCACCTCGCTGACATGCAGCTCGACGAGGCCGGACACCCGCTCGCGCAACCGCTCGGCCAGCCGCTCGGCCCGCTCGGGTGCCGCCAGGTGATGCACGGCGATGTCCACCCGGTCACCTCCCGCCCGCTCCGTGACGATCTCCTCCAGGCGCGCGATCGCCTTCGAGGCCGTCCGTACCTTCTCCAGCAGTTCGATACGGCCTCCGTCCAGCTGGAGCAGCGGCTTCACGGCGAGCGCCGAACCCAGCAGTGCCTGCGCGGTCCCGATACGGCCGCCGCGGCGCAGATAGTCCAGCGTGTCGACGTAGAAGTACGCGGAGGTGCCCGCGGCCCGCTTCTCCGCCGCCGCGACGGCCTCGTCCAGGCTTCCGCCCACCTCCGCCGTCTCCGCGGCCGCCAGGGCGCAGAATCCGAGGGCCATGGCGACCATCCCGGTGTCGACGACCCGTACCGGGACCGGCGCGTCCTTCGCCGCGAGCAGAGCGGCATCGTACGTACCCGAGATCTCGGCCGAGAGGTGCAGCGAGACGATGCCCTCGGCTCCTGCCTCGGCGGACGCCCGGTACGCGGCGGCGAAGACTTCCGGGCTGGGCCGGGAGGTCGTCACGGGGCGACGCTTCTGGAGTGCCAGGGCGAGGGAGCGGGCCGAGATCTCGGTGCCGTCCTCCAGAGCCTGATCACCGAGGACGACGGTCAGCGGCACCGCGGTGATGCCGTGCCGCTCCATCGCCTCGGGCGGCAGGTAGGCCGTGGAATCGGTGACGATCGCGACATGGCGGGACATGAGCGGGAGGTTACCTGGCGAGTCCGCGGCTCGGCAGTCCGACCCCGACCGAATGATCGCTCCCGATCTCTTCGGACCGCATCCTGTCGCCGCCGGTCGACGAACGTCTGAGTCGGTTCGTCGTTTCGGGCCGGGCTCGGTTCGTCGTTTCGAGCGGGGCTCAGTTCGTCGTTTCGGGCCGGGCTGTCTTCTGCCACGGGTACGCGGTCCGTCGTCGCGGGTCCGGAGCCGTGATCGCCTGTGCCGCATCGTCGGCCGGCCCGGCTCCCTGCCCCCGTCGGCTCCCCCGCGCTTGTCCCTGCGCCTGCCCGATCCCCGGCTCATGTCGCTCGCCCTGTGGCTGTCCCTGTCCGCGGACAGGCTCGTCCGGCTCCACCGTCCAGTGCCGCAGCGCCCCCGCCTCCACGTCGATCTGCGCGTTCAGCGCGTCCAGATCGTCCTCGATGAACCGCCGCGCCCGGTCGCGCGCGGCCCAGCGCAGCGAATCCGCCGAGTGCGTGATCCGCTCCGTACGCTGCTTCAGGCCCGGCAGCAGCGAGGCGACCGTCGCACGGTCGGGTTCGCGCTCCAGTCGCTTCAGGTCGTCGTCCAGCTCCCGACCGTGCGCACTCAGCCGCTCGAAGAGGCCCAGCGACTCCGAGAGCGAGGCATCCTCCACGACGCCCGTCCGCAGCGCCTCCTGTGTGGCCCGCATGGACGTGCGCAGCGAGAGCCGCAGCTGGGCCAGCTCACCGGCCACGCCCGGCTGGCCGTAGCTCTTCGCCCGCAGCGTGGTGTCCTCGACGGTGCGGCGTGCCTGGGTGATCGTGCGATCCACGCCCCGCTTCGCCGCGCCGATGGCCTTGACGCCCGCATAGACCCCCAGGGCCACGAACGCGAAAAAGAGCAACCCCAGAATCAGGATCACGGCTTCCATGAGCGCCCCTCGGATGTCGTTTCGGCTGCCGGGTGCCGGCCCCTCCACGGTAAACGGAAAGGGCAGGCCGCAGGTTCCTTCGGAACCCCCAACCTGCCCGTAGGGGAACGCCCCCACATCGCCGTACGGCATCATGCGGTTACGCGACGGACGTCACGCGAGAACGGTGCACACTCTCACGCGGCGACCATAGGCGCCGTCACGCCGGGACGATGTTGACCAGCTTCGGCGCACGTACGATCACCTTGCGGATGCCCGCACCGTCCAGCGCCGTGACCACGGCCGGGTCGGCCAGGGCCAGTGCTTCCAGCTCCTCGTCGGTGATCGACGGAGAGATCTCCAGGCGTGCCTTCACCTTGCCCTTGACCTGTACGACACAGGTCACGGTCTCGTCCACGACGTATGCCGGGTCGGCGACCGGGAAGTCCTGGTGCACGACCGACTCGGTGTGGCCCAGGCGCCGCCACAGTTCCTCGGCGATGTGCGGCGCCAGCGGCGCCACCAGCAGCACCAGCGACTCGGCGACGCTCCGGGACAGCGGGCCGCCCGCCTTGGTCAGGTGGTTGTTCAGCTCGGTGACCTTGGCGATCGCCGTGTTGAAGCGCATCCCGGCCATGTCCTGGCCGACGCCGTCGATCGCCTTGTGCAGCGCACGCAGCGTCTCCTCGCTCGGCTCCGTGTCGACGACGGTGACCTCGCCGGTCTCCTCGTCGACGACATTGCGCCACAGCCGCTGCAGCAGTCGGTACTGGCCGACGACGGCGCGCGTGTCCCACGGCCGCGACACGTCCAGAGGGCCCATCGCCATCTCGTACAGGCGCAGCGTGTCCGCCCCGTACTCGGCGCAGATCTCGTCGGGCGTGACGGCGTTCTTCAGGGACTTGCCCATCTTGCCCAGGACGCGGCTGACCTTCTCGTCCCGGTAGTAGAACTTTCCGTCGCGCTCCTCGACGTCCGCCGCCGGCACCGCGATGCCGCGGCTGTCCCGGTAGACGAACGCCTGGATCATGCCCTGGTTGTACAGCTTGTGGAACGGTTCGGCGGACGAGATGTGCCCCAGGTCGTGCAGCACCTTGGACCAGAAACGGGCGTACAGCAGGTGCAGCACGGCGTGCTCGGCGCCGCCGACGTACAGGTCGACGCCGCCGGTCGGCTGCCCCTCGCGCGGGCCCATCCAGTACTGCTCGATCTCCGGGTCGACCAGCTTGCGGTCGTTGTTCGGGTCCAGGTAGCGCAGCTCGTACCAGCAGGAGCCGGCCCAGTTGGGCATGGTGTTGGTCTCGCGGCGGTACTTCCTGGGACCGTTGCCGTCGCCCAGGTCCAGGGTGACGTTGACCCAGTCGGCGTTCCGGGACAGCGGGGTCTCGGGCTGGGTGTCGGCGTCCTCGGGATCGAAGGTACGCGGCGAGTAGTCGTCGACCTCCGGCAGTTCCAGGGGCAGCATCGACTCGGGCAGCGGGTGCGCGATGCCGTCCTCGTCGTAGACGATCGGGAAGGGCTCTCCCCAGTAGCGCTGGCGGCTGAACAGCCAGTCGCGCAGCCGGAAGTTGACGGTGCCCTCGCCGACACCGTGCGTCTTCAGCCACTCGGTGATCCTCGCCTTGGCGTCGACGACGCCGAGACCGTCCAGCGAGATCTCGTCATTGGCGGAGTTGACCAGCTTCGCTTCGTACGAGGCGAAGGCGTCGTCCCAGGTCGAGGGGTCCGTGCCACGGTCGTCCGACGGCTCGACGACACAGCGCATCGGCAGCTCGAAGGCGCGCGCGAAGGCGAAGTCCCGCGCGTCGTGTGCCGGTACGGCCATGATCGCGCCGGTGCCGTAGCCCATCAGGACGTAGTCCGCGATGAATACGGGCACCTTCTCGCCGCTGACCGGGTTGGTCGCGTACGCACCGGTGAAGACACCGGTCTTGTCCTTGGCCTCGGCCTGCCGCTCCACGTCGGACTTGGCGGCGGCCAGCTTGCGGTACGCGGTGACTGCCTCGGCCGGGGACGCGTGTCCGCCGGTCCACACCGGGTGGGTGCCCTCGGGCCAGGCGGCCGGGATGATCCGCTCGACCAGCTCGTGCTCGGGCGCCAGCACCATGTAGGTGGCACCGAACAGGGTGTCCTGGCGGGTGGTGAAGACGGTGATGTCGCCCGCGCCGTCGACCGGGAAGTCGACGCGCGCCCCCTCGGAACGCCCGATCCAGTTGCGCTGCTGCAGCTTGATGGCCTCGGGCCAGTCCAGCCCGTCCAGGTCGTTCAGCAGCCGGTCGGCGTAGGCGGTGATGCGCATGTTCCACTGGCGCAGCTTGGCCTTGAAGACGGGGAAGTTGCCGCGCTCGGAGCGCCCGTCGGCCGTCACCTCCTCATTGGCCAGGACGGTGCCCAGACCCGGCGACCAGTTGACGGGCGCGTCGGAGGCGTACGCCAGGCGGTACCCGCCCAGGACGTCCGCGCGCTCGGCGGCGCTCAGCACGCTCCAGTCACGGCCGTCCGGGGTGGCACGCGAACCGCTCTCGAACTGCGCGACCAGCTCGTCGATCGGACGGGCCCGGTCGGCCTCGGTGTCGTACCAGGAGTTGAAGATCTGCAGGAAGATCCACTGGGTCCACTTGTAGTACTCCGACTCGATCGTGGCGAACGAGCGGCGCTTGTCGTGACCCAGGCCCAGCCGGCGCAGCTGAGCGGTCATGTTCTCGATGTTGGCCTCGGTGGAGACCCGCGGGTGCGTGCCGGTCTGCACGGCGTACTGCTCCGCGGGCAGGCCGAACGCGTCGAAGCCCAGGGTGTGCAGCACGTTGTGCCCGGTCATCCGCTGGTGACGGGCGAAGACATCGGTGGCGATGTAGCCCAGGGGGTGACCGACGTGCAGGCCCGCACCCGAGGGGTACGGGAACATGTCCATGATGAACTTCTTCGGCTTGGCGGCCAGTTCCGGATCGTCCGCCAGGTCACCGGTCGGATTCGGCGCCTCGTACGTGCCCTCGGCGTCCCAGAAGTCCTGCCAGCGTGCCTCGATGTCGGCGGCCATCGCCGCCGTGTAGCGGTGCGGCGCAGCCGTCTCGGCTGCGGAATTCGTCTCGCTCATGATCCTCAAAGCTCCATCGATCGTCATCTGCCGGCGCCCACGTCTACGGACACGCGTCTACGGAAACGAAAAATCCCCTCGCACAGGAGGGGACGCCGCGCCGATTCCGACCAGGCATTCTCACCGGTCGGGACTGATCAGCGCGGCTCGCTAAGCAGAAGGCGTACGGCACGCATGGCGCCAGGGTACCGCACGGACCCGGAGCCGGTCCGGGCACGGCCGCGCCGCGACCGGACCGGCACACGCGCAACCTCGCGTCCACCGAGCACGGGACGGACGGCGGAGCTGACCGGATCCGGCCCGCCGGACGGTCCCGCCGATGCTGGTCACCGCCGCGACCGGTACGCCGCGCAAGGCCTTCCGAGCAAGGACGGCGCGATCACGGCCCCGGACGCGCGGTGCACGCCGAGCCGAAGGCTCGCGGCAGCGGGCGCGATTGACGCGCATACACAAGAAGCGGGTCACCCTGGAAGGATGACCCGCTTCTTGTGTCTTCACTGTGGAGCTAAGGAGAATTGAACTCCTGACCTCCTGCATGCCATGCAGGCGCTCTACCAACTGAGCTATAGCCCCTTGCCGTGTGCCACCCGGTTCCCCTTGGCGACATCGAGAACATTACCGGTGACCCCACCACTCCACCAAATCGATTCCCACCTGGCCCGATTTGACCGATTTACAACACCTCGACCATGCGTCGAGGCAGGGTCTCAGGCAGTGGCGAAGGAGTAGAAGCGCTTGAGGGTGCAGTGCTCCTCCAACAGCCGTCCGTAGATCGGCTCCCCCTCCAGCTCGCGGTAGGTCTCGATCGGGTCGCCCTTTATGATCAGCGCCCGCGCGCACTCCTCGCACCAGTACTGGTAGTCCGGATTGATCGGATCCATGTCCCTGACGATGGGCGTACCGCTGCCGCACCAGTCGCATTTCCGCCTGTGTGCACCCATGAGTCAGCTCCGGCTTCGGCCGCGGGCGGTGCACACGCAGAGGGCTCCGCCGTTCCCGCCGGACACGCGGGCCGCACGGGACGGGCCAACGGCAGGACGGCCGGTACGGTCGCGGCGTCGGGGGACAAGGAGCAGGTCCGGGACCTCGTAGCGGCTCGCAGGCATCGCGCGCTCCCTCCCGTTCGGTCCGTCGCCCCCTCCGGCGGTCCGATTCTGCCATGCCCCCGCAAGGGGCTCAGCCCACCGGATGTCCGGCTGATCACCGATGCCGCACGAGGCCCGCGCACGCGCCTGTCGTCGCGGCCCCCGACAGCGCGGGAGCCCATCCCCGCCGCGCATGCCCGGCCCCTGTCTCCCGGGCGTATCAAGGCGGTTGAGATGGAGCGAGCCGAACGGCGCGGCACCGATCAGCCCGCCTGTCCGAGTGACGGTCACCCGGACACCGCCCGCGTCGGCAGCCTCTTCAGAACGTGCATTCGCCAACACGCCCATGGGGGCGGGACCTGGTGCGGCCGGCCGCAACGAATCGCCGAGCGGCGACCGCTGGGAGGGGATCGCCTCGGTGCCACCGGCCGTCGACGGGCTGCCCGACGCCTTCGATGCCACTGACCGTCAACGGGCTGCCGGGGTGCCGGATCGTGGTCCGCGCCCCGGCCGACGAGGAGAACCGACAGCAGATGACGGCGCGGTGGCACCGGGAGGTGCAACCGGAGGAGGCCAGGGGAAACGAAGATCCCGCCCCCTGATGAGGACGGGATCTTGATTGTGGAGCTAAGGAGAATTGAACTCCTGACCTCCTGCATGCCATGCAGGCGCTCTACCAACTGAGCTATAGCCCCGCTGTTCGCTGTGTTTCTCTGCGTTTCCGCGCTGCGAACAAGAAGAACTTTAGCCTGTGACCAGCCAGAAAGTGAAATCCGGCCGACGCCGCCCGGAGGTGGCCTCCGAGCACCGCCTCCGACCACCGAAATGACAGGCCCCGACTCTCCCCCGCCACGCCGCCACCGGCACTCCGAGCCCGGCGTGATCCAAACGAAAGACCTTGGCCAAGGGCCCGGGGATCACGGGACAGTTCTTGGTCAGGTGTCGTCGCCGAGCACCGGCTCGGGCAGAGTGCCGGCGTTGTGCTCCAGCAGGCGCCAGCCGCGCGCCCCCTCGCCCAGCACCGACCAACAGCAATTGGAGAGCCCGCCGAGCCCTTCCCAGTGGTGCGACTCCAGGCCCAGCAGCCGGCCGATGGTGGTGCGGATGGTGCCGCCGTGGCTGACCACGACGAGCGTGCCGCTGTCGGGCAGCTTGTCGGCGTGTCCGAGCACGACCGGGGCGGCCCGGTCGGCGACCTCGGTCTCCAGCTCACCGCCGCCGCGGCGCACGGGCGCGCCGCGCTTCCACGCGGCGTACTGCTCGCCGTACTGCCCGACGATCTCCTCGTGCGTGAGGCCCTGCCAGGCGCCCGCGTAGGTTTCGCGCAGTCCCGCGTCGTGCGTGACTTCGAGGCCGGTGATCGCGGCGAGCTCGGCGGCCGTGGCCGTCGCCCGCTGAAGATCGGAGGCGACGATCGCGTCCGGCTTCAGCGAGGCGAGCAGCCGGGCGGCCCGCTGAGCCTGTCCGACACCGGTCTCGGTGAGCGCGATGTCCGTGGAGCCCTGGAACCGGCGCTCCAGATTCCACGCCGTCTGGCCGTGCCGCCAGAGGACGATCCTGCGGCCCCTGCCGCTTCCGGTGCCGTTCAGCTCTGCTCACCTTCCGTGCCGGTGAGCCTGGCATGCTCCTCGGCCTTGCCGCGGGTCTTGACGGCGTCCTCCGGGAGCGCGATCTCGGGGCAGTCCTTCCAGAGGCGCTCCAGCGCGTAGAAGACCCGCTCCTCGCTGTGCTGGACGTGGATGACGATGTCGACGTAGTCGAGGAGGATCCAGCGCGCGTCGCGGTCGCCCTCACGGCGTACCGGCTTGGCGCCGAGCTCCTTCTGGAGCCGTTCCTCGATCTCGTCGACGATCGACTTGACCTGGCGGTCACTGGGGGCCGAGGCCAGCAGGAAGGCGTCCGTGATCGACAGCACGTCGCTGACGTCGTACGCGATGATGTCGTGCGCGAGCCGGTCGGCGGCCGCCTGGGCGGCGGCGTTGATGAGCTCGATGGAGCGGTCCGTGGCGGTCACAAGCAGGCTTTCGTCGGCGGTCAGATCAACCCCTAGGGTCTCACGGACCGCCGACAGCCCACGCAGCGAACGTTCGACGATCGAATCGACGTCATCCGGGCGGTGCGGACCCGGTCATTTGATTACGTAGTCCTGGCCGATCACGACGGACACATCGGCGTTCGCGGAGGGCTTGCCCTGCTTCACCGCGCTCGTCGGCAGGCCCAGGGTCTTCGCGGTCTGCGTCGCCTTCTCCTTGTCCGCCGCGGCCTTGTAGACGACCTCGGACAGTGCCACGGTCTCGGCCGTTCCGCCGCCGACGAAGGTATAGCCGCCGTTGACCAGCTTGATCCGGGCGGACTCCATGCCGTCCTTGTCACCGGTGGCGTTCTTGACTGCGACCCGCACCGCCGCGTCGGCGTCCGGGGCCTTCACCGTGCCGCCGAGGATGTCCTTGACGACGCTCTCGGTGGCCGCGTCGGTGAGCGTGCCGTCGGCCTGTACCGGCAGGAGTGCCGTCTTGTAGTCGCCGATCTTGGCACGCTGCGCGAGCTTCGCCAGCGAGGCGCCGAGATCCTTCTCCGGGAGGGACGGGTCGAGGATCTGCGCCAGCGTCTGCACGGTGACCGTGGCGGCCTTCGGGTCGTCCGAGATCTTCCGCAGAACGCCCCGCAGAACCTCTCCGAACCGCATGAGCTGCTTCGTCTCGGCCTCACCGGGCGGTCGGTAGGTGGCGTACGCGACGGCCATCCGACCGCTCAGCGTCTGCGCCTCGCCCTTCTTCACCAGGGGGGAAGCACCCTTCTTCGTGTCGGGCACCTCGGTGTCGGTGTCGATCTCGATGTTGCCGACCAGATCGACGAGGGTCTCCAGATAGGGGGTGTCGAGCCGCCACGTACCGCTGATCCTGGTGCCGAGCAGGGTGTCGATGGAGCCGCGGGTGCCGGTGGCGCCGTCGTCCTCGACGGACTTGCCGAGGGTGGTCGTGACGCCTTCGTCGTCGGAGACCGCGAGCGAGTTGGGGAGCAGGACGGTGGTCCCCTGTTTGGTCGTCACATTGTCGACGAGCAGCGCCGTGGAGGTGCCGCCCTTCTTGGTGTCGTGCAGATGGACCACGATGACGTCCCGCTTCTGCGGGCCCGTCGAGGCCGTGTTGTCCTTCTCCGAGCCGGAGAGGCCCGGCAGCTTTCCGGCGGACCAGAGGTAGCCGACACCGCCGACCACCACCAGGGCCACCACGACTATCAGTGCGACCATGCGGTTGCGGCCGCGACGCCGTGCCTCCTCGCGCCGCTCACTGCGACTCTCGGTGAACTTCAGCCAGTCGATGACGTCTTCGGAGTCCTCGTCGGGCTCTTCGATGAAGGAGAACTGTTCGGTGCGGTAGTCGGCGCGGCGCTGCCCTGGAACGGCCGGTTCCGGCTCGGTCTCGACGTCGGGCTCCGGCCGGGGCTCCGGCGTGACCGGTGCCGGTGCGGGCGTGGTCTGCTGCGCGGCGGCCTGCTGCGGGATGTTCCACTGCTGGGTGGTGTCGACCGCGGCGGGCTGCCTGCCGGTGTCGTAGCCGTAGCCGTCGTAACCGCCGTATGCCTGCTGTTGCGGCTGCTGGGGCTGCTGGGGCTGCTGGGGCTGCTGGGAGCTGTACGGGTCGTACTGCTGCTGCGGCTGCCCGGGGTACGGCTGTTGAGGCTGCGCGTACGGGTCGTATCCGTACCCCTGATCGGCCTGATGTGACTGCTGCTGCGGCTGCTGCGGCTGCGGCTGCTGAGGCGCATACGGGTCGTACGCCTGGTGTCCGGGCTGCTGGTACACCGGCTGCCCGTACTCGTCGTAGCCGATGATCTGCGGCTGCTGGTAGTACGGGTCGTACGGGTTCTGTCGGTCGTTCACCGGTGCCCCTCTGCGTGGCTCAGTCGCCGCGGTACAGCTGGCGCTTGTCGATGTAGCGGACGACACCGTCCGGCACCAAGTACCAGACCGGATCCCCCTGCGCGACCCTCTCACGGCAGTCCGTGGACGAGATCGCGAGCGCGGGAACCTCCACCAGCGAGACCCCGCCCTCCGGCAGCCCGGGGTCCGCGAGCACATGCCCCGGTCGGGTCACACCGATGAAGTGGGCGAGCGAGAACAGCTCGTCGGCGTCACGCCAGGTGAGGATCTGGGAGAGCGCGTCGGCGCCGGTGATGAAGAAGAGGTCCGCGTCGCCGTGGATCGCGCGCAGGTCCCGCAGCGTATCGATCGTGTACGTCGGCCCACTGCGGTCGACGTCGCTCCGGCTGACCGAGAACTGCGGGTTGGACGCCGTCGCGATGACCGTCATGAGATAGCGGTCCTCGGCCGGGGAGACGTGCTTGTGGCTCTTCTGCCACGGCTGCCCGGTTGGAACGAAGATCACCTCGTCGAGGTGGAACTGGGCGGCCACTTCGCTGGCCGCCACCAAGTGTCCATGATGAATCGGGTCGAACGTCCCGCCCATCACGCCGATTCGGCGCTTTCCCCGGCCGGTAGGCATTTCCTGCTCTCCCATGCGTGCAGAGCCTACTGGCACAGCTGTACGCCTTTGCCTCAGCGGTCGCGGTTGAAGCGGGTGGTGATCCACAGCAGGAGCAGCAGCACGACGAACGCACCGCCCCCGGTGACGTACGGGCTGAGGCTTTCGTGGTTGCCACCGTGCTCGCCGCCCTCGGCGGCGAGAGTGACCAGCTGGTGCGCGGTGCTCGTGAGGCTCATCTTCGGCAGGACCTATCGATCGGGAGTCGGAAGGGAGACGTCGCGCACATCGTATGCGGGCGCCCCGGGCACGCTCACGCCGACTCAGTCGTTGTGGTCGTCGTTGCGGTATCCGCGGAGCAGGAACCAGGCGAGCAGGCCGGCTCCGACGAGCGAGGCGAGCAGCACGATACGGAGCGTGTTACCGGGCCCCTGGTCCCCGGATGCGGCGGCGAGCAGAGCAACGGTGTGCGGCATGTCGGGCGTCTCCTCAGTTATCCACAGCCCCCCGCACACCGTAGCCCCAGCACCTACGCTGGGATTTGTCAGGGGGCGAGCGACGTCTCGTACGAACAGGGGGCCCAATTCATGACCGAACGCAGCCACGAGAGCCACGAGGGCGTGCCGAGCCGCCAGCGCAGGCGATTCGCCGGAATCTCGTCCCGGGCCTACGAACACCCGGCGGATCGCTCGGCCCTGGTGGCCCTGCGCAAGCTGAGCGGTTTCGACACCGTGTTCAAGACATTGAGCGGTCTGCTGCCGGAGCGCAGCCTGCGACTGCTCTTCCTCTCCGACTCCGTCCGTGTGAGCGACGCGCAGTTCGTCCATCTCAACGACATGTTGCGAGACGCCTGTTACATCCTGGACCTGGAGAAGGTCCCGCCGATGTATGTCAACCAGGACCCGCAGCCCAATGCCATGTGCATCGGTCTCGACGAACCGATCATCGTGGTGACGACGGGGCTGGTGGAGCTGCTCGACGAGGAGGAGATGCGGGCCGTCATCGGCCACGAGGTGGGGCACGCCCTCTCCGGCCACGCCGTGTACCGCACGATCCTGCTGTTCCTCACCAATATCGCGCTGAAGGTCGCCTGGATCCCACTCGGCAATGTCGCGATCATGGCGATCGTGACGGCGCTGCGCGAGTGGTTCCGCAAGTCGGAGCTGTCGGCCGACCGGGCGGGGCTGCTCGTCGGCCAGGATCTGCACGCGTCGATGCGCGGTCTGATGAAGATCGCGGGCGGCAATCATCTGCACGAGATGAATGTGGACGCCTTCCTCGCCCAGGCCGACGAGTACGAGAAGGGCGGCGATCTGCGCGACTCCGTGCTCAAGATCCTCAATCTGCTGCCCCGCTCGCACCCCTTCACCACGGTGCGCGCCGCCGAGCTGAAGAAGTGGTCCGAGAGCCGCGACCACCAGCGGATCATGGACGGTCACTACCCGCGGCGCGACGAGGACAAGGACACCTCGGTGACGGACTCCTTCCGCCAGTCCGCGGCCCACTACGCGGACTCTGTGCGGACCAGCAAGGATCCGCTGATGAAGCTGGTCGGCGACATAGCGGGCGGCGCCGGGGACCTCGGCGGCAAGCTCCGCGACAAATTCACCGGTCAGGGCGGCGGTGCCACCGGCAAGGGCGGCGCTACGGGCGGCTCGGCGCGGCCGGAGGAGCCCCGGAACCCTGATCAGCCCGAGCCGGGGTCCGCGGAGAGCTGACCGCCAGCGTCCCGCAAACAGCTGCCGTGGGCCGGCCCGTCGCATACGGGTCGGTGCCCGCGGGGCCGTGGGAGAGGGCCCGCTGCCCGGCGAGCAGCGGCCGCAACGCACCGGTGGTGTCCGTCGGGCACGCCTGCGGTCCGGCCTGTACGTAGCTGGTGCGCAGCTCCAGCCGGTGCAGCCGCAGGTCCTCCCGGTCGAAGCGGAAGTGCAGCTCGCGCCGTACGGTGAAGAGCGAGGCACCGCCCGCGCGTTGGGGCCCAGGGGTGGCCGGGCGGAGCGTGTAGGTGAAGGTGTGGTCGGACACCACCTCCAGGGTGTCCGACCCCGTCTCGGTGTAGCTCAGGGTGCCCCGGACCCGTATGTCCGGACCGGCCAGCGCCACTTTCGCCGGGTCGAACCGGACCAGCCAGCCGGTCGCGGCGTGTTGTCCGTCGTCGTCAGGTCGGCTCATGCTGCGGTTGAACTGGGCCGTCTGGTCGGGGTCGAGCAGGAGCTCCACCGGTCGCACGGCGTGTCCCGTGAGGACGTCGGGGTCGAGCGAGGACGCCGCCAGGTAGTCCTTGACCGTGGTCAGAGCCGCCGCCACCTCGCTGTCCGAGAAGTGGTCCGTCCCTCGGATCGCCGGCAGATTGATGCCTGCGGCACCAATTGCGAACTGTGCGGCGGGGCTCCGTGCGAGGAGCCCGGCAGCGGTTCCACCGGGTACGGCGTCCCGGGGGGCCAGGGGCACGACGGTCGACCTCAGAGGTTCGGCCCTTCGGCCGACGGGCGCGGTGTAGGGGTGGCGGAAGCCCATGTACACGGCCGTTCCGAAGGCCAGAGCAATGAGGAGCACCAAGGCGATGACGGCCCTGGAACCCGCTCGCAGGCTCCGGGGCGGAAGACTGCGTACGGCGGGGGCATGCTCCTCCATACGCTCCTCGGCGGAGAACTCCTTCAGGCGGGCAGCACGCACGAACGACTCGTCGAAGACGAGCGACCTGTACTCGTCCTCACCGCCGCCCGGCGCGTTCTCGGGCGGACCTTCTGGTGGTTCTCCGCGGTCTGCCATGACTTCTCCCGACTCCACGTCACCGACCGGGGCCGAAACGCTTCGCTCTGCTTCGGCCGAACGGCTTCGGACAGGGCCCGCCCGCCATGAACTCGCATGACGTCGTACGACTACGCATACGGACGAGTGAGAAGCCCCCTCGGAGAGAGGGGTCACACCTTCAGGGTAGGTCGATTGGGACCTGGGTAAACGCCGGGCGGCAAGAGAACCGTCCGAGAGTTGCCCCGGAGCCCGGGGAACCGCCCTCCGGACGGTCTCCGGGCAGTCCCCGAACGGTCGTGGGCCCCGGGGGCCGTCGCGAGATGCCGGGAACACGGGCGCACGGGAGGCGCGGCGTGCGCCGTCGCCGCGGGGGACGCGGCCTCGGACAGAACCTCCGCCGACGGGATCCGCGTCCTCAGCCCGTGCGGGGGACCGTCGAGGCCGTGGGCCGGAGAGGTCCGACCGAGGTCGACGGGATGGCGCTGGGGACGGGCCCAGGGGCGCTGTCCACGCCCGTGGTGGCGGGCGGCGGGGCGGGGTCCTGGCGGCTGCTGCCCGAGGTGTTGCGGTAAACGGCACTGAAGGCCAGCGCGACCATTCCGATGCCCATCAGCACGGCGAGCAGCCAGGCCACCGGCCGGTGCCAGCGCGCCGCGCCCCGGTAGGGGCGCAGAGCACCGCCGTGGCGCCCGTAGGGGCCGCTGCCGTACGCGTCGTCGTCAGGGTCCAGCGGGTCGTCGTAGGCGCTCCCGCGGCCGTACAGGCCGCCCGGCCCGTACGCCTCGTCGTGGAGTTCGTCGTCCAGCTGGCCGCCGCCCGCCCGCGCGCGGGACGCCTCGGCCTCGGCACGCGCCTGCGCGGCCGCCAGCAGCCGCTCCACCGCGGTGGGTTCATGGAACTCGGCGGCCCGTACGAAGTCCTCGTCGAACACCACGGAGGCGAAGTCCTCGTCCGCGCCCCCGCGGTCGTCGTCGGGCTCCCAGCCGTCCGGGAACGGCCTGCCCCCCACGTCGTCCGGCACGGCTCCAGACTAGCCCCGCCGGGTCGTTCTGGGCAGGGAGCCCGCAACATTCACCGCACCCGGACCGTCACCGCACGTGGCCGTCGCCCGTGACGATGTACTTCGTCGAGGTCAGCTCCGGCAGCCCCATCGGGCCCCTGGCGTGCAGCTTCTGCGTGGAGATACCGATCTCGGCGCCGAAGCCGAACTGACCGCCGTCGGTGAAGCGGGTGGAAGCGTTCACGGCCACCGTCGTGGAGTCCACCAACTGGGTGAAGCGGCGGGCCGCCGCCTGGGAGGTGGTCACGATCGCCTCGGTGTGCCCGGAGGACCAGAGCCGGATGTGCGCGACGGCCGCGTCCAGCGACTCGACGACGGCTGCGGCGATGTCGTACGAGAGGTACTCGGTCTCCCAGTCCTCCGGCGTGGCCGCCACCACGGTGGCCTTGGACCCCTCGGCGTGTTCGAGCACCCGCTCGTCGCCGTGCACGGTCACCCCGGCCTCGGCCAGCGCGTCCAGGGCGCGGGGCAGGAACTGCGCGGCGACATCCTTGTGGACCAGGAGCGTCTCGGCCGCGTTGCAGACGCTCGGGCGCTGCGCCTTGGAATTGATCAGAATGTCGACGGCCATGCCGAGATCGGTCTGCGCATCCACGTACACATGGCAGTTGCCGGTGCCCGTCTCGATGACCGGAACGGTTGATTCCTCGACCACCGTGCGGATCAGCGAGGCGCCGCCGCGCGGGATGAGGACGTCGACGAGACCACTGGCCCGCATCAGTTCCCGTACCGAATCGCGGCTCTCGCCCGGCACCAGCTGCACCGCGTCGGCGGGGAGACCGGATCCCCCGACCGCGTCGCGCAACACCTGGACCAGTGCGACGTTGGAGGCGTACGCCGAGGACGAGCCGCGCAGCAGGACGGCGTTGCCCGACTTCAGGCAGAGGGCCGCGGCGTCGACCGTCACATTGGGCCGGGCCTCGTAGATGATCCCCACGACGCCGAGCGGCACCCGGACCTGCCGCAGGTCGATGCCGTTGGGCAGGGTCGAGCCGCGGACGATCTCGCCGACCGGGTCGGGCAGCGCCGCCACGTCCCGCACGTCGGCGGCGATGGCGCGGATCCGCTCCGGGGTGAGGGTGAGCCGGTCGACGATCGACTCGCTCGTGCCGGCCTCGCGGGCGCGGGCGACGTCCTCGGCGTTGGCCTCGACGATCTCGCCCGTCCGCACCTCCAGCGCGTCCGCGATCGCCAGCAGCGCGTCGTCCTTCGCCGCGCGCGGCAGCGGCGCGATGTCGGCGGCGGCGGAGCGTGCCCGGTAGGCGGCCTGGGCGACCGGGGACATGTTGTCGTACGGCGAGAACGTGGTCATGCCCGCAGAGTAGTGCGCACACTGCGGGCATCCGTCACGTATCCCGTGATGCGAGACAACTGTCCGGAACCGTCTCCCCGGGGCCGTCTCCGCGCTCAGTACGGGTGGACGCCGACCGGGGTCGCCGGGGGCGGCCCGTATCCCTCGGCGACGCGTTGGTGGTACGTCTCGCGGTCGATGACCTCCAGGCCGACGATCTCCCAGGGCGGAAGCCCGGCGGTGGAGCGGTGCTCTCCCCACAGCCGCAGCGCGACGGCCGCCGCGTCGTGCAGATCGCGCGCCTCCTCCCAGTAGCGGATCTCCGCGCGGTCGTCGGCGTACCGGCTGGTCAGCAGGAAGGGGTGGTCGTGCGCGAGTTGTTCGAGACCGCGTCTGACCTCCTTCAGCGGAATCGCGGCGCCCGAGACACTGAGCGTGATGTGCCAGAGTCTCGACGGGGTACGTTCCTCCCCCGCCGTCGTCGGCTCCGGTCCGGTGGTCAGGTCGTCCCTGCGGTCCATGGACCGGCTCCCGTCGAAGCCGGCACCTGCTCCGACGCTGGTCAGGGCCCGGCCACCCGTTCCTCGGGGTGGCGCCCCCGGGCGCGCTCGTCTCACCGGCGGCCTCCTGTGAATGCGTTCACTGTGCTGTACCCCGCTGTGTCCCCGCTACAAAGTTGACCAGCCCGCGGCCGAGTATGGGGCGGTTTTGGTGAAGGTCTCCGTCCTGAGGCTGGACTTTCAGCCGTTTCAGGGGGTCTGTCAGGGGTACAGGAGGACGAGATCGTCCCTGTGTACGACCTCGCGCTCATATGCCGGACCGAGTTCCCGCGCCAGGTCACGGGTGGAGCGGCCGAGCAGCTGCGGGATCTCCTTGGCGTCGAAGTTGACCAGTCCGCGGGCCACGGGGCGGCCTTCGAGGTCGCGCAGTTCCACCGGGTCGCCCGCGGTGAACTCGCCCTCGACCGCCGCGATTCCGGCGGGCAGCAGCGAGCTGTGCCGCTCGACGACCGCCTGGACGGCCCCGTCGTCCAGGGTCAGCGAGCCCTGCGGGGTGGAGGCGTGGGCGAGCCAGAGCAGCCGGTCCGCGGAGCGGCGTCCGGTGCGGTGGAAGTACGTACCGGTGTCGCGGCCGGCCAGGGCGTCGGCGGCCCGGCTCGCCGAGGTGAGGACGACCGGGACTCCGGCGGCCGTGGCGATCCGGGCGGCCTCGACCTTGGTCACCATGCCGCCGGTGCCGACGCCCGCCTTCCCGGCGCTGCCGATGGTGACGCCCGCGAGGTCCTCGGGACCGGCCACCTCGGCGACCCGCGACGTGCCCGGCCTGCTGGGGTCGCCGTCGTACAGGCCGTCCACGTCCGAGAGGAGGACCAGCAGATCGGCGCGGACGAGATGGGCGACGAGCGCGGCGAGCCGGTCGTTGTCGCCGAACCGGATCTCGTCCGTGGCAACGGTGTCGTTCTCGTTGACGATCGGCAGCGCACCCATGTCCAGCAGCTGGTCGAGGGTGCGGTAGGCGTTGCGGTAGTGGGCGCGGCGGCTGGTGTCGTTGCTGGTGAGCAGCACCTGGCCGACGCGTACGCCGTAACGTGCGAAGGAGGCGGTGTAGCGGGCGACGAGCAGCCCCTGGCCGACGCTGGCCGCGGCCTGCTGTCTCGCCAGGTCCTTGGGCCGGCGGTGCAGGCCGAGCGGGGCGAGTCCGGCCGCGATGGCGCCGCTGGAGACGAGCACGATCTCGCGCTCCCCACCGCTGCGCACCTTGGCCAGTACGTCCACGAGCGCGTCGACGCGGTCCGCGTCGAGGCCGCCCGACGCGGTCGTGAGGGATGAGGATCCGACCTTGACCACGATCCTGCGGGCCTCTGTGACGCCCTGCCTTGCCCCTGACACGTACATCCCCAATGGTTCGGCCTCGCCCAGCCCTCGCAATCTACGCGAGCGGAGGAAGGGGCGCCCGTGCGTTTCGCCCTCTGGACCGAGGCCTCCGGAACGGAGCCCCGGAACCCGCGCCACCGGACCGGAGCCCCGCACCACCGGGCCCGGGTCCCGGCAGCCGAACCTCCGGGCCCGCGCCCTGGGATCCGAGCCTCCCCGACCGCCGGATCCCGGCAGCGCAACCAAGCTACCGGAATCACATATTCCGAAAGTAGTACTCCCGGATCCGGGCGCCCGCCCCCCATTCGGCGATCGAATGTAAATATCGATTAAATCTTCAGAGCCTTGGGCGGCATCCGCGCACTGTCGGAAGAATCACTGTGCGCGCGACCGGGCAACCATCCGGGCGTCCCGGTCATCTAATAGCCGATAGGGTGCACGGCGGGCGACTTCCTCTGCCCATTCTCAGCAGCGCAGGCCCCGCACCCGCCGCCAGCCAGAGGGACCTCTACCAGACATGGGACAGCAGCGATGCCAGTCAAAGTAAGTGTCGTCATTCCTGTATACAACCCGGGCAAGTACATCGACCCCTGCATCGACTCACTTCTGAAGCAGACCCTCCCTGCAGGGGATTTCGAAGTTCTCTTCGTCAACGATGGCTCGACGGACGACACTCGTGAACGGCTTGAGAAGCTGGCCGTGGAGCACCCGCATTTCCGTGTCATCACCATCCCGAATTCCGGCTGGCCCGGAAAGCCCCGCAACATCGGTGTGGCCGAGGCGAAGGGCGAGTACGTCCAGTTCGTCGACCAGGACGACTACCTCGCCTCCGGCGCCCTGCAGCGTCTGTACGACATGGGCCACCGCAACGGGTCGGACATCGTCATCGGCAAGGTGGCCAGCAACTTCCGCGGTGTGCCGCACGGCGTCTTCAAGACGGACCGCGAGAAGTGCACCCTGCACGACGCGCCCCTGTACGACAGCCTCACCCCGCACAAGATGTTCCGTACGGAGTTCCTCCGCGAGAACGGCATCGCCTACCCCGAGGGCAAGCGCCGGCTCGAGGACCAGCTCTACATGATGCAGGCGTACTTCCCCGCCAAGGTCGTCTCGATCCTCGGCAGCTACACCTGCTACTACTACTCCCGGCGGGACGACGGCCAGAACGCCGGCTCCGCGAAGATCGTCCCGTCCGGCTACTACGGCAACCTCCGTGAGGTCCTCGACGTCGTCGTGGACAACACCGAGCCCGGTGAGTTCCGGGACAGGCTGCTGCGCCGCTTCTACCGCGTCGAGATGCTCGGCCGCCTCAGCGAGCCCGCGGTCCTCAAGTACGAGCCGGACTACCTCGACGAGATGTGCGACGCCGTCCGGGGCCTGGCCGCGGACTTCATGGACGACGGTGTGCACAACGGGCTCGGCCCGGTGCTCCGGCTGCGCTCCACGCTGCTGCGCGACGACGACCGCCAGGGCCTCGTCCGGATCTCCCGCTTCGCCGCGTCCGTCAAGGCCGCGGCCCGCCTGGAGGACTTCGCCTGGCAGCCGAACGGCAGGATCACCCTCACCATCAGCGGCCGACTGGTCCACGGCGACGACCAGGCCCCGCTGACCCTGCTGCGCCGCGACGGGCGCTACTTCCTGCACCCCGACATCACCGAGGGCCTGCTGCCGGACGGCGAGCTCCTGGACGTCACCGACGACATGGACGGGTTCTCCGCCGAACTGGCGATGCGCAACCGCGAAACGGCCGTGGAGTGGTCCTGCCCCGCGACCTTCACGGCCCGGGTCGAGGAGCTCGGCGACGACGTCTGCGAGGTCGTCCTGCACGGCAGCGGCCAGATCTCCTCGGAGGCGGTCAAGGGGCGCGGCCGGGTATCGCGCGGCTTCTGGGACGTGTGGGTGCCGCTGCGCGGCCTCGGCCTGGTCCGCAAGGCCCGACTCGGTGCCGACCGGGCGCCGGAGGTGGACGCGGCCTGCGTGCCGGCCTCGCTGGGCTCCCCGGCCCGCGCGGTGATCCCGTACTTCACCGACCCGCACGGCAACCTCACCCTCGATGTCGCCCGGCGCAGCAAGAAGCTGGCCGACTATCTCGAAGGCCGTCCGCTCCGGCGGACCCCCGGTGGCCGCACCGAGCTCCGGCTGGACCTCTTCACGACCCCCACCACCGAGGCCTCCACGACCACGCTCGTGCTGAGCCCGGCGGACGGGGCGGACGGGACCTCGCACCAGCTGCGAACCGTGCTGCGTCCCACCGAGGGCCGGGCCCACCTCACCGTGCCCGACCGAGCGCCCGGCGTCCTACCCGGCACCTGGAAGCTCTCGGTGCGGCTGGACGGCGACAAGAACCCCCCGCTTCACCTCTGTGACGTCGCCGTCGGCAGGGGCGGCCGGATCAGCGTCGCCTCCGAGCTGCCCGCGGTCGAACCCGGGATCATGCTCGGGATCACCACCAAGCGCAGGAAGGCCAGGCTCCGCCGGGCACTGCGTGCCGTCGGCGGTCCGATCGTGCGCAGGCTGCCGGCCAAGGGTCGCAAGCGGGCGCGTCGCCTCGCCGCCCGGTTCACCGGCTGAACCGTCCGCGTACCGCCGTACGCTTCCCATCGGCGGACACCGGCACGCGCCGGCACCCATCAGCAGACATCGGCCGAGAACCTCGGCCACGAGCAACAGAACAAGGACGTGATCGCATGCGGCAGCTCTCCATCGCAGGGGCCTGGGTGCACGAGCCCAAGGTCTTCCCGGACAGCCGCGGCAGCTTCCACGAGTGGTTCAAGGCGTCGGAGCTCAACGAGGCGGCCGGACACGCACTGCGGCTCGCGCAGGCCAACTGCTCCGTCTCCAGCCGGGGAACCCTGCGGGGTGTCCACTTCGCCGATGTGCCGCCGAGCCAGGCGAAGTACGTCAAGTGCGTACGCGGCGCGGTGCTCGACGTCATCGTGGACATCCGGGTCGGCTCCCCCACGTACAAGCAGTGGGAGGCGGTCCGCCTCGACGACGCGGACCATCACGCCGTCTATCTCTCCGAAGGGCTCGGCCACGCCTTCATGGCCCTGACGGACGACGCGACGGTCGTCTATCTCTGTTCCGAGGGCTACGCCCCCGGTCGCGAGCACGGCATCGATCCGCTCGATCCCGAGCTCGGCATCGAGTGGCCGCAGGGGATCACTCCGCTGCTGTCCGAGAAGGACGCCGCGGCCCCCTCGCTGGCCGAGGCCGAGGCGCAGGGCCTGCTGCCGTCCTACGAGGACTGCCAGGCCTACTACGCCGAGCTGCGCGCCCGCGGCTGACCGGCCCGGACAGCACGAAGCCCCCGTGGTTCCGTACGGATCCACGGGGGCTTCGTGCTGTCCGGGCCGGTCAGCCCGTCACGGCCTCGATGCGTCCACGCAGCGGTGCGAACGCCGAACGGGGACGGCGCAGATTGCGTGCGCGTGCCAGAGCCGGCCAGAAGTCGGCGCCGAGCAGCGTCTCGGGCTGGACGGCGTTCTTGCGCACCAGCACCTCGTCGGGAACGTCCTGCGGATCGGGAACGACGTATTCCTCGATGATCTTGTCGTACGCGTTCTTCAGGACGTCGCTCTCCGGGTTGGCGCCGAACACGGCCACGACTCCGGTCGGCGCCGTGTCCACCTCGACGACGACCAGATCGGGGCGGAAGCGGCGCAGCACCTGCACCACCTTGTACACGTCACCGGTCCAGTACTTGGTGTGCCGGTCGCGGGCCGCCTCGTCGACATCGCGCGGCAGCATGTCGTCCAGCACTATCACGCTCGACCAGCGGGAGTGCTTCTCGACGTTCATGAAGTCGCGCAGGGCGTACTCGAAGAGGTGCATGCCGTCGATGAAGGCGAGCTCCAGCTTCGGGTCGCCGCCGAGCACATTGAACGGATCGCGGCGGGCCAGGGCGCGGAACGGGTTGCGGCCGTTGCGCAGGTGCAGCAGCGGGTCCTTGCGGGCGAAGAAGTCGTCGCTCGTCGCCTTGACCAGGTGGACGTCGCAACTGATGTCCGTCACCACTTTGAAGGCGGGGTCGACGGCGACGGAGGGCACTCGCGAGAGGGCCAGGCTCCTGCCGTCGTTGACCCCGATCTCCAAATAGTTGCGAGGACGGTAGACACGGTGCAAATGACGCAGAAAGTCATGGCGGTTCACGTGGAGCAGCCCTTCGGAGAAAACCAACTGGTCTGGTCCCCGGCGAAGTTACCGCATGACCGCACTGTGATGTAAGCGTTCTCCCGTATGTGAACCCCCGCTTTTCACTTCTTTGGAATTCGATTGGATTCGACCCTCAATACGATCATTCGACGATCATGATCGCTGTGCAGCCCTGAGGGCCGGAAATGCCTCTTCCAGCCCCGCCCGCCAGTCCCGGATCGGTTCGATCCCGGCCGTCGCCCAGCGGTCGTGCCCCAGCACGCTGAATGCGGGCCGGGGGGCCGGCCGCACGAAGGCCTCGCTGTTCGTGGGGCGGACGCGCTCCGGGTCGGCGCCGAGCAGCCGGAAGATCTCCCGGGTGAAACCGAACCATGTCGTCTCGCCGCCGCTGGTGCCGTGGTAGACGCCCGCGGGGGCGCTGCCCGCGAGGGCGGCCTGTCCGAGCCGGACCAGCCGGTCGGCCAGATCGACGGTCCAGGTGGGCTGTCCGCGCTGGTCGTCCACCACGTCGAGGGTGTCCTTGACACCCTCCAGCTTGATCATCGTACGGACGAAGTTGCCTCCGCCAGCGCCGTACAGCCAGGCGGTACGCACCACGTAACCGGTCTCCGGAAGGGTGTCCAGCACGGCCCGCTCCCCGGCCAGTTTGGTGCGGCCGTAGGCGCTGCGCGGTCCGGTGGGGTCGTCCTCGGCGTACGGCTTCTCGCCGTCCCCGGCGAAGACGTAGTCGGTGGAGACCTGGAGGAGGACGGCCCCGTGTTCGCGGCAGGCCGTGGCGAGGACCTCGGGGCCCGTGCCGTTGACCCGCAGCGCGGCGTCCTCCTGGGACTCCGCGTCGTCGACAGCGGTCCAGGCGGCACAGTTCACCACGACGGCGGGGCGGTGCTTCTCGAAACCGGCGCGCACCGACCCCGGGTCCGCGATGTCCATGGCCGCCCGGTCCGCGGCGACCGCGGTGACGTCCTCACCGGCGAGCCGCGCCAGGACGTCCTGGCCCAGCATCCCGGCGGCTCCGGTGACGAGCCAGACGGCG
Organism: Streptomyces sp. NPDC088252; assembly: GCF_044740965.1. NCBI lineage: Bacteria > Bacillati > Actinomycetota > Actinomycetes > Kitasatosporales > Streptomycetaceae > Streptomyces > Streptomyces sp. NPDC088252. The sequence continues at coordinate 533,240 of NZ_JBIURS010000001.1, read as the reverse complement.
CTCACAGCGCGGCCCGGTCCTTCAGCGGCTCCCACCAGGAGCGGTTGTCGCGGTACCACTGCACGGTCTCGGCGAGGCCGGTGCGGAAGTCCTTGCGGGGCTCGTAGCCGAGCTCCTCGCGGATCTTGGTGCAGTCGACCGAGTAGCGGCGGTCGTGGCCCTTGCGGTCCTCGACGTAGGTGACGCTGGTGTCCCAGTCGGCGCCGCAGGCGTCCAGCAGCAGGCCGGTGAGTTCCTTGTTGGACAGCTCGGTGCCGCCGCCGATGTTGTACACCTCGCCCGCCCGGCCCTTCGTGCGGACCAGCTCGATGCCCTGGACGTGGTCGTCGATGTGCAGCCAGTCACGGACGTTGGCGCCGTCGCCGTACAGCGGGACCGTCTTGCCGTCCAGCAGGTTGGTGACGAAGAGCGGGATGACCTTCTCGGGGAAGTGGTGGTGCCCGTAGTTGTTGGAGCAGCGGGTCACCCGCACGTCGAGCCCGTGGGTGCGGTGGTACGACAACGCGATCAGGTCGCTGGACGCCTTGGCCGCGGAGTACGGCGAGTTGGGCGCGAGCGGGTCGGTCTCGGGCCAGGAGCCCTCGTCGATGGAGCCGTAGACCTCGTCGGTGGAGATGTGCACGAAGGTCTTGATGCCGGCCAGGTGCGCGGCGTGGATCAGGGTGTGGGTGCCCACGACGTTCGTACGGACGAACTCGGCGCCACCGTCGATGGAGCGGTCCACGTGGGACTCGGCGGCGAAGTGCACCACCTGGTCGTGCTCGGCCATCAGCTTGGAGACCAGCTCGGGGTCGCAGATGTCGCCCTGCACGAACCTGAAGCCGGGGTGGTCGCGCACCTCGTCGAGGTTGGCCGGGTTGCCCGCGTAGGTGAGCTTGTCGAGGACGGTGACGGCGACGTCGCCGGGGCCCTCGGGGCCGAGCACCGTACGGACGTAGTGCGAGCCGATGAAGCCGGCGCCGCCGGTCACCAGGATGTCGGTGGTCATGAAGAGATCTGCACCTTGCTGTGGTCGCCGAGCACGAGTCGGTGGGCGGACGGGGAACGGGGCGCGGGGGTCACTTCGACGTCACGGCCGATCAGCGAGGCCTCCACGCGGCGGACACCGGCGATGGAGGCGCCCCGCAGGACGATGGAGTACTCGATCTCGCTGTCCTCGATCCGGCAGTCCTCGGAGACCGAGGTGAACGGACCGACGTACGCGCCACTGATCACCGACCGGGCGCCGATGATCGCCGGCCCGACGATGCGGCTGCCGCTGACCTTGGCCCCCGCCTCGATGCGTACCCGGCCGATGATCTCGCTCTCCTCGTCGACCTCGGCCTCCTCGTGGGACGGCTCGATGGTCTCCAGGACGGTCCGGTTGACCTCCAGCATGTCGGTGACGTTGCCGGTGTCCTTCCAGTAGCCGCGGATCGTGGTGGAGCGGACGTCGCGCTTCTGGTCGATGAGCCACTGGATGGCGTGCGTGATCTCCAGCTCACCGCGCCAGGAGGGCTCGATCGAGCGGACGGCCTCGTGGACCGCGGGGGTGAAGAGGTAGACGCCGACGAGCGCCAGATCGCTCTTGGGCTCCTTCGGCTTCTCCTCCAGGGCCGCGACCCGGCCGTCGGCGTCGAGCTCCGCGACCCCGAAGGAGGTCGGGTTGGGCACCTGGGTCAGCAGGATCTGCGCATCGGGCCTGTCCGTGCGGAACTCCTCCACCAGCCCGGTGATCCCACCGACGATGAAGTTGTCACCGAGGTACATGACGAAGTCGTCGTCCCCCAGGAAGTCACGGGCGATCAGCACCGCATGGGCAAGGCCGAGCGGCTCGTCCTGCGGGATGTACGTGACCTCGATACCGAGCCGGGATCCGTCGCCGACCGCCTCGCGGATCTCCTGGGCCGTGTCGCCCACGATGATGCCGACCTCCGTGATGCCCGCTTCGGCGATGGCTTCCAGGCCGTAGAACAGCACGGGCTTGTTCGCCACGGGCACCAGTTGCTTGGCCGAGGTGTGGGTGATGGGACGCAGGCGGGTGCCGGCCCCTCCGGATAGTACGAGAGCCTTCACGTGACCAGTCCCCATGGTGAGATGTCGGTCCCGTCGCGGGAGCGCGACGTCCGGACGAATTTTACTGAGTTTCTCGGTTTGTTCTTCGGTGAATCACTCGTGCGGGCCCGGCGTGGGGATCCGCACGGTGTGGGAGTGCCGGCTATCCCATGCTCAGCCGCGCCTTCCAGCGGCGTACGTCCCGGCGCATCCTGCGCGCCACGCGCCTGGGCAGGGAGGCCCGGCGGGCCGCGACCTCCGGCCGCTCGATGCGCTTGCCGTCGCGCCAGTCGGGCACGGTGACCTCGTAGGAGGAGTCGGCCAGACCGGCCGACCTGTCACGGAAGTGCGGGTACGCGAGGTAGAGCTTGTCGCCGGAGCGCGAGGCGACCACATCCGGGACCTTCTTCGCCCGGAGGTACCGCAGTACGTCGACCAGCAGGTCCATGCGGCCCCGTGCCACGCAGGCGAGCCGCAGCCGCTCGCCCACCTTGATCAGCCGGGCCACTCCGTCGTCCCAGTAGGCATCCATAAGCGGAGCCGCGAGTTCCATCTTGTGTCGCCGGACTTTCTCGGAATCCTTCAGCACGCCCGGTCCGAACTGTTGCAGCATACCGACCGTGAAAGGCCGGACCATGAGGAAGTCACGCTTCGGCCCCGCCGGCTCGATCCGGTGAATGAGCGCCATCATGGCGCGCATCGATTCGAAACGCCATTCGTAGGTGCCGCTCTTCGTGACGTGCTTCCCGTCATCGCGACCCACCAGGTAATAGCAGACGTAGTTGGATATCACGGAGACTCCCGCACCGCGCAGATACGCCTCCATGGTGAAGAGGGCGTCCTCACCGGTCCTGAGACTCTCGTCGAATCTCAGGGAGAGACGCTCCAGCAATTCCCGCCGAAAGAGCTTCTGTGCACTCAGCGTGTATATGACCTTGGAGTTGTAGACGTCGACGCGTGTCCTGGTGGCTCCCCACATCGACTGCGGCGCACCCCTGTTCACACCGACCACCTTGCCCAGCACCACATCGGTGCCCGCGCGGTCGGCCATGGCCACCATCCGTTCCAGGGCCTCGTCGCCGAAGTAGTCGTCCGCGTCGAGGAAGAACACATAACGTCCGCGCGCCATGCCGAGGCCCACATTGCGCGGGCCGCTGGGGCCACCGGAGTTCTTCTGTCTGATCACTCTGGTCGGGACCCTGGACCGGGCTGCGAACTCCTCCAGATACTCACCTGTGCCGTCGGTGGAACCGTCGTCGACTGCGACAATTTCGATCCGATCGGCGCCTATGGTCTGCGCCTCCACGGATTCGAGACAGCGAATGAGGTAGGGCATCGCCTCATACGCACCGACAACCACGGTTACGTCAGGAATTTGCGTCTCGTTCACACAAACAGAAGACAGGCGGACCGCTGCGTTGGTTGTCTACCGCCGCACGCCTAAATAGTGACACTCATCACAAAGGCCCGGCACAACCCTTTGCGGGGTATGCCGGGCCTTTTTCGATCATGTAATGCGGGTACCGGAATCTCAGCCTCCGACGGGCTCGCCCAGGCTCTTCGCCACCCCGGCGTTCCGCGCCTCCGACTTGGCCGCGAGCGCCTTCACGGCGGCGTCGAACTGCATGAGCGACGTGGGCTCGTCCGGGCCGAGGAGGTACCGCTTGAGCTCGCGCCGGTCCTCGGCGAGGGTGTCCGCACCGGGGTCCTTCACTGCGGCGAGCAGGGCGTCCAGCTCGACCGCCGAGTTGGAGAGGATCACCGCGGCGCGCACCGCGGTGTTCTGCCGGCGGAACTCCTCCACGCCCAGCTCCGCCGAGTCCGTGACCGCGTACGGCTTGCCGCTCGCGATGAAGTCCGACACCACGCTGGAGATGTCCGAGACCATGGCGTCCGACTCGTTGAAGCAGTCGTACAGCCGCATCTGGGCGCCGGTGATGACCCGGTGCTCCCACCAGCCCTGGGCACGCCAGGACGCGGCGTTCCACTCGTCCTTGAGCCGTGCGGTCTCGGCCTCGCGCGCCGGGTCGGCCAGCGAGTCCCGGGACAGTTCCGCCTCGTCCCGGGCGATGCGACCGCCACTGGAGAGTTCGGCCAGCCGCGCCTCGATACGGGCCATCTCGGCCCGCGCCTCGGCCTGCTCGCCCCGCAGAGCGGACGATTCCGCCGCCCAGCGGGGGTCGGTGGCGCGCTCGGCGGCGGCCCGCTCGATCATCTCGGTGATGCGCAGGTGCACGGCCTTGGCCTTGGCGCTGCGGGTGCCGGTGAAGGGGTGCGGCTTGTAGAGCAGGCGGATCGGCTGCTCGGAGTCCAGCAGCCTCTTGACGATGTTCTCGCCGGCCAGCAGCAGCGAGGTGTTGCCCGGGTTGTCGTCCCAGCCCTCCCAGGTGGGGGCGTACAGCACGGTCGGAATCGGGTTCCTCGGCGCACCGGACCACGGCTGGATGGCGGCCAGCTGCGGGCGGCCCACCTCGACGATGTCCTCGTCGCGCACGCCGACGTCGGCCAGGGCGTAACGGTCGCGGCCGGCCCGGCCCGCGGTCCAGACCTCGTCGTAGGCCTTGCTGTACGGGTTGACGCTGGCGAGCTTGTCGCTGTCGCCGTGGCCGATGAAGACGTGCTTCATCGTCGGCACCCGGAGCAGATGGATGTTCTTGCCGACGTTGGCCGCGTAAAGCGCGACCCGTACCGACGAGAGGTCCAGATTCATGAGGTGCACACCACCGGGCACGCAGAGCACGGGCACCGATGTGCCGGCGAGCTGCGGGACGATGTTGCGCTCACGCAGACAGATCAGCGGCCGACCGCCGAGCCGGGCCATCGTCTCCAGCCACATGTTGACCTGGTAGGCCGAGTCCTTGGAGCCGGAGAAGTACAGCATCACGGTCGGCCGGTACTCGGCGAGCCAGTCGCCCACCGCGTTGAGGACCTTGGTCTCCGGCGGTACGAGCCGGCTCGGCCGGACGTACGGCAGGAGCGCCGCCAGATAGCCGACCGCGAGGACGAGCGTGAGGCCCAGGCCTGCATAGGCGATGACGTACTTGCCGGTCTCGACCGCGAGCAGCACCCCCACCATCGAGAAGATGTCCAGGTGCAGCATCTTCTCCGCGGGCCTGCTCATCAGGATCTGCGGCGGCGCGTCCCCTATCCGCACCGACCCGAGGTCGATGTTGCGGGTGACCACCGGAAGCTTGCGACGCAGCCGGATGAGGGTGACCATCGCGCTCTGCGGCGCCTGGAGTCCGTAGAAGGCCAGCAGGCAGGCGACCGTCACGTAGAACAGCGTCTGCTCGCCGTATCCCATGCGGGAGAGCAGCAGGATGAGCAGCAGCTGACGGACGAGGAAGCGGATCGACAGTCCGGCACGGACTGCGGCGAGCCGGTTGATCAGATAGCTGCCGCAGTGGTGCAGATATCGGTCCGCCAGATAGGTGACCGCGGTCGCCGCGGCAAAGAACCAGAGATTGGGGATTATCGCCGCGAGCATGACGCACGGGAACCCCACAGCCACCAGGAGAGCGGCGGCCAGTTCCGAACCACTGCCCACCCGAGCCAAGCGCATGGCTTTCGAAATCACGAAGTACCGCTTCCGAGGGTGCCGACTGATTACCTTGCGAGGGAAATGTGAAGCCAGAGCTTCACGAATTCGGACCCCTGCAGTTCGCACACGGCGAACTGCAGGGGTCCGAATAGTCGATTACCAAGAAGTATTACACATCGGCCTGTCGGTCCAGGACAGCGGCCAGCGCCTGCTCGAAGCCCGACGCCTCGGAGGCGCCGCGGGTCGGGTCCTGCTGCCGCACGTCGATGACATGGCCGGTCATCTCGGAGAGCAGGACGTCGAGGGAGGTCCTGGCGACCGCCTCGGAGGAGAGCAGCGTGCCCGCGGGCTCGTCGCCGAACGCCTTGGTGCGCATCGGGGTGGCGGTGCGCTCCGGATTCACGCAGTTCACCCGCACTCCGTCGCCCGCCCACTCGTCCGAGAGCGCCTGGGTGAGGTTCACCATGGCGGCCTTGGTGGACGAGTAGAGGCTGTACTCCGCGCGACCCCGGGTGTAGCTGCTGGAGGTGTAGAGGAGCAGCTGGCCCTTGGTCTCGGCGAGGTACTTGTAGGAAGCGCGGGCGATCTGCACGGGTGCCAGGTAGTTGACGTTCAGCGCTTCCTGGATGGTCGTGTTGTCCGTCTCGGCCAGTTTGCCGATGCGGAGCACGCCCGCGGTGTTGATCACGTAGTCGATGCGGCCGGTGTCCGCGTACGCCTTGGAGAGCGCGTCGTCGACGTGCTCCGGGTTCTCCACGTGGGTACCGGTGGTGGAGCGGCCCAGGGCGTAGACGGTGGCGCCGTAGGACTCGGCGAGCGCCGCGATGTCCGCGCCGATGCCGTACGAGCCGCCGAAGACGACGAGGGTCTTGCCCGTCAGCAGCTCGCGGTAGGCGGCGTCGTCCGTCGGCTGCGGGACGGCCGTCGACGCCAGCTGGAAGAGCTTGTCCGCGATGAAGACGTCGACCGGCTGAGTGACCTTCATGTTGTACTCGTCGCCCGCGACGACGTAGATCGGCACGTCGGGGAGGTACTTCAGGACGACCGAGCAGTCGTCGGTGGCCTGGAAGTTCGGGTCGCCCGCGGCGACCTCGTAGGCCCGGCGGATCGTGGACAGCTTGAAGGCCTGTGGCGTCTGGCCCCGGCGCAGCCGGGAACGGTCGGGCACGTCGGTGATGAACTCGCCGTCGCCGCCGTGGGTACGGGTCACGATGATCGTGTCCGCGGAGGGGATGGCGACGTCGACCGCCTGGTAGCGGTCGAGGGCGTCGACGCAGTCCTTGATGACCCGCTGCGAGAGCAGGGGGCGCACGGCGTCGTGGAACAGGACGTTGCGGTCCTCCCCCTCGGCCAGGCCCTCACCGAGGGCCGCGATGGCGCGCTCGGTGGTCTCGTTACGGGTGGAGCCGCCCTCGATCACCTTGGTGACCTTGGTGAGTCCGGCCTTCGCGACGATCTTCTCCACGTCGGGCACATAGCCCGGAGCCATCAGCACGATGACGTCGTCGATGGAGTCGGCCTGCTGGAAGATCGACAGCGTGTGCTCGATGACAGCCTTGCCTGCGATCTTCAGCAGCTGCTTGGGGATGGACAGTCCCACGCGCTGGCCGGTACCGCCGGCGAGCACGACTGCTGTGGTTCGGGCTTTGGCTATGTGCTGAGCAGACACAGACGACCTACCTTGCGAGGGCTGGGAGATACAGCGATGGTTGCACTCTCCGTTACCGTCTCGCAAGGTGGACGTCGGCCGCCGCATGCCCTGTCGAAACCTTGTGGTGCCTTGCGATCAGGGCGAATACCCGAATTGATCCGTCCCGACCGGGTGACCGACACCACACGGTTGAGCGGCATGAATCACCCTTGAGCGGGTTCGGATCCCCCGTTTGCGCGACGCGGAGGGCATGCCGGACCGCCGGACGGGCCGGTGGAGCAGGCCCGTCCGACAGGGTCGACCACGGCGGACAGCCCGAGAGCGACTGCCGCGACGGAACGGTCCGGTGCCGCGCCGGGAGGGGCACTAGAACGGGTTGAAGTCGTCGAACTCGCGCTGCGCCTCGTCGCGTTCGGCCTCACGGTCGCGGCGGCGCTGCGCCGCCGGGCGCGGCGCTTCGAGACGGTGGTCCTCGCCGCGTCGGCCGAGCATCTCCGCGCCCGCCGCCAAGGTGGGCTCCCAGTCGAAGACGACCGCGTTGTCCTCGGCACCGATGGCCACACCGTCGCCCGCACGGGCACCGGTCTTCACCAACTCGTCCTCGACACCGAGACGGTTGAGCCGGTCCGCCAGGTAGCCGACGGCCTCGTCGTTGTTGAAGTCGGTCTGCCTGACCCAGCGTTCGGGCTTCTCGCCGCGCACCCGGTAGAGGCCGTCCTCCTCCTTGGTGACGGTGAAGCCGGCGTCGTCGACGGCCTTGGGGCGGATCACGATACGGGTCGCCACTTCCACGGGCTTGGCCGCACGCGCCTCGGCGACGACCCCCGCGAGCGCGAAGGAGAGCTCCTTCAATCCGGTACGGGCGACCGCGGACACCTCGAAGACCTGGTAGCCGCGCGCCTCCAGGTCCGGGCGGATCATGTCGGACAGGTCCTGACCGTCCGGGATGTCGATCTTGTTGAGGACGACGATGCGGGGCCGGTCCTCCAGTCCGCCGTACTGCTTCAGCTCCTCCTCGATCATGTCGAGGTCGGAGACGGGGTCGCGGTCGGACTCCAGCGTCGCGGTGTCCAGCACGTGCACGAGCACCGAGCAGCGCTCCACGTGCCGCAGGAACTCCAGGCCGAGACCGCGGCCCTGGCTGGCGCCGGGGATCAGGCCCGGGACGTCGGCGATGGTGTAGACGGTGCTGCCCGCGGTGACCACACCGAGGTTCGGGACGAGGGTCGTGAAGGGGTAGTCGGCGATCTTCGGCCTGGCCGCGGACAGGACGGAGATCAGCGAGGACTTCCCGGCGCTCGGGTAACCCACCAGCGCGACATCGGCGACGGTCTTGAGCTCCAGGACGATGTCCCGGGCCTCACCGGGCTCGCCGAGCAGCGCGAAGCCGGGGGCCTTGCGCCGGGCGGAGGCGAGCGCGGCGTTGCCGAGGCCGCCGCGGCCGCCCTGGCCGGCGACGAACGTGGTGCCCTGACCGACCAGGTCGGCCAGCACGTTGCCGTTCCGGTCGAGCACGACCGTGCCGTCGGGCACCGGCAGGACGAGGTCCTGGCCGTCCTTGCCGGAGCGGTGGTCGCCCGCGCCGGGCTGGCCGTTGGTCGCCTTGCGGTGGGGGCTGTGGTGGTAGTCGAGGAGCGTGGTGATGTCCTGGTCTACGACCAGGGTCACATCGCCGCCGCGGCCGCCGTTGCCGCCGTCCGGACCGCCGAGCGGTTTGAACTTCTCACGGTGTACGGAGGCACAGCCGTGGCCCCCGTTACCCGCGGCGACATGCAGCTCGACGCGGTCCACGAAGGTGGTCATGGTGGGAACCTCCAGTTACATACATGCAGAAATGTCTCACTCGTGCTGTCCCCATGGCGGAGAAAGCCGTCTCTCATGGGAGAAACACGCGAAAGGCGGACCCGCTTCCCGTACGGGAAGTGAGGTCCGCCTCCGCAGAAACCGCTCGACGAGCGCCGAAAATCAGCCGGCGATCGGAACGATGTTCACGACCTTGCGGCCACGGTGCGTGCCGAACTCGACCGCACCGGCGGCGAGAGCGAACAGCGTGTCGTCGCCGCCACGGCCGACGCCCGTGCCCGGGTGGAAGTGGGTGCCGCGCTGGCGGACCAGGATCTCACCGGCGTTGACGGCCTGACCGCCGAAGCGCTTCACGCCGAGCCGCTGAGCATTGGAATCGCGCCCGTTCCGGGTGGACGATGCGCCCTTCTTGTGTGCCATGTCTCCTCAGTCCCTTACTTCGCAGCCGCGGGGATGCCGGTGACCTTGATCGCCGTGTACTGCTGACGGTGACCCTGGCGACGGCGGTAGCCGGTCTTGTTCTTGTAGCGAAGGATGTCGATCTTCGCGCCCTTGTGGTGGTCCACGACCTCGGCCTGGACCTTGATCCCGGCCAGCACCCACGGGTCGCTGGTCACGGCGTCGCCGTCGACCACGAGCAGGGTCGAGAGCTCGACCGTGTCGCCAACCTGGGCAGTGGAAATCTTGTCAACCTCAACGATGTCACCGACAGCAACCTTGTGCTGGCGGCCACCGCTGCGCACGATGGCGTACACGCGGATCTCTCTCTCGCTCGGAACGGAGCCCCTGATGCCAGCCGCTCACACGGGCCGGGGCCCGAGGTGATCCGAGTGGACGAGCGGCCTCTCACCGATGACGGGAGGGGGTTGCTCAGGGACAGGCGCATACGGAAACACGCCGATGGGCAAGATTACGGGCCGCCGACCGGAGGGTCAAACCGGGCCCCATGTCCCACCCCGCGTTCTCCGGCTCGTTCCTTCCCGGGTCCATCGGCTCGCCCCTGCCCGGCCACGAACGGCCCGCCGAAGCCGCTGACGGCCCCCTGACCGGCGTCGGCGGGGGTGGGACGCCGCAGACTCCCTGGGCGCCCGAAGGGCCGTACACCGGGCCGGTGGGCCGATCGGGCCGGGTCGGGCCGACGGGCGGTCCTGAGCAGTCACCGGGCTCACGCACGACGGCCGGTGAGCCGCCCCCTTGTCGAGGTGCGGCCCACCGGCCGTCGTGTCATGCTGTACGGCTGCGGAGAAAGTCCCTCCGCGGCCGCACCTCGCTGCCGCCTACGCCTCGGCACCGGCCGAGACGGAGGCCTGCGCCGACTTCTCCGCGGCGACCGTCTTCTTCGCCGCCGCCTTCTTGGCCGTCGTCTTCTTCGCGACGGTCTTCTTGGCAGCCGTCTTCTTGGCAACCGTCTTCTTGGTGGCTGCCTTCTTGGCGGTGGCCTTCTTGGCCGTCTTGCGGGCCGCCTTCTTGGCCGGGGCCTCCTCCTCCTTCGAGGCTTCCGGGGCTTCCGGGGCTTCGGCGGTCTCGGCCGGCTCGGCCTCGGGCTTCGGCTCGGTGGAGCCGGTCACCACGACGACCTCCGCCGCGTCCGCACCGGCGGGCGAACCCGCGGGGGCGGTGACCTTGCGGGTCACCCGGCGGCGGGCACGCGGCGGGGCGGCCTCGGGGACCACCTCCTCGGGTGCCGCCTCGGGCTGCGCGGCCTCGGCGGCAGGGGCCGCCTCGACGACCGGGGCCGCAGCCGGCACCGGCTCCCCGACCTGCTCGACCGGGGCCGGCGAGCCCGCCGGGGCGGTGGCCTTACGGGTCGCACGACGGCGCGTACGGCCCTGAGGGGCCTCGGCAGCCGCCTCGGGCTCCACCACCGGTTCCGGCTCCACGGTCTCCACCACCGGCTCCGGCTCGACGACCGGGGCGGCGGCTGTGGCCTTCGGGGCGCCGGCCGGAGCCGATGCCTTACGGGTCGCACGGCGCCTGCCACGGCCACGCGAAGCGGCTGCCTCGGCCTCGGCCGGGCTGCTGTACAGCTCCTCGTCCGGGACGAACTCCGGCTCGGGCAGCGCCACCGGGGCGGCCACCTCCGCGGCCACCTCGGCCTCGGTCTCGCTCTCCGCGATGTGCGCGTGGTCCAGCTCGACGATCTGCTCGTGCTCGTGGTCGACGCCGCCCCGGCCGCGCTTCTTGGAACGCTTGCCGTTGCCGCCGCCACCGACCGAGGTCGGCTGCTCCATGTGCACGATCACGCCGCGCCCGTTGCAGTGGACACAGGTCTCGGAGAAGGACTCCAGCAGACCCTGGCCCACCCGCTTGCGGGTCATCTGGACCAGGCCCAGCGAGGTGACCTCGGCGACCTGGTGCTTCGTACGGTCGCGTCCCAGGCACTCCAGCAGACGGCGCAGCACCAGGTCCCGGTTGGACTCCAGCACCATGTCGATGAAGTCGACGACGACGATCCCGCCGAGGTCGCGCAGCCGCAGCTGGCGCACGATCTCCTCGGCCGCCTCCAGGTTGTTCTTGGTGACGGTCTCTTCGAGGTTGCCGCCCTGACCGGTGAACTTGCCGGTGTTGACGTCGACGACGACCATCGCCTCGGTCTTGTCGATCACCAGCGAACCGCCGCTCGGCAGATAGACCTTCCGGTCCAGCGCCTTCATCAGCTGTTCGTCGATCCGGTACGTCGCGAAGATGTCGACCTCGGAGGTCCATCGCGACAGACGGTCCGTCAGGTCGGGCGCCACGTGCGAGACGTAGCCGTGGATGGTCTCCCACGCGCCGTCGCCACTGACGATGACCTTGGAGAAGTCCTCGTTGAAGATGTCGCGGACGACCCGGACGGTCATGTCCGGCTCGCCGTAGAGCAGCGTCGGCGCGTTGGAGCTGCCGGTGCTCTTGGACTTCTTCTGGATGTCCTCCCACTGCTGCTGCAGCCGCTCGACGTCGCGGCGCAGCTCGTCCTCGCTCGCGCCCTCCGCCGCGGTGCGGACGATGACGCCCGCGTCCTCGGGAACGATCTTCTTGAGGATGGTCTTCAGCCGGGCCCGCTCGGTGTCGGGGAGCTTACGGCTGATACCGGTCATCGAGCCCTCGGGCACATAGACCAGGTAGCGGCCGGGCAGCGAGACCTGGCTGGTCAGGCGGGCGCCCTTGTGGCCGATCGGGTCCTTGGTCACCTGGACGAGGACGGACTGGCCGGACTTGAGCGCGGTCTCGATACGACGCGGCCCGTGGGCCATGCCGAGCGCCTCGAAGTTCACCTCGCCGGCGTACAGGACCGCGTTGCGGCCCTTGCCGATGTCGACGAAGGCGGCCTCCATGGACGGCAGTACGTTCTGCACCTTGCCCAGGTAGACGTTGCCGACGTAGCTGGTGGCCTGCTCCTTGTTGACGTAGTGCTCGACGAGCACGTTGTCCTCGAGGACACCGATCTGGGTGCGCTCGCCGTTCTGGCGGACGACCATGACCCGCTCGACGGCCTCGCGGCGCGCCAGGAACTCGGCCTCGGTGATGATCGGGACTCGGCGGCGACCCTGCTCACGGCCCTCGCGGCGGCGCTGCTTCTTCGCCTCCATACGGGTCGAGCCCTTGATCGACTGGACCTCGTCGAAGCCGGTGCCGGCCTCCCGCTCCTCCTTCCGGCGGGGCTCGCGGACCTTGACGACCGTACGCTCCGGGTCGTCCGCACCGCTCTCGGCGTCGGCCGCGACATCACCGCTGCGACGGCGACGGCGACGACGACGTCGGCTGCTGCTGGATCCCGCGGCGGACGCCTCGTGCTCCTCGTCCTCCTCCTCGGGCTCCTCGGCGCGCTCCAGGTCGTCCTCGGAAAGGTCGGCGGCGGCCTCGTCGTCACCGTGCTGCTCGGCGCCCTCGTCGCCCTCGCTGGTCTCGCCACGACGGCGGCGACGGCCACCCCGACGGCGACGGCGCGAGGGCCGGTCCCCGTACTCGTCCGTCTCCTCGCCCTCGTGCTCGGCCTCGCTCTCGGGCTCGTGCTCGTCCTCGACGTGCTCCTCCACCGCGGGAGCGGCGGCCTGCTCGGGCTCGGCGGCCTCACCGCGGCGACGGCGACGGCGACGCGAACCCGCCTGCGTCGCGGCCTCGGCGGCAGGGGCCTCGGTCGTGGCGGTCGGCTCCTCGACCGTCTCGGGCTCTTCCTCGATCTCCTCGCGACGCGAGGCGGCAGCGGCGGCGGCTGCGGTCTCCGGGGTCTGGAACATCGGCTCGGCGAAGACCGGCGCCTGGAACACGGCCACGGCGGGGCGCATCGCGCGACGGCTCTTGCGTACGGGCTCCTCGACCTTGCCGGTGAACTCGGGCCGGCCGGCGGCTGCGGTGGCCCGGCGGCGCTGGCGACCACGCGGCGCGGTGTCCTCGGCCTCGGTGGGCTCGACGGTCTCGGCCGACTCGACGGCCTCGGCGGTTTCGGCAACCGGTTCCTCGGCCTCGACAACCGTCTCGGCGGCCTTCGGCGCACCCGCCGGAGCGGTCGCCTTGCGGACCGCACGACGACGCGTACGCGCGGGCGGCGCCTCCACGACCTCGGCCTCCACCTCGACCTCGGCCACGGGCTCCACGATCTCCACGGCCTCGGCGGCCTTCGGCGCACCCGCCGGAGCGGTCGCCTTGCGCCGGGCGCGACCGCGCGGCGCGGCGGGCTCGGGCTCGGGCTCGACCACGGTCGGCTCGGGCTCGACCACGGCCGTGGCTTCCTCGACGATCTCGACGGGCTCGGCGGCCTTCGGCGCACCGGCCGGAGCGGTCGCCTTGCGGACCGCACGACGACGCGTACGCGCGGGCGGCGTCTCGACGACTTCGGCCTCGACCTCGGCCACGGGCTCGACGATCTCGACGGGCTCGGCGGCCTTCGGCGCACCGGCCGGAGCGGTCGCCTTGCGGACCGCACGACGACGCGTACGCGCGGGCGGCGCCTCCACGACCTCGGCCTCCGCCTCGGCGGCGGCTACGGCCTCGGCGGCGGGCTCCACGACCTCCACGGCCTCGGCGGCCTTCGGCGCACCCGCCGGAGCGGTCGCCTTGCGGACCGCACGGCGACGCGTACGCGCGGGCGGCGCGGCCTCCGCCTCCGGGGCACTGCCGGCTTCGGCAACGGGGCTGTCGGACACTGCGGCGTCAACGGCCGGTATGGCCGGCGCGACGGCACCCTGGACCTCCGCCACCGGCGGACCGGCCGGGCGGGACGCGGCGCGACGCCTGCGGCGCGGCGGCAGCTTGTCGCCGGGTGCGTTGTTCTCTTCACCGTTCCCGGTCGTGCCGGGTTCGTTGGACTGGGGCATGCGGGCGGTTCTCCCGTCAGGCTCCCGGGCGCCGCGTCTGATTCCGGTCCGGCACGGTCCGCGTGATGTACGCGGGACCGCCGTCCGGGGCGCGGGCGCCGCACGGGAACTCAATGTCTGGCTCGCCGGTTCCGTACGCTCCGTGCGTACGGCCTGGCGAAAGTCTTATGGGTCATCGCGCGGCCCGGCCCAGGTGGCTCCCGAGTCGGAGGGCTGCGCTGCAACGACCGCCTTACGCGGAACCTGCACCTTCCGGCGCCGTCGCGACGGCGGTCCCGACGGCCGTGGGTGGAGCGGCCGGGGCTGCCTCGCGGTCGGGCGCGAGCGGGTCGGTCACCGTGCCGGACTCCTCGTCGAAGAGCCCCTGCGCCAGCCTGGTCACCGCTGCGGGGACCGGCGGCGCCAGGTCGGCCACAACGCGGAGACCGGACAGGACGTCGTCAGGTCGCACGGCAGGTGTCACGTGCCGAACAACCAGCCGCAGTATCGCACAGGGCTCGTCCTCGGGCCTATCAGCCTGCGGATCAAGGGCCTGCAGGTCCACCACGGCGGCACGGGCGTCGAAGGTCCGCATGCCGTTCTTCGCACGGCGCTGGACCTCGACGGTCTCGGCCCCGTTGAAGGCGGCCACGGCCTTGACGGCCTCCTCGGCGGTGACTCCGTCGAGACACAGCTCCCAGACGGAGGCGGTCAGCCGCTCGGCGAGGCCCGAGGTGCGGGCCTCGACGGCGTCGGTGATGTCGAGACCGTCCGGCAGCGAGTCGTTGAGCAGCTCGCGCAGGACGCCCGGATCCCGGGCCTCGGTGAGGGCGATCTCCAGGAACTCGGCCTCACTGCCCGTGCCGGTGGGGGCGGCATTGGCGTACGACACCTTCGGGTGCGGGGTGAAGCCGGCCGAGTAGGCCATCGGCACCTCGGAGCGGCGCAGTGCCCGCTCGAAGGCACGCTGGAAGTCACGGTGGCTGGTGAACCGGAGGCGGCCGCGCTTGGTGTAGCGCAGTCGGATGCGCTGCACCGCCGGTGCGGGCGGCGGGCCTTCGGGCTGTCGCTTGCCCAGTGGTTCTTCTCCTCGGTGCGGGGCGGACGCGGTGGCACGCCGCCCTCGAAATGCGGGTGGCCCGGGGTGTCCGGTCCGGCTCACCCCCGCTCGGCGTTCTTCTCTCCGAGCGAGGAGATCTCTGGTTCGGGCGCCGCACAGGGCACAGTCGTCGGTTGTTGCGTAACACCCAGAGTACGCGCAAGGGGGCTTCCCGGTTCCCGGGGCTCGGGCGCCCCCGGCCCGCCGACCAGTGTCCGCCGGACGTCACGGCGCGCCTGGGCCACCGTCTCGCGTGCCGAGCGCAGCGCCGCCCGGACCGCGCGTCCCGTCCCGACCGCGGCCCGCCCGGCGGGAGCCCATACGGCGTCACGCACGAAATGCCCCACCGGCGTGCACACCGTGCGCCAGACCCAGGTCACCGGCGCCCCGACGAGGTGCCACGCCAGCCAGGCGACGGCTCTGCCGACGGCCCGCGAGATGAATCCCGCGATGCGCCGGGCGACACCGAACGCGGCGGCGACCTCCCGGCCGACCAGGGCGAGGACCCGCCGGTACAACCATCCGAGCGGTGCGACGATCAGCGTCAGAACCAGCCACACCACCGCCGCCCACAGTCCGCTCCCCAGGGCCGCGATTGCGCGCGCCGTCCCTTCGAGCAGCCGGCTGATCCCGTGGCCGAGCGGGGTGAGCAGGTGCCGGTACGTCCAGACCGACGGCCGTACGAGCAGGTGTTCCACCAGCCGTGAGGCGGCGAGCGCAAGGGGCGTCAGGACGTACCGCCACAGACCGACGGCCGGCCACGGACCAGCACGGCGGTGAGCACCCGGCCGACCGCGACGCCGATCCCCCGCCCGGCCGGGACGAGCAACTCCCGGTACACCCGGCGCAGCCCGTGACCGATCGGGGTGAGCACCGCCCCGTACGGCCACGCCACCGGCACCACGAGCCCGTGGCGCACCGCCGATACCAGCACATGCCGCCAGAGCGCGACCCACGGCCGCACGAGGACCGGCCGCGGCCAGCCACAGCAGGGCACGGCCCAGCGGGGTGAGCACCGCCCCGTACAGCCACGCCGCGGGGATCAGCACCGCGGTCCGGAACAGCCGGGACACGGCCCGGCCCAGGGGACGCAGCAGAACGCGGTCGGCGGCGCGGGCGCCCGCCACCAGGGCGTCCCGGACCAACCACACGGGCAGGACGATCACCAGCACCACGATCCGTACCGGGATCCTGATCAGGGTGGTCGGACAGCCCTCTCCGGCTTCGTACCGCGCGGGGGCCTGATGCTTGCCGTACTCCATGCCGTGCACGACGCGAAGGCCCGGACCGGGGTTTCCCGGTCCGGGCCTTCGTCACCGAGCTGTCACCCGGACGGACTCACCCGAGGCGGCTACTTCACGACCGACAACGGCAACAGCTTCTTGCCGGTCGGGCCGATCTGGATGCTGGTGTCCATCTGCGGGCAGACGCCGCAGTCGAAGCACGGGGTCCAGCGGCAGTCCTCGACCTCGGTCTCGTCGAGCGAGTCCTGCCAGTCCTCCCAGAGCCAGTCCTTGTCGAGACCGGAGTCCAGGTGGTCCCAGGGCAGGACCTCCTCGTAGGTCCGCTCGCGGGTGGTGTACCAGTCGACGTCCACGCCGTACTCGGGCAGCGTCTTCTCGGCGGCGGTCATCCAGCGGTCGTAGCTGAAGTGCTCGCGCCAGCCGTCGAAGCGGCCGCCGGACTCGTAGACCGCCCGGATGACGGAGCCGACACGGCGGTCGCCGCGCGAGAGCAGGCCCTCGACGATGCCGGGCTTGCCGTCGTGGTACCGGAAGCCGATGGAACGGCCGTACTTCTTGTCGCCGCGGATCTTGTCGCGGAGCTTGGCCAGCCGCGCGTCGGTCTCCTCGGCGCCGAGCTGCGGGGCCCACTGGAACGGCGTGTGCGGCTTGGGCACGAAGCCGCCGATCGAGACGGTGCAGCGGATGTCGTTCTGCCCGGAGACCTCACGGCCCTTGGCGATCACGTTGACCGCCATGTCACCGATCTGGAGGACGTCCTCGTCGGTCTCGGTGGGCAGACCGCACATGAAGTACAGCTTCACCTGGCGCCATCCGTTGCCGTACGCGGTCGCGACGGTACGGATGAGGTCCTCTTCCGAGACCATCTTGTTGATGACCTTGCGCATGCGCTCGGAGCCGCCCTCGGGGGCGAAGGTGAGACCGGAGCGACGGCCGTTGCGGGTCAGCTCGTTGGCCAGGTCCACGTTGAACGCGTCGACGCGGGTGGAGGGCAGCGAGAGGCCGATCTTGTCCTCGGTGTACCGGTCGGCGAGGCCCTTGGCGATCTCGCCGATCTCGGTGTGGTCCGCGGAGGAGAGCGAGAGCAGGCCGACCTCCTCGAAGCCGGTCGCCTTGAGACCCTTCTCGACCATCTCGCCGATGCCGGTGATGCTTCGCTCCCGCACGGGGCGCGTGATCATGCCGGCCTGGCAGAAACGGCAGCCGCGGGTGCAGCCGCGGAAGATCTCGACGGACATCCGCTCGTGGACGGTCTCGGCGAGGGGCACGAGGGGCTGCTTCGGGTACGGCCACTCGTCGAGGTCCATCACCGTGTGCTTGGACACCCGCCACGGCACGCCCGACTTGTTGGGCACGACACGGCCGATGCGACCGTCCGGGAGGTACTCGACGTCGTAGAAGCCCGGGACGTAGACGCCGCCGGTCTTCGCGAGGCGGAGGAGCAGCTCCTCACGGCCGCCGGGCCGGCCCTCGGCCTTCCAGGCTCGGATGATCTCGGTGATCTCCAGGACGGCCTGCTCGCCGTCGCCGATGACCGCGCAGTCGATGAACTCCGCGATGGGCTCGGGGTTGAACGCCGCGTGGCCGCCGGCCAGCACGATCGGGTCGTCGACGGTGCGGTCCCTGGCGTCCAGCGGAATGCCCGCGAGATCCAGAGCGGTGAGCATGTTGGTGTAGCCGAGCTCGGTGGAGAAGCTCAGTCCGAAGACGTCGAACGCCTTGACCGGGCGGTGGCTGTCCACGGTGAACTGCGGGACCTGGTGCTCGCGCATCAGCTCTTCGAGGTCCGGCCACACGCTGTAGGTGCGCTCGGCGAGGACGCCCTGGCGCTCGTTGAGCACCTCGTAGAGGATCATGACGCCCTGGTTGGGGAGTCCGACCTCGTACGCGTCGGGGTACATCAGCGCCCAGCGGACATCGCATTCGTCCCACGGCTTGACGGTGGAGTTCAGCTCACCGCCGACGTACTGGATGGGCTTCTGCACATGCGGGAGCAGAGCTTCGAGCTGTGGGAAGACCGAATCGACAGACATCGCGAACTTTCGAGAGCCGGCAAGGGTGACCATCCAGCGTACCCCGGCGCTCAGCCTTCCAGCGCCGCCCGCACCCGCGGCCGGGACGCCCGCTCCCAGACCCCCGGCAGCTCCTGCTCACCGGCGGCGGCCGCCGCCTCCTCGCGCCCGTACAGCAGTCCCCAGGTGAACGCGGACTCCCCCGCCGCGTCTGCCTGGGCGGCCAGGGTGCGCAGGGCGTCGCGGGCCACCACGCTGTCCTGGTGGTCGCCGAGGAGGGTCTGCACGGCCTTCATCCGTGCGGCGAACCGCTTGGCGGGCTTCCCGAGCGCGGGCCGGGCCGCCTCCGCCGCGTAACGGGCGCGCTTGGCGGCCTTGCGGGCGTCGTGCAGGGCGAGATCGCGGTCGTGACCGGGAGGGAGCTCCAGGGCGCGGCCGACGCGGGCCGCCAGGCGCGCGTACTCCTTCAGCACGGCGCGGGGCAGTGCCCGCTCGGGGGCGCGGGACGCGTCGGGCAGCAGCGGCGGGGCGGCGAGCAGGGTGTCGAGGCACTCCAGGAGGGCCAGGTACCGCTCCCCGTCGAGCACGGCGACGGTCCGGTGCCGGGAGCCGCCCCGGCGGGTCACCGACCAGATCCGGAGCCGGCTGTGGACGGGCCCGAGGACCAGGGTGCGGGGCAGAGCGGCGAGGCGGGCGAGCAGACGGGTGTCGAGAACCTCCTGGTCGCGGTCGATGCCGAGTTCGGCGGCCAGCCACTTCAGCTCGTCGCCGACCGGGTCGGTGACGCTCCGGTCGAGGATCCTGCGGTACGTCCGCAGCGCGCTGCGGAGCCGGCGGGTGGCGACCCGCATCTGATGCACGGAGTCGGGGAGGTCACGGCGTACGGCGGGGTCGAGGGCGACGATCGCCTCGGCCTGCCGGCGGATGTACGCGAGGACGTGGTCGCCCGCGGTGCGCCGTGCGGTGGTCCCGCCGGTCCCTTCCTTCCGGTTCCGCTCCGGCGCGGTCTCGGCGAGCGCCCTGGCCAGCTTGGACGGCAGTGCGGACGGGCGGACACCTGCTTTGCGCAGCCGTCGTTCGACGGCGTCCAGGAGGGCGGGGTCGCCGTTCTCGGCGAGCTCCACCTCGATCTCGGTCCAGGCGGCCGTGCCGTCGCCGCCCGTCAGCCGTTCGGCCCGCACGGTGTCGACGGCGACCTCGGCGAGCGTCGCGCCTTCGGCGTCGACCAGGTGGTGGACGTCGCGGGCGGTGCGCAGCCGGACGACGGGGACGAGCTCGCTCCCCCGGAGCCGGGACCGGAGCAGACCGGCGAAGGAGCGCGGCAGGGTGTCGGAGAGCGGTTCCTGGAGCTCGTCCCGGATACCGGAGGCGACGGGGAACTTGAGGTGCCAGCCGGCGTCGCTCCCCCCGGTGCGGCGGCGCAGGGTGAGGGAGCCGGCGGCCAGCCGCAGGTCCTCGGTGTCGTGGTAGACGGCGTCCAGCTCGCCGACGCCCCGGTGGACGACGGCCGAGACCCCGGCCACGCGGCTCAGATCCGGGAGCCGGGTCTGAGCGGTGGCTTCGTACTTCCGCTCGATCTCACGCTTCGAGTCCGTCATGAACCGAATCTAGACGTGTTGTCCGAGGATGGGCAGTGCTCCCGCACCGGCTCAGGCGCTTATCGGCCGTTGCACCCTGATCGACTGGAGCAGTCCGACGGCCACCCAGACGGCGAACATCGAGGACCCTCCGTACGACACGAACGGCAGCGGAAGCCCGGCGACCGGCATGATGCCGAGCGTCATCCCGATGTTCTCGAAGGACTGGAAGGCGAACCAGGCGATGATTCCGGCGGCGACGATCGTGCCGTACAGCTCGGTCGTCTCGCGGGCGATCCGGCAGGCGCGCCACAGGACGACGCCGAGCAGGACGAGGATCAGCCCGGCACCGAGGAAGCCGAGCTCCTCGCCCGCGACGGTGAAGACGAAGTCGGTCTGCTGCTCGGGGACGAACTGGCCGGTGGTCTGTGTGCCCTGGAAGAGGCCGGTTCCGGTGAGGCCGCCGGAGCCGATCGCGATGCGGGCCTGGTTGGTGTTGTAGCCGACGCCCGCCGGGTCGAGCGCGGGGTTGGCGAAGGCGGCGAAGCGGGCGATCTGGTATTCGTCGAGCAGACCGAGCTGCCAGACGGCCACGGCGCCCGCCACGCCCGCACCGAGCAGGCCGAGGATCCACCGGTTCGAAGCGCCGGAGGCGAGGAGCACACCGAGGACGATGACGACCATGACCATCACGGAGCCGAGGTCCGGCATCCCCATGACGACGGCCATCGGCACCGCCGCCAGGCCCAGCGCCTTGGCGACGGTCCGGTGGTCGGGGTGGAGCTGGTCACCCGCGTCGACGCGCTCGGCGAGGAGCATCGCCATGATCAGGATGATGGTGATCTTGGTGAACTCGGACGGCTGGAGCGAGAAGCCGCCGCCGATGATGATCCAGGCGTGCGCGCCGTTGACGGTGGCGCCGAGCGGGGTGAGGACCGCCAGCACGAGGATCACCGAGAGGCCGTAGAGGATCGGGACGGCGCCGCGCAGGGTGCGGTGGCCGACCCAGATCGTGCCGATCATCAGGGCGAAGCCGATGCCGGAGTTGAGTACGTGCCGGAAGAGGAAGTAGTACGGGTCGCCGTGGGTGAGCGAGTCACGGCCCCGGGTCGCGGAGTAGACCAGCAGCGAGCCGATGAAGGAGAGCGCGATCGCGGACCCGAGCAGCGGCCAGTCGAGTCTGCGCACGACGGAGTCGCGGGCGATGAGTTTGCCCCAGGCGGAGCGCTCGGGGGCGTACCGCGAGACGGAGAAGCCGGCCATCAGTCGCGCCTCCCCAGGGCCGCCGCGAGGGTCTGCTCCTCCGGGGTCTTCTGCGAGTTCGGGTCGTACGGCTTGATCTCCGGGGCGTCGATCGAGCCGTCGCGCTGGATCTTCGGCAGGGACTTCTGCGGGGTGGGCAGCAGCGCCTTCTTCAGATCCTGCTTGCCGGAGTCGTCGAGACCGTAGAGGGCGTCGTAGATGTTGCGCACGGCGGGCCCGGACGCGCCGGAGCCCGTACCGCCCTGAGAGATCGTCATGACGATCGAGTAGTCCTTGGTGTACGTGGCGAACCAGGAGGTCGTCTGCTTGCCGTAGACCTCCGCCGTGCCCGTCTTGGCGTGCATCGGGATCTTGTCCTGCGGCCAGCCCCCGAACCGCCAGGCCGCCGAACCGCGGGTCGCGACTCCCGCGAGGGCGCCGTCGATCTCGTTGCGGGTCTTGCGGGAGAACGGCAGCTTGCCGTGCGACTTGGGCGCGATCTCCTTGACGCTCTTGCCGTCGCCGCTGACGATCGCCTTGCCGACGGTGGGGTTGTAGAGGGTGCCGCCGTTGGAGATCGCGGCGTAGATGGTGGCCATCTGGATCGGGGTGACGAGGGTGTCGCCCTGGCCGATGGAGTAGTTGACGGAGTCACCGGCGCGCATCTTGTCGCCTTCGAGGCAGTTCTCGTACGCGATCTTCTCGACGTACGAGCCGTCCTTCTTGCCCTGCTTGCACCAGGCGTCCTTGTTCGCCTTGTAGAAGTCCTGCTTCCACTTGCGGTCGGGGACGCGGCCGCTGACCTCGTTGGGGAGGTCGATGCCGGTCTCCTTGCCGAGGCCGAACTGGTGGGCGGTCTTGTAGAACCAGTCCTTGGCGTGCTTCTTCGGGTTCATGCCGCCGTCCTTCAGCCACTCCTTGTGCGCGATGCCGTAGTAGACGGTGTCGCAGGAGACTTCGAGGGCCCGGCCGATCGTGATGTCCCCGTAGCCCTGGGACTCGAAGTTCTTGAAGGTCTGCCCGCCGACGTTGTACGAGCTGGGGCAGGGGTAGTGGCCGTCGAAGGGGTAGCCGGCGTTGACCGCCGCGGTCGAGGAGATGACCTTGAAGATCGAGCCGGGGGCGGCCTGGCCCTGGATGGCCCGGTTCAGCAGCGGGAAGTTGGACTTCTTGCCGGTGAGCTTGGCGTAGTCCTTGGCGGAGATGCCGCCGACCCAGGCATTGGGGTCGTAGTTCGGCAGGGACGCCATCGCGACGACCCGGCCCGTCTTTGCCTCCATGACGACGACGGCGCCGGAGTCGGCCTTGTAGTTCTCACCGGTGTTCTTGTCGAACGACTGGCGGGCCGTCTTCATCGCCTCGTTGAGCTCGTACTCGGCGACGGCCTGGACCCTCGCGTCGATGGAGGTGACGACGCTGGATCCGGGCTCCGCCTCGTCGTTCTTCGCCTCGCCGATGACCCGGCCGAGGTTGTCGACCTCGTAGCGGGTGACACCGGCCTTGCCGCGCAGTTCCTTGTCGTAGGTGCGCTCCAGCCCGGAGCGGCCGACCTGGTCGGAGCGCAGGTACGGCGAGTCGGAGTCCTGGGCCTTGGTGATCTCTTCGTCGGTGACGGGCGAGAGGTAGCCGAGGACCTGGGCGGTGTTGGCCTTGCCGGGCGCGGCGTAGCGGCGTACGGCGGTGGGCTCGGCGGTGATGCCGGGGAAGTCCTCGGCACGTTCGCGGATCTGGAGGGCCTGCTGGGTGGTGGCCTCGTCGGTGACCGGGATCGGCTGGTACGGCGAACCGTTCCAGCAGGGCTGCGGCGTCTTCGCGTCGCAGAGCCGGACCTTGTCGAGGACCTCCTTGGGCTCCATGCCGAGGACGTCGGCGAGCCGGGTCAGGACGCCCTTGCCGTCGTCCTTCATCTTCAGCAGCTCGGTGCGGCTGGCGGAGACGACCAGGCGCGTCTCGTTGTCGGCGAGAGGCACGCCGCGCGCGTCGAGGATGGAGCCGCGGACGGCGGGCTGGACGACCTGCTGGACATGGTTGTTCCTCGCCTCGTCGCTGTACTCCTGGCCATTGCGGATCTGGAGGTACCACAGGCGCCCGCCGAGCGTGAGCAGCAGGGAGAAGACGAGGACCTGGATGACGACGAGACGGATCTGGACCCGTTGGGTCCGGCCGGTCTCGGGGATGTTGCTCACAGGGCGCCCCCGGTGGTGGTCGGGCCGGAGGTACGGGGGATGTCCTCCCGGTGATGCGGCCTCACAGTCGCTTGACTCCCTTGATCCGTCCAGCGCGTGCGGCCCGGTTGCGGGCGACCTTGACGCGCAGTCCGCCGCGCTGGCCGCCGATCCGCAGTCCGGTGCCGGAGGACAGCCAGCCCGCGGCGACGTCGCCGCCGCCGGACGATTCGGCGAGCGGGTCGTTCACCGTGCGTCTGGCGACCGCCATGACCAGGGGCACGACGAACGGCGCGAGGAGCAGGTCGTAGACGGCGGCCGTGAACAGCAGGCTGCCGAGCCCGACATGACGGGCCGCCGTGTCCCCGACGAGCGCGCCGACGAGCGCGTACAGCAGGGTCGATCCGATCGCCGCGGCCACGACCGCGACCATCGGGACGAACGCCGACTTGAGCTGCCCGGTCTCCGGCTTGACGAGTCCGGCGAGGTAGCCGATGACGCAGAGCACCAGGGCGTAGCGCCCGGCGGCGTGGTCGGCCGGCGGCGCCAGGTCGGCCAGCAGTCCCGCGCCGAAGCCGATGAGTGCGCCGCTGACGTGCCCGTACACGAACGCGAGGGCGAGGACGACGAGGAGCAGCAGGTCGGGCACGGCGCCGGGGAGTTGGAGCCGGGCGAGGACCGAGACCTGGACGACCAGGGCGACCACGACCAGCACGACGGAGAGCAGAATCCGGTTCAGACGCATGGGAATCAGCTCTACCTCTGCTCGTTGACCGCGGTGCCGGTGTTCGGTGTGGCGCCCGGACTGCCGTTCGGGTTCGGGCTTCCGCTGGGGTCCGGACTCTCGTGGATGTTCCCGACGACGTTGCCGTTGGTGTCGACGATGTCTCCGTTGGGCGAGATGGTCACGGTCACGGTCGGAGTGGGCTTCGGTTTGGCGGGCTTGGCCGGCGCCTTCGGCAGGACCATGTCGCGGGGGTCCTCGCGCGGGGCCTGGACGACGACGCCGACGATGTCCAGCTTGGTGAAACCGACGTACGGGCGGACGTAGACGGTACGGGTCAGGCCGCCGCCCGACGGGTCGACGCGGACGACCTCGCCGACCGGGACGCCGGGCACGAACGGCTTGTCCTTGCTGGAGCCGAAGGTGACCAGACGGTCGCCCTTCTTCACCTTGGCCTTGCCGTTGAGGAACTGGACGGACAGCGGTCGGGAGCCCTGGCCGGTGGCGAAGCCCAGTTCGTCGGTCTTCTCCATACGGGTGCCGACGGTGAAGTCGGGGTCGTTGGCGAGGAGCACCGTGGCGGTGTCCGGGCCGACTGTGGTGACCCGGCCGACGAGCCCGTCGCCGTTGATGACGGTCATGTCGCGCTTGATGCCGTCGTTGGAGCCCGCGTCGATGGTGACCGTCCAGGAGAAGCCCTGGGCCGCTCCTATGGCGATGACCTCGGCGCCCTTGATGCCGTACTGTCCGGCGGCCGACTTCTTCAGCATCCGGTCCAGTTCACGCACCCGGTTGCGGTTCCGGTCGTCGCTGCCGAGCCTCGTCTTGAGCGCGGTGTTCTGCTGCTCCAGTTCAGCGATCCGGTTGTGCCGGGTGCCGGAGTCGCGTACCGCTCCTATGGCGTTGCCCACCGGGTCGACGGCCGCCGCGACGCCGTTCTCGACCGGCCCGAAGACCGTGGCGGCGGCCCGCCGGGCGCCGTCCACCGGTGACTCCTCGCCGCCGCGGATGTCCACCGTGATCAGTGCGAATGCGATGGCGATCAGCAGCACCAGGAGCAGCCGGCTCTCTCGTGTGTCCCTCACGTGCGGCGGCCGTGCCTTCCTCGTCGGAATGTTCGTGCCTGTATATCAACGATCCGGCGTACGGAGCCGCAGTGGTCCGTACAGCGGACTGATGTGTTCTGCGGGCCGGCCCGTGCCCGCTACCGGCGGGGCTGGGCGTCCAGCACCTGCTGGAGTGCCTCGAACTCCTCGACGCACTTGCCCGACCCGAGCGCCACCGAGTCCAGCGGGTCCTCGGCGATATGGATCGGCATCCCGGTCTCGCGGCGCAGCCGCTCGTCCAGTCCGCGCAGCAGCGCACCGCCGCCGGTGAGGACGATGCCGCGGTCCATGACGTCGCCGGAGAGCTCCGGCGGGCACTTGTCGAGCGTGGTCTTCACCGCGTCGACGATCGCGTTGACCGGCTCCTCGATGGCCTTGCGGACCTCGGCGGCCGAGACGACCACGGTCTTGGGCAGCCCGGAGACCAGGTCCCGGCCGCGGATCTCGGTGTGCTCGTCCTTGTCCATGTCGTACGCCGAACCGATCGTGATCTTGATCTGTTCGGCGGTGCGCTCACCGAGGAGGAGCGAGTACTCCTTCTTGATGTGCTGGATGATCGCGTTGTCCAGCTCGTCACCGGCGACCCGGATCGACTGGGCAGTGACGATTCCGCCGAGCGAGATGACCGCGACCTCGGTGGTGCCGCCACCGATGTCGACGACCATGTTGCCGGTGGCCTCGTGGACCGGCAGCCCGGAACCGATGGCCGCCGCCATGGGCTCCTCGATGATGTGCACCTGGCGCGCGCCGGCCTGCGTCGACGCCTCGATGACGGCGCGTCGCTCGACCCCGGTGATGCCGGAGGGCACACAGACGACGACCCGCGGGCGGGCCAGGTAGCGGCGCTTGTGGATCTTCAGAATGAAGTAGCGGAGCATCCGCTCGGTGATCTCGAAGTCGGCGATCACGCCGTCCTTCAGTGGCCGCACGGCAACGATGTTGCCCGGTGTGCGGCCGATCATCTTCTTGGCCTCGGAGCCGACCGCGAGAATGCCGCCGGTGTTGGTGTTGATGGCCACGACGGACGGCTCGTTGAGAACGATGCCGCGCCCCCTGACGTACACCAGCGTGTTGGCAGTCCCGAGGTCGATAGCCATGTCACGGCCGATGAACGACATTGAGTTCCCCTTGTTCCCCATGAGGATGCGTCGGGCCTTCCGGACAAGCGATGATGGCTTGTTCTGGTCGGCGAGGTGGGCGCTGCGGGCGTGGAAGATTCCATCGTAGTGCCGTATGCACGGACACCGCGCGAGGGTCCTTCGCCTTTGTGGGCGGAACGGGTGGCCGTTCCACTCATGGTGACGTTACGTCGGGGTGATGCGTTCCCGCGATCCGGAACCCTATGCCGAAGGGCGACCGAATTAATTCGGTCGCCCCAGGTCATGAGCGCTGTTCGGCTGATCCGAGGTCAGGAAAGGCCCGGGAAGAAAAGCTTCAGTTCTCGCTCCGCGGACTCCTCGGAGTCCGAGGCGTGGATGAGGTTCT
Organism: Streptomyces sp. NPDC088252; assembly: GCF_044740965.1. Taxonomy (NCBI): domain Bacteria; kingdom Bacillati; phylum Actinomycetota; class Actinomycetes; order Kitasatosporales; family Streptomycetaceae; genus Streptomyces; species Streptomyces sp. NPDC088252. Next base: position 506,284 of record NZ_JBIURS010000001.1, on the reverse strand, counting down.
CCCGGGTGATCGTGCCGAAGTCACCACGGATGGAGCCGGGCGCGGCGGCGATCGGGTCGGTGGGTCCGGCGAGCGTACGGATGCCCTCGATGACCCGCTCGCCCTCGGCGACCAGTGCCACGATCGGGCCGGACTGCATGAACTCGACGAGCGGCTCGTAGAAGGGGCGGCCGACGTGTTCGGCGTAGTGCTGCTCCAGCGTGGCGCGGTCGAGGGTACGCAGCTCCAGCGCGGTGATCCGCCAGCCGGCCTTGCGCTCGATCCGCCCGACGATCTCGCCGACCAGTCCGCGCCGGACGGCGTCGGGCTTGAGCAGAACGAGGGTGCGCTGGGTCATGGTGTGCGGCTCCTTGCAGGCATGCGGGTGCGGTGAGGCGAGGCTACAGGGGTACGGGAACAGTCCCACGGCCGGGTTGGACCGACCGGCGATCGGGGCCCCTCAATCGCGGGTCGGTCCAAGGCCACGGGGTACGAGATCAGCCACCGGCCGCGGCCTCGGCGGCCTCCTGCGCGGCCGCCCAGCGGGCCTTCGCCTCGTCGACCTTGCGGCCGTAGTGGACCGAGGCCCACCACAGGCCCCCGAAGACCAGGCCGAGGATGAACATCATCGGGACGACGAAGCCGCTCAGCACCAGGGCGATCTGCAGCGCCCAGCCGAGCTGTATCCCGCCGGGGCGGGTGATCATCCCGCAGAGCAGCACGGAGAGCAGCATGCCGATGCCGCAGACCGTCCAGACCGTGGTGTTCGTCAGGTCGTCGGACTTCATCGCGACGAGACCGGCGAAGCCGATCACGAAGAACTCGCCGATCAGCGTCGATGCACAGAGCGTACGCACGTCGGTCAGTGCCTCCCCAGGAGCAGCCGGGCCTCGCCGACCGTGATCACGGAACCGGTCACCAGGACTCCGGCGCCCGCGTATTCGTCCTCTTCCTCGGCGAGGGTGATCGCCGCCTCCAGCGCGTCGTCCAGACGCGGTTCGACCTGGACGCGGTCGTGACCGAAGACCTCGACCGCGACGGCGGCCAGCTCGTCGGCGTCCATCGCGCGGCCGCTGGAGTTCTGGGTGACGACGACCTCGGCGAAGATCGGCTCGAAGGCTTCGAGGAGCCCCTTGACGTCCTTGTCGCCGCTGGCGCCGACCACACCGATCAGCCGGGAGAAACCGAACGCCTCGGAGATCCCGTCGGCGGTGGCGCGGGCGCCCGCCGGGTTGTGGGCCGCGTCCAGGACGACGGTCGGGCTGGAGCGGACCACTTCGAGGCGACCGGGCGAGATCACCGAGGCGAAGGCCCGGCGGACCGTGTCGATGTCGAGTGCGCCGGGCTGCTCGGCGCCGATCCCGAAGAACGCCTCCACGGCACAGAGCGCCACCGCCGCGTTGTGCGCCTGGTGGGCGCCGTACAGCGGGAGGAAGACCTCCTCGTACTCACCGCCGAGACCGCGCAGCGTCAACAGCTGTCCGCCGACGGCGATCTCGCGGGAGAGGACACCGAACTCCATGCCCTCGCGGGCGACCGTGGCGTCGACCTCGACGGCCTTCTTCAGCATGACCTGCGCGGCGTCGACCGGCTGCTGCGCCAGGACGACCGTGGCCCCCTGCTTGATGATCCCGGACTTCTCACCGGCGATCTCGGCGGGCGTGGCGCCGAGCCGGTCGGTGTGGTCCAGCGAGATGGGGGTGACGACGGCGACCGAGGAGTCGATCACGTTCGTCGCGTCCCAGCTGCCGCCCATGCCGACCTCGACGACGGCGACATCGACCGGCGCGTCGGCGAAGGCCGCGTACGCCATGCCCGTCAGCACCTCGAAGAAGGAGAGCCGGTACGGCTGCTGGGCGTCGACCATCTCCACGTACGGCTTGATGTCCTGGTACGCCTCGATGAACCGCTCGGGGTCGATCGGCGAGCCGTCGAGGCTGATCCGCTCGGTGATCGACTGGACGTGCGGCGAGGTGTAACGGCCGGTACGCAGATCGAAGGCGCCGAGCAGCGCCTCGATCATGCGGGCCGTGCTCGTCTTGCCGTTGGTCCCGGTGATGTGGATCGAGGGGTAGGCGTGCTGCGGCTCGCCGAGCACGTCCATCAGCGCGGCGATCCGCGCGACGGACGGCTCCAGCTTCGTCTCGCCCCAGCGGCCGGCGAGCTCCTGCTCCACCGCGCGGAGCGCCTTGTCCACCTCGGGGTCGGCGGGGCGGGCCGGGACCTCCTGGCCCTGCGGCGGCCCCGAGCTGGTGCGCAGCGTACGGCTCCCGGCCTCGATCACCGCCAGGTCGGGGTCGCGCTGGGTCGCTTCGTCGACGATCTCCGCGAAGGTCTCGTCGGGATCGGAGTCGTCGTGCCGGTCGGAAGGGCGGGGCTCACTCACGGGGCCAGTCTACGGATGGGCACGGACATCGTGCGCGGCGCCCGGCGGTGCGGGAGCCCCGACCTCGATCGTGCGCGGAACGGCGAAGCCCCCGTACGCCCGGCAGCGGGGTACGGGGGCCTGGCCGTCAGCGAGTGATCAGGCCTTCGGCAGGTTCGCCAGCTGGTTGGTGATCCGCTCGATGTCCGCCTCGGCCTTGGCGAGCCGGCCACGGATCTTGTCGACCACGTTGTCCGGTGCCTTGCCGAGGAACGCCTCGTTGGAGAGCTTGCCGTTGGCCTGGGCCTTCTCCTTCTCGGCGGCGCCCAGGTCCTTCGTCAGGCGCTTGCGCTCGGCCTTGACGTCGATCGTGCCGGACAGGTCGAGGGCGACCGTGGCCCCGGCGACCGGAAGCGACGCGGTGGCGTGGAAGCCCTCCTCGGCGGGCTGCAGGCGCAGCACCTGACGGATGGCCGCCTCGTGCGGGGCGAGGGCGGTGCCCGTCAGGGTGAGCTCGGCCGGGACCTTCTGGCCGGGCTGCAGACCCTGGTCGGAACGGAACCGTCGGACCTCGGTGACGACCTGCTGGACGAGCGCGATCTCCCGCTCCGCGGCGTCGTCGCGGAAGCCGCCCGGGGCGTCGGCCCCGGGAACGGACACAGCGGTCGGCCAGTCGGCGACGACGACGGACTCCTTGCCGGTCAGCGTGGTCCAGAGGGTCTCGGTGACGAACGGGACCACCGGGTGGAGCAGTCGCAGCATCACGTCGAGGACCTCGCCGAGGACCCGGCCGGAGACCCTGGCCTGCTCGCCGCCCGCGAAGAACGTCGTCTTGGACAGCTCGACGTACCAGTCGAAGACCTCGTCCCACGCGAAGTGGTAGAGCGCCTCGCTGAGCTTGGCGAACTGGAAGTCGTCGTAGAACGCGTCGACTTCGGCGACCGTCTTGTTGAGCCGCGACAGGATCCACCGGTCGGTCACCGACAGCTGGTCGACGGGCGGCAGTTCGCCCTCCACCGTCGCGCCGTTCATCAGCGCGAAGCGCGTGGCGTTCCAGATCTTGTTGGCGAAGTTGCGGGAGCCCTGGACCCAGTCCTCACCGATCGGGACGTCGACGCCCGGGTTGGCGCCGCGCGCCAGGGTGAAGCGCAGCGCGTCGGAGCCGTACTTGTCCATCCAGTCGAGCGGGTTGACGACATTGCCGAAGGACTTCGACATCTTCTTGCCGAACTCGTCGCGGACCATGCCGTGCAGGACGATGGTGTGGAACGGCGGGACGCCGTCGTTGACGTACAGGCCGAACATCATCATCCGGGCGACCCAGAAGAAGAGGATGTCGTAGCCGGTGACCAGGACGGAGTTCGGATAGAACTTCGCGAGGCTGTCGGTCCGCTCCGGCCAGCCGAGCGTGGAGAACGGCCAGAGGCCGGAGGAGAACCAGGTGTCCAGGACGTCGCTGTCCTGCGTCCAGCCCTCGCCCGTGGGGGCCTCGTCGTCCGGTCCGACGCAGACGACCTCGCCGTTCGGGCCGTACCAGACGGGGATCCGGTGGCCCCACCAGAGCTGGCGCGAGATCGTCCAGTCGTGGAGGTTGTCGACCCAGTCGAAGTAGCGCTTCTCCATCTCCTGCGGGTGGATCTTGACGCTGCCGTCGCGGACGGCGTCACCGGCCGCCTTGGCGAGCGGCGCGACCTTGACCCACCACTGGAGTGACAGACGCGGCTCGATGGTGGTCTTGCAGCGCGAGCAGTGGCCGACGGAGTGGATGTACGGACGCTTCTCGGCGACGATCCGGCCCTCGGCCCGCAGCGCGCCGACGATGGCGGACCTGGCCTCCAGGCGGTCGAGGCCCTCGAAGGGGCCGGGCACCGTGATGACTGCGCGCTCGTCCATGACCGTGAGGAACGGCAGGTCGTGGCGCTTGCCGATCTCGAAGTCGTTCGGGTCGTGGGCGGGCGTGACCTTCACGGCGCCGGTACCGAACTCCGGGTCGACGTGGTGGTCGGCGACGACGGGGATCGTGCGGTCGGTCAGCGGCAGCTTGATCTGCTTGCCGACCAGGTGCTTGTAGCGCTCGTCGTCGGGGTGGACGGCGACGGCGGTGTCACCGAGCATCGTCTCGGCGCGGGTCGTGGCGACGACGATGGTGTCGTCGCCGTCCCCGTACGTCATGGAGACGAGCTCGCCGTCGTCGTCCTGGTACTCGACCTCGATGTCCGAGATCGCGGTCAGGCAGCGCGGGCACCAGTTGATGATGCGCTCGGCGCGGTAGATCAGCCCGTCGTCGTACATCTTCTTGAAGACGGTCTGGACGGCGGTGGACAGCCCCTCGTCCATGGTGAAGCGCTCACGGGACCATGCGACGCCCTCGCCGAGCCGGCGCATCTGGCCGGAGATCTGGCCGCCGGACTCGTTCTTCCACTTCCAGACGCGCTCGACGAACGCCTCGCGGCCCAGGTCGTGGCGGGACTTGCCCTCCTTGCCGAGCTCGCGCTCGACGACGTTCTGGGTGGCGATGCCGGCGTGGTCCATGCCCGGCTGGTACAGCGCCTCGAAGCCCTGCATGCGCTTGCGGCGGACGAGGGCGTCGATCAGCGTGTGCTCGAAGGCGTGGCCCAGGTGCAGGCTGCCGGTGACGTTGGGCGGCGGGATGACGATGGAGTACGGCGGCTTCTCGCTGTGCTCGTCGGCCTCGAAGTAACCACGTTCTACCCAGCGCTCATACAGCTTCCCCTCCACCTCGGCCGGTGCGTACTGGGTCGGCAGTTCGGGGTTGCTGGCTGGCGTCTGCTGAGTGTTCTCGGTCACGGGGGACAGTTTAGGGCCGTCACAGTCGTGCACTGAAACGGGATTGTTGAGTAACGGTGTGCCTCCCGGTGGTCCACGCGGGTGGACCTTCCGTCAGGATGTTCGGAACGCATAAGCATTCCGATGAGCGCTTCCGAACAGGGGACACCGCAGATGAGCTACAACCAGCCGGGCCCGTACGGCGGCCAGCCTCCGCAGGGCCAGCCCGGACCGTACGGTGGCCAGCCGCCCCAGGGTCAACCCGGCCCGTACGGCCAGCAGCCGGGCCCGTACGGCGGTCAGCCGCCGCAGGGCCAGCCCGGTTACGGGTACCCGCAGCAGGCCCCCCAGGGTGTCCCGCCGCAGCAGCCCCAGCCGGGCTACGGCTACCCGCAGGGCCAGCAGCCGGGCCCCTACGGCCAGCAGCCGCCCCCTCCCCCGTACGGCGGCCCGCAGTACGGCGGCCAGATGCCGATGCCCCCGGCCCAGCCGAAGAAGAAGACGGGCCTGATCATCGGCGGCGCGGTCGTGGCACTGGCGGTCATCGCGGGCGGGGTGTACTTCCTGACGTCGGGCGGGGGTGCCAGCAACAGCGACGTGGCGGACTCCACCAAGGGGTACAAGCTGACGCCGGCCGCCTCGGTGGACGAGTACAAGAGCAACTCGGCGGGCTCCACTCCGTCGGCGCCGTTGACCGGCAGCGGCAAGGCGGAGGCCGAAAAGCTGGGGATCAAGGATCCCCAGCAGACCGCGGCCGTGTACAACTCGGGCTCCCAGGAGAACCCGCTCACCGTGAAGACCCTGACGTTCGAGGGCATCTGGGGCGATGTCACCGACCCCGCGAAGGTCATCGACAACTCGTTCACGAACACCGAGAACAGCATGCAGAAGAACAACGAGGGCATGGAGTACTCCCTCGTCGGCAGCCCCAGGGCAGTGACACCGTCCGGGTTCAAGGGGGCGCTGATGAAGTGTCAGGACATGAAGATCACCAACAGCAAGGGCGACGGCACCGTGAAGGGCGGCCCCAAGGAGTTCACGGCGCCCATCTGCGTATGGGCCGACTACAGCACGGTCGGTGTGCTCGTCGGAATCGACGTGGCGCAGTCCGTGGCCGGCAAAGGCATGAACCAGGACGACGTGGCCGCCCTGACCGCCAAGCTCTACAACACGTCCCGCACCAAGATCTGATCGCGTCACGACGTCGGAAGGGGCGCCCCGCCAGTCCACCTGGCCGGGCGCCCCTTCCGTCTGTGTTCACATGCCGCTACGCGGACTTCTCGTGCCGCCCGCCGTCGCTGTTCCCGATCGTCCGCGGCTCGCGCGGGACCAGCGTCGGGTTCACGTTGTTGCGGACGACGTCCGCCGTGATGACCACCCGGGCGACGTCCTTGCGGGACGGCACCTCGTACATCACGGACTGGAGGACCTCTTCCATGATGGCCCGCAGGCCACGCGCGCCGGTGCCGCGCAGGATCGCCTGGTCGGCGATGGCCTCCAGCGCCGGGCGGTCGAAGTCCAGTTCCACACCGTCGAGTTCGAACAGTCGTTGGTACTGCTTCACCAGCGCGTTGCGCGGCTCGACGAGGATCTGCAGCAGCGCCTCACGGTCCAGGTTGTGGACCGAGGTGAGGACGGGCAGCCGGCCGATGAACTCCGGGATCATCCCGAACTTCACCAGGTCCTCCGGCATGACCTCCTGGAACTGGTCGCTCGCCTCGATCTCGCGCTTGGAGCGGATCGTCGCGCCGAAGCCGATGCCCTTGGCGCCCGCCCGCGACTCGATGATCTTCTCCAGACCGGAGAAGGCACCGCCCACGATGAACAGCACGTTCGTCGTGTCGATCTGGATGAACTCCTGGTGCGGGTGCTTCCGGCCGCCCTGCGGCGGTACGGAGGCCGTGGTGCCCTCCAGGATCTTCAACAGGGCCTGCTGGACGCCCTCGCCGGAGACATCGCGGGTGATCGACGGGTTCTCGCTCTTGCGGGCGACCTTGTCGATCTCGTCGATGTAGATGATCCCGGTCTCGGCCTTCTTGACGTCGTAGTCCGCGGCCTGGATCAGCTTCAGCAGGATGTTCTCGACGTCCTCGCCGACATAGCCGGCCTCCGTCAGCGCGGTCGCGTCGGCGATGGCGAACGGGACGTTGAGCATGCGGGCCAGGGTCTGCGCGAGAAGCGTCTTGCCGGAGCCCGTGGGGCCCAGCAGCAGAATGTTGGACTTGGCCAGCTCGATGGCGTCGTCCCGGCCCTGCGCGCCGCCGTTCTCGCCGGCCTGGACCCGCTTGTAGTGGTTGTACACAGCGACTGAGAGAGCCTTCTTGGCGGGCTCCTGCCCGACCACGTAGCCCTCGAGGAACTCGTAGATCTCGCGCGGCTTGGGGAGTTCCTCCCACCGCACTTCGGAGGTCTCCGCGAGCTCCTCCTCGATGATCTCGTTGCAGAGATCGATGCACTCGTCGCAGATGTACACACCGGGTCCCGCGATGAGCTTCTTCACCTGCTTCTGGCTCTTTCCGCAGAACGAGCACTTGAGCAGATCGCCGCCATCACCGATGCGTGCCACGAGGTGCTTCCCCTTCGCCTGGGAGCAGCCTGGTTCAGCGGCTCCTGGTGCCTCTATCCGACGGTACCTTGCCTTGCCCCCCGTTCGGGCCCCCCTTGGCACGGTTCACACCGCCGATGCGGTGCGAACCCGCCGTGCCAAGGGGTGAAGGCCGACGTCAGACGGCCGTGGCCGCCTGCTTGCGGGTCGACACGATCTGGTCGACGAGACCGTAGGCGAGGGCGTCCTCGGCGGTCAGGATCTTGTCGCGCTCGATGTCGTCGCGGATCTTCTCCAGCGGCGTGGTGGAGTGCTTGGCCAGCATCTCCTCCAGCTGAGTACGCATCCGCAGGATCTCGTTGGCCGCGATCTCCAGGTCGGAGAGCTGCTCACGGCCGGTCTGCGAGGACGGCTGGTGGATCAGTACACGGGCGTTGGGCAGCGCCATCCGCTTGCCGGGCGTACCCGCGGCGAGCAGCACGGCCGCGGCGGAGGCCGCCTGGCCCATGCAGACCGTCTGGATGTCCGGCTTCACGAACTGCATCGTGTCGTAGATCGCGGTGAGCGCGGTGAACGAGCCGCCGGGGCTGTTGATGTAGATCGAGATGTCCCGGTCCGGGTCCATCGACTCCAGGCACAGCAGCTGCGCCATGACGTCGTTGGCCGAGGCGTCGTCGATCTGCACGCCGAGGAAGATCACGCGCTCCTCGAAGAGCTTCGCGTACGGGTCGTACTCACGCACGCCCTGCGAGGTGCGCTCCACGAAGCGCGGCACGATGTAGCGGTTGTCCACCTGCGGGCCGGTGTAGAGGCCGCTCGCGGAGGCGCCGGGGAAGTTGTTCATGTGGGTGTTCACCATCCTGGTGGCGTTCTGTGGCTGGGTGTCTCGGCGTACGAGAGGTGCGCGGGGCTGTGGAGCCCGAACCGGTGGGTACCGGATCAGGCGCCGGTGCCGCCGCCGCCCGGAACGCCCGATGCGATCGTGATGATCTCGTCGATGAGGCCGTACTCCTTGGCCTCCTCCGCGGTGTACCAGCGGTCGCGGTCGCCGTCGCGGATGATCGTCTCGACCGTCTGGCCGGAGTGGCGGGCGGTGATCTCCGCCATCCGCTGCTTGGTGCGCAGCAGGTACTGAGCCTGGATCTTGATGTCCGAGGCCGTACCGCCGATGCCGGCCGAACCCTGGTGCATGAGGATGTCGGTGTTCGGGAGCGCGAAGCGCTTGCCCGCGGTGCCGCCGGTGAGCAGGAACTGGCCCATCGAGGCCGCCATGCCCATACCGATGGTGACCACGTCGTTCGGGATGTACTGCATGGTGTCGTAGACCGCCATGCCGGCCGTCACCGAGCCGCCGGGGCTGTTGATGTAGAGGTAGATGTCCTTGTCCGGCTCGGCGGCGAGGAGAAGCAGCTGCGCCGTGATCTTGTTGGCGATCTCATCGTCGACCTGCTGACCGAGGAAGATGATGCGCTCGCCGAGCAGTCGGCTGTAGACCTGGTCACCGAGGCCTCCACCGAGGGACGGCTCTCCGGCGGCGTAGGGCATCAGATTCGTCACGTATCCACCTGCTCGTCTCTGACGGCTCCGGCCGTCTCAGCGTCTTCGTACCGGGTGGGCGGGGACTCCCCTGCCCTTCCTATTCATGGACCCTAACGCGCAGGTAGGACAACGCCATCCCGCTTCCGCAACTGTTCGCTGGGAGCGCAAGGTCCGCAGTCCGCACAAGGGTTGTGGGGCACCGTACGCCATACGACGACGGGCTCCGAACGCACAGCGTCCGGAGCCCGTCGTGCGGGTTCAGCGCGAGGCTCAGGCCTCGTTCTTCTCCTCGGCGGCGTCGGCCGCTGCCTCGGTGGTGCCCTCGGCGGCCTCGACCGTCTCGATGGCCTCCTCCTCGTCGTCCTCCAGATCGACGACCTCACCGTTGGTGTCGACGACCTTGGCGGCCTCGACGACCACGGCCAGCGCCTTGCCGCGGGCGACCTCGCCGACGAGCATCGGCACCTGGCCGCCCTCGACGACTGCCTGGGCGAACTGGTCGGGGCTCATGCCGGAGGAAGCAGCACGCCGCATGAGGTGCTCGGTGAGCTCCTCCTGGTTGACGTTCAGCTTCTCCTTGTTGACGAGCTCGTCCAGGATGAACTGGGTCTTGATGCCCTTGATCGCCTGCTCGGAGGTCTCGGCCTCGAACTCCTCGACCGTCTTGCCCTGGATCTCCAGGTACTTGTCGAGGGTCAGACCCATCTGACCGAGCTGGTGGTGCTCCAGGTTGTGCTTGCGGGTCTGGACCTCGTCCGCGAGCAGCTTCTCCGGGATCGGGACCTCGGCGAGCTTGAGCAGCTCGTCCAGGACACGCTCCTGGGCCTGGGTCGCCTGGTCGTACTGCTTGGTGGTCTCCAGGCGCTTGCGGCTGTCCGCCTTCAGCTCGTCGAGGGTGTCGAACTCGCTCGCCATCTGGGCGAACTCGTCGTCCAGCTCGGGGAGCTCGCGGGCGGCGACCGCGGTGACCTTGACGGTGACCTCGGCCTCCTTGCCCTCGGCCGAGCCGCCCTTCAGCTCGGAGGTGAAGGTGGCCTCGCCACCCGCCTCCAGGCCGGTGACGGCGGCGTCGATGCCGTCGAGGAGCTCGCCGGAACCGATGGTGTACGAGACACCCTCGGCCACGCCGTCCTCCAGGACCTCGCCGTCGACCTTGGCCTGCAGGTCGATCGTCACGACGTCGCCCTCGGCGGCGGCGCGCTCGACCGGGTTGGTGGAGGCGAAGCGCTCACGGAGCTGCTCCACGGCCTTCTCGACGTCCTCGTCGCTGACCTCGAGGGCGTCGACGGTGACCTCGATGCCGGAGTAGTCCGGGATCTCGATCTCGGGGCGTACGTCAACCTCGGCGGTGAAGGCCAGCAGTTCGCCGTCCTTCAGCTCGGTGATGTCGACCTCGGGCTGACCGAGGACGTTGAGCTCACCCTCGTTGACGGCCTCGGTGTAGAACTTCGGGAGGGCGTCGTTGACGGCCTCCTCCAGCACCGCACCGCGGCCGAAGCGCTGGTCGATGACCCGGGCAGGGATCTTGCCCTTGCGGAAGCCCTTCACCGTGACCTGCTGGTTGATCTTCTTGTACGCCGCGTCGAGGCTGTCCTTGAGCTCCTCGAAGGGCACCTCGACAGTGAGCCGAACCCGGGTCGGGTTCAGGGTCTCCACGGCGCTCTTCACGGTTCGGTCTCCTTGTGGCTGACTTCTTGGGGTTCTGCTCCGCCGCACGGGAGGCGGCTTCGCGGACCGAGCCCGGTACATCAGACACACGGGCACGCATTTTGCATAGTAACGGCAAGGAGACGGACTCCCACAATGCGATCGTGCCGGTGGTCCGCGGTCCCGCGAGTGGTCCGTGATCGTGCCGGTGGTCGGGGTGGCCGGATTCGAACCGACGACCTTCCGCTCCCAAAGCGGACGCGCTACCAAGCTGCGCCACACCCCGTCGGTGCGACACGTAGGGTACATGCAGAAAGGCGGCGCATCGGCCGCTTTGCCCGGGCGGCACCGAACGCGACACCGGGTGGCCGCAATCGGGTGTGCGGGCAGCGCCCGCGACCCGCTACGATGCTTCTCGTACCGCGGTCCCCGGACCTGCGGTGCGTTGCTTGCGGGCGTAGCTCAATGGTAGAGCCCTAGTCTTCCAAACTAGCTACGCGGGTTCGATTCCCGTCGCCCGCTCCATGCTTGGGCCCGGTCCGACGAATTGCCCGTCGGACCGGGCCCTTTGCGTCGTGCCCGGGTTCCGTCGGGCGCGCTCCGCCGGGCGACCTCCCGCACCGGGGCGCGGGGCAGCCGGTTCGGCCGGATCAGAAGCTGATCTGGTTGATGGTCTCCGCTATGGAGTTCATGAACCTGTTGATCGACGGCGCCATGCCCGTCGACGCCAGGAAGAAACCGAAGAGCACCGCGACGATCGCGGGACCGGGCTTGATCGAGCCGCCTCGGATCAGGACCACCAGGATGATCGCCAACATCAGCACCACAGACAGTGAAATGGCCACAACTGATCACACCCTTGGTCGGTCCGCCTTGCCGGCCCGGAGGTGTCCGGCCGAGCACTCCTCCGTTCGGTCCATCGTGCCACCAACTCCCCTGTGGTCGCTGCCAGGTGACGGATCGAAGTGACGGGATCGCGCCATCCTTGCGCCCCACGTGCGCCGGGGGCGCACAACCGCACAAGGGGGGCGCCACGGACCCCGGGCAAGGCCCCGCACACCCTGTGAGCGAGCTGTGAATCAAACAATCACAACGGCGTGCGACTGTGACGGTTCCCATATCCACACACTTCATTCACATGCAATTCCAGGACGAGCGTGCGGCAGAATTGGCACCCCTCAATAACCCGACGATATGCCCTATTTAATAGGGATGAATCTGGGCATGGCGGGCGGTTCTCGGCGGTTTCGCTTTTGATTGGACGCGAACACCAGATATCCGTGAGCGGTTTTACGAATTGCAATCGGGGCGTCTAGGGTGCTTTAGATGTTCCCCGCTCCGAACGTATTTCAGAGGGCCCCGCTCCCATCAGCGACCCGGGAGTCGGAGCCCAGACACCAAGGGACGATGACCACCACCGCGGCGCCCCCCGCAACGGTGGCGAACAAGCCTCCGGCGACCTCGTCGGCGAAGAGGCGGGACGCCTACTTCGACAACGTCAAATATCTGGCCATCGTGCTCGTCGCGGTGGCGCACTCATGGGAACCGGTGATGGACGGCAGCCGGACCGCCCGTGCGCTGTACATGGTGGCGTACACCTTTCACATGCCGGCCTTCATCATCATCTCCGGCTATTTCTCCCGCTCGTTCGACATGTCCGCCGCCAAGGTAAAACGCCTGGTCACCGGCGTCGCCGTGCCCTACGTGGTGTTCGAGACTGCGTATTCACTGTTCAAGCGGTACGCGGACGACTCGCCCGATCATCCGATCAGCCTGATCGACCCCTGGTATCTCACCTGGTTCCTGGTCGCGCTGTTCATCTGGCGCATCACCACACCGCTCTGGCAGTCGCTGCGCCATCCGCTGCCGGTGGCGCTCGTCATCGCCGTGTTCGCCTCCTTCTCCCCGACGATCGGCGACGATCTCGATCTCCAGCGCGTTCTGCAGTTCCTGCCGTTCTTCGTCCTGGGGCTCCGGCTGAGGCCCAAGCACTTCGAGATGGTCCGCCGGCGTGAGGTGCGGATGCTCGCGCTCCCGCTGTTCGCCGGGGCCCTGGTGTTCGCGTACTGGGCGGCGTCGCGGATGCAGCTGGGCTGGTTCTACCGCAGCAACAGCGCGCAGGAGATGGGCGCCCCGTGGTGGTCCGGTGCCGTGATGACGCTGGCCATGTTCGGCTGCGCCCTGCTGCTCACCATCGGGTTCCTGTCCTGGGTGCCTCGGCGCCCCATGTGGTTCACCGTGCTGGGCGCCGGGACGATCTGCGGCTATCTGCTGCACGGGTTCCTGATCAAGGGCGCCGAATACGCCGGGCTGTTCGACACCTACGACTGGCTCTCGGCGCCCGGCGGGCTGGCCCTGGTCTCCCTGGTCGCGGCCGGGGCGGTGACGCTGATGTGTACGCCGCCTGTACGGCGGGTGCTGCGTCCGGTGACCGAGCCGGAGATGGACTGGGCGTTCCGACGGGACGCGGCCCGGCGCTGATCCGGTGGCTCAGTCCTGCCCCGTGTTGGCTTGAACCGATTGCTCGGCGGGCGATCCACCCGGGGTGAGCCCGAGCAGCCCCCCGCACCTGCGCATACTTCTCGGTCAGCCGGGTACGGGTCGCCGGTTCCAGCACGGCGAGGCGGTCCGGGTCGGCGTTGTGCGCCAGGTCGGACTCCTTGATCAGCAGTGCGCCCGGGGTGTCGAGGATGCGCCGGGTGTAGGAAGCGAGGTCCTCGCCGTCACGTTTGGTGACGGCGAGGACCATGTCCTTGACCCGCTGCGGCAGCGCGGCACCGGCCAGCCACTCCTGCGACAGCGCGTCGTCCTCGACCGCGTCGTGCAGCCAGGCCGCGGCGATCTGTTCGTCGCTGCCGCCCCTGATCCGCACGCCCTCGGCGACCGCGGCGAGATGCTCGGTGTACGGGCGTCCCGCTTTGTCCCGCTGGTCGGCGTGGGCCTCGCGGGCGATCGCCTCGATTTCGGCCAAGGTCAGCCGTGCGCGTGGTGTGGGCATGGCCCGACTCTACGGACGCGCGGCCGTCCCGCGCAGGGCGGCCCGGGCCGGGACCGTCACGGCGGCCAGGCCGAGTCCGATGGTCGCGGCGAGGAAGGACATGTACAACGCCGGTGGGATGTAAGGCGATTCGCCCGTGAGTCCCTTCACCATCGGGACCAGAGTGGCCAGTGCGATGGCGGTGCCGAGCGCGGCGCCGACGACCGTGACGAGCAGCGCCTCCCAGCGGATCATCCCCATGACCTGGCGGCGGGTGGAGCCGACGAGCCGCAGCATGGTCAGTTCGCGGCGCCGGTCGAGGACGGTCATCACCAGGGTGTTGACCGCGGCGACGGCGGCGAATCCGCCGAGAACCGCGGCCATGGTGGTGTTGGCCCAGGCGTTGAGTTCACGGTTCTGGTCCTGCGCGGCGGCGTAACCGGTCCGGTCGGTGACCGTACCGAGCGCGGTGAGCTTCCGTGCGGCGGCGGGTGTGGCCCGTACCAGCAGGTCGGTGGCGTACGGCGAGGTGACATGGGCGCCGAGGTCGGCGGCGGGCAGTGTGACCAGACCGGTGCCCAGGCCGCGGCCGTAGACGGCGACGATCTTCGGAGCCGCCTTGGTGCCGTCCGGGAGGCGCAGGGCCAGCCGGTCGCCGGTGCCGACCTTCGCGGATCCGGCGAGCGTGGTGTCGATGGCGACGGTGCCGGGGCGCAGGCCGGTCAGCGATCCGGACCGGACGTCGAGGTCCTGGACCTCGGTGAGGTCCCGGCCGGAGCCGATGATCCCCTGGACGGAGGTGGTCTGGAGCCGCCGTTCCCCGCCCGATCCGGTGGGCACCAGGACGGAGCCGCGGAGCAGCCCGACGGCGGTCGTGACACCGGGTGTTGCGGCGGCCCGCTCGGTCGCGTCGGAAGCGAGTCCGGCCGGCGCGGAGACGATGTGGTCGGCGGTGATGGCGTCGCGCTGCTGGTGTGCGATCACCCGCTCCTCGCTGGTGTGCATGAAGACGAGCGTGCAGGAGAAGGCCATGGCGAGCACGATCGGGGTGATCGCGGAGGCCAGGCGGCGCGAGTTCGTCCGGGAGTTGGCGGCGGCCAGCGAGCCCGACGCGCCGGCGGCGCGCAGTGGGAAGCCGATGACGGCGGCGCAGATCCGGGCGATCAGCGGGCCGAGCAGGCCGACCGCGAGCATGAAGAACATGACGACGCCGAGTGCGGCGTTCGCCGCGTCCTCGCCGCTCGTGGACGCGGCGACGCCCGCGAAGGCCACGCCGCCGCCGAGAGCGGCGAGGCCGAGCGGGGTGCGGATCCAGCCGAACGGCGGGCGTTCCACCGCGGACTCGGCGAGGGCCAGCCCCGGCTTGGTCTTCGACGGTCGGCGGGCGGCGAAGTATCCGGCGCCCAGCGCGGTGAGCATCGTGGCGGCCGCGGTGACGGTCAGTGGCAGCCAGGACACCCGCAGCGCGACGGCTTCGGGGATGGCGCCCTTGTCCTGGAGCTGCCCGAACCACCAGTGGGCCAGGGCGATTCCGGGCAGGCAGCCGAGCACTCCGGCGAGCGGTGCGACGAGCA
Organism: Streptomyces sp. NPDC088252; assembly: GCF_044740965.1. Taxonomy (NCBI): domain Bacteria; kingdom Bacillati; phylum Actinomycetota; class Actinomycetes; order Kitasatosporales; family Streptomycetaceae; genus Streptomyces; species Streptomyces sp. NPDC088252. The sequence goes on along the minus strand of NZ_JBIURS010000001.1, from coordinate 490,871 downwards.
GGGATTCGGTGGCGATGGTGCGGCGCAGTTGGCGCGGGGTGGCGCCGATGGCGCGCAGCAGGGCGAACTCGCGGCTGCGCTGGCCGACGGAGAGGGCGACCGTACCGGCAGCGGTGAAGACGGCGACCGTGGTCGCGACGCCGCCGAAGGAGCCGCCGAGGCCCGCGAGGACTTCCTGGGCGCCCGCGAGACCTGCGTCCTCGACGCCTCCCCGGCCGTCACCGGTGTGGATCTTGGCCCCGGCGGTGTGGCCGACGGACTTGCGTACCTGCTCGGCGAGGGCGTCGGTGGAGGTGCCACGGGCGGCGAGCACGGCGATGGCGTCGACCCGGCCGGGGTGGCCGGAGAGCTGTACGGCCTGCCGGTCGGCGAACCAGACGGTGGCTTCGGTGGCGGTGGTGCCCGCGACACGGAACTCCCTTACGCCCGCAGGGGTGTCGAGGGTGATCTTCTCGCCGACCCGGGCCCCGGTGCCGGTGCCGGTGCCGGTGGGGACGACGACTTCGTCGGCCCCGGGTGCGGTGCCGGTGAGCAGCCGCGTGCCGGTGAGGGCGGTGGAACCCCAGCCGTGTGCGGTGAGGAGGGTGTCGTCCTGTCGTACGGGGTAGCCAACGTCCCCGATCGCGGCTGCGGCGCCGGGGACCGAGGCGACCTTGCCCACCAGGGATTCGGGGAGCCTCGCGGTCCCCGGTAGGGGTGTGGCGGCGTCGTACTTCCCGTCGCCCCTGCCGACCGTCGTATGGGCCTGCTGGTCGGCGGCGACGACCACGGGCGCCTTCGCGTAGCGCTGCGCCGGTACGGAGGCGCGCAGGCCGGTCTCCAGCAGGATGCCGCAGGCGGAGACGATCGCCGCGGCCAGCAGGAGCGCGACGAAGGTCCCGGCGAACGACGCGGGTTTGAAGCGGACGGCCGCGCGGGCGAGGCCGTTGGGGACGCGCGGGCTGAACATCAGGCTGCTGCTCCTGCGTGGGCGGGGGCGGTCTTGGCGGTCAGAGCGGTCATCCGGGCCGCGATCTGTGCGGCGCCGGCGCGCGGCAGGCTGTCCGCGATCGCGCCGTCGGCGAGGAAGAGCACCCGGTCGGCATAGGCGGCGGCCACCGGGTCGTGGGTGACCATGACGACGGTGGCGCCGAGGCTGTCCACCGCGTGCCGGAGAAGGGCGAGGATCTCGGCGGCGGTGGTGGTGTCGAGGGCGCCGGTCGGTTCGTCGGCGAAGACCACGTCGGGGCGGGTGACCAGGGCGCGGGCGACGGCGACGCGCTGCTGCTGGCCGCCGGAGAGCTGGCCGGGGCGGCGGTCGCCCTTGTCGCCGAGACCGACCCGGCCGAGCATCTCGGCGGCTTCGCGGCGGCTGCGGGCGGAGCCGGTGCGCTGTCCGGCCAGGCGCATGGGCAGGACGACGTTCTGCTCGACCGTGAGGGACGGGAGCAGGTTGAATGCCTGGAAGACGAAGCCGAGGCGGGTGCGGCGCAGCTCGGTGAGGCGGTTCTCGCTCATGCCGGTGATCTCGGTGCCGCCGAGGCGTACGGAGCCTTCGGTGGGACGGTCGAGTCCCGCCGCGCACTGCAGGAAGGTCGACTTCCCGGAGCCGGACGGACCCATGACCGCCGTGAAGCTGGAGCGCGGGAGGGCGAGGTCGATGCCCCTCAGGGCGTGGACGGCGGAGCCGCCGCGGCCGTACTGCCGACGGACGCCGCGCAGTTCGACGGCGAGGTCCGAGGGGCCGGGCCCGTGAGGGATGCCCGCCGTCGACTGCCTGTCCTGCGCGCCCTGCCTGGTGCGTCGCAGCCCCATGGTGTCCTGCCTTTCGGTTGCTCCCGGCCGGTCTTCCGGCCGGTATCCCGAACGTACGGATCACGGGCGGGTCGGGACCATGGCGGCTGCTGGCGGATCGGAGGTGGGGGAAACCCCAGGGTGCTGCCGGGGGCGGGCGGGCCCCGGGGCCGTCGAACGGGCGGACGGGCTTCGGGGCGCTGTCGGAGGCGGGACAGCGGTCGGGGGTACGCGGGTGGATCCCGGGCACTGCGGGAGGAACCGGTCCTCGGGTTGCCGGAGTCATAGTTGCAACGTCAATCGTTCGGTAAACTAATTACTGACGATTCCTTGACGCTCTCTTGACTCATCGAAGGAACAGGCTCATCGGACACGCAGACACGCTCATCGCCATGGGCGGCGCCTTCCTCGCCGCCGCCGTCCTCGCCCGCGTCGGCAGCCGCATCGGACTGCCGACCATCCCCCTGTTCATCCTGGCCGGAATCCTGCTCGGCCCGCACACACCCGGCATCGTGCTCGTCGCCGACCCGCACGACCTGGAGATGCTCTCCGCGCTCGGCCTGGTGCTGCTGCTCTTCTATCTCGGCCTCGAATTCCATCTCGACGACCTCAAGGCCGGCGGCCGCAAGATGGCCGTCGCCGGCGGCACCTATCTCGCCCTGAACGTCGGCGCCGGGCTCGGCTTCGGCTTCGCGCTGGGCTGGGGCACCTCCGAAGCGCTGGTCCTCGCCGGTGTGCTCGGCATCTCGTCGTCGGCCATCGTCACCAAAGTCCTGGTCGATCTGGGCCGTATCGGCAATCCGGAGACCAAGCCGATCCTCGGCATCATCGTCGTCGAGGACGTGTTCCTCGCCCTCTACCTGGCCGCTCTCCAGCCGATCCTGTCGGGCGCCGAAAGCCTCTCCGCCGCGGCGGTCGACGGCGGCAAGGCCTTCGGCTTCCTGCTGCTGCTCGCCGTGATCGCCCGGTACGGCACCCGGGTCATCGGCAAGCTGATCAACACCCGTGACGACGAACTCCTCGTCATCTCCTTCCTCGGTGCCGCGGTGCTCGTGGCGGGAGTCTCGGAGTGGTTCGGGGTCGCGGACGCGATCGGCGCCTTCATGGTCGGCCTGATGCTCGGCAGCACGTCCTCCGGCGCCCGCATCCTCAAGCTGGTCCACCCGCTGCGGGACGCCTTCGGCGCGATCTTCTTCTTCGCCTTCGGCCTCTCCATCGACCCGGGCGACCTGCCGACCGTCCTGTGGCCGGTGCTGGCCGCCGTCGCGGCGACTCTCGCCATGAACGTCCTCGCCGGGATCGCCGCCGCCAAGGTGTACGCGTTCGGCCCGCAGGCCACCGCGAACATCTCCACCACCCTGGTGGCCCGCGGTGAATTCGCCCTGATCCTCGCCACGATGGCGGCGGCCGCGGGGCTGGACGAGCGGCTCTCCCCGTTCATCGCCGGATACGTACTCCTCCTCGCGGTCCTCGCACCGCTGGCCGCCGGACGGTCGCACTGGCTGGCCCGCGTCCTGCCGGGCGGGCGGGGCCGGGGTGAGGGCAGTGACAGCGACACCGGCGCCGGACAGATCTCGGTGCCTGCCTGAGACGACGGCCGGCAGGTCCGGGTCCCGGTACCACGCCGGGTACCCGGACCGGCCGGGGGCCGGGATCCGGTGAATGGCCGGCGTCCACCGGCGTACGCCCGGTCCGAGCCGCTTGCGCGGGGTTCAGGACCGACGTGACAGCAGCAGCAGCGCCCGGTCGTCGTTGACGTCCTTGGCGCATGCCTCGATCAGATGCCAGGCCGCGCCCTCGAAACCGGTGGCGACATAGCGGTCGGCCTCACCGGTCAGCCGGTCGATGCCCTCCGCGATGTCGCGGTCGGACGCCTCCACCAGGCCGTCCGTGAACAGCATCAGCACGTCGCCGGGGGCCAACGAACCCTTCACGGCGTCGAACTGCGCCCCGTCGTACACCCCGAGCAGCGGACCCTCCGCGACCTTCTCCTCCCACTGGCCGCTGCCCGAGTGCAGTTGCAGGGCCGGCGGGTGTCCCGCCGAGAGGAGTTCGTAGTCACCCGATTCGAGGTCCAGGACCAGATGGATCGAGGTGGCGAAACCCTCGTCCCAGTCCTGGCGCAGCAGATAGCCGTTGGCCGCCGGGAGGAAGCCGTGCGGGGGCAGCGAGCCGAGGAGCCCGCCGAAGGCACCGGACAGCAGCAGGGCGCGGGAGCCCGCGTCCATTCCCTTGCCGGAGACGTCGGTGAGGACGGCCTCCAGGGTGCGTCCGCCGTTGGTACGGGCGGCGACGACGAAGTCACCGGAGAAGGACTGCCCGCCCGCCGGGCGCAGCGCCATCTCGCGGTGCCAGCCCTGCGGCAGCCGGGGCAGGGCGCTCTGCACCCTGATGCGTTCGCGCAGGTCGAAGAGCATGGTGCCGCCGCGTCGCCACGGCACGCCGACCCTGGCCCGGAACTGGGCGAGGACCAGCCCGAAGAAGCCGCAGGCCGCGACCACCAGGACGATGCCGGGGGTCACCCGGGCCGGCCCGTCCTCGTACGGACCGAGTGCGAGCGACTCCACGATCAGGGCGGTGGCCGCGGTCGCGTACAGACCCAGCAGACTCGCGGGCCGCAGCAGCAGACCGCCCGCGACGATGGGCAGGACGAGCGCGGCCGGTGAGCACCACACCGGGTCGAACAGAGTCGCGCAGGTGATGGCAGGAATGGTGAGCAGCAGACCGGCCAGCGCGATCCAGTCCGAACCGTCGCCGCGGAAGTAGTCGACACCGGACTTGCGCAGCGCGATGCGTGCCCGGTGCGCCGATTTCCGCAATCGGGCCGGGTACGACTCTGCTCCTGCACGTCGGGCCATTGCGGGGACTTTATCCACCCGACGGCCTCCGGTGCAGGGGGACCCCGTGACAATGCGTTCGAAATCGGGTCGACCGGCCGCCGCGCCCCTGATAGGGATGGCCCATGACTACTGAGCTTCGCGTGTTGCAACCGTCCGAATGGAACGAATGGTTCGAGTGTCTGGAGCTCGCATTCGGCGGTGTGGCAGAGCCTCCCGAGCAGCGCGAGCTGGACGAACAACTGACCGAGCACGAGCGGTCGATCGGGATCTGGGACGGTTCCGACGTCGTCGCCACGGCGGGGGCGTTCAGCTTCCGGCTCGCCGTGCCCGGCGGGACGCTGGTGCCCGCCGCAGGGGTCACGATGGTGAGTGTCGCGTCCACCCATCGCAGGCGCGGGCTGCTGACCTCGATGATGCGTCGGCAGCTCGACGACTTCCGGGCACTGGGTGAGCCGATCGCCGTCCTGACGGCTTCGGAACCGGTGATCTACGGCCGGTTCGGGTACGGCGCGGCCTCGCGTCAGATGTCGTTGACGATCGACACGGACCGGGTGCGGCTGACGGTTCCGGAGGGCACGGACGAGGTCCGGCTGCGTCACGCGAAGCCGGACGAGGCGATGGCCGCGTGCGAGGCCGTGTACGACCGGCTGGTGGCCGGCCGGCCCGGCACACCGGCCCACGGCCCCGGCTGGGAACGCAAGCCGATGGTGGACCCGGTGAGTGCACGGCAGGGCGGTTCGGCGCAGCAGTGCGTGCTGGCGGAGCTGAACGGGCAGATCGTCGGCTATGTGACGTACCACATCAAGCCCGAGTGGGAGCCGTCCGGCCCCAAGGGCCAGGTGAAGGTGAACGACCTGGCCGCGCTCGACCCGGCGGCGTACGCGGCGCTGTGGCGGTTCCTCTTCGAGATCGATCTGACCTCGACGATCGACGCGCGCAACCGGCCGGTCGACGACGCGGTGCTGCACCTGGTGTCGGACGTGCGACGGTGCAACATCCTGATCCGGGACTGTCTGCACGTGCGGCTGGTGGAGCTGGGGGCGGCGCTGGAGGCGCGGGCGTACCGGGCGCCGGTGGACGTGGTGTTCGAGGTCGAGGACGCGTTCTGCCCCTGGAACGAGGGGCGTTGGCGGCTCACGTCCGACGCGCAGGGGACGGCGACCTGCCGTCGGACCGACGAGGCGGCCGACCTGGCGCTCTCGGTGAGGGAGTTGGGCTCGGTGTATCTGGGCGGCGAATCCCTCAGCTCGCTCGCCCTGGCCGGGCGGGTGCGGGAGTTGCGTGCGGGCGCGCTGGCGGAGGCGTCGCTGGCCTTCTCGTCGGACGCGGCGCCGTGGCTGCCGCGGGGGTTCTAGGGGCTCTCTAGGCCTTCTGGCATCCCGGGCACCAGAAGAGGTTGCGGGCGGCGAGATCGGCGGTGCGGATCTCGCCGCCACAGATGTGGCAGGCCTGCCGGGCCCTGCGGTACACGTACACCTCGCCGCCGTGGTCGTCGACCCGTGGCGGACGCCCCATCGCCTCCGGCGTGTGCTCGGGGCGGACCGTGTCGATCCGATTGTTCCGCACGCCCTCGCGCATCAGCATCGCCAGGTCGGCCCAGATCGCGTCCCACTGCGCACGCCCGAGGTCCTTGCCCGGCCGGTACGGGTCGATCCCGTGCCGGAACAGCACCTCGGCCCGGTACACATTGCCGACCCCCGCGATGACCTTCTGGTCCATCAGCAGGGCCGCGACGGTGATCCGGCTGCGGGAGATCCGCCGCCACGCCCGCTCACCGTCCTCGTCCGTCCGCAGAGGGTCCGGGCCGAGCCGGTCGTGTATCGCGCGCTTCTCGGGATCGGTGATCAGCGCACACGTGGTGGGACCGCGCAGATCCGCGTGGTGGTCGTCGTTCACCAGGCGCAGCCGGACCGTGTCGGTGGGCGGCGGTGCCGGGGCCGTACCGAAGCCGAGCTTGCCGAAGAGGCCCAGGTGGATGTGGACCCAGCCGGCGTCCTCGAACCCGAGGAAGAGGTGCTTGCCGTGGGCGTCGACGCCGGTGAACGTCCGGCCGTCGAGCAGCGCGGCGCTGTCGGAGAACTTGCCCTGCGGGCTGCTCACCCGCACCGGCCGCCCGGCGAACCTGTCCCGGTGGTCCGCCGCCAGGCGGTGGATCGTGTGTCCCTCGGGCACGACGGCTGCTCTCCTCGATGGCGTGCGGACGTGGTGACGTGCGCAAACGGCTGTGCCGCCGGGAGTACCGGCGGCACAGGGACGGAAGCCGGTCAGCCCTGCTGCGGGTGGTGGGCCGGGATCGGGGGGAGCTCGCCGGTCGTCTCGTACGCCGTGAGCATCTCGATCCGGCGGGTGTGACGCTCCTCACCCGAGTACGGGGTGGCGAGGAAGACCTCGACGAACTTGGTGGACTCCTCCACCGAGTGCATCCGGCCACCGATGGCGACCACATTGGCGTTGTTGTGCTCGCGGCCCAGCGCGGCCGTCTGCTCGCTCCAGGCGAGTGCCGCGCGCACTCCCTTGACCTTGTTGGCCGCGATCTGCTCGCCGTTGCCGGAGCCGCCGATCACGATGCCGAGGCTGTCCGGGTCCGCGGCCGTCCTCTCGGCGGCACGCAGACAGAACGGCGGGTAGTCGTCCTGGGCGTCGTAGATGTGGGGGCCACAGTCGACGGCCTCGTGGCCATGGGCCGTGAGCCACTCGACGAGGTGGTTCTTGAGTTCATAGCCGGCATGGTCCGAGCCGAGGTACACGCGCATGTTCCGAGTGTGGCACGAGCGTCGCCGGGTAACCGTCATCGGGGTCGGGACCCTCCGGCCCGTCCGCCCCGGCGGGCGGCGGGAGCCGCGTGCGGGCCTCCTGTGCGGGTGCCGTGTGGCCGACGCCACTCGGGCAGATTCGGAAGAAGGGGTTCCGCTTTTACGGTCCGGCGGGCTTCAATGCATCACTTGCCGCCGCACCCCACTCCGGCGGCGAGTCACGCACCGCGTGATCCGAGAACGTAAGGATTCGATCCATGACGTCGCAGACGACTCTGGCCGAGCCGGGCCACCAGCCCGAGAAGCCGGACCGGCCGAACGGGCCGGACACAACGGGCTCATCCGACGGACTCCAGGCAGGCCTCAAGAACCGCCATCTCTCGATGATCGCCATCGGCGGGGTGATCGGCGCGGGCCTCTTCGTGGGCTCCGGCGCCGGTATCGCCGCCGCGGGACCGGCCATCCTGCTGTCCTACGCCCTGGTCGGCCTGATGGTCGTCTTCGTGATGCGGATGCTCGGCGAGATGGCCGCGGCCCGCCCGAGCTCCGGCTCCTTCTCCGCCTACGCCGACCAGGCGCTGGGCCGCTGGGCCGGCTTCTCGATCGGCTGGCTGTACTGGTTCTTCTGGGTCGTGGTGCTCGCCGTCGAGGCGACGGCGGGTGCCAAGATCCTGGAGGGCTGGGTGCCGGGCGTCCCGCAGTGGGCGTGGGCGCTGATCGTGATGGTCGTACTGACCGCGACGAACCTGGTCTCGGTCGGCTCGTACGGCGAGTTCGAGTTCTGGTTCGCCGGGATCAAGGTCGTGGCGATCGGCGCCTTCGTGGTCGTCGGACTGCTCGCCGTCTTCGGGGTGCTGCCCGGCTCGGACAACCCCGGCGCGGGGCTCGCGCACCTCACCGACACCGGCGGGTTCTTCCCCCAGGGACCCGGCGCCATCCTCACCGGTGTGCTGATGGTCGTCTTCTCCTTCATGGGCAGTGAGATCGTCACGCTGGCGGCCGGCGAGTCCGAGAACCCGCAGCGCGCCGTCCAGAAGGCCACCAACAGCGTGATCTGGCGGATCGCCGTCTTCTACCTGGGCTCGATCTTCATCGTGCTCACCCTGCTGCCGTGGAACGACAAGTCGATCGTGAAGGACGGCAGCTACGTCGCCGCCCTCAACTCCATCGGCATTCCGCACGCCGGCCAGGTGATGAACGTCATCGTCCTCACCGCCGTGCTGTCCTGCCTCAACTCCGGCCTCTACACCGCCTCGCGGATGGCCTTCTCGCTCGGTGGCCGCGGGGACGCTCCCAAGGCCTTCGCCCGGGTGAACAAGCGGGGCGTGCCGCAGGCGGCGATCCTCTCGTCCGTCGTCTTCGGCTTCGTCGCCGTGTTCTTCAACTACCAGTGGCCCGACACCGTCTTCCAGTTCCTGCTGAACTCCTCCGGTGCGGTCGCCCTGTTCGTCTGGCTGGTCATCTGCTTCACGCAGCTGCGGATGCGCGGCATGATCCTGCGCGAGTCGCCGGAGAAGCTGGTCGTGCGGATGTGGCTCTTCCCGTATCTGACCTGGGCGACCATCGCGATGATCTCGTTCGTCCTCGTCTACATGCTGACCGACGACGGCGGACGCGAGCAGGTGCTGCTCTCCCTGCTCGTCGCGGCGCTGGTGGTGGCGATCTCGCTGGTGCGTGAGGTCCGTCAGCGGAAGGCACGTGCCTGAGGCCGTCGGCCGTATCCATACCTGACGGCAGATGTCAGGTATAGCGGGGAGGCTCTCCGTCGTAACGCCACCGAGCGAACGACCGGAGAGCCTCCTCATGACATCCGCCCCCGCCCGCGTCCCCACCGGTTTCCAGACCGGCTTCTCCGTCCGTCCCGACCTCGTCGTCGAGGCCGCCCATGCCGAGGACGTACGGACCGCCGTGGCCGACGCCGCCGCGCGCGGCCTGCCCGTCCGCGTCCACGCCACCGGCCACGGGCTGTCCGGGGCCGTCGAGGGCGGGCTGCTGATCAGCACCCGCCGGATGGACTCCGTCGAGATCGACCCGGTGCGCCGCACCGCACGCATCGGCGCGGGCGTCACCTGGGGCCAGGTCATCGAGGCCGCCGCACCGCACGGGCTCGCCCCGCTGAACGGCTCCGCACCGGGCGTCGGCGCCGTCTCGTACACCCTCGGCGGCGGGCTCCCGATCCTGGCCAGGGAGTTCGGCTACGCCGCCGACCGGGTCCGCTCGCTCGACGTGGTGACCGCCGACGGCGCACTGCGCCACGTCTCCCCGCACAGCGAGCCCGAACTCTTCTGGGCGCTGCGCGGCGGCGGGCACCGGCTCGGTGTCGTGACCCGCATGGAGGTCGACCTGGTAGAGGTCGGGCGGCTGTACGGCGGGTCGATCGCCTTCGACGGGGACGGAGAGGGGTCCGGGGCCGGGGCCGGGGTCGGTGACCGCGTGATCCGCCGCTATCTGGAGTGGACCCGGACCGTTCCCGACACGCTGACGTCCTCACTGTCCGCGCTGCGGTTCCCCGACAGCCCCCGACTGCCGGAGCCGATGCGCGGCCGGTACGTGATCTCGGTGCGGGTCGCGTACACCGGCGAAACGGCCGGGGGCGAGCGGCTGGTCGCGCCGCTGCGGGCGATCGGGCCCGCGCTCACGGACTCGCTGCGGGAGATGCCGTACACCGACAGCCACACCATTCACAACGATCCACCGTTCCCGCACGCCTACTACGGCGACGCCGTGGTGCTCGGCGATCTGGACGCGGGGCGTGCCGTGCGCACGCTGGAGCTGACCGGACCGAAGGCGCCGATGATGACCGTGGTCCAGCTCAACCACCTGGGCGGCGCGCTGGCCGCGCGGCCGGCCGTCGACAACGCGGTGCCGTACCGGGAGGCCGGATTCCTGCTGCGGCTGCTGTCGCCGCTCGACGGTACGGACGTGGCGTCGGTACGGGCCCTGTACGCGGAGGTGGCCGGGGCGCTCGCCCCGCTCGCCCTGGGCCGTTCACTGAACTTCTCCTTCGGCGGAGGGGACCGCACCGAGGGATTCCACGACGCGCGGACACGGCAGAGGCTCGCCGGTCTGGTGTCGCGACACGACCCGGCGAGCCTCTTCGGAGGGAGCTACGGCATCAGCCGCGACGGCCGATGAGCTTCCAGGCCGCGGGCAGCGCGCCCATCGCCAGCGCCGCCTTCAGCGCGTCACCGAGCAGGAACGGCACCAGGCCGGCCGCGATCGCGGCGCTCGCCGACATGCCGGTGGACAGCGCCAGGTACGGGACGCCGACCGCGTAGATGATCGCGGAGCCGACCACCATCGTGCCCGCCGTGCGCAGCACGGAGCGGTCGCCGCCGCGGCGGGCGAGGCCGCCGACCACGGTGGCGGCGAGCAGCATGCCGAGGACGTAGCCGAACGAGGGGAAGCTAGCGCCGGAGGTGCCCTCGGAGAACCAGGGCATGCCCGCCATGCCGACGAGCGCGTACACGGCGAGCGAGAGGAAGCCGCGGCGGGCGCCCAGCGCGGTGCCGACGAGGAGCGCGGCGAACGTCTGGCCGGTGACGGGGACCGGGGAGCCGGGGACCGGGACCGCGATCTGGGCGGCGATACCGGTGAGCGCGGCGCCACCGAGGACCAGGGCCGTGTCGACGGCGTAACGGTGCCGGGCGGCGGGCAGCAGGTCGGCGAGGACCGCTCCGGTACGGGCAGGGACGGCGGCAGCAGTGCTCATCGGGACTCCGCGGGGTGAGGGCAGGTGGGGGACAGACTGAGGCCGACGTTAGCCCACGGGTCAACGCCCGATCACCGTCAGTGGCCCACAAAGCGATGGCCGAGGCGTTGGTGGGATTCAGACAAAGGAGCTCACGCAATCACGCGGCGGCGTGATGCTCATCACTGAGGTGAGGGCGGATCGGCTCGTATTCTGCGAGGGGGGACGCCCGGGAGAGACTGTAGGTTCCCGCCAAAAGGAGGGCCGCCCACGGGCCGCATCCCCGCCCGCCGGGGACTGTTCCCGCATCCCCGGAGCCGTTTCCGGCCCGCCGGGGGCACGCGTCCGAACCGCCCGGGATCCCTCCCGGGCATCGCCGCGTGCCCGGGTGTGCACCTTGTGTGAGCATCGTGCCCGTAATGCGGACAGTGGTTCCCCGTGGGCGGAGTGCGTGCTCAGACTGTCCGCGCAGGTCCCCCACGCCCCCCACCCGCGCTCCATCCCTCCACGTCCCCGCACGGCCCCCGCGTGCGCCGTGCCTCCCCTACCGAACAGAGCTCGTCCATGTCTCGGAACACCGCGTCTCCCCCCACCGGCTCCCCGGTCGCCGTCTCCGGCACCGGGGACGATTCGGCGCTCACCCACGGACTCAAGCAGCGCCACCTCTCGATGATCGCCCTCGGTGGTGTCATCGGCGCCGGGCTCTTCGTCGGCTCGGGTGCGGGTATCGCCGCCGCGGGCCCGTCGATCGTCGTCGCGTACGCCGTCTCCGGGCTGCTGGTCATGCTCGTGATGCGGATGCTCGGCGAGATGTCCGCCGCGAACCCGGCCTCCGGTTCCTTCTCCGTCCACGCGGAGCGGGCGATCGGGCCGTGGGCGGGGTTCACCGTGGGCTGGGCGTTCTGGGTGCTGCTCTGTGTCGCCGTCGGTCTGGAGGGCATCGGCGCCGCGAAGATCGTCACCGGCTGGCTGCCCGGCACACCGGAGTGGGCCTGGGTCGCGCTGTTCATGGTGGTCTTCCTGGGCACGAACCTGGCCTCGGTGAAGAAGTTCGGCGAGTTCGAGTTCTGGTTCGCCACCCTCAAGGTCGTGGCGATCACCCTCTTCCTGGTGCTGGGCGTGCTGGCGATCCTGGGTGTGCTGCCGGGCACGGACGCCCCCGGCGCCACCAACCTCAGGGGCGAGGGCGGCTTCATGCCGAACGGCGCCGAGGGCCTGGTGATCGGGCTGCTCGCCTCCGTCTTCGCATACGGCGGTCTGGAGACCGTCACCATCGCCGCGGCCGAGTCCGAGAACCCGGTGCGGGGCGTCGCGAAGGCCGTGCGGACGGCGATGTGGCGGATCGCGCTCTTCTACGTCGGCTCGATGGCCGTCGTCGTCACCCTGGTCCCGTGGGACGACCCGAAGGTCGTGGAGGTGGGCCCGTTCTACGCGGCTCTGAACCACCTCGGCATCAGCGGCGCGGCGGAGATCATGAACGTGGTCATCCTGGTCGCCCTGCTCTCCGCGATGAACGCCAACATCTACGGCGCCTCGCGCATGGCCTGTTCGCTGGTCGCCCGCGGCCAGGGTCCCAAGCGGCTCGGCAGGATCTCCTCGGGCGTCCCGCGCGCGGCCGTCCTGGTCTCGTCCGTGTTCGGCTTCCTGTGCGTGCTGCTCAGCTACTGGCGGCCCGATGACGTCTTCCCGTGGCTTCTCAACATGATCGGCGCGGTGATCCTGGTCGTCTGGATCTTCATCGCCCTCTCCCAGCTGATCCTGCGCGACCGGCTGGAACGCGAGGCACCGGAGAAGCTGGTCGTACGGATGTGGCTCTTCCCGGTCCTGACGGTCGTGGCGCTCCTGGCCATGCTCGGCATCTTCGTCCTGATGCTGCGCCAGCCCGGCACGCGTGACCAGCTGTTGGCGTCCGGCGCCCTGACCGTCGTACTGGCGGCGATCGGTCTCGTACGGCAGCGGCGGTCCGCGGCCGTCAAGGGCTGACGCCGGGCGCGCACGGCACGTTGAGGGAGAGCAGCGCACCGCCCTGCTCCCCGATCCGGATCTCGCTGACCGCACCGTTGCGCAATTGCGGGAAGACCCTGCGGTAGGCGCCCAGCGGGATCGACAGCAGTTCGCACAGCGCGAGCCGGAGCAGGGTGTTGTGCGCGACGACGAGGACCCGCTGCCCCGGGTGCCCGTCCGCGATCCGGCGCAGCGCCATCGCCCCCCGGGCCGCCGCCGCCCGGGGGTCCTCGGCCCCGGGGAAGGGGTGGGCCACCGGGTCCGCGCGGTACTGCCGGGCCCGCTCCGGATCCCCGGCCGCGAACTCCGTCAGAGTGCGCCCCTCCACCTCGCCGAAATCGCACTCGCGCAGGTCGTATTCGCGCCGGGGGACGAGCCCGAGCGCCCGGCACGCGGGCTCCGCGGTCTCGATGGCGCGCGTGACCGTCGAGGTCCAGATCGCGTCGACCGGGTGCCGGGCCGCCCACTCGCCCAGCCGCTCGGCCTGGCGGCGCCCTTCGTCGGTGAGGGCGATGTCGCTGACCCCGGCGTATCGGTTCTCCGCGTGCCAGACGGTCTGGCCGTGGCGGACGAGCAGCAGAGCGGCCGGTCTCCCGGTCATGGCTTCTCCGTTCGGGTACGGGCGGTCATGGCTTCTCCGTTCGGGTACGGGCGGGCCGGGGTGTCGCCGAACGACCAGGGGTGGATCACGGCTTCTCCGATCAGGTCCGGCCGGATCACGACGCCTGGGCCCGCGTACGGGCATGGGCGGCGACCGGGCCCGGGAGCCAGCCCCGTCGCTCCAGTTCGTCCACCAGCGTGAGGTACGGCTCGGTGTACCACGCCGTACGCGCCGGATGCGGGCGCAGTACGTGCCGCAACCGCACCATCCGGCCCGCCGCCCCCTGCAGCGTGGTCGTGGCCCGCGCCCCGTACGCGGCGAGGACGGCCATGCCGAGCGCCGGCTCGCTGTACCGCGGGATGTACACGGGCCGGCCCAGGATGTCGGAGCGCAGCCGGCTCCAGTAGCCGCTGCGGACCGCTCCGCCGGTGAGGGTGAGCCGGCCGTACAGCTGGGCGCCGAGCAGGTCGAGGTAGTCGAGGCAGAGCCGTTCGACCAGGCCCACCCCGGTCAGCAGGGCGGCCCAGTGCTCGGCTTCGGTGGCGGGCTCGCCGAGCAGGAAGCCGGTGGCCTCCGGCGCGACGAAGGGGAAGCGCTCGCCCGGCGCGGCGAGGGGGTACGCGACCACGCGCGCGGGCTCGTACTCGCGGGCCGACGCGTCCATCCGCGCCGGGTCCACGCCCGGGAAGGCGGCGGTCAGCGCCCCGCCGCCCACCCCCGAGGCCCCGCCCGGAAGCCAGAGCCCGTCCGGAGCCCGGTGGTTGTAGACGACCCCGGACCCGTCCGCGACCGGCGACGAGGTCACCCCCTTCAGGACCAGCGTCGTACCGAGCACCGCGTTCCAGGAGCCCACGGTGAGTGCGCCGGAGGCGATCTGCGCCGCGCACCCGTCCGTCATCCCCGACACCAGGAGCGTGCCCGCCGGAATCCCGGTCTCCGCCGCTGCCGCCCGCCCCACCTCACCGATCCGCCGGCCCGGCCGCACCACGTCGGGGAACAGCCCGTCGGGCAGGCCCAGCTCGCCGAACCTCCGGTGCGGCCAGGCATCGCGTTCCAGGTCGTAGCCGGTCTTCAGGGCATGGCTGGAGTCGGTGGGCAGAGGAGTCCCGGCGAGCCGCGCCAGCACCAGGTCGGCCTGGTGCATGACCCGTACGCCGTCACCCGCCCCTGTCCCGTACTCCTTCAGCAGCCACATCACCTTGGGCAGCGCCCAGCTCGGCGGGGTCCGGGCCGTGGCCGCCTCCGTCACGGCGCGCCCGTCGTCGTACATCACCCCCGGGGTCAGCGGCCGGCCGGTCCGGTCGCCGAGCAGCACCGTGCCGGAGGTGGCGCAGACGGCGAGCGCACGCGGCGCGGGGCAGTCGCGCAGCGCCTGGCGGCTGGCCGTGCAGACGGCCGTCCACCAGTCGAGGGGGCTCTGCTCGTGCCGCACCCCGTCGCGTCTACCGGCGAGCGGGGCAGAGCCGCTGCCGAGGATCTCACCACGGTCTCCCGCCACCACCGCGCGGACGCTCTGCGTGCCGAGATCGATGCCCATCCACATATCGGCCCTCCTTGTGAAGTTCTCACTCTGCACCGAGAATTTCCGTTGCGCGAGGGATTGACGGCCAACTTCTGTTGTTCCAAGCTCTGTTAACCAGTCGACTCGACGTGTGAACGGCATCGCTCCCCTCCCCCCACCCATCTCCGGCCGGACCGTGGAGGTCACGGATGGACATGCACGCGCACGACCGGCGGCGGTTCCTCGCCATCGGCGCGGCGGCGGCCGCGTCCGCCGCCCCGCTGCTCACCGCCTGCGGCGCGGGCTTCGGCGGTGACAACAGCACGGGCGGCGGCTCCGCGGCCGACGACGTCACCGGTTCCTTCGACTGGAAGCGGGCCAAGGGCAGGACGGTCAAGGCGCTGCTCAACAAGCATCCGTACACCGATGCCCTGATCGCCGATCTGAAGGCGTTCACCGAGAAGACCGGCATCAAGGTCGAGTACGACGTCTTCCCCGAGGACAACTACTTCGACAAGCTCACCGTCGACCTCTCCAGCGGGCGCGCCTCCTACGACGTCTTCATGCTCGGCGCGTACATGGTGTGGCAGTACGGCCCGCCGGGCTGGCTGGAGGATCTCGGCCCCTGGATGCGCAACTCCTCGGCGACCGGCGCCGAATGGGACCAGGCGGACTTCTTCCCCAACCTGCTCCGGGCGGACCAGTGGTCGCTGAAGGCGGGCGCTCCGCTCGGGCAGGGCGGGCAGTACGCACTGCCGTGGGGCTGGGAGACCAATGTCGTCGCGTACAACACCGAGGTGTTCGAGAAGCTGGGCCTGAAGCCGGCCGAGACCTTCGACGAACTGCGCGAGGTGGCCGGGGCCATCACCCGCAGGGCGCCCGGGGCGGGCTTCGACGGGATGTACGGGGTCGCGGTGCGCGGCTCGCGCAGCTGGGCGACGATCCACCCGGGCTTCATGACGATGTACGCCCGCAACGGGCTGAAGGACTTCACCGTCGAGGGCGACGGGGTGAAGCCCGCGATGAACACCCCGGAGGCGATCGCGTTCACCCGGGACTGGGCGGAGATGGTCAGGAAGGGCGGGCCGCCGTCCTGGACCTCGTACACCTGGTACCAGTGCTCCGGCGACCTCGGTGCCAAGAAGGCGGGGATGCTCTTCGACGCGGACACCGCCGCCTACTTCCAGGCGGTGAAGGGGGCCTCCCCCGCGTCCGGGAAGATCGCCTTCCACCCCGGCCCCAAGGGCCCCGACGGCTCACTCGCCACGAACATGTGGATCTGGTCGCTCGGCATGAGCGCCGGGAGCCGCAACAAGTCCGCGGCCTGGCTGTTCCTCCAGTGGGCGACCGGCAAGGAGCATCTGCGCAAGGGCGCGATCGAGCACAACCACATCGACCCGGTACGCAGGTCGGTCAGCCAGGACCCCGCGTACAAGGAGAAGATGCGGGCCATCCCCGGCTTCATCGAGACGTTCGAGGCGGTCGTCGACCAGACGAGGATCCAGTTCACTCCGCAGGAGCAGTTCTTCGACGCGACGACCAGCTGGGCCGCCGCGCTCCAGGAGATCTACGGCGGGAAGAACGCCTCGTCCGTGCTGAACTCACTGGCCGGCGATCTGGCGTCGAAGGCCGGCTGACCGATGTCCGGACGCATGGCGCCCGTGCCGGAGACCGACCACGGGGCGGCGGCCTTCGGCACGGGGGCCGGAAAGCGGGCACAGCGGGCGGTACCGGCGTGGCGCCGCTCGCTGCGGCCGTATCTGCTGATCGTGCCCGCACTGCTGCTGACCGGCGGCATCCTCTACCCGTTCGGACTCGGCCTCTACTACACGGTGTTCGACTTCGCGGCGAGCAGACCGCGGCCGGACCTGGTCGGCATCGAGAACTACCGGCGGATCCTCACCCAGCCCTCGTTCTGGGACTCGGCGCGGGTGACGACGCTGTACGCGGTCGGCGCGGCGGCCGTCGAGACCGCGCTCGGGGTGGCCGTGGCCCTGCTGCTGCACCGGTCGAGCCTCGTCGGACGGGTGCTGGAGAAGATCCTGATCCTGCCCCTCATGATCGCGCCGGTGATCGCCGCGATCACGTGGAAGCTGATGCTCCAGCCGTCGGTCGGCGTCGTCAACCATCTGCTCGAACCGTTCGGCCTCGGCGGTGTGCAGTGGACGGACACGCCGACGGGCGCGCTGCTGTCGTCGATCGCCGTGGACGTGTGGGTCTACACCCCGTTCGTCGCGATCCTCGCGCTGGCCGGACTGCGCTCGCTGCCCGCCTCGCCGTTCGAGGCGGCGGCGGTCGACGGGGCGGGCCGGTGGTTCACCTTCCGACGCCTCACCCTGCCGATGCTGTGGCCGTACGTCCTGGTCGCCGTGATCTTCCGGTTCATGGACTCGCTGAAGGTCTTCGACATCATCTACGCGCTGACCGAGGGCGGCCCCGGCGACTCCACGATGGTCCTTCAGATCCGGGCCTATCTGGAGGCGATCCGCTTCCAGCGCTACTCGTTCGGGATCAGCTACATGATCGTGCTCTGGGCCGTGGTGTACCTGGTCACGATGGTGCTGGTGCGCTATCTGGGCCGGATCCAGAACCGGGCGGCGGAGGTGCCGGGATGAGGCGCGGACGCACGGCGGACGGACGCGGAGGTGCCGCGACGAGGCGCAGGGTGCTCTCCGTCGCCGCCGACCTGGCGCTGATCCTCTACTTCGTCTTCGCGCTGTTCCCGGTCGCCTGGATGGTGATCCTGTCGCTGAAGCCGACGAACGAGCTGTTCAGTACGTACTTCTCGTTCACCCCGACCTTCGACTCCTACCGCACCGTGCTCGGCGCCGGGGACGACCAGGGCGTGCCGTTCGTGCGGTTCTTCGTGAACAGTCTGGTCGTGTCGCTGGGCGCGGTCGCGCTGTCGCTGCTGATCGGGCTGCCCGCCGCGTACGCCGCCGCGCGGTGGCGGTTCCGCGGCTCGGAGAACCTGATGTTCACCCTGCTCTCGTTCCGCTTCGCGCCCGAACTCACCGTCATCATCCCGCTGTTCGTGCTCTACCAGAAGCTCGGGCTCTTCGACACGTATGTCGGCATGGTGTGGGTGCTGCAACTGGTGACCCTCCCGCTGATCGTCTGGATCATGCGGTCGTACTTCTCGGATCTCTCCCCCGAGCTGGAGCAGGCGGCGCTGCTGGACGGCTACACCCGCAAGCAGGCGTTCTTCAAGGTCGCGCTGCCGCTGGTGAAACCGGGCATCGCGGCCGTCTCGCTGCTGGCGTTCATCTTCGCGTGGAACAACTTCGTCTTCCCGCTGATCCTCACCTCGTCGGACGCCCAGACGGTGACGGTGGGCGCGCTGTCCTTCCTCGGCGGCGACCGGCCCAAGTACAACCTGACGGCTGCGGCGGCCCTGGTCTCGGTGGTCCCGCCGCTGCTGCTGGCGCTCACCATCCAGCGGTATCTGGTGCGCGGGCTGTCGTTCGGGGCGGTGAAGTCGTGACCGGCCCGGCGGCGATCACGCTGCGCGGGGTCAGCAAGCGGTACGGGCGGAACACCGCGCTCGACGGTCTGGATCTGGAGGTGGCCGAGGGCGAGTTCTTCTGCCTGCTCGGCCCGTCCGGCGCCGGGAAGACGACCACGCTCAAGACGGTCGCCGGCCTGGATGAGCCACAGGCCGGGACGGTCGAGCTGGGCGGTACGGACATGGCGGGCGTGGAGCCGTACGACCGGGGCGTGGCCATGTGTTTCGAGTCGTACGCCCTGTACCCGCACCGCACCGCGTACGACAATCTCGCCTCCCCGCTCCGCTCGCCGCGCCACCGCCTCCCCGCGCACGAGGCGCGCGAGCGGATCGGGGAGATCGCCGAACTCCTCGGGATCGACGCCCTGTTGGAGCGTCCGGTGGGCAGGCTCTCCAACGGTCAGCGGCAGCGGGTGGCGCTCGGCCGGGTACTGGTCCGGCCGGCCCGCGCGTTCCTGCTCGACGAGCCGCTGTCGCACCTCGACGCGAAGCTGCGGCAGGCGATGCGCGCGGAGCTGAAGGCGATCGGCTCGGTCCGGAGCACGACCACGCTGTACGTCACCCATGACTCGGTGGAGGCGCTGGCGCTCGGGGACCGGATCGGGGTGATCAGCCACGGCCGCATGGTGCAGACCGGCACCCGCGAAGAGCTGTGGCACCGCCCGTACGACACCTTCGTCGCCCAGTCCTTCGGCAGACCCCGGATCAATCTGCTGCCGGGCACGGTGACGGCCTTGGGGCACTTCCGGTCGCCGGACGGGGCGTACGAGCTGCCGCTGAGGGTGCCCGCACCGCCCGGAACCGCGGTCCAACTGGGCGTACGACCGCGGGACATCCGGCTCCTGGGGCCCGGCGAGGGCCCGGGTGCGGTACCGGCCGGCACGTGCGAGGGCCTGGAGCTGACCGGAGTCGTCCACGTGACCGAGCTGCTGGGCCGCGCCACCGAGGTCACCGTCCGGATCGGCGGCCGGCGGCTGTCCCTCGTCGTCCCGCGCGCCGACGCGGTGGGCCTGAGCCCCGACCGTCCGGTCCGGCTCTCCGTACCGCCTGAGAGTCTGCTGCTGTTCGAGGCCGACCGGCCGGCACGTCCAGGACGAAGGATCAGCACGTGAGCAACGTTCCGCAGCGGGGCCCCGCCCCGCGCCAGGCATCCATAGCCGAGTACGTCCTCGCACAGGGCGAGGTGAGCGCCGCCGAGCTGGCGGAACGCTTCGACGTCAGCCTGATGACCATCCACCGGGATCTGGACGAGCTGGAACGGCAGGGCATCGTCCGCAAGTTCCGCGGCGGTGTCACCGCCCAGCCGTCCGGGGTCTTCGAGTCGAACGTCTCCTACCGGCTGAAGACGATGCGCGCCGAGAAGGCCGCCGTCGCCGAACGGGCTCTGCGGCTCATAGAACCGGGCATGGCGGTGATGCTCGACGATTCGACGTCCACCCTGGAGATAGCACGCAGGCTGCGCTCCATCACCCCGCTGACCGTCGTCACCAACTTCCTGGAGGCGATCAACCTGCTGTCGCAGGAGCGCGGCATCCATCTGATGGGTCTCGGCGGCGACTTCGATCCGCTGCACTCCTCCTTCCTCGGCGTCTCGTGCGTGGAGGCGGTGCAGTCGCTCCAGGTCGACATCTGCTTCACCTCCACCTCCGCGGCGTCCGGCGGTTACGCCTACCACCAGGAGCAGCACATCGTCTCCGTGAAGCGGGCGATGCTCGACTCGGCGAGCCGCAATGTGCTGCTGCTCGACCACTCCAAGCTGGGCCGGGTCGCCCTGCACCGGCTCGCCCCGCTCTCCCGGTTCGATCTGCTGCTGGTCGACGACGGGGCGTCCGAGCGGGACCTGCGCGAACTCGACGAGCACAAGGTGCCCTACGAGGTCTGCGGCACCGGCCGGGAGTCCGGAACGGGAGGCGGCGATGACGGATGACTGAACTGGTCCTGCGCGCACTGCGCAAGACCTACACCGGACGTGGCCGGGCCGCCGTCGAAGCGGTCCGCTCCCTCGACATCGCACTGCGCTCCGGCGAACTGCTGGGGCTGCTCGGCCCGTCCGGCTGCGGCAAGTCCACCACCCTGCGGATGATCGCCGGACTGGAGGCGGTCACCGGCGGCGACATCCTCATCGGCGGCTCGTCGGTGGTGGGGCTCCCCGCCCGGCGGCGCAACATCGGGGTGGCGTTCGAGAACTACGCCCTGTACCCGCCGCTGACGGTCGCGGAGAACCTCGGGTTCGGACTCGCCGCCCGGCGCCGGTACGGACGGGCCGAGATCCGCCGCCGGGTCGCCGACATGGCCGCACGCATCGGGATCACGGAACTGCTGGACGCCCGCCCCGCCGGGCTCTCCAGCGGCCAGAAGCAGCGGGTCGCCCTCGCCCGCGCCCTGATCCGTGCCCCGGACGTGCTGCTGCTCGACGAGCCGCTGTCCCATCTGGACGCCGCCCAGCGCGACACCACCCGACGGGAGTTGAAGCGCATCCAGCGGGACAGCGGCCACACCACCATCCTCGTCACGCACGATCAGGAGGAGGCGCTGTCGCTCGCCGACCGGATCGCGGTGATGCGGGACGGCGAGATCCAGCAGCTCGGCACCCCCGAGGAGATCTACGACGCGCCGGTGAATCTGTTCGTCGCCGACTTCGTCGGGGAACCGGCGATCAATCTGCTGCCCGGGACGGCCGACGGGGCGGGCGGGGTGCGGCTCTCGGACTCCGTGCGCATCCCCGTACCGCACCGCCCGGCGGCGGGACGCGCGGTGGTGCTCGGCATCCGCCCGGAGGACCTGCGCCTGGACGACACTGGTGCACGGGCCCGGGTCGCCGCCCATGAACCCCTGCTGGAATGCGGCATCGCCACGCTCTCGCTCGACGGAGTGGCAAAGCCCCTGGTCGCCGTGACCGGTCCGGAGGTACGGCTCGACCGGGACGACACCGTACGCATCACCGCCGATCCCCGGCACATCCATGTCTTCGACGCCCAGACAGGAGACGCTCTGCGATGAACCGCCCCGCGACGGTCCGCCCCACGACGAGAATTCTGGTCGCCGGTGACCATTTCGTCCGCAACTCCCTGATCGCCGAGGCCCTGCAGCACGCCCTCGGCCCTCTCGGCACGGAGCCCCACCTCGCCGAACTCACCCTTCCCTGGCCCCTGGAGCCCTTCGGCAAGGTCGCCGAGGTCGACGAGGCCAGCGACGCCGAGGCCGCGCTGATCGCCGCGCTGGACGGGGTGGAGGTGTGCGTGACGCAGATGGGCCCGTTCACCGAGCGGGTGCTGGCCGCCGCACCGGATCTGCGGCTGGTCGTGGTCTGCCGGGGCGGCCCGGTCAACGTGAACGCGGCCGCGGCACGGGCCCGGGGGGTGCGGGTCTGCTTCGCGCCCGGCCGCAATGCGGCGGCGACCGCGGAGTTCACCGTGGGTCTGATCCTCTGCGCCCTGCGCCGCATCCCCGAGGCCCACCGCTCCCTCGCCGTCGACGGCCGCTGGGACGCCTCCCACTACACGTACGAGAACTGCGGGCTGGAGCTGGAGGACACCCCTGTCGGCCTGATCGGCTACGGGGCGGTGGGCAGCCGGGTCGCCCGGGTGCTCTCCGCGTTCGGCGCCGAGGTCGAGGTGTACGACCCGTATGTGCGCGGCGACGTCCACGGCATGCGCGCGCCTTCGCTGGAGGCGCTCCTGAACCGCTCCCGTGTCCTCACCCTGCACGCCAGGCTCACCCCGGAGACCCGGCATCTCGTCGGCGCCCGCGAGCTGGCCCTGCTGCCGCACGGCGCGGTTCTGGTCAACGCGGCCCGGGGCGGGCTGCTGGACACGGAGGCGCTGTGCGACGCCCTGGACTCGGGGCGGTTGCGGGCCGCGGCGCTGGACACGTACGAGCAGGAACCGCCCCCGGCCGGATCGCGGCTCTTTCGCACCCCGCGTCTGCTGATGACCCCGCACGTGGCGGGCGCCAGCCGGGCCGTCGCGCAGAAGGCGGCCCGGATCGCCGCGGCCGAGGTGGCGCGCTACGTGCGGGACGAACCTCTCGCCCACGCGCTGTGAGGAGGGCCGGACCCATGACGAGATACATCGGCATCGATGTCGGCACATCCGTGGTGAAGGCCGCGGCCTTCGACCCGCGCGGCCGCACACTGGCGGTCGAGTCCCGCCCGGTGGGACTCACGATCCACGACGGTTTTGTGGAACAGGACATGGACGAGGTGTACGGGGCGGTCTGCGAGGTCTTGGCCGCGCTGGGCTCCGACGGGGTCGCCTTCGCCGGTCTCACCGGACAGGGCGACGGGGTCTGGCTGGTCGACGCGGCGGGCCGGCCGGTCCGTACGGCGATCTCCTGGATGGACGGCCGCGCCCATGAACTGGTCGACGCCTGGCAGGCGTCCGGTGTCTTCGGGGCGGTCTACCGGCGCACCGGCAGCGCGATGTTCCCGGGCTGTCCGGGCCCGGTGCTGGCCTGGCTCGACCGTCACGATCCGGCCTCGCTCGACGCGGCGACGACCGCGCTGTACTGCAAGGACATGGTGTTCCAGCGGCTGACCGGAGTGCGGGCCACAGACGTCTCCGACGCGTCGATGCCGTTCCTGGACCCGATGACCCGCACGTACTCGTCCGATGTCGTGGCCGCGCTCGGCCTCGACCACCGGGCCTCGCTCCTCGCCCCGGTCAGCGACCCGGTCGCCACCGCCGAACTCCCTTCCGGAGCAAGGATCTCCAACGGCCCGTACGATCTGCCGGCCTGCGCCCTCGGCGCGGGCGTCACCCGTCCCGGTGACGGTCTGCTGATCGTCGGCACCTGCCTGGCCGCCCTGGTGGCCACCGAGCGGCTCGATCTGGACGGCGAGCCCGCCGGTCTCCACATCTCCACCGACCGACCCGGCCACTGGCTGCGCGCCATGCCCGCGATGGTCGGCACCGCGGCCCTCGACTGGGTCCTCAGCATCACCGGCGTGCGTCACGCGGAGGTCGACTCCCTGCTCGCCGCCACCCCGCCCGGCGCGAACGGTGTCCGCGTACTCCCCTACTTCGCCCCGTCCGGCGAGCGCGCCCCGTTCGTCGAGCCACGTCTGCGCGCCGAGTTCACCGGTGTGTCCCTGGAAACCACCTCGGCGGATCTGATCCGTGCGGTCTGCGAGGGCATCGGCTTCGCCGCCCGCCATTGCCTGGAGGCCGCGGGCCTCACCGGCTCCCTCGCCCTGTGCGGCGGCGGCACCCGCTCCCCCGCGTGGATGTGCCTGTTCGCGGATGTGCTGGGCCGGCCGGTCCGGATCGTGGAGGGCGAGGTCGGTGCGCGGGGCGCGGTGCTCGCGGCGGCGCGACGCTTCGGGGCGGAGCTGGACACGGCCGCCTGGACGGCCCCGACGACGGTGGTCGAACCGGACCCGGCGCGGGCGTCGTTCTACGCGAAGGCGTACGGGGACCACCTGACCCGGCTCGCCGAGGCCCGTGCGCGGGCCCGCGCGTGACGGAGCGGTGCACGCTCGGTCGCCGTACCGGCCGCGTCCACGCGGGACGACGCGCCCCCGGTCCTAAGTCGAAGGGCTGATCACCATCACCCCCTCCTGCTGTTAACCTGCTCCTGCATAGAGGTTGCAATAACAATAGGAAAGCAGCTGGAGGGTTCGACCACATGGCCACGTACACGCTCCCGGAACTCCCGTACGACTACGCGGCGCTCGAACCGGTCATCAATCCGCAGATCATCGAGCTCCACCACGACAAGCACCACGCCGCCTATGTGAAGGGCGCGAACGACACCCTGGAGCAGCTGGCGGAGGCGCGCGACAAGGAGGCCTGGGGAGCGATCAACGGACTCCAGAAGAACCTCGCGTTCCACCTCTCCGGGCACATCCTGCACTCGATCTACTGGCACAACATGACCGGTGACGGCGGCGGCGAGCCCCTCGCGGCGGACGGTGTCGGCGACCTCGCCGACGCGATCACGGAGTCGTTCGGCTCGTTCGCCGGTTTCAAGTCCCAGCTGACGAAGGCCGCGGCCACCACGCAGGGCTCCGGCTGGGGCGTCCTCGCCTACGAGCCGGTGAGCGGCAGGCTGATCGTCGAGCAGGTCTACGACCACCAGGGCAACGTCGGCCAGGGCTCCGTCCCGGTCCTGGTCTTCGACGCCTGGGAGCACGCCTTCTACCTCCAGTACAAGAACCAGAAGGTCGACTTCATCGACGCCATGTGGGCCGTCGTCAACTGGCAGGACGTGGCCAAGCGTTACGCGGCCGCCAAGGAGCGCGCCGACGTGCTGCTGCTCGCCCCCTGACCGGGAGGCACGGGAACGTCCTGCCTCGTGATCGTCTTCTCAACCTTCACCGGGCAGGCGGATGAAGGGAGGGCCCCCGCCTGGACGTGACAGGCGGGGGCCCTTCTGTCACGTTGCGCGGCGGGGGTGGGGTCAGGAGACGGGGGCGTGCTTCAGCAGCGTGCTCAGCACCTGCTCGGCATGCGTCCAGAGCACCGCCCCGCCCGCGTCCGGCACCATGTGCCGGACCGCACCCGGGATGCGCGCGGTCAGACCGGCGCCCCGGTCGGGCGAGTGGCTGGTGTCCTCCTCCCCGTACCAGAGGTCGACCGGTACGGCGATGTCCGACAGTTCGATGTCCCAGCGGCCCATGGCCAGAACCGTGTCCCGGGCATAGCCTGCGGCGGCCCCCTGCGCGAACGCCTCGTCGAGCGTGCGCCGGTAGGCGGCCGCGAACGCGGGCTGCTGATACACGGCGCGGTCGCACTCCGGACTGCCGGACATGACCATGTCCCACATCGCCTGCGCGGTGAATCCGGCGAAGACCTTCTCGGCGGCGGCCGGGTCGGACACCGCCAGGTCGACCAGGCCCCGCAGGTCGTCCGGAAGTGCGTCGGCGAACCGCGGCGCGGCGACCTCGTCCGCGCCGGAGACCACGGCGAGCGCGCCGACCACCCCGGCAGCGGCGCATGCGAGGGCGAAGGGCGCCCCCTGCGAGTTGCCGACCATCAGGGGCCGGTCCAGGCCGCGCAGGGCGGCGAACGCGCGGATGTCGTCGGCGAAGTCCCCGAAGGTGCGGCCGGGCAGCGGCGAGGAGGCGCCCAGCCCCGGACGGTCGAGCGAGATCAGCCGCACGCCGAGGCCGGCCGCCACGTCGTGACCGAACCCCAGATGCCTGCTGGTGGCCGCCCCCGGCGACAGCAGCACCGGCACGCCGTCCACCGGTCCCCACTCGGCCCAGCCCAGCTGCCGCCCTCCCGGCAGCTGTTCGGTACCGCTACGAACCGGGTCGATCACATGCAAAGTCATACATCTGATCATGACCGGCTCCGCGGACCGTGTCGAAGGGGTTTCCGCCGCAGGACTTGCACCTCGCCCGGAACGGAACGCTTCAGGGGGCGGTGGTGCCCGGCCAGGCGATGTCGGTCTCGACCGGCGCGGCATAGTCGATGCCGGGCACGGCGAACCCGTACAGGCGCTGCACTTCGGCGTGGAACCAGTCGAGGTCGGCGAGTTCGGTGATGTTCTCGGTGGCGGCGGCGTTCCACCGCTCGGTGACGGCCGCCTGGACAGCAGGATCGAGTTCCCAGGTGTCCAGGCGCACGCGCCCTTCGTCGTCGAGGTCGAGCGGGCGGACACCGGTGAGCTGGTCCCACAGGTCGGTGAGCTGCCCGATCGGCGGCACCATCGCGTCGCCGAGGACGCCGCGGAGCAGCCCGACGTAGAGGGCGATGCCGGGGATCGCGGTCGAGGACTGGGTGACGGCAGCCGCGTTGACCGAGGTGACCGCACGCCCGTCGACCAGCTTCGCGAGCCGCTCGTCGAGGGTGCGGGCGGTCTGTTCGAGGTGGGACTTGGCGGCGCCGATGGTGCCCTGCCGGTAGATCGCGGCGGTCAGGGGGGAGCCGATGTAGGAGAGGGCGGCGGTGCTGAATCCATCGGCGAGCAGCCCGCGGTCGGCGAGATGGTCGATCCACCGTTCCCAGTCCGTTCCGCCCATGACGGCGACGGTCTGCTCGATGTCGTCGCCGTCGGCGGGCTGCGTCTCGACCTCCCGCACCTCGCCGGCGCCCCGGTCGTCGAAGACGAGGGTCTTGGTGCTGTACGCCTCGCCGACGGGCTTGAGGACGGACGCGTAGGTGGTCCCGGTGTCGGGGTCGGTGCGGCGCGGGGCGGCCACCGAGTAGATCAGGTGGTCCAGACGGCCGCCGAAACGCTCCTCCAGCACCTGGGCGACCTGGTGCTTCATCTCATCGGAGAACGCGTCTCCGTTGAGGAACACCATGTCGTGACCGTGCCGCCGGGCGAGCTCGGCGGTCGCGGCCGTGCGGTACCAACCGGCCGTACCGGTGCGGCGTCCGGGGGCCTTTTCGAAGCAGACCCCGATCCCGCGGATGCCGGCACGGGCGAGGCCGGCGATCGTCGCGGCCAGCCCGTACCCGGCGGAGGAGCCGATGACCAGTGCCACGGGTGCCCGGTCCGGCACCCGGGAGGGCGCGGGGACGGCCTCCCACATGTCCTTCACCAGGCGCGCGCAGCCGACCGGGTGGGAGTCGAGGAAGAGGAAGCCGCGGTTCTTGGGGGCGATGACGTGTTCGCTCATGGGCTCGGGTCTTTCGGGTCGTCACGGACGGGAGGTGGCGGCGACGCGGAGGCCCGCACCACACCCTGCAAGTCTGCGACGACACGAACACGGACGGTCGCCTCGCCAGGCACAGTAATGTTCAGCCGCTCTTGGAGGCTTTCCACCACATCGGGCAGCGCGGGAACGCCGACACCTGGTTGCCGCGCGAGGCGCGTTTCGGGCCGCGCACCTCTGCGGCCCGGACGCGACCTGTCCTGCGGCTGGGAAAGCAATTCGCAGTGGAGGACCGATCTCCGTCTCGACTACCGGACACCGACGTCCACGCGTCTCAACGTGGCCGGACGCACGGATATCGACGACCCGGCGCACCTCTGCGAAGAGGAACAGCTGCTGACTCCGGCCGAACGCCGCGAACTCCTGCGCCACCGCTGCCTCCTGAGAGCTCCCGACGCCGCCGGCGAGCTGGGCGACCCGTCCCGATGGAGCGGGGATCTCTTCCCCTGCACATGGCGGCTGCCCGGTCCGGAGGAGGACACCGGGCGGGCGGGGTGAGGAGGCTCCTTCCCCGGACACGGCGGACGAGGGCCCATGTGTCACGTCGCGCGGGTCGGGGCATCCCTCGTCCCCGGCCGGCGCCCCGCTCGCCGCGCCCTACCGGCCGTCGGTGACCAGAGCCATCATCAAGCCGTCGTAGCCCTTGGTGCCGACCGTCTGCAGCGCGGTCGCGCTCAACGTCGGTTCGGCAGCGACGATTTCGGTGAAGCGGCGCACGCCCTGCACCTTCGGGTCGTCGCTGCCGCCGTCGACCACCGCGCCGTCGCGCACGACGTTGTCGGCGATGATGAGGCTGCCGGGCCGGGTCAGCTTCAGCGACCAGGCCAGGTAGTCGGGGTTGCTCGGCTTGTCGGCGTCGATGAACACGACGTCGAACGGCCCGTACCCCCCTTCCGCGAGTTCCGGCAGCGTGTCGAGGGCCCGCCCGACCCGGATCTCGACGACGTCCGAGAGACCGGCCCGCTCGATGTTGGCCCGCGCGACCTCGGCGCACCCCGGATCGAATTCGAGCGTCACGAGCCTGCCCCCCTCGGGCAGCGCGCGGGCCAGCCAGATCGTGCTGTATCCGCCCAGGGTGCCGATCTCCAGCACGGTGCGAGCCCCTTGGAGCCTGACCAGCAGGTGCAGCAGCTTGCCCTGGTTGGCGGCGACCTGGATGGCCGGGAGTCCGGCCTCGTCACTGGCCTCGACGGCCGCGTCCAGGACTTCGTCCGACCCCACCAGCAGGCCGTTGAAGTAGTCGTCGACCTCGGTCCATCGCGCCTGCGTCATGACATGTTCCCCTCTCGAATGCGCGTGAGTTCCCAAAGGGAACCTATCTCATGCGAGGCGAATGCGATGATGGGCGCCATGAGCGCTCCCCCTGCCGACCCCACCGTCCTTCACCCGATGCCGGGCCAGCCCCGGGTCGTGCAACTGAAGCCCCTCGTCACGTCCGAACTGATCGAGGTCGGTGACTACTCGTACTACGACGACCCCGACGACGCGACCGCGTTCGAGACTCGCAACGTGCTCTACCACTACGGTCCGGAGAAGCTCGTCATCGGGAAGTTCTGCGCGCTGGGAACGGGGGTGCGGTTCATCATGAACGGCGCCAACCACCGGATGGACGGCCCGTCCACGTTCCCCTTCCCCACCATGGGCGGCTCCTGGGCCGAGCACTTCGACCTGCTCACCGGGCTGCCGGGCCGGGGCGACACGGTCGTCGGCAACGACGTCTGGTTCGGCTACGACTCCATGGTGATGCCGGGCGTACGGATCGGGCACGGCGCGATCGTCGGCGCCGGTTCGGTCGTCACCGGTGACGTACCCGACTACGGCATCGTCGGCGGCAATCCCGCCAAGCTGATCCGCACCCGCTACGACGACGAGACCATCGACCGGCTCCTGGCCGTCGCCTGGTGGGACTGGCCCGTCGACCACCTCACCCAGCACATCCGTACCATCATGTCCGGCAGCGTCGACGATCTCGAAGCGGCTGCCCCGGAGGGGACATCATGACGATCACGGTTCGAGAACTGACCTACTACCCGGTCAAGGGTTGCGCCGGAACCGTGGTCGCATCCGCGCAGGTCCTCGGGACCGGCCTCGAACACGACCGGACGTTCATGGTGGTCGACGCTGCGGACGGCGCGTTCCGCAGCCAGCGCACGCATGCCTCGATGGCCGCGATCAGGGTCGAAGTCCTGGAAGCCGGAGCGGCGTTGGACCTGTCCGCCGAGGGCGTCGAACCGCTCCGCCTGAAGGTCGACCGGGACGGCCCGCGCCGCGAGGTCAGCATGTTCGACCGCCCGCTCGGCGCGGCGGCCGACCAGGGGGACGAGGTCGCGGAATGGTTCTCCGAGGTGCTCGGAGCCGAGTCCCGCCTGGTACGGGTGGCCCCCGGCTTCGACCGGGACGGCTGGGGCGACACCCCGGGCAAGGTCAACTTCGCCGACGCACACGCGGTGCTGGTCGCCTCGACGGCCTCCCTGGACGACCTCAACGCCCGCATCGCCGCCCGGGGCGACGCCGAACCGGTGCCGATGGACCGTTTCCGCCCCAACATCGTCCTGACCGGCAACGACGAACCGCACTTCGAGGACCGGGTACGCAGGATGACCCTCGGTTCCGTGGAACTCGCCTATTCCGTAAGGGCGATGCGGTGCAACGTCCCGCTCGTCGACCAGCGCACGGGCCGCCGCGCGGGCCCGGAACCGGTCCGGACCCTTGCGACGTACCGGCGCGAGCCGGAGTACAAGAACAAGGTGAGCTTCGGCGCGAAGAACGCGGTGGTCTGCGAGGGCATGGTGACCGTCGGGGACACGGTCGAGGTCGCGGAGTGGCTCGGCCGCTGAAGGCCCCGTCCCGCACGAGGGTGCCCGCGCAGCCCGGGAAGGACAGCCGAGTCGCCCCGGTCCTCACGACCGCGGGGCGCGGCCGTGATCGAGTGGTGCGCCCCGTGCGGCGGGCCCTGCCCGGGGGGCGCGGTCACCACGATTCCCTGTCCGTGTCCTTGCCGAGGGAATCCCCGATGTGGGACATGACGGCCCAGATGATCGCCTTCCGGCACGGACTCAGGTCCTTCGCCTCGATGTACAGGGTGTTGTCCCCGCCGACGCGGTAGTTCTCCCGGCGGCCGTCCGCCTTGAGCTTGAGTCCTTCCATGCGGCGCCGCAGATGAGGAACGGTGACGCCGACCTGGTGGTCGTCCACGGTCACCCGGGTGACCTCGTCCCACGGGATCTCGTCCGCGGCACCCTTGACGTACAGGTACGTGTGGCCGATCTCGACGGGGCCGTACCGGACCACGCCGCCCTCGGTGGCCAGTTGGCGCACGTCGTGCTGTGCGCGCGCCGCGGCGACCCGGTCGACGATCCCCCCGAACATCGGTGTCAGGCTGCCCGGGGAGCGCAGGAAGGTGCGCAGGAGTCCGGCACCGATGTCGGTCAGGAAGTAGTTGCCGGACAGTTCACGGGCGCCCTGACCGGTCGCCGTCCACAGGCGGGCGACGATCCGGTCCGAGATCGGCCGGATGGCACTCGATCCGAGATGGGTGACATGACGGGTCAGGACCACGTCGTGGAAGTCCTCCCAGCGGTGCGCCCACCACACCTTGCGCCGACCCCGGTGGACGATTCCGTCCTCGTGCAGGACCAGCCAGGAGGCGAGGGAGCGGGGCAGCTCGAAAGCCCCCCAGACGAACAGCAGGACGCAGATGACGTCGAATGAGAGGTGCCCGATGCTCGGCATGGAGTCGGGTATGCCGCCGAACAGCAGGAACGCGGCGACCGGGACGACGACCAGGGCGAGCTTGCCCATCGTCGGGCGTTCCCGGTAGGTCGCGAGGACCGGTCCCAGTTCGGCCGGATCGACCTTCCGGCGCCGTTCGTCGCCCCCTCGGCCCTGATCCGCCACCATGTTCCCCTCCCTGATGATTCGTCAGGCGAATGTGTCGCTCCGGGAGTTGGCAGGCTCTTCCCCGTTCGTCACCGCATGACTCCGATGCTCTGCCCGCAGCCTATGCCCGCCCGGGGCCGGCCGGAGCGCCCGCGCCCCCTCAGCCGTCCCGCTGGGCCCCCACCAGTGCGTCGCCCACGTCCGTACGGAAGTACAGCACCGACCGCCCCGCCCTGCGGCGGTCTGCCAGGCCGGAGTCCAGCAGGACTCTGAGGTGGCGGCCCACCGACCCCAGCCCCTGGCCGGTCAGGGCCACCAGTTGGATGGTGCTCTTCGGGGAGGCGAGGAGGACCAGGACCGCCGCCCGCGCGGGGCCGAGCAGGCGGCCCAGAGCGTCCGGCACCCGTTCCCGGCCCGCGTCGGCCAGGGTGCCCGAGCACGGGTAGACGACTGCGTACCGAAGGGCGTCGTCGTCCCAGGAGACCCAGCCACTGCGCTGGGTGACCGGGACGAACAACAGCCGCACACCCGCCAGTTGCTTCGGCGGGTGGTCGTGCGCGTTGATCTGGAGCCGGCTCCCGCCGAGCCACCGCATTCCCGGACGCAGACCGCTGAGGGCGGCGGCCCAGCCGCCCTGGCCCAGCTGTCCGGTGCGCGCGACTACGTCCGCCTCGATGATCCGGCGGCGACGCGGCCAGTCCGGCAGGACGGTGTGCCGCCAGACCCAGTGCAGTACGTCGGCGGCGCGCTGCGCCAGGTCGTCGCGGTCCAGGAGTTCCGGGAGCGGACGGCCGCCGAGCGCCACGGCCAGGTCGGCGCGGGCGCGCTCGGGCGTGGTGGCCCGGACCGGGACCAGCTCCTCCTCCAGGGACGGCGTGCCCTCGCCCGTCGGAGTGGGGGTGATGAAGTCCGCGTTCCAGCTGCCGCCGAGTGCCGCCGGTACCAGGAGGGCGGCAACCGGGTCGGCGGCCTGCCGTGACCGGTAGGCGGACAGATGGACGTCGAGCCAGGCCCGTTCGCCGGGGTGCTCGGCCCGCCCTCTTTCCAGGGCGTTCAGGGCGGCAGTGGTCTCGGCGAGCGGCGAGACGACGAACCGGCTCCCCGCGAGCGTGTCCGTGTTGATCTGCCACAGGCCCATGACGTTTCGCCTCCCCGCGAAACAATAACGCCGTGCGGGAAGGGCCTCCGAGACTCCCCGCATGCGTACCTACCGGGAACTCTTCCGAGCGCCGCAGTTCCGGCCACTCTTCGCGACCAGTGCCGTACAGGTCGCCGCGTCGACGATGGGCGGGCTGGCCCTCGGCACCCTCGTCTACGCCGCGACCGACTCGCCGCTGCTCGCCGCGCTCTCCATGTTCGGCTCCTCGCTCGCCCAGGTGATCGGGGCGACCGTGCTGATGTCGGCGGCGGACCGGTTGCCGCCACGGGCCGCGATGTCCGGCATGGCGCTCGCCTTCGGGCTGGCCACCGCCGTGCTCGCCGTCCCCGGGCTCCCGTTGCCGGTGGTCTTCGCGATCATCCTGGCCGAGGGTGTGATCGCCGCCGTGGGCGGCGGGGTGCGGTACGGCCTGCTCAACGAGGTGCTGCCCAAGGACGGCTATCTGCTGGGGCGTTCGGTGCTGAACATGTGCTCCGGCCTGATGCAGATCGGCGGGTTCGCGCTCGGCGGACTTCTGGTGGCGACGCTGTCCGCGCGCGGCACACTGCTGGCCGCCGCCGCCCTGTATCTGACCGGTGCGGCCGTCGCCCGGTTCGGGCTGGCGCACCGGCCGCCGCGCGCCACCGGGCGGCCGTCGGTCGCCGAGACCTGGCGGACCAACGCCGTGCTGTGGTCCTCCGGTCCGCGCCGCCGGGTCTACCTCGCACTCTGGGTGCCGAACGGGCTGATCGTGGGCTCCGAGTCGCTGTTCGTCCCGTACTCCCCGGAGCACGCGGGGCTTCTCTTCGCATTCGGCGCACTGGGAATGCTCGTCGGGGACACGGTGGCGGGCCGGTTCATCGCCCGGCACCGGCGGGGGCGACTGGCGACCCCGCTGCAGCTGCTCCTGGCCGCCCCGTATCTGTTCTTCGCCGCCTACCCGGCGCTTCCGGTGGCGTTCGCTCTGACCACGCTCGCCTCGGTCGGGTTCTCGGCGAGTCTGCTGTTCCAGGAGCGGCTGATGGCCCTGACCCCGGACGGGATCGCCGGTCAGGCCCTCGGGCTGCATTCCTCCGGCATGCTCACCATGCAGGGCGTCGCAGCCGCGCTCGCGGGCGCCGTCGCCCAACGGACCTCGCCGGGGACGGCGATGACCGTGATGGCGGCGGCCTCCCTCGCCGTGTCCCTGGCCCTCGTCGCGGCGGGGCGCCGGGCCGCGGGAAGGACCGGGGAGGTGCTTGTCGAGGTCCGGGCCGCCGGCGTGACGCGGCGTTCCTCGTAGCCCGCCACGACGGTACGCGGTTCGCCGCTCGTGCAGCCCCCGCCCGCACGGAGCACAGTACGGAGCAAGTAGGGCGGCCCGGCGAAGGCTGACGGCGCTCACGACGAGGTCAGCGGCACCTTCGCACACAAGGTGGCGATGGCGCCTTCGGGCGACACCGTGCACGGGGGCAGCCTCCAGGAGAAGCCGGGGGCCCGCACCAGTGCGTCGAACATCGCAACGCGTGAGGCTGAACGGGCCTACGCCGAGCCATACTTGGAGGAAATCATGGCTGTCTCCGCCTCGACATCATCGCGCGGTGGAACCCGATACCGCAGCGGTCTCAAAGTGGCGGCCCTCTGCTGCGGCCTGGTGCTGAGCGGGGCGGCCGTCGCCACCGCCGCTCCGCCCGCCGCCCACGCCCACGCGCAGCACGAGGAGCACGGCCGGGGCATGCTGGTCTCCGCCGAGAAGTTGTACACGCTCGCGACCCCGCAGGCCGTGTCCGCCGAGCTGGGCGCGGCCGGGTTCGGGGCCGACACCGTCCGGCACGGCGTGGTCGCGTACCGGCTGGTCTACCGAACCGTCGATGCGTACGGGCGGCCCACCACGGCAAGCGGACTGTTCGTGCTGCCGCTCAACAACAAGGGACGGTTGCGGGCCGTTTCCTTCGCGCACGGCACCGGCAGCCACAAGAACGATTCCCCGTCCATGCGGCGCGGCGCGTTCGTGTCCGCGTCGGTGATCGCGCACGCGTCGGCCGGTGCCGCGGGGGTCGCGCCCGACTATCTGGGGATGGGCAAGGGACCCGGTCTGCACCCCTGGATGGACATCGGCTCCGAGACCACGGCATCCCTGGACATGCTGCGGGCGGCCCGCGCCTTCGCGCCCCGCATCGGACAGGTACTGGAGCGCGAGGTCATGGTCACCGGCTTCTCGCAGGGCGCCTCGGCGGCGCTGGGGCTCGGCAGGGCTCTTCAGGCGGGTGAGGACAGCTGGTTCAGGCTGGGTGCGCTGGCACCGGTCAGTGGCGCGTACGACTTCGGTGGCGTCGAGCTGCCCGCGCTGTTCCAGGGCAGGCTTGATACCAAGTCCGGTGTGCTGTACGCGGCGTACACCTTTGTGGCGTTCAACCGTCTCCACCACGTCTACGACAGCCCTGGCGAGGTCTTCTCGGATCCGTATGCCGGCACCGTCGAGGGGCTCTTCGACGGCACACACACGGGGGAGCAGCTGATGCAGGGCACCCCGGGCACTCTGGACGAGCTGCTGACCGAGCACGGCCGCGAATTGCTCGCGCATCCGACGGGGCCGCTGGCAGCCGCGCTGCGCACAACCGACGCCGTGTGCACCGATTGGGCCCCCCGTGCCCCGGTCCGGCTCTACATGGCGACCGGGGACGAGCAGGCCGACACCGCCAACACCGAGCACTGCCGAGCGGCTCTGCTCAGGAATGGTGTGAACGCCCCGGTCGTCGATCTCGGCGCTGTCGACTACCAGAAATCCCGTCACCTGGGGTCCAATGTCGCGGCCACGTCGGCGATCGTGCGCTGGTTCGCCGAGTTGCGCAAGCCGTGACGGGAATCGACCCGGCTTCTTCGGGGTCCCGGCTTCTAGGGTGGCCCGCGGCCTCGCCCGCCTCGGGTTCCGTACGACCGGGCGTTCGCCCGGCTGTCAGACCCCTCCGGCATGCTGCATCCCATGGACACCACGGACTTCTGGAATCTGATCGACGCCGCCCGCGCCCGGGTCACCGACCCGGCGGACGCCGAGGCCGTCGTCGAGCGGGCCTGTGAACTGCTCGCCGCCCGGCCCGTGGAGGAGATCGTCGCCGCGCAGCAGCTGTTCTGGGACCTGATGGCCACTTCCTACCGGGCTCCGCTCTGGGCGGCGGCGTACACGATCAACGGGGGCTGTTCCGACGACGGCTTCGACTACTTCCGGGGCTGGCTGATCGCGCAGGGGCGTGAGGTGTTCGAGCGGGTCGTCGCCGATCCGGACGCGTTGGCCGAGCTGCCGGTGATCAGGGCCGCGGCGGCGGAGAGGGAGGAGGTGGAGTGCGAGTCGATGCTCGCGGTGGCCTGGGGGGCGCACCGGGCAGCGACCGGTGAGAACCTGCCCGGTGGCTCGTTCTCGATCGGATACCCCGCGCTGGACCCGGAGTGGGACTTCGACTTCGACGACGCGCAGCGCGTGGCGCTGCGGCTGCCGAAGCTGGCCGCGCTGTACGCGTGAGAGGCGGTGCCGAGCGGGGTCCGGACGGCGGCCGGACCCCGGGCGGCACCGTGGGCGGTCAGTCGAAGACCGGGCCCTGCGTGCGGGTCCGCTTGATCTCGTAGAAGCCGGGGATCGACGCCACCAGCAGCGTGCCGTCCCACAGCTTCGCCGCCTCCTCGCCCTTGGGGGCGGGGG
This sequence comes from Streptomyces sp. NPDC088252, assembly GCF_044740965.1. Classification (NCBI taxonomy): domain Bacteria; kingdom Bacillati; phylum Actinomycetota; class Actinomycetes; order Kitasatosporales; family Streptomycetaceae; genus Streptomyces; species Streptomyces sp. NPDC088252. The sequence goes on along the minus strand of NZ_JBIURS010000001.1, from coordinate 454,908 downwards.
TGACGACCGGGCCGAAGAAGGCGATCTGCTCGCCGTCCGCGCCCGGGACGGCGATGACCGGGGTGCCGACGTCCTGGCCGACCTTGTCGATGCCCTCCTTGTGGGAGGCGCGCAGCTCGGCGTCGTACACGTCCGAGTCCGCGAAGTCCGCCAGCTCGGCCGGCAAGCCGACGTCCTGAAGCGCGCCCACGATCGCCTCGCGGGTGGGGCCCTCGCCCCGGTTGTGGAAGCGGGTGCCGAGCGCGGTGTAGAGCGGGCCGACGATCTCGTCGCCATGCTTCTGCTGGGCGGCGACGACGACGCGGACCGGGCCCCACCCCTTCTCCAGCAGCTCGCGGTACTCCTCGGGCAGCTCGTCGAGCCTGTCCTCGTTGAGGACGGACAAGCTCATCACGTGCCAGCGGACCTCGACGTCACGGACCTTCTCCACCTCCAGCATCCAGCGGGAGGTCATCCACGCCCAGGGGCAGAGCGGGTCGAACCAGAAATCGGCAGGGGTCTTGCCGGTCGCCGTGCTGTTCTCAGACATGTCTCTCCTCATGAGGGCGTTCGCGCCTGTCGGCGAGAACGCCTCCGGGCGCACCGGCCATTCCCGAATGCCGGGCCGAGCGGCGACATGGGAGGATCAAACCATTCGAACGTGACACAAAGGAGTGTGCCGTGCCCGGTGAGAACCTGTCCCGCGACGAGGCCCGTGTACGGGCCGAGCTGCTGAGCGTCGACGGCTACGAGGTCGCTCTCGATCTGCGTTCCGCCGTCGGCGGGCCCGACGGGGACGGCGACGGGACCTCCTCGGGCCCGCGGACCTTCCGCTCGGTGACCACGATCCGGTTCCGCACGGCGCGGGCGGGGGCGTCGACCTTCGCGGATCTGGTGGCGCCGGGCGTGAACGCGGTGACGCTGAACGGGCAGCCGCTCGACCCGGCCGTCGTCTTCGACGGGACGCGGGTGGCACTGGAGGAGCTGCCGGAGGGCGAGAACGTTCTCGTGGTCGACGCGCAGTGCGCGTACAGCCGGACCGGCGAGGGCATGCACCGGTTCGTCGACCCGGAGGACGGCGAGGTCTACCTCTACACGCAGTACGAGCCGGCCGACTCGCGGCGGGTCTTCGCGAACTTCGAGCAGCCCGACCTGAAGGCTCCGTTCCGCTTCGAGGTGACGGCGCCCGAGGGCTGGACGGTCTGGAGCAACGGGGCCGAGGAGTCCCGGGACGGCGAGGTGCGGCGGTTCGCCGAGACGAAGCCGATCTCGACGTACATCACGGCGATCGTGGCCGGTCCGTACCACTACGTCACCGACTCCTACAGCCGTACGTTCGACGACGGCACGAAGCTGGAGATCCCGCTCGGCGCGCTGTGCCGCAAGGGGCTCGCCCGGCACTTCGACGCGGACGACGTCTTCCTCGTCACCAAGCAGGGCCTGGACTTCTTCCACGACAACTTCGACTACCCGTACCCGTTCGGGAAGTACGACCAGGCGTTCGTGCCCGAGTACAACCTCGGCGCGATGGAGAACCCGGGCTGTGTCACGTTCCGCGAGGAGTACATCTTCCGCGGCAAGGTGACGCAGGCGTCGTACGAGAGCCGCGCCAACGTCATCCTGCACGAGATGGCGCACATGTGGTTCGGCGACCTCGTCACCATGCAGTGGTGGGACGACCTGTGGCTGAAGGAGTCGTTCGCCGACTTCATGGGCGTCTTCGCCATGGTCGAGTCGACCCGGTTCAAGGACGGCTGGATCACCTTCGCCAACAACCGCAAGTCCTGGGCGTACCGCGCCGACCAGCTGCCGTCCACGCACCCGATCACGGCCGACATCCGTGACCTGGAGGACGCCAAGCTCAACTTCGACGGCATCACCTACGCCAAGGGCGCCTCGGTGCTGAAGCAGCTGGTGGCGTACGTGGGGCGGGACGCGTTCCTGGAGGGCGCCCGGCGCTATTTCAAGAAGCACGCCTACGGCAATACGCAGCTGGGCGATCTGCTCTCCGTCCTGGCGGAGACGTCCGGGCGGGACATGACCGCCTGGTCGCGCTCGTGGCTGCAGACCGCGGGCGTCAACTCGCTGACGCCGGTGGCGACGTACGACTCGGCGGACCGGATCACGGAGCTGGCGGTCCTCCAGGAGGCGGCCGACTCCCATCCGGAGCTGCGGCCGCACCGGGTCGCGGTCGGACTGTACCGGCGCGCCGCCGATGGCGACCTGGTGCGGTACGCGCGCGCCGAGGTGGACGTGGCGGGGCCGCGCACGGTGGTCACGGAGCTGGCCGGTGCCGAGCGGCCGGAGCTGATCCTGGTCAACGACGACGACCTCACGTACTGCAAGGTCCGCTTCGACGAGGTGTCGCTGGCCACGCTGCGGGCGCACCTCGGTGACATGACCGACCCGCTGGCGCGGGCGCTGTGCTGGTCCGCGCTGTGGAACCTGACCCGGGACGGGCTGATGCCGGCCCGCGACTTCGTCTCCCTCGTGCTGGCCTTCTCCGGTCGGGAGTCCGACATCGGTGTGCTGCAGATGCTGCACACCTGGACCCGTACCGCACTCACGCACTACGCGGCGCCGGGGTGGCGCGAGGAGGGTGGCCGGGCGCTGGCCGAGGCCGCGTTGCGGGAGCTGCGGATCGCCGAGCCCGGCAGCGAGCACCAGCTGGCGTGGGCGCGGTTCTTCGCGTCGGTGGCCGACTCGGACACGGACTTCCAGCTGCTGTCCGGGCTGCTCGACGGCTCGGCACGGATCGACGGCCTCGACATCGACCAGGAGCTGCGCTGGGCACTCCTGTCGCCGCTGGCCGCGCACGGTGTGGCCGACGAGTCGGCGATCGACGCCGAACTGGCCCGCGACGACACGGCGTCCGGGAAGCGGCACCAGGTCCGGTGCCTGGCCTCGCGGCCGTCGGAGGCGGTCAAGGCGCAGGCGTGGGCGGGCGTCGTGGAGTCGGACGCGCTGTCCAACGCGCTGGTGGAGGCGACGATCACGGGCTTCGCGCAGCCGTCGCAGCGAGAGCTGCTCGCGCCGTACACGGACAAGTACTTCGCCGCGATCGAGCGGGTGTGGGCCGAGCGGTCGATCCAGATCGGCGTGATCGTGGTCAAGGGTCTGTTCCCGGCGCTCCAGGACGATCCGTCGACGCTCGCGGCGACGGACGCGTGGCTGACCGCGCACGAGGACGCGGCGCCAGCGCTGCGGAGGCTGGTGCTGGAGGCCCGGGACGATCTGGCCCGGGCCCTGCGGGCGCAGGAGTGCGACGCGGCGGCGGCCATGGGCGCCGCGGTCTGACGGATACTCCCCGGCCGGATGCTCCCCGGCCTCGCCCCCGCCCCGGACGGGCTCGATCCTCACACCGTCCGGGCCGGGGCCTCGCGGGGCGCCCGGCCGGGCCTGCCGTACCGGCGCTCCGTCGGGCGAGACGGCGGGCGACCGCCGGCGGGCGACCGCCGGCGGGACGAGCTTTTTCGGTTGTCGAACGTGCGTACTTTAGGTCGGCGTTGTCCTGAATTGTCGACGGGCGTGTAACAGGGGTTAGCGGCGGGGTCGTGTGCGGGATACCCCGGAGCATGACCCAGAACTCCCCGCTCTCCCCCTGTCACCTCCCCGTCGCCGGTGACGCCCGTCAACATGTGCTGTCCGCCGCCCAGTTGAGGGCGCACGGCGTGTCCGCGGCGGAGGCCGCCGCCCAGTGCAGGGCCGGCGGGCCGTGGCAGCAGCCGCTGCCCGGTGTGTATGTCCTGCACCCGGGGCCGCCCACCGCCGAGGAACGACTGCGTTCCGCCCTGCTGTATGCCGGTCGGCCATCGGCGTCGGGCCGTCGGGACCTGCCCGCGCAGCCGGGGCCGGGCACGGAGTCCGGGTACGGCGAGGCCATGATCACCGGGCTTGCCGCGCTCGCCCTGCACGGGTTCGCACTCACGCCACCGCCCGCCCCGTCGGCCCGGATCGATGTGCTGGTGCCGCGCACCCGGCGACTGCGGTCGGTCCGGTACGTCCATCTCGTACGGGCCGCCGAGCCGCCCCTGCCCGAGCAGGTGGAGGGTCTGCCCGTGGCGCCGGCGGAGCGGGCGCTCGTGGACGCGGTGGCGGGGCTGGGGGACACCCCGGGCGTACGCCGTCTGCTCACCGAGGCGGTCCGCGGCGGGCATTGCGAGCCGGCCGCCGTCGTGCGCGAGCTGAGCCGGGCCGGGCTGCTCGCCCTCCCCCAGGTGGTGAACGCCGTCGACTCGCTGCTCGCCGAGGGCCGGGCGCTGGCGGAGAGCCGGCTGTACGACATGGTGCGGTCGCACGGCCTGTCGGAGCCGCTGTGGAACGTGGATCTGCGACTGCCCGGCGGCCCGCATCTCGGCGGGGTGGACGCCTACTGGCCCGAGCAGGCGGTCGCCGTGGTGCTCGACACCAGGGCGCCCCGGCACAGCAGGCTCGACCACGACCTGCGTCAGGAGGAGCACGACGCGCAGTGGTCCTCGTACGTCGCGGAGCGGGAGCACCTGGAGCGGCTCGGCGTCACCGTCGTCCACCTCTCGCCGACGAAGCTGCGGGACGCGCGGGAGGAGCAGGCGGTCGTGGTGCGTACGGCGCTGATGGCGGCGGCCACTCGCGAGCCGGCCGCGTACGTGATGATCCTGCCCCGCTGAACTCGCCTCAGGGACCACTTATCTCCCGCTTTGTTCCTGATGGCACATCAGCCGCACTGGCGGAAGCCCGCCATGTCCACATCTCGCCCCCTACAACTCTCCACAAACCCCTGTCATTTACGAAAGGGTGAGCGGTCATCCGGTACCGATTTCCGGACTCTCTCTTTCACTTCAGGGATGCAGATGACCACCGAGTCCCCCAGTTCCATACCCGGGGCGAGACGCGCGGCCCGAGTCGCGGCTGCCGCCGGCCTGGTGGCCGCGCTGGCCGCCACCGGCGCCGCCCCGGTCTTCGCCGCCGACGACCCCGCCCCCGCTCCCGTCAAGTCCGCCGCCAAGGACACCACGGCCGACAAGCTCGGCACGGCCGACGCCGATCTCCTGGCCAAGGCCAAGGCCGAGGGCGAGAAGAACATCACCATGATGGTCGCCACCGCTCCCGGTGAGACCGCGCAGGTCGCCAAGCAGCTGGACGCCGTCAAGGGGTCCGTGCTGGGACGTGCGTACGACAAGCTCGGCTACGTACGGGCCACCGTGCCCACCGCGTCCGCCGAGGCGACCATCAAGGCGGCCTCCAAGCTGTCGTCCGTCCACGGCATCGATCTCAAGCAGGAGATCAAGCTGGACGACCCGACGCCCGCGGCCGACCGCGCGGCCGGGACCACGGCGAAGACGAAGTCCACCGGCTCCTACCCGGCGCCGGGCGCGAAGACCCCGGCGAAGAACCCGTACAACCCGTCCTTCGAGACGGGTGCGGTCGACTTCGTCCAGCAGCACCCGAAGGCCGACGGGCGGGGGGTGACCATCGGCATCCTCGACTCGGGTGTCGACCTCGGCCACCCGGCGCTGCAGAAGACCACCACGGGCGAGCGCAAGATCGTCGACTGGGTGACCGCCACCGACCCGGTCAGCGACGGCGACGGCACCTGGCTGCGGATGACGGACGCCGTGTCCGGCCCGACGTTCACCTACCAGGGCCGCACCTACAAGGCGCCCGAGGGTTCGTACAAGATCAAGCTGTTCGCCGAGGCCGCCACCAAGGGCGGCGACATGAAGGGCGACCTGAACCGCGACGGTGACACCACCGACGTCTGGGCCGTGCTCTACGACCCGGTCACCGGCACCGTGCGCGTCGACCTGGACAACGACGGCGACTTCACCGACGAGACCGCCATGAAGCCGTACAAGGAGAAGCACCAGGTCTCCTACTTCGGCGAGGACGACCCGCGGACGGATGTCGTCGAGCGCATCCCGTTCACCGTGGAGACGCGCAAGAACGTCGTCTACAACGCGGCCGGCGACACGTCCGACTACGTGAACATCGGCGTCATCGAGAGCGAGCACGGCACCCACGTCGCGGGCATCACCTCCGCGAACGGCCTGTTCGGCGGCAAGATGAACGGTGCCGCGCCGGGTGCGAAGATCGTCTCCTCGCGTGCCTGCACCTGGTCGGGCGGCTGCACCAACATCGCGCTCACCGAGGGCATGATCGACCTCGTCGTGAACCGCGGTGTCGATGTCGTCAACATGTCGATCGGTGGCCTGCCGCCGCTCAACGACGGCAACAACGCCCGCGCCGAGCTCTACAAGCGGCTCATCGACATCTACGGCGTCCAGCTGGTCATCTCGGCCGGAAACGACGGCCCGGGTGTCAACACGATCGGTGACCCCGGCCTCGCCGACCACGTCATCTCCGTCGGCGCGTCGATCTCCAAGGAGACGTGGGCCGCCAACTACGGCTCGAACGTCACCAAGAAGTACGACATGATGCCGTTCTCCTCGCGCGGCCCGCGTGAGGACGGCGGCTTCACGCCGACCCTGTCGGCCCCGGGTGCCGCGATCAACACCACCCAGACCTGGCTGCCCGGCAGCCCGGTCAAGGAGTCGGGTTACACCCTGCCGGCCGGTTACTCCATGCTGCAGGGCACCTCGATGGCCTCGCCGCAGGCCGCCGGTGCGACCGCGCTGCTGCTGTCCGCAGCGAAGCAGAAGCACATCGAGCTGCCCCCCGCCGATCTGCGCACCGCACTGACCAGCACCGCCACCCACATCAAGGACGTGCCCGCGCACGCCCAGGGCTCCGGTCTGATCAACATCGTCGGCGCCTGGAAGCAGATCGAGAAGCAGGGCGCCCCGGCGCACGAGTACTCGGTGAAGGCTCCGGTCGACACCGCGATCGACTTCGCGCTCAAGACCCCTGGCTTCGGCACCGGTCTGTACGACCGCGAGGGCGGTCTGAAGGTCGGCCAGAAGAAGTCGTACGACGTCACGATCACCCGCACCACGGGACCGGACAGGGCCGTCAAGCACCAGCTGTCGTGGAAGAACAACGACGGCACCTTCAAGCTGGCCGGTCCGGGCACGGTCTCCCTGCCGCTGGGCAAGCCGGTCACCGTCAAGGTCGAGGCGAAGCCGGGCAGCGCGGGCGTGCACAGCGCGATCCTGAAGGTGGACGACAGCAAGACCGTCGGTGTGGACCAGCAGATCCTCACCACGGTGATCGTCTCCAAGGAGCTCGCGAAGCCCGCCTACGCGTTCAAGGCGTCCGGCTCGGTGCAGCGCAACAGCACCACGTCGTACTTCGTGACCGTTCCGGAGGGCGCCAAGACCCTTGAGGTCTCCCTCGGCGCGCTGCGCTCGGGCAGCCAGACCCGCTTCATCTCCATCCACCCGTACGGGGTGCAGATGGAGGACAGCGGAACGCCGTTCTGCTACCCGAACTACGACAACCCGAACAACACCTGCCGCCCCGACGTGCGCTCCTACAAGGACCCGCAGCCGGGCGTCTGGGAGATCGAGGTCGAGGCACGGCGTACGTCGCCGCTGCTGGACAACCCGTACAAGCTGGATGTCTCGCTGCTCGGCGCGACCTTCGACCCGGCGGTGCAGACCATCGCCGAGGCGAAGATCGGCACGCCCGCCCCGGTGAGCTGGAAGGCCACCAACAACGCGGGCGACCTGGAGGGCACCCTCAAGGGCGGCTCGCTGGGCTCGGCCAAGGTCGCCAAGCCGTCGATCAAGACGGGCGACGAGCAGGAGTTCGAGGTCACCATCGGTGAGGGCGTCGAGAAGCTGGACGTCGCCATCGGCGGTACGTCGGACGCCAACGCGGACCTGGACCTGTACGTCTTCAAGGGCAACACCCAGGTCGGCAAGTCCACCACGGCCGGCTCCGAGGAGTCGGTCAGCCTGGTGAAGCCCGCCGCCGGTACGTACACCGTCGTGATCGACGGCTACGACGTCCCGGCCGGGACCACCACGTACGACTACCGCGACGTGTATTACGCGCCGTCGCTCGGCACGATCAAGGTCGACGAGTCGAAGGCCGTGAACCTGGCCAACGGCGCCTCCGCCCAGATCGGCGCCGAGGTCTCGGTCGCCGGTGCGGCCCCCGAGGGCCGGCAGTTCTTCGGCGAGGTCCACCTGGTGAACAGCCACGGGACCGCGGCGGGCACCGGCAGCGTCGTGATCGAGAAGGTCACGCCGTAGCGGAGCCCGTGATCGCCGCGGTGACCGCGGTCACCGTGTGATCCGTACGACAGTGGGGCGGGTGCTCAGTGGAGCGCCCGCCCCACTGCTCTGTCCGCCCGGCCGCGCGGGGGGTGTCCGCAGCGCGGACAATGGATTGGACAAGGAAGCCGTGGACATACGCATCATGGAGCGGCAACCGTGCCAGTTCGTACGTTCGAAGGAGTCCCTGTGAAGGTCGGAATCGTCGGCGCCACCGGTCAGGTCGGCACAGTCATGCGCAGGATCCTGGCCGAGCGGAAGTTCCCGGCCGACGAACTGCGGCTGTTCGCCTCCGCGCGCTCCGCGGGCTCCACGATCGAATGGCAGGGCCGGGAGATCACCGTCGAGGACGCCTCGACGGCCGATTACACCGGGCTGGACATCGTGCTGTTCTCGGCCGGTGGCGCGACCTCGAAGGCGCTCGCCGAGAAGGTCGCCTCGCAGGGCGCCGTCGTGATCGACAACTCCTCCGCCTGGCGCAAGGACCCCGAGGTCCCGCTGGTCGTCTCCGAAGTCAACGCGAACGCGATCGCGAACCGCCCCAAGGGCATCATCGCCAACCCGAACTGCACCACGATGGCCGCCATGCCCGTGCTGCGTCCGCTGCACGACGAGGCCGGTCTCCAGGCGCTGACCGTCGCCACCTACCAGGCGGTGTCCGGCTCCGGTCTGGCCGGTGTCGCCGAGCTGCACGGCCAGGCGTCCAAGGTCGTCGCCGAGGCTGACAGGCTCACCCATGACGGCGAGGCCGTCGACTTCCCCGAGCCGGGCGTCTACAAGCGTCCGATCGCCTTCAACGTGCTGCCGCTGGCCGGCTCGATCGTCGACGACGGCTCCTTCGAGACGGACGAGGAGCAGAAGCTCCGCAACGAGTCCCGCAAGATCCTGGAGATCCCGGAGCTCAAGGTGTCCGGCACATGTGTCCGAGTGCCGGTCTTCACCGGCCACTCGCTCCAGGTCAACGCCCGTTTCGCCCGTCCGGTCAGCGTCGAGCGCGCCTACGAGCTGCTGAAGGACGCGCCGGGCGTCGAGGTCTCCGAGATCCCCACCCCGCTGCAGGCGGCCGGCAAGGACGCCTCGTTCGTCGGCCGGATCCGGGTCGACGAGACCGTGGAGAACGGTCTCGCGCTCTTCGTCTCCAACGACAACCTGCGCAAGGGCGCGGCGCTGAACGCGGTGCAGATCGCGGAGCTGGTGGCGGCCGAGCTGAACGGCTGACCCGTTCAGCCCCTCCGGCGGCCGAGGAGCGGGGCCCGGGGCCGCCGAGCCCCGGCGCCGCTCGGAGGCCGGCCGACAGCCTTTCAGGGGCGGCGGACCTCGAAGTGCAGGCAGCCGTACTCCACGGCCCTGACGTGCACCAGCGCCACCTCCGGATCGGCGAAGGCCTCGTCGAAGGCCGCGTCGTACCCCCGCTCCTCGTCGGCCGGGATCTCCAGCAGCCGGCCGCCGACGATGTGGCCTTCCGCGTTGTAGCGCCGGACGGTGCGCAGCGCTCCCGCCCGGGAGAACGGGTATCCGGTCCGGTCGGCCGCGGGCCCCGCGCACTCCTCGGCGTGGATGAAGACCGGCCCCTGCTCGTCGTAGGCCCCCGGCCTCGCCCACGTCTCGGACGCCCAGCGGCGCAGCGGCGCGTACGAGACGAGGGCGATCCGCTCCCCCGCCTCGCTCCCACGCAGGCAGCAGCGCAGCGGGTGCCCGCTGTCGGTGGCGGTGTACGGAGCGCAGGGACGGCCCGCGTCGTCGGTGTCGCGGAGCTCCTTCAGCGTGTCCGGGCCGATCGGGCGTGCCTCATATGTGGTCATGCGTCCAGGCTGGCCCGCCGTGCAGGAACGGTCCGGCGGAAAACGGACATCGCGCTGCGCACAGGTCGCATGGAAGGATGACCGGAAACGTCACATACCAAGGAGATGACCGCGTGCCTGGCACCAATCTGACCCGCGAAGAGGCACAGGAGCGGGCGCGCCTGCTGACCGTGGACGCGTACGAGATCGATCTCGACCTCTCCGGAGCGCAGGAGGGCGGCACCTACCGGTCCGTCACCACCGTGCGCTTCGAATCCGCCGAAGCCGGTGCGGAGACCTTCATCGACCTGGTCGCCCCGGCCGTGCACGAGGTCGAGCTGAACGGCAGGGCGCTGGATGTCGCGGCCGTCTTCCGCGACTCGCGCATCACCCTCCCGCACCTGGCCGCGGGCTCCAACGAGCTGAAGGTCGTCGCCGACTGCTCGTACACCAACACGGGTGAGGGCCTGCACCGCTTCGTCGATCCGGTCGACCAGCAGGCGTACCTCTACACCCAGTTCGAGGTGCCGGACGCGCGCCGCGTGTTCGCGAGCTTCGAGCAGCCCGATCTGAAGGCGACGTTCCAGTTCACGGTGAAGGCGCCGCGGGGCTGGACGGTCATCTCGAACTCCCCGACGCCCGAGCCGCAGGACGACGTCTGGACCTTCGAGCCGACGCCGCGCATCTCGACGTACATCACGGCGCTGATCGTCGGCCCGTACCACTCGGTGCACAGCAGCTACGAGAAGGACGGCCAGTCCGTTCCGCTCGGCATCTACTGCCGCCCGTCGCTGGCCGAGTACCTCGACGCGGACGAGATCTTCGACGTCACGCGGCAGGGCTTCGACTGGTTCCAGGAGAAGTTCGACTACGACTACCCGTTCGCCAAATACGACCAGCTGTTCGTCCCGGAGTTCAACGCCGGCGCGATGGAGAACGCGGGCGCGGTCACCATCCGCGACCAGTACGTGTTCCGTTCGAAGGTGACGGACGCGGCGTACGAGCGGCGTGCGGAGACCATCCTGCACGAGCTGGCGCACATGTGGTTCGGCGACCTCGTCACCATGGAGTGGTGGAACGACCTGTGGCTGAACGAGTCGTTCGCCACGTACACCTCGGTCGCCTGCCAGGCGTACGCACAGGGCTCGAAGTGGCCGAACGCGTGGACGACGTTCGCCAACACCGAGAAGACCTGGGCCTACCGCCAGGACCAGCTGCCCTCCACGCACCCGATCATGGCCGACATCCGTGACCTGGACGACGTGCTGGTCAACTTCGACGGGATCACCTACGCCAAGGGCGCCTCGGTCCTGAAGCAGCTGGTGGCGTACGTCGGCATGGACGAGTTCTTCAAGGGCGTCCAGGCGTACTTCAAGGCGCACGCGTTCGGCAACACCCGGCTGTCCGATCTGCTGGGCGCGCTGGAGGAGACCTCCGGCCGCGACCTGAAGACCTGGTCGAAGGCGTGGCTGGAGACGGCGGGCATCAACATCCTGCGCCCGGAGGTCGAGACGGACGAGAACGGCCACGTCACGTCCTTCACCGTCCTCCAGGAGGCCCCGGCCCTCCCCGCCGGCGCGAAGGGCGAGCCGACGCTGCGGCCCCACCGCATCGCGATCGGCTGCTACGACCTCGACGCGAACGGCAAGCTGGTCCGTACGAACCGCATCGAGCTGGACGTCGACGGCGCGCGCACGACCGTGCCGTTCCCGGCCGGCACCGCCCGCCCCGCCGTGATCCTGCTCAACGACGACGACCTCTCGTACGCGAAGGTCCGCCTCGACGAGGAGTCGCTGCGTGTCGTCACCGAGCACCTCGGTGACTTCACCGAGTCCCTGCCGCGCGCCCTGTGCTGGGCCTCCGCCTGGGACATGACCCGCGACGGCGAACTGGCGACCCGCGAGTACCTCGCCCTGGTGCTCTCCGGCATCGGCAAGGAGTCGGACATCGGCGTCGTCCAGTCGCTGCACCGCCAGGTGAAGCTGGCGCTGGACCTGTACGCGGCGCCGGAGTGGCGCGAGGCCGGGCTGACGCAGTGGACCGAGGCCACGCTCGCGCACCTGCGCGCGGCGGAGCCGGGCAGCGACCACCAGCTGGCCTGGGCCCGCGCCTTCGCGGCGACGGCCCGCACCCCGCAGCAGACGGACCTGCTGCAGTCGTTGCTCGACGGCAAGGAGACGGTCGAGGGCCTGGCCGTCGACACGGAGCTGCGCTGGGCGTTCGTGGAGCGGCTCGCCGCGGCCGGTCTCCTCGAAGAGGACGAGATCGCCGCCGAGTACGAGCGCGACAGGACGGCGGCGGGCGAGCGCCACGCGGCGACCGCCCGAGCGGCCCGTCCCACGGAGGAGGCGAAGGCGGAGGCGTGGGCCTCGGTCGTCGAGTCCGACAAGCTGCCGAACTCCCTCCAGGAGGCGGTCATCGCCGGCTTCGTCCAGACCGACCAGCGCGAGCTGCTGGCCCCGTACACGGAGAAGTTCTTCGCGGCGGTCAAGGGCGTCTGGGAGTCCCGCAGCCACGAGATGGCGCAGCAGATCGCCGTGGGCCTGTACCCGGCCCTCCAGGTCTCGCAGGCCACCCTGGACGCCACGGACGCCTGGCTGTCCTCGGCCGGGCCGACCGCGGCCCTGCGCCGCCTGATGTCCGAGTCGCGCGCGGGCGTGGAGCGTGCCCTGAAGGCCCAGGCGGCGGACGCGGCGGCGGCCTCGTAGGCCGGGGCTCCGGACTGCCGGGGCGGGTACGGTGCGCGGCCTGCGGGGCCGGGCACCGTACCCGCCCCTTTTTTCGTCCGTCGCCGCGTGCGCACGCATGGAATCCGCCCGTCGGGCGGGCACCGATGCGCAACCGTCCGACGGGCGGGGGCAGAAGGGGATGCGGGGAGGAGACGGGCACCGGGCCGTTACGCGCCCGACTCCTCGTAGCGCCGGGTCAGCTCGGCGGCGCCGGTCTCCGTCAGGCTTCCGTGCAGGCGCATCCGGGCGACTCCGCCGTCCGGGAAGGCGTCGAGGCGGACGTGGGTGACGATCGCCCGGGCACGCAGGGGGAAGCGGTGGAGGGTGTCGGGCTGGAGCCTGGTGCGGGGGATGATCTCGAACCACTCGCCGGTCTCGCCGTTGCGGCCCTGGAGGGCGATCCAGCCGGCCGCGTTGCCCTTGAGGTAGGCCGTGTCGATCTCGACCGCGCGGACCGCGCCCTGGGCGGGGAGGTGGAAACGGACCCAGTCGTTCGTGTCACGGACCCGGCGGCGACGGTTCTCCCAGCCGTCGTCCATCTTTCGGGAGGTGCCGGGCAGGATGATCTGGGTCGGCGAGGAGTAGAAGCGGTCGGAGGCGTCCTCGTAACTGCCGCCGTTCAGGACCGAGATCAGGTCGAACGTGCCGAGGGCGGCGAGCCAGGACGGGTCGGGGAGGACCTCGCCGTGGACGCGGAGGCGGGCGATGCCGCCGTCGGGGTGCTGGCAGAGGCGGACGTGGGTGCAGCGGCGCCCGCCGGTGATCTCGAAGCCGTTGGCGGCGTGGCCGCGTACCGGGGTCGGCGGGACGATCTCCTCCCACTTCACGTCGTCCGCGAGGAGTTCGGCGGGGCTCGGCGAACCCTCGACGGCCGTGGCCTGGATCGAGACGCGCTGCGGGTAGTTGCCGCGGAAGTGGGCGGTGTCGACGACGATGCCGCGGATGATGCCGGGGGCGCCGAGGCGGATCAGGGCCCAGTCGTGCTCCTCGGGGGCCGGGAACGGGTGGGCCGCGTCCGCCCCGCGTCGGCGACGGGTCTCCCAGCCGTCCATGATCTTGCCCTTGTGACCGAAGTGGTCGGGGTCGAAGACCGCGCGCTCCCGGACGAGAAGGTTCTCGCGCTCGGCGAAAAACTCGTCGTTGGCGGCGATCACGCCCGCGCCGAGCCGGCGGTCGGCGAGGTCGACGAGTTCGGTGAAGGGGAGGTCGGTGGCGCGGTAGTCGGCGTACGGGTCACCACCGCCGTACGGGGCCGCGTCGTTGGCGTGGGGGTTCTCCTGCTGGTTCTCGTTCTCGTTCTCGTTCTCGTTCTCGTTCTCGTTCTCGTTCTCGTTCTCGTTCTCGTCGAAGGTCATGGGCCCACTGTCGCGGCGAACAACCCATTAGGTCCATCGAAAGTTTTTGCATCATTTATTCAGCCGAGCTGAACGTTTTGGCTGTTTCGGTGAGCGCCGCCAGGACTCGGGCCACCGCCGGCCCCTGCTCGGCCCCCTGCCGTACGGCCGCCACCACATGGCGTCGCGGCTGATCGGCTTCGAGGGCGCGCATCACCACGCCACCCCGGCTGTGCCGTTCCGCCGACGCCATGCGCGGGATCAGGGCGACCCCCATGCCCGCCTCGACCATGGCCAGGATCGCCGTCCAGCCGGAGGCGCTGTGCGCCTGCTCGGGTACGAATCCGGCGGCCTCGCAGGCGGCCGTCGTGATCTGCGACCAGGGGCCGGAGCCGCCGTAGATCCAGGGGTCGCCGGACAGGTCCGCCAGCCGGAGGGCGGGGGCCGCGGCGAGGTGGTGATCCGCGGGCAGCGCCACGTCCAGCGGATCCGCCAGCAGGGGCAGCACGGCGAACCGGGGATCGCGGGCCGTCGGGGCGTGCGCGGCGAGGGACAGCGCGAGATCCACCTCACCGGCGACCAGGAGTTCGTACGCCTGTGCGGCCTCCGCCTCCCGCACCCGTACGTCCGGTCCCGGGCGTTCCTCGGCGCGCAGCCGCTGGATCGCGGGCACGACGAGGGCGGGTACCGCCGTGGAGAACGCCCCGATCCGCACCTCTCCGGCCTCGCCGCGCAGGTAGCCGGTCAGTTCCGCGTCGGCGCGCTCCAGCTGGGCGAAGACGGCTTCGGCGTGACGCAGCACGAGATGCGCGGCGTCGGTGAGACGGACCCGTCGGCCCTGCGCCTCCAGCAGCGGTACGCCGAGCTGTCCCGACAGGTTGGACAGCTGCTGCGAGACCGCGGACGGGGTCATCAGCAGGGCCTCGGCGGTCGCGGTGACCGTGCCCCGGTCACGCAGGGTGCGGAGGATGCGGAGCTTCTTGACGTCCCACTCGATCATGGCCGCAACCTACCCGGGCCCCGGGACGGGGCACCCGGGCCCGGACACGCCTGTGCGCCGCACGGTACGGGGTACCTGCGGCGCACGCGGTGCGGGCCCCGGTGCCGGGGGCGTGCCGCAGAGTGTGGCGCGAGCCCGGCCGGGATCTCCGGCTTCTCCCTGAGGGACTGCCCTCAGGCCTGCTTCTTGGACTTGTCGAAGATCATGACCAGGCCCGCGATGACCACGAACAGGGCGATCGGGGCCACGACGTACAGACCGATGGTCTCCATCGCGCTCAGGCCCGGACCGGGGTCGTCACCGGCGTCGCGGGTGAGCGCGAGCGCGGGGGACGACATGAGCAGCATCATCAGCGTCGTTCCGGCCGCGACGGCGCCGGCGCGCATAGCGTTCTTCTTGTCCACGGTGCAAACGTAGCGAACGCCGGGAACGGGCGCGCGCCCGGGGGTGCTGTACGAGGTCATGGGCGGGGTTCCGGTCGGGACTCCGGGGGTGCCTCGCGGGGCGCGAGGGCCTCCATCAGCCGGTGGAGACGGGGTGCGACGGCCAGCTCCTCCAGGGCGACGGGGTGGCCTTCCGCGTCGGCCACGGGCAGACGCCAGTTGGGGTACTGGTCCCAGGTTCCGGGGAGATTCTGCGGGCGGCGGTCGCCGAGCGCGTCGGGCAGCCAGACCCCGACCATGCGGGCGGGGGTGCGCAGCAGGAAGCGGTGCACGGCGCGGACGGCACCCTCCTCGTCGCCCTCCCCCTCCGGCAGCAGACCGAGCCGGGCGAGATACCCCAGCCACTCGGCGGTGTCGGTCGCGTCGGCCGTCACTTCCTCCGCGAGGCCGCCGGCGAGCAGGCCGAGGCGATGGCGCAGTCTCACGTGGTCGCCGGTCAGCCGGGCGGCGGTGGACGGCAGATCGTGTGTGGTGACGGTGGCCAGGCAGCCCTCGCGCCACTCCTCGGGAGGCAGGGGGCGCCCGGAGCCCGCCCAGTCGCGTTCGAACCAGAGCACGGAGGTGCCGAGCACGCCGCGCCGCGCCAGCGCCTCGCGCACCCCCGGTTCGACGGTGCCGAGGTCCTCCCCCATGACGACCGCGCCGGCCCGGTGCGCCTCCAGGACGAGGACGGCGAGCATCGCCTCGGCGTCGTGACCGACGTAGGTGCCCTCGGTGGGCGGACGCCCCTCGGGCACCCACCAGAGCCGGAACAGCCCCATGACGTGGTCGATGCGCAGGGCGCCCGCGTGGGCGAGGAGTCCGCGCAGCAGCCCGCGGAACGGGGCGTAGCCGGACGCGGCGAGGGCGTCGGGGCGCCAGGGCGGCAGGCCCCAGTCCTGACCGCGGGCGTTGAAGGCGTCCGGGGGTGCGCCGATGGACATGCCGTGCGCGAGGGCGTCCTGCTCGGCCCAGGCGTCGGCGCCGCCGGGGTGCACTCCGACGGCGAGGTCGTGGACGATGCCGACGGCCATTCCGGCGTCCAGGGCGGCGCGCTGGGCGGCGGCCAGCTGGCTGTCGGTCAGCCAGGCGAGCCGGCAGTGGAAGTCGACCCGGTCCATCAGCTCGCGGCGGGCGTGGGCGGTCGCCTGGGAGCGGGGGTCGCGGAGCGCGGCCGGCCAGCTGTGCCAGTCGGAGCCGTGCAGCTCCGCGAGGGCGCACCACAGGGCGTGGTCCTCCAGGGCCTGTCCCTGCTCGGCCAGGAAGTCGCAGTACGCGGCGCGGCGGCCGGGTGTGAGGGGCACGTCCACCACGAGTTCGAGGGCCTGGCGCTTGAGTTCCCAGACGGCGTCCCGGTCGATCAGGGCGCCCTTGTTCAGGACGGTGTCGCCGAGGGTCGCCGCGTCCTGCCGCAGATCGTCGAGCGCGCCCCGGTCCGGCACGTGCCCGTACTCGGGGACGGACTCGACGTGCAGATGGACGGGGTCGGGGAAGCGCCGCGACGACGGGCGGTACGGGGACGGGTCGGTGGGGTCGCCGAGCACGGCGGCGTGGAGCGGGTTGACCTGGACGAATCCGGTACCCAGGGTCCGCCCGGACCAGGCGGCGAGATCCGCGAGGTCCCCGAGGTCTCCCATGCCCCAGGAGCGGGCGGAGAGCAGGGAGTAGAGCTGGACTAGGAAACCATGGGTGCGGGCGGGCGGCTGCGGCACCCGGGTCGGGGCGACGACGAGCGTGCAGCTCGCGTCCCGGCCGTCCGGGACGCGCACGCTCAACCGGTGCACCCCGAGCGGCGGTTCGACCCACCAGGCGGGGGCCGGGGACACACCCGCACCTGCCCCGGCGCCCACGTCCGCGGCCGTGTTCCCGCCCGTGCCCATGCCCGCACCCGCGTCGACGGCGGCTCGTCCCGAAACGGCCGGTTCCGGCCGGTCGGGCCGGACACTCATCCGCGGGAGCGGGGGCGATCCGGCGTCCTCCAGTCCGATGTGCAGCACGGTGCCGGACGGCAGGGCGGTCAGGGCCCGGGGCAGCGGCTCCCCCGCCCACACCACCAGCGTCGGCGGGAGCAGCCGGGCCGCGGCCGAGGACTCGGCGGCGGCGAGTGATTCCCGTACGGCTTCGGGCGTGGCGGCGTCCACCCCGAGCGCGGCGAGCACGGCGACGACCGTGTCGTCGGCAACGGCCACCGTGGCATCGGCGGACGGGGAGTAGGAAGTGGCGACGCCGTGCAGTGCGGCGAGCCGGGACAGGCCCATTCAGACTCCTGGGGACTCCATGCCCCACGCGTTGCCGGACAAGGCCGGTTCGCTGGTCAGCGGGGCGTTGACGGCGAGAGGAGGTTCGCTGGTCAGCGGGGTGGCGTCGGCGAGCGGCGGCTCGCTGGTGAGAGGTATCGCGTCGGCGAGCGGCGGCTCGCTCGTCAGCGGGCCGGGGCCGGTCGCGGGGCCCGGGAAGGCGGCGGGCGGCGGGGCGGGAGCGGACACCTGTCGGGAGAGGGCGGAGAGCAGGAGCTGCGCGGCAGCGGGCATGGCGGCCTCCTGGCCGTGGCGGAACAGGACACAGGGCGCCTACCCGGCGGGCTCGACCGCAGACGTAGGCGTTACCACAACGAGTTCAACGTGCTCTGGGTCACATTCCGTTCCCCGGCGGCCGGTTCTCCGTAAGTTGTCCGCTCTTTTCGGCCATTCGGCGTCATCCTTGGCGTCGCCGCCGACTCCCGGTCATCCCTCACCCCATCTGCCGCATCGGGCATTTGCGGCACAACAACCACCCGCATTGACACCCTCGCGCGCGGGTGGTGGGCTCGGAGCCCGTGCGAGGGAAGCGAGGGAGAAGAGCGATGCGGCTCAGGCGCGGAAAGCAGGCAACGGCCGTCGCGGTCGCCGTACTCGGCGGTCTGCTCTCCACGGGCACCCCGGCCGCCGTCGCGGCCCCGTCGGCGCCCGGCTCCCCCACCGTCACCACGCCCGACCGCGCCGACGACGGCGCCGTGCCCCCGGTGTGGCCCCGCCCCCGGTCCATCAAGGCGTCCGGGCCGTCCGTGCCGCTCGCCGGCGAGGTCACGCTCGTGGCCGACGCGCACGTCGATCCGTACGCCGTGGACGCGTTGCGGCAGGTCCTGCGGGACGCGGGCGTACGGACCGTCCACGAGGCGTTGCCGGGCCGCGGCCCCGTCATCCGGCTCGACGGCGACGGCGCCCGGGACGCCCTGCGCACACTGCGCGCCCCCGCGCGCGGGGATCTGCCCCCCGGCGGCTACCGCCTCGCGGTCGGCCGGTTCGCGGGCCGGGACACCGTCGCCGTGGAGGGCGTCGGCGAGGACGGCCTCTTCCACGGTGTACAGACGCTGCGTCAGCTGATCCGGGACGGAGGCGTCGCCGGGGTCACCGTCAGGGACTGGCCCGGCACCGCCGTCCGCGGGATGACCGAGGGCTTCTACGGGCAGCCGTGGACCCGGGCGGAACGGCTGGCGCAGATCGGCTTCATGGGGCGTACGAAGCAGAACAGGTATCTGTACGCGGCGGGCGACGACCCGTACCGGCAGGCCCGCTGGCGCGACCCGTACCCCGCCGACCGGCGCGCCGACTTCCGGGCGCTGGCCGAGCGGGCCCGCGCCGAGCACGTGACGCTCGGCTGGGCCGTCGCCCTCGGACAGGCCATGTGCATGTCGTCCGCCTCCGACGTGAAGGCGCTGACGCGAAAGCTCGACGCGATGTGGGCACTGGGGGTGCGCGCCTTCCAGCTGCAGTTCCAGGACGTCAGCTACAGCGAGTGGCACTGCGGCGGCGACGCCGACGCCTTCGGCAGCGGCCCCGAGGCGGCGGCCCGCGCGCAGGCACGGGTGGCGAGCGAGGTGGCGCGGCATCTCGCGGACCGTCATCCGGGGGCGGAGCCGCTGTCGGTGATGCCGACGGAGTTCTACCAGGACGGGGCGACCGACTACCGCACGGCGCTGGCCGAGGAACTGGACGACCGGGTCCAGATCGCCTGGACCGGTGTCGGGGTCGTGCCGCGGACCATCACCGGCGAGGAACTGGGCGGTGCCCGTGCCGCGTTCCGGCATCCGCTGGTCACGATGGACAACTACCCGGTCAACGACTACGCGCAGGACCGCATCTTCCTCGGCCCGTACACCGGCCGCGACCCGGCGGTGGCGGCGGGTTCCGCGGCGCTGCTGGCCAACGCGATGGAGCAGTCGTCCGCGTCCCGCATTCCGCTGTTCACCGCCGCCGACTTCGCCTGGAACCCTCAGGGCTACCGGCCGCGGGAATCCTGGCAGGCGGCGATCGACGATCTGGCGGGCGGTGACGCCCGCACCGGGGACGCGCTGCGCGCGCTGGCCGGGAACAGCGCGGCGTCCGTCCTGGGCGGCGACGAGTCGGCGTATCTGCGGCCGCTGCTGGCCGCGTTCTGGAAGTCCCGTGCGACGACCGACGCCACGGCGCGGGCCGGTGCGGCGCGCGCGCTGCGCGAGGCCTTCACCGTGATGCGGGAGACCCCGCAGCGTCTGAAGGCGGTGGGCGACGGCCGCCTCGACGACGAGGTGCGGCCGTGGACGGAGCAGTTGTCCCGGTACGGCCGGGCGGGCGGACTGGCCGTCGATCTGCTGGAGGCCCAGTCGCGCGGTGACGGTGCCGCCGCCTGGCGGGCCTCGCTGGCGCTGGAGCCGGTGCGCGGGGCCACGAAGGCGAGCGGTGCGACGGTCGGCGAGGGCGTGCTGGGCCCGTTCCTGGACCGGGTGCGCAAGGAGGCGGATGCCTGGACGGGCGCGGACCGCGGCGTCGGTACGGTGACCGAGGCCCCGGGCAGCCATACGGTCCGGCTGAACCGCTCGCGCCCGGTGGAGACCGTGACGGCGATGACCGTGCCCGGCGGCTCGGTGGCCGGTGCCACGCTGGAGGCCCATGTGCCCGGCGAGGGCTGGCGCCGCCTCGGCGACCTGTCGGCGACCGGCTGGACCCAGACGCCGGCCAGGGGGCTGCGGGCCGACGCGATCCGGATCAGCTGGCCCGTGGGCGGCCCGTCCGTGCCGTCGGTGGTCACGGGCCCGAGGTCGCCGTTCGTCCCGGGCGGCCGGACGGGAACCGGCACTCCCGGCAACGCGTCGGCCCGGCCCCCGCAGGTGCGCGCGCTCGTGCCGTGGTTCGGCGACGAGCCCGCCGCCCGGCTCGACCTGGCACGCGACGAGACGGACGTCGAGATCGGTGGCGCACCGCAGCGGGTCGAGGCGCGGCTGGCCGCCCGGCGCCCCGCCGAGGTGCGCGGCGCGCTCACCGCGCGGGCGCCCGAGGGCATCGAGGTGAGCGTGCCGAAGCAGACGCGGGTGCCGCGTGGCTCCCGCACGGACGTTCCCGTCGAGATCACGGTCCCCGCGGACACCCCGGCCGGTGAGTACGAGGTGCCGTTCAGCTTCGGTGAAGAGCGCAGCACACTCACCGTCCGGGCGTACCCGCGCACGGCGGGCCCCGACCTGGTGCGCACCGCCACCGCCTCCTCGTCCGGCGACGAGACCCCGGACTTCCCGGCGTCGGCCGCCTCCGACGGTGATCCGGCGACCCGCTGGTCCTCACCGGTCGAGGACGGCGCCTGGTGGCAGGCGGAACTGCCGCGGCCGGCCCGGCTCGGCCAGGTGGTGCTGCACTGGCAGGACGCGTACGCCTCCCGCTACCGCGTCCAGGTCTCCGCGGACGGCCGCAACTGGCGCACGGCGGCGACCGTGCGCGACGGACGGGGCGGGCGCGAGTCGGTCCGGATGGACGCGAAGGACACCCGCTACCTCAGGATCCAGGGCGACGGCCGGGCCACCGAGTTCGGCTACTCCCTCTGGTCGGTCCAGGCGTACGCCGTCGCCGCGACGGAGTAACGCCCCGGCGCACGACGGAGGGCGGACCGGCGAGCGGCCTCACGCGGCGTCCGAGGCGGGGCCGCAGGGCGTCGAAAGCCCGCTCGCTGGGGCGCCGCCGGGACGGACCGCCCCGGCGGCGCCCCTCTGTCGTCCCCGAAGGCCCCGGTACGGCCCCGGGGACGACAGAGGCCCGGATCCTCAGGCTGATATGCCGTCGATCCGGGCCATGGCGTCGTCCGCGCCGAAGGGTTGCAAGTACGGCAACCAGCGCGGGTCGCGATGTCCCGTCCCGATGATGCGCCAGGCGAGGCCCGTCGGCGGGGCGGGCTGCTGGTGCAGCCGCCAGCCGAGCTCCGGCAGGTGCCGGTCCGCCTTGACGTGATTGCAGCGGCGGCAGGCCGCCACCACGTTGTCCCAGGCGTGCTGTCCGCCGCGACTGCGCGGAATGACGTGGTCGACACTGGTCGCGGTGGCACCGCAGTACATGCAGCGCCCCCCGTCCCGGGCGAACAGCGCCCTGCGGGTCAGTGGGACGGGCCCCCGGTAGGGAACCCGTACGAACCGCTTCAGGCGGACGACGCTGGGGGCCGGAACGGCCCGGGTGGCACTGTGCATGAAGGCGCCCGACTCCTCAAGACAGACGGCCTTGTTTTCGAGCACGAGGACGAGCGCGCGGCGGAGCGGTACGACGCCGAGCGGCTCGTACGACGCGTTGAGAACCAGGACATGCGGCACGGTGGATGCCTCCTTGTACGCCGGCGGCGCGTGGCTCGCGCCGGGACGATCCGATCTCAGTTTCTCCTCACGCCTGGTCGAAGCGCCACCACGTGCAGGTAACGGGCCGGGAGGATTTTTCCCCGCTCGCCGGGGCCGGCACCGTCCCTGCCCGGCGGAACAGGCGCTTCGGGGCCCAGGCCGGGGCGGCCCGGCCCGGTGTGCGATCGGCCACACGCCACCCGTACGGGCCCCGCCCCCTACCTCTTCCCCGCTCCCGTTTCACCCTTCCTGGACGTGTGTCCCCCTTGCTCACGGCAACGGAGCACTCCCGATGCCCCGTTAGTGTGGTTGGTCCGCCGTCGCCCACCTGGAGGTTCCACCGTGTCCCTGTCCGCCCTGTTGGCCGCAACTCCGTCACCCGGGGCCGGGACCTCGTTGGACGAGGCCGCCGAGCAGGCCGGCAACGCCGCGGGCTGGGTGGAGGAGAACTGGTCCACCTGGCTGAGCACCGGTCTGCGCATCGTGCTCATCGCCGCGGTCGCGGTCGTGTTGCGCATCGCGATCCGCCGTGCCCTCACCAAGCTCATCGACCGGATGAACCGCAGCGCCCAGGCGGTGGAGGGCACCGCGCTGGGCGGGCTGCTGGTCAATGCGGAACGTCGTCGTCAGCGCTCCGAGGCGATCGGTTCGGTACTCCGCTCCGTCGCGTCGTTCCTGATCCTCGGCACGGCCGCCCTGATGATCCTCGGCGCGTTCCAGATCAATCTGGCCCCGCTGCTCGCCTCCGCCGGTGTGGCCGGTGTGGCGCTCGGTTTCGGTGCCCGCAATCTGGTCACCGACTTCCTCTCCGGTGTCTTCATGATCCTGGAGGACCAGTACGGCGTGGGCGACACCGTCGACGCGGGCGTCGCCGCCGGCGAGGTCATCGAGGTCGGTCTGCGGGTCACCAAGCTGCGCGGCGACAACGGCGAGATCTGGTACGTCCGCAACGGCGAGGTGAAGCGGATCGGCAACCTCAGCCAGGGCTGGTCGACGGCGGGCGTCGATGTGACGGTGCGCCCCACGGAGGACCTCGACAAGGTCCGTACGGTCATCGACGAGGCCGCTGCGGCGATGGCCAAGGAGGACCCGTGGAACGAGCGGCTGTGGGGCCCCGTGGAGATCCTGGGCCTGGACTCCGTGCTCCTGGACTCGATGACGGTCCGGCTGACCGCGAAGACAATGCCGGGCAAGGCGCTGGGCGTGGAGCGCGAGTTGCGCTGGCGGATCAAGCGTGCCTTCGACGAGGCGGGCATCCGGATGGTCGGCGGCGTCCCGGCCCCGGCGGACGAGCCTTCGGCGGCCGATCCGACGGCCGCGATGGCGGCCCCGTCGGCGTACGCCTCGGCGACCTCCCCGCAGTCCCTGGCCGCGACTCCGATCCCCCCGCCGAACCTCTCGAAGTAGGACCGGCCGGGCCGTGCGCGTTCGGCCGGGCGAGTGAGGGGCGCCCCTCGCGCGGAGCGCCCCTCGCCCGTATGCCCGTGAGCGAGGCGGCGTGACCGCAACTCGGTTCCCCCACACCCTGCTTGGGAAGGCATCGGCAAGAACCCCCGCATTCCGTACGCGCCCCAGGTAACGCTTTGGTAGCCACCGGAGCGCTGCCCATTGACGGCCCGGTGACGTGCGCATACCGTCCTCTCACCGAATAGGAAACTTTCCTAACAGAGGGCGGGTGCAGTGCTCATGGCCGGAACCACACCGGGTACCCCTCGCGTTCTGCGCGCCATGAACGACCGGGCCGCCCTCGATCTGCTGCTGGAGCACGGGCCCCTGTCCCGGACCAGGATCGGGAAGCTGACGGGGCTCTCCAAGCCCACCGCGTCGCAGCTGCTGGCGCGACTGGAGGCGGCCGGCCTGGTCGTCGCGACCGGGACCGTGGCGGGGCGGCCGGGGCCCAATGCCCAGCTGTACGCGGTGAACGCGCGGGCCGCCCATGTCGCGGGGCTGGATGTCAGCGCCCACCGGATCGTGGCCGCCGTCGCCGATGTGACCGGAGAGACGGTCGGGGAGTTCGAGCTGCGCACCCCGGGGCGGCGCGCCGACTCCGTGGTGCGGCAGGTGGCGGACGCGCTGGACGGGGCGGTCAAGGACGCCGGGCTCACCCGCTCCGATGTGCACCGGGTCGTCATCGGCACTCCGGGCGCCTTCGACCCCGGTACCGGGCGGCTGCGCTACGCCTCGCACCTGCCCGGCTGGCACTCCCCCGCGCTGCTGAACGAGCTGGCGGCCTTCCTGCCGATGCCGGTCGAGTACGAGAACGACGTGAACCTGGTCGCGGTGGCCGAACAACGGCGCGGCGCGGCGCGCGGGCACGACGACTTCGTCCTGCTGTGGAACGAGGAGGGGCTCGGTGCCGCCCTCGTCATCAACGGGCGGCTGCACCGCGGCTTCACCGGTGGCGCCGGCGAGGTCGGTTTCCTCCCGGTGCCGGGAGCCCCGCTGGTCCGCCAGGTCACCAAGGTGAACGCGGGCGGGTTCCAGGAGCTGGCGGGCGCCCAGGTGCTGTCCCGGCTGGCCAGGGAGCTCGGCATCGACGACGAGCTGAGCCGGGCCTCGGGCACGCATCACGAGGTCGCGGCCCGGCTCGTCACCCGGGCCGCCGAGGCCGCGGAGTCGGGCGAGGACGGCCCGTACCCCCGGCTGCTGGATCTGTTCGCCACCGGACTCGCGACCGGCCTCGCCTCCATGATCGCCGTGCTGGACCCGGAACTCGTCGTGCTGTCGGGTGAGTTGCTCGCGGCCGGCGGGGAACAGCTGCGTGGGCGGGTCGAGTCGGAACTCGTCGAGCTGGCCGCCTCCCGGCCCCGGCTGATCACCGGTGAGGTGACGCACCGCCCTGTACTGCGCGGCGCGCTGGAGAGCGCGCTCGCCACCACCCGTGACGAAGTCTTCGACACGTCGCGCTGACCCCCCTTCCACCGCTTCCTTCCCTCTCGCCCTGCTCCTTCCCCACCTTCATCGGGAGACACCGCCATGTCCGGAAACCGCCGGAAGTCGGCCGCCGCGCTCGCCGCGACCGCCGCGCTATCGCTGTTCGCCTCCGCCTGTACAGGTCAGAGCAACTCCGGTGCCAATGATGACGCGTCCAAGGAGACGACCATCAATTTCTGGCACGGCTGGAGTGCCCCGAACGAGGTCGCGGGAATCAAGGCCACGGTCGACGCCTTCACCGAGGCGCACCCCAACATCCATGTGAAGATCGTCGGAAACATGACCGACGACAAGATCAACCAGGCACTGCGGGCGGGCGGTTCGAACGCCCCGGACGTCGTCTCGTCGTTCACCACGAACAATGTCGGCAAGTTCTGCTCGTCGAAGGCGTTCGTCGATCTGAACCCCTTCCTGAAGAAGGACGGGATCGACCCGGACAAGACCTTCCCGAAGGCGATGAACGAGTACACGCAGTTCGACGGGGTGCGCTGCACCGTGCCGTTGCTCGGTGACGCGTACGGCCTCTATTACAACAAGGACGCGTTCGAGGCCGCCGGCATCAGCGGTCCGCCGAAGACCTGGTCGGAGTTCGCCAGGGACGCCAAGAAGCTGACGAAGACCAAGGGCGACTCGTACGAGCAGCTCGGCTTCATGCCGAACTACCACGGCTACGAGTCGACGACCGAGCACTACCTCGGCAGCTGGGACCCGAAGTACTTCGACGCGGACGGCAAGTCGAACATCACCGAGGACCCGGCGTTCGCCACCATGCTCGCCGCCCAGAAGAAGCTGGTCGACGACCTGGGCGGCTACGAGAAGCTGGAGACCTACCGCACGGCGTTCGGTGACGAGTGGGGCGCCAAGCACCCGTTCCACACCGGCCAGGTGGCCATGCAGCTGGACGGCGAGTGGCGGCTCGGGATGGCCGAGGAGACCAAGCCGAAGTTCGAGATCGGGGTCGCCCCGATGCCCGTCGCCGACGACCAGGCCGACACCTACGGCAAGGGTTATCTGACCGGCACCATCGCCGGCATCGCCACCACCTCGCAGAAGCAGAACGCGGCGTGGGAGCTGGTGAAGTTCATGACGACCGACACCGACGCGGTGGTCGGCTTCGCCAACGCCATTCACAATGTGCCGTCCACGCTGGAGGCGTTGAAGTCGCCGAAGCTGAAGTACGACCCGCGGTTCAAGACGTTCCTGGACATCGCCGCGGACCCGAACAGCACCACCACCCCGCCCTCGGTGAACGGCGGCGCGTACCTGGTGTCCCTGCAGAACCTCGGATTCGACATCGAGAAGGGCAAGCAGACGGACATCAAGGCGGGTCTGGAGAAGACCGCCAAGGAAATCGACGCGGCCATCGCCCAGGCGAAGTAGACCAGCGATGAGCACATACACACTCCGCTCGAAGCGCCGCCGGTCGGCGCTGCGGACGGCGGCCTTCATGTCGCCGTGGCTGATCGGGTTCGGCGTCTTCTTCGCCTACCCGCTGATCTCCACGCTCTATTTCTCCTTCACCAGCTACGACGGTTTCGCGGCCCCTGAATTCAGCGGGCTGAAGAACTGGTCGTTCGTCTTCAACGACTATCCGCTGTTCTGGCCCGCCCTGCGCAACACGCTCTGGCTGGTCGTGGTCATGGTGACCTGCCGGGTGGTGTTCGGCCTCGGTGTCGGGCTGCTGATCACCAGGATCAAGACGGGTACCGGGGTCTTCCGCACCCTGTTCTACCTGCCGTATCTCGCCCCGCCGGTCGCGGCGACCCTCGGCTTCGTCTTCCTGCTCAACCCGGGAACGGGGCCGGTCAATTCGATCCTCGGCGATCTGGGGCTGCCCACGCCGGGCTGGTTCACCGACGCCACCTGGTCCAAGCCGGCGCTGACCGCGCTCGCGGTGTGGGGCGTGGGGGACCTGATGGTGATCTTCATGGCCGCGCTGCTGGACGTACCGAAGGAGCAGTACGAGGCGGCGGAGCTGGACGGGGCGTCCTCGTTCCAGCGGTTCCGCTTCGTCACCCTGCCGAACATCTCGCCGATCGTGATGTTCGCCGTGGTCACCGGGATCATCCAGACGATGCAGTACTACACCCAGCCACTCGTGGCGGGGAAGGTCGCCTCGGGTGTGATGGGCGGATCCGGGCAGCAGTTCGAGCCGGGTTACCCCGACAAGTCGACACTGACGCTTCCGCAGCTCGTCTACAACCTCGGCTTCCAGCGCTTCGACTACGGCTCCGCCTGCGTGGTCGCGCTCGTTCTCTTCGTACTCGCCATGGCGTTCACCGCACTGCTGATGCGGCGCCGCAGCGGGCTGATCCAGGCAGGTGAGTGACGTGGCGCAGGCTCTCGACACCCTGAAGGCGGCCGACCCGGCGACCGAACCGGCCACCCCGGCCGAGCGCACGGCACGCCGCAAGGCGCTGCTGAACTGGATCGCCGTGCACGCGCTCGGCGTCGCCGCCGCACTCTTCTTCGTGCTGCCGTTCGTCTTCCTGCTGCTCACCTCGCTGATGAGCGACCAGCAGGCGCTGACCCGCGATCTGTGGCCGCACCCCTTCGAGTGGAGCAACTACAAGAAGGTGTTCGACACTCCGGGCTTTCTGACCTGGTGGAAGAACACCCTGCTGTACGCGGGGCTCGGCACGGTGCTCACCGTCGTGTCGTCGCTGCCCGTGGCGTACGCGCTGGCCAAGTTCCGCTTCCGGGGGCGGCATCTGTCGCTGATGCTCGTCATCTCGATGATGATGCTGCCGCCGCAGGTCGTCGTCATCCCGATGTATCTGTTCTGGGCGAAGCAGCTGGACATGTCCGGCACGCTCTGGCCGCTGATCATCCCGATGGCCTTCGGCGACGCGTTCTCCATCTTCCTGCTGCGGCAGTTCCTGCTGACCATCCCGAACGAGTACCTCGACGCGGCGAAGGTCGACGGCTGCGGTGAGTTCCGCACGCTGATGAAGGTCGTCGTGCCGATGGCCAGGCCGGGCATCGCCGCTGTCGCCCTCTTCCAGTTCTTCTACGCCTGGAACGACTACTTCGGCCCACAGATCTACGCCTCCGAGAACCCGGCCGCCTGGACGCTCAGTTACGGCCTGGAATCCTTCAAGGGCGCACACCACACCGACTGGAACCTGACCATGGCCGCGACCGTACTGGTCATGGCCCCCGTGATCCTCGTCTTCTTCTTCGCCCAGAAGGCTTTCGTCGAGGGCGTCACACTGACCGGAGTAAAGGGCTGACCTATGAAGCTCGCAGTAGTTGGTGGCGGGTCCACCTACACACCTGAACTGATCGACGGCTTCGCCCGGCTGCGGGACACGCTGCCGATCGAGGAGCTCGTGCTCGTCGATCCGGCGGCCGACCGCCTCGAACTCGTCGGCGGCCTCGCCCGGCGGATCTTCGCCAAGCAGGGCCACCCGGGGCGGATCGTCACCACCTCGGACCTCGACGCGGGCGTCGCCGACGCCGACGCCGTCCTGCTCCAGCTGCGCGTCGGCGGCCAGGCCGCCCGCAACCAGGACGAGACCTGGCCGCTGGAGTGCGGCTGCGTCGGCCAGGAGACCACCGGGGCCGGCGGCCTCGCCAAGGCGCTGCGCACCGTCCCGGTCGTCCTGGACATCGCCGAGCGGGTCCGCCGCACCAATCCGAACGCCTGGATCATCGACTTCACCAACCCGGTCGGCATCGTCACCCGGGCGCTGCTCCAGGCCGGGCACAAGACCGTCGGCCTGTGCAACGTGGCGATCGGCTTCCAGCGGAAGTTCGCCCGGCTCCTCGACGTCACGCCCGCCGAGGTGCATCTCGACCACGTCGGGCTCAACCATCTGACCTGGGAGCTCGGTGTCCGCCTCGGCGGCCCGGACGGCGAGAACGTCCTGCCGAGGCTGCTCGCCGAGCACGGCGACACCATCGCGGGCGATCTGCGCATGCCGCGCGCGATCGTCGACCGGCTCGGCGTCGTCCCCTCGTACTACCTGCGCTACTTCTACGCGCACGACGAGGTCGTACGGGAGCTCGGCACCAAGCCGTCCCGGGCGGCCGAGGTGGCCGCGATGGAGAAGGAACTCCTCGCCATGTACGGCGACCCGGCGCTGGACGAGAAGCCCGCGCTGCTCGCCAAGCGCGGCGGCGCCTTCTACTCGGAGGCGGCCGTCGACCTGGCGTCCTCACTGCTCGGCTCGGGCGGCAGCCCGGTGCAGGTGGTCAACACGTACAACAAGGGGACGCTGCCCTTCCTGCCGGACGACGCCGTGATCGAGGTGCAGGCCCGGGTCGACGGGACGGGTGCCACGCCGCTCGCCGTGCCGGAGCTGGACCCGCTGTACGCCGGCCTGATCGCCAACGTGACGGCGTACGAGGACCTCGCCCTGGAGGCGGCGCTGCGTGGAGGAAGGGACCGGGTGTTCAAGGCACTGCTCGCGCACCCGCTGATCGGTCAGTTCGAGTACGCCGAGGCGCTCACGGACAAGCTCGTCGCGCACAACCGGGAGCACCTGGCGTGGGCGTGAACGCTTCGGTCCTCGCGATCGATGCGGGGAACAGCAAGACCGATGTGGCCCTGATCGGTGCGGACGGAACGATTCTGTCGACGGGACGCGGCGGTGGCTTCCAGCCGCCGGCCGTCGGGATCGAGGCGGCCGTCGACGTTCTCGGCGCGGCCGTCGGGCAGGCGCTGGAGCTGTCCGGCGTGCCGGCCGGTGCCGTCACACATGTGTCGGCCTGTCTCGCCAACGCCGACCTCCCGGTGGAGGAGGAGCAGTTGGCCCGGGCGCTGGCCGCGCGTGGCTGGGGTGCCACGGTCGAGGTACGCAACGACACCTTCGCGATCCTGCGCGCGGGGGTGGACGAGCCCCGGGGGGTGGCCGTGGTCTGCGGCGCGGGGATCAACTGTGTCGGCATGGTGCCGGACGGGCGGACCGCGCGCTTCCCGGCCATCGGCCGGATATCCGGTGACTGGGGCGGCGGTGCGGGGCTGGCCGAGGAGGCGATGTGGTTCGCCGCGCGGGCCGAGGACGGCCGCGGTGAGCCGACCGAGCTGGCCCGGACGCTGCCCGGACACTTCGGTCTCGGCTCGATGTACGCGCTGATCGAGGCGCTGCATCTGGGGCATGTCGAGTTCGAACGGCGGCACGAGCTGGCTCCGGTGCTCTTCGCGACCTCGGCGGCCGGTGACCCGGTGGCGGGCGCGCTGGTGGACCGGCTGGCGCAGGAGGTCGTCGCGATGGCGTCGGTCGCGCTGGGCAGGCTCGGTCTGCTGGACGAGGAGGCGCCGGTGGTGCTGGGCGGCGGGGTGCTGGCGGCCCGTCACCCGCAGCTGGACGACCGGATCGCCGAACTCCTCGCGGTACGTGCCCCGAAGGCGGTGATCCGGGTGGTGACGGAGCCACCGGTGCTCGGGGCCGCGCTGCTCGGCCTGGACCACACCGGGGCGGGCGCCTCGGTGCACGAGAGGCTGCGTGCGCAGTACGGCTGATCCGGTCCGTCTCCGCCCAGGGGCGTGGGGGGGGGCCCCCGCCCCGCCCCCCCCCGGGGGGGGGCCCGAAACCGCCCCCCCGGGGCCCCCCCACCCCCCGCCGGGTAAATCTGGGGAACAAAATGGGG
>NZ_JBIURS010000001.1:352632-424364 GCF_044740965.1 Streptomyces sp. NPDC088252 | reverse complement strand
CCGGGGCGCGGCGCCCGCGCCCCCGGGGGGGGGGGCCCCGGGGCGCGGGCGGGGGGGGGGCGGCGGGCCGCGGCCCCCCCCCCCCCCCCCCCCGGGGGCGGCGGGGCCCCCCCCCCCCCCCCACGCCCCTTGTGCAAGGGAACCGATCAGTTGTCCCGGACGTGTTCATGGGTGGGGAGTACGGTCCCCTCAGGGGATTGTTCCGCCGATCGGCTTGATCGGCGGCGCAGGCCTTGATCGAATGCGAGGCAACGCATCCGTGGATCGATGCAGGATCAAGGCGTTCCTGGTGTGGATGTCGGTCCCCGCGGCCATACTTCAGGCCGGGTACCAGTCCCCCGATCGGCCGGGGGCCGGGCCACCGTCCGTGACCGAGGGGGAGGTCGAGTGACATACCCGCCGAATGTACGCACGGCGCCGGACCACGCGCGGGCGCAGCCGCCCGTGCCCGCGACCGCACCCGTTCCGCCTCGGCGCGGCGCCTGGTCCGTGACGTCCGAACGGCTCCGGGCCGCGGCGACGACCGAACCGGGCAGGCTCCGGATCATCGGGGCCGTACTGGCCCTGCTCGTCGTCGCGTTCGGGGCCGTGACGGCGTTCGAGATCGCCGACCGGGCGGCCGCCGCCGACGACGTGGTGAACCGCAGCCAGCCGCTGAGCGCCGACGCGGCGGACATCTACCGTTCGCTCGCCGACGCCGACACCGCGGCGGCCGGCGGCTTCCTCGCCGGGGCGCAGGAGCCGCGCGCGGTCCACGACCAGTACGACAGGGACATCAAGGAGGCCTCCCGGCTGTTGGTGAAGGCCGCGGCCAACACGGACGCCTCGACGAAGTCCGGTCACGAGATCACCACGCTCAACGAGGAACTCCCCCGGTACACGGGGCTGATCGAACGGGCCCGCGCGAACAACCGGCAGGGCCTGCCCCTGGGCGGTGCCTATCTGCGGTACGCGAACCAGCGGATGACCAACATCCTGCTGCCGGCCGCCGAGCGGCTGTACACGGCGGAGACCGACCGACTGGGCCAGGACAGCGACGCGGCCAGGGTCTGGCCGTTCTTCTCGCTCGGGCTCGGTGTCGTGGCCCTGGCCGGACTGCTCTGGGCGCAGCGGCGCAACTACCGAAGGACGAACCGGGTCTTCAATCACGGGCTGCTCGTCGCGACCGCCGCGTCCACCGTGGTGCTGCTGTGGCTCGCGGTGGGGCACACGGTGGCGCGGTCCGAACTGCGCAGCGCCGATGTGCACGGACAGCAGTCGCTCGACGTTCTCAACCATGCGCGGATCGACTCGCTGAAGGCGCGCGCCAATGAGAACCTCACTCTCGTCGCCCGTGGCGCGGTGCTCACCCCGGACGGCAGGAACGACAAGTACGAGACCGACTACAACACGGGCATCAAGGCCCTCGGCGAAGAGCTGGGGAGAGCCAGGAAGCTCGCGGCCGGCGATCCCCGGGGGAGCTCGCCGGTGGCGAAGGCCATCGACGGTGTCTCCGAGTGGCAGGGCCGCCACCGGACCGCCCGCACGACCGACGACGGCGGCGACTACGAGGGCGCGCTGAAGCAGATCATCGGGCCGAAGGACTCGACGGGTGAGTCCTTCGACCGGGTGGACGAGGCGCTGAAGCAGGCGCTCGCCCATGAGCAGGGCGAGTTCAGCCGGGCCGCGGAGAACGGGCGCGGGGCGCTGGGCGGGCTTCCGGCCGGCGCCGCCGCACTCGCCGCGCTGGGCGCCCTCGCCGCGATCCTCGGGGTCAACCGCAGGCTCTCGGAGTACCGGTGAGAGGGGGAGCGATGACCAGGAAGCGCACGGGTGCGAGGGCCCGTGCCGAGTTTCCCGCCGGATCAGGGAGCGGGGTCCGAGGCTTTCGAATCCAAGGCGGAGGAAAGAGTCGACGCGGAGCGTCGGCGACTGACGACAACGCCGGAGGCGGAGGTTCCGGACCCCGCGAGCCCGGTGGGAAGCTCGGCACGGGCCCCGGGCCCGCCCGCGGCAGGCTGCGCGGCTGGGGCGGGGTGACGGGCATGGCCGTGGCCTGTGCGGTGACGGCCTCGCTCACCCTGCTGCCGCTCACCCACGGCGGCGCCGACGCCTTCGTCCGGGACACCGCGGGACCGGGTACGGCGCAGGCCGTGCAGACCCGGTCCGGCGACTGCAAGGACCCGGAGGCGAGTCTGCCGCCGTCGAGCGAGGGCGGCCCGAGCATCGAGAAGATCAAGGCGCGCGGAAAGCTGATCGCCGGCGTCGACCAGAACAGCTTCCGCTGGGGTTACCGCGATCCGGAGACCGGCGGGATCGAAGGCTTCGACATCGACCTGGTGCGGGCCATCGCCAAGAACATCCTGGGCGATCCCGACGCGGTGATCTTCCGGGCCATCCCCACCAACCAGCGGATCGCCGCCCTGGAGAACGACAAGGTCGATGTCGTCGTCCGGACGATGACGATCAACTGCGCCAGGCTGCAGCAGGTCTCGTTCTCCACCGCCTATTTCCAGGCCGGGCAGCAGGTCCTGGCACCGAAGGGCTCGTCGATCACCGGGTTCGACAAGTCCCTGGCCGGCAAGCGGGTCTGCACCGCCGAGGGCTCCACCGCGTACGAGGCACTGGAGAAGCAGTCGTTCGGCGCGGTCTTCAAGGACGAGCACGACGGCACGGACGAGGACGAGGACCAGCTCACCGTCCCCAATCAGCTGGACTGCCTGGTGCGGCTCCAGTTGGGCGAGGTCGACGCGATCGTCACGGACAACGCGCTGGCGGCCGGGCAGGCCGCCCAGGACCCGGCGGTCGAGCTCAAGGGCGACAAACCGTTCACCACCGAGTACTACGGCGTGGCCACGAAGCGCGGCGCCGACGATCTGGTGGCCCGGGTCAACCAGGTGCTGGTCGACTACCGCAGGGGTGGTGCGAACAGCCCCTGGATGGAGTCGTACCGGAACTGGCTGGAGGCCGGACTGCCGGGGATAAAGGCACCGCCGGCACCCAAGTACCGGAGCAACTAGTGCCGGGTCGGCCGGGGTGCGCCTCGGCGCGGTCCCGGTCGGCGAGGCAGTGGCACTGATCCTTTCGGGCCCGTCCCGGCAGGAAGAGCGGAGAGGTGATCGATGGGCGTCGCGGGCTCCTTCCCCGGCTATGCGGGGAGGCCCCCCGGCCCGGTCATGGACCGGGACGAGGCGGACCGTGCGCTGGCCCGGCTGGGCGCGGAGCACGAGGCGATCGAGACCTCGCTCCTCGCCCTGCAGGACCACGCGGGCCGCCGGCTCCTGGAGGGCGCCGATCTGACCGGTGTCACCAAGGAGCGCTGGGCCTCCACCGAGCAGTCGATCACCCTGCTGTGGGGGTACTTCGACGCGTACGCGGGGGCGCTGGCCGAGGCCCGCGCGGTGCGGGCCCGACGGCGCCACCCCAACCGGGACGACCTGGTGGTCCTCACCGAGCTGCTGCGCGGCCAGGGTGTGACCGTGGCGCACGCGGCCGGCCGCCCCGATCCGTCGGTCACCGGCCCGGCCAGGCTCTCCGAGCGGTTCACGCTGGAGGAGCTGGTCGCCCGGATGAACGAGCTGTACGCCCGCTCGCTGGACATGGTCGTCGCCTCCGACTCCGTGTGGTCCGCGCTGCCCGCACGGATAGACCTGCTCGCCGCCGAGCTGCACCGCACCCGCTCGCTGGCGCACTCCGTCGGTGTGCGGCCCGGTGAACACCCGGCGGGTGACGATCTGGAGGCGATCACCCAGGAGCTGACCACGCTGCGGGTGCAGGTGATCTCCGATCCGCTGGCCTTCTGGCTGTCGGGGCCCGGCAGTTCGGCGCCGGGCGGCGGACGGCCCGACACGACGCGGTACGACCGGGCGGCCCGCGCCCTGGACGACGTACGCCGCGAGATCGAGGCGGTGCTCGCGGTCCGGCAGGACGCCGAACAGCGCCTGGTCCACCTGCGTGACGTCCTCTCCCGCGCGGACCGGACGCTGACCGAGGCCCGGTCGGCGCGCGGCGAGGTGCTGGCGAAGATCGCCGCCTCGGAGGTGCCCGCGGTCAGCGGTCCGGCGACCGCGCTCCAGGAGCGGCTGGCCGCCGCGTCGGAGTACCGCAGGCATGCCCAGTGGCACCGGCTCTCCCCGCTCCTGGAGACGCTGGAGCGGGAGGCCGAGGAGGAGTTGTTGCGGGCCCGCGAGTCGCTGACCGCGGTCACGGCCCCGCTCGCCGTGCGGGCGGAGCTGCGCGGCAGGCTCGACGCGTACAAGGCGAAGGTCGCCCGGCACGGTCTGGCCGAGGACCCGCTGCTGATCGAGCGGTACGACGCGGCACGCCGGATGCTGTGGAGCGCGCCGTGCGATCTGCGGGTCGCCGCGCAGGCGGTGCTGCGCTACCAGGAGACGGCGGCCGAACTGCTGTCGCAGCGCCGGACCCCGGGACCGGAGGACCGGCGATGAGGACAGGTGTGCGCGAGGTGGACGGGCCGCCGCGGCGGCGGGGCGAACAGGGGGACGGACCATGAGTACGCAGTGCCAGCGCCCCGCGTGCGAGGGCAGTTACGAGGACGTGGGCGGCGGTGAGCTGTACTGCGACACCTGCGGGCTGGCTCCGGTCGTCTCCCCGAGCGGCATGGTGAGTTCGCCGCCCACCGGGATCACGGGCGGCGGCGCGAGCAGCAGGGGCAGCAGGGGCAGCAGCAGCAGCAGTTCCCGGGCCTCCTCGCGGTCCTCGTCCCGTTCGTCGACCTCGCGGCGTTCCGTTTCGGGGCGTCTCTCGCGCTCGTTGTCCGGCGGCGCCACGTCCCGTTCGGTGTCGGTGCGTTCCTCCGGTTCGTCCTCGGGGGCGTCCGGCCGGAGCAGGCTGGGTGCGGGGCTGGTGCAGGTGCCGGACGTGCCGCGTCCCGACCCGCGCTCGGCGGTGATGGAGAACCCGGAGGTGCCGGAGCGAAAGCGGTTCTGTTCGCGTTCCGACTGCGGGGCCCCGGTGGGCCGGGCCCGTGGTGAACGGGCGGGCCGCACGGAGGGGTTCTGCACCAAGTGCGGCCACCCGTACTCCTTCGTGCCCAAGCTGCACGAGGGCGACATCGTGCACGGCCAGTACGAGGTCGCGGGCTGTCTGGCGCACGGCGGGCTCGGCTGGGTCTATCTCGCGGTCGACCGGGCGGTGTCGGACCGCTGGGTGGTCCTCAAGGGCCTGCTCGACACCGGCGACCAGGACGCCATGGCGGCCGCCATCTCGGAGCGCCGCTTCCTCGCCGAGATCGAGCACTCCAACATCGTCCGGATCTACAACTTCGTCGAGCACCTCGACCAGCGCACCGGCTCCCTCGACGGCTACATCGTGATGGAGTACGTCGGTGGCAAGGCGCTCAAGGAGATCGCGAACGAGCGCCGCACCCCGGCCGGGAAGCGCGATCCGCTGCCGGTCGAGCAGGCGTGCGCGTACGGCATCGAGGCGCTGGAGGCGCTCGGTCATCTGCACAGCCGCAACCTGCTGTACTGCGACTTCAAGGTCGACAACGCGATCCAGACCGAGGACCAGCTGAAGCTGATCGACATGGGCGCGGTCCGCAGGATGGACGACGA
Source organism: Streptomyces sp. NPDC088252 (assembly GCF_044740965.1). Taxonomy (NCBI): domain Bacteria; kingdom Bacillati; phylum Actinomycetota; class Actinomycetes; order Kitasatosporales; family Streptomycetaceae; genus Streptomyces; species Streptomyces sp. NPDC088252. The sequence continues at coordinate 418,809 of NZ_JBIURS010000001.1, read as the reverse complement.
GGAGTCGGCCATCTACGGCACGGTGGGGTACCAGGCGCCGGAGGTCGCGGAGGTCGGCCCGTCGGTCGCCTCCGACCTGTACACGGTCGCGCGGACGCTCGCGGTGCTCACTTTCGACTTCCAGGGCTACACCAACGTCTTCGTGGACTCGTTGCCGGACCCGGACAACATCGAGGTGTTCCGGAGCTACGAGTCGTTCTACCGGTTGCTGGTGCGGGCCACCGACCCGGATCCGGCGCGGCGGTTCGCCTCGGCGGCGGAGATGGCGGAGCAGCTGACGGGCGTGCTGCGCGAGGTGGTGTCGCTGCAGACCGGACGGCCGCGGCCCGCGCTGTCGACGCTGTTCGGCACGGAAGTGCGGGTCACGGACACACAGTTGTTCGCCGAGCTGACGGAGGATGTGTCACGGCTGGGGGCACGGGCCGCCGCTCCGGCGTCGTCCGGGCGCTTCGGGCGAGGACGGAAGGCGGGGACCGGCGCGCGTCCGGTCACGGCCACCGTGCCGGGTACGGGGCCGGGCGCGCTGCCCGCGGGTGCGCCGGCCGCGCCCGGACATCCGGTGGCGGGCGCCGGTCCGCTGACCGCGCCGCCCACACACGTACGGTCCGGCGGCGCGGCGCTCCCGTACCCGCAGACCCCGGCCGCGATTCCGGGTCCTCGCGTCCCGGTCGCCGATCCCGGTGCGCCGTCGGGGCCGTACGTCCCGTACGGCCCCCGGCCGGCCGGGCTCGACGCACGGGCCACCTCGCTCGCACTGCCCGTCCCCCGGGTCGACGCGAGCGACCCCAACGCGGGCTTCCTCGCCGGGCTGATGGCCACCGCTCCCGCCGAACTGATCGCCGCGCTCAACGCCGTGCCCGCGGCGTCGCTGGAGACCCGGCTGCGTGAGCTGCGCGCCCGTCTGGAGATGAACGAACTCGGCGCCGCGGGGCAGACCCTGGCGGAGCTGGAGGACCGGTTCCCGGACGACTGGCGTGTCGTCTGGTACCGCGGAATCACCTCGCTGGTCATCGGCGACAACGAGAACGCGGCGCTCTCCTTCGACGCGGTGTACGACGCGTTCCCCGGTGAGCCGGCGCCCAAGCTGGCGCTGGGGATCTGTGCGGAGGTGCTGGGCCAGCTGGACAACGCGGCCGAGTACTACCGTCTGGTGTGGACGACCGATCCGAGTTTCGTCAGCGCCGCGTTCGGCCTGGCCCGGGTGCAGATCGCCGCCGGGGACCGTACCGGGGCCGTGGCGACGCTGGAGTCCGTGCCGGAGGCGTCGATCCATTACACGGCGGCCCGGGTCGCGGCGGTGCGGGCGAGGCTGCGGGAACGGGCTCCGGACGAGCCGCTGATCGCCGATCTGACGGCCGCGGCCGAACAGATCTCGGGACTGGCCGGTTTCGGCCTGGACGCGGTGCGCCGCGAGCAGTTGTCGACCGAGGTGCTGGGGAAGGCGCTCGACTGGGTGCTCTCCGGGAGTCCCGCGGCTCGGTCCTCGGTCCCCCGGGCGCACATGCCCGCCGGGTCGAACGGGCCGAGAACGCTGCTCGGCAGTGAGGTGGACGAGCGCGGCCTGCGTTTGGGGCTGGAGCGCTCGTACCGGATGCTCGCCCGGCTTGCGGAGCCCGGCGACGAGAGGATCGAACTGGTGGAGCGGGCCAACCGCTTCCGCCCCCGGACGTGGGTGTGAAAATGTCGCAGAAGCCCCAGGAGACGGCCCTGTCGAAGTGCCCCGGCTGCGAGGAGCCGCTGGAGCCGGGGGACCTGTTCTGTGGTGCGTGCGGGTACGACCTCTCGGCCGTGCCCGCGCCACCGCAGGACCGCCCGACGATCGCCATGACCGTGCCGACGGAGAACGGCGCGGCGGCCCGCCCGGCCGAGGTCCGGCCCGACGAGCCGGGCGGATCGGGCGACTTCGAGCTGGCCGCACCCGGGCCGGCGCCCGCGTCCGCACCGGCCGCGAAGGCCTCGTCGCCCGCGCCGGACCCCCGTACGCCCGCCGTCGATCTGTCCGCACCGCCGTCGGCCGGCACCAAGCTGTGCGTGGCCTGCCGGGCCGGCCGGGTCGACACCGACGGCTACTGCGAGAACTGCGGTCACGCCCAGCCGCGCGAGCGCGACCACATGGAGCAGGAGCTCGGTTCGGTGGCCGCCGTCAGCGACCGGGGTCTGCGCCATCACCGCAACGAGGACTCGTTCGCGGTGTCGACCACCGCCCTGCCCGACGGTTCGCCGGCCGTCGTCGCGATCGTCTGCGACGGCGTCTCCTCGGCGAGCCGCCCCGACGAGGCGTCGGCGGCTGCCGCGAGCGCCGCCAACGAGGCGCTCCTGGAGTCGCTGCCGCGCGGCACCCATCCGCAGCAGGCGATGCACGAGGCGATCGTCGCCGCCGCCGAGTCGGTCAACTCCCTGGCGCAGGAGCCCGGCCGGGCCATGGAGCACGACCCGCACCGCCATCGGAACGCCCCGGCGTGCACCCTGGTCGGCGCGGTCATGGCGGCCGGTCTGCTGGTCGTCGGCTGGGTCGGCGACAGCCGCGTCTACTGGGTGCCGGACGACCGCACCAGCGCGCCCGCCCGGCTGACCGAGGACGACTCCTGGGCCGCGCAGATGGTGGCGGCGGGCCTGATGAACGAGGCGGAGGCGTACGCGGACGAGCGCGCCCACGCCATCACGGGGTGGCTCGGCGCCGACGCGTACGAACTGGAGCCGCACACGGCCTCCTTCAGGCCGGACCGGTCCGGTCTCGTGGTGGTGTGCACGGACGGGCTGTGGAACTACGCGGAGTCGGCGGCGGAGATGGCCGCGGCGGTGCCGGCCGACGCGCAGTCGCGGCCGCTGCACGGCGCCCAGGTGCTGGTGGGTCACGCGCTCGACGGTGGGGGCCACGACAACGTAACAGTGGCTCTGCTGCCGTTCGCCGTACCGCCGCAGGGGGCAGGATCGGCCTGCGGCACCACATGAGTGCCGTTCCGTGACGCTTGGTTCCCGTTCCGTCCGACCCTTCCGCCCCGTCGCCTTCGCCCGCCTTCACCGTTTTTCCTCTCTCACAGCTGTCTTCATCTGACACCTGGAGTCTCAAGGAGCCGATCAGATGGCCAACTTCTCCAAGTCGAACGTGCCCCAGTTCTCCGTCGAGGTGTACCAGAACGAATATCTGCCGGAGGGTGGTCGCGAGGTCAACGCGATCGTCACGGTCACCTCGACCGGGGGCGGCACCAGCGGAGGCGTCCCGCTGTCCGGTGCCGCGGGGACGCCCACCACGCGCGCAGTGGGGCAGGCACCGGACGCCGCCGTGGTGATCATGGTCGACTGCTCCGGCTCGATGGACTATCCGCCGACGAAGATGCGCAACGCCCGCGACGCGACGGCCGCGGCGATCGACACCCTGCGCGACGGCACCCGATTCGCCGTGGTCGGCGGTACGCACGTCGCCAAGGAGATCTACCCGGGCAACGGAAGACTCGCCGTCGCCGACGCCCGGACCAGGGCCCAGGCGAAGGAGGCCCTGCGCGCGCTCGGCGCCGGTGGCGGCACGGCGATCGGCACCTGGCTGCGGCTGGCCGACCGGCTGCTCGGCGCCGCCGATGTGGAGATCCGGCACGGCGTCCTCCTCACCGACGGCCGCAACGAGCACGAGGCGCCGGAGGATCTGCGGGCCGCGCTCGAATCCTGCGCGGGCCGCTTCACCTGTGACGCCCGCGGTGTCGGCACGGACTGGGAAGTGAAAGAGGTCACAGCCGTCGCCTCCGCGCTGCTCGGCACGGCCGACATCGTCGCCGACCCGGCAGGGCTGGCCGCGGACTTCACACGGATGATGGAGAACGCGATGGGCAAGGAGGTCGCGGATGTCGCGCTGCGGCTCTGGACCCCTGTCGGGGTCGAGATCAAGTTCGTGAAGCAGGTCGCCCCGACGGTCGTCGATCTGACCGGCCGCCGCACCGAGGCGGGTCCCCGCGCCGGGGACTACCCCACGGGTTCCTGGGGCGACGAGTCCCGCGACTACCACATCTGTGTCCAGGTGCCGGAGGCCGGGATCGGGCAGGAGATGCTGGCGTCCCGGGTCTCGCTGATCCTCCCCGACCCGTCGGGCGGGGCGCCACAGACGCTGTCGCAGGGTCTGGTACGGGCGGTGTGGACCGAGGACATGGCGGCGTCCACCTCGATCAACCCGCAGGTCGCGCACTACACCGGCCAGGCGGAACTGGCGCAAGTCATCCAACAGGGGCTCGATGCCCGCAAGTCGGGAGACTTCGACGGCGCGACCGCGAAACTGGGCCGTGCGGTGCAGCTGGCGTCGGCGTCCGGGAACGAGGACACTGCGAAACTGCTTTCGAAGGTGGTGGACGTCGTCGATGCCGCGACCGGTACTGTGCGACTGAAGGCGAAGGTCGCGGAGGCCGACTCGATGACACTCGAAACACGCTCCACCAAGACCGTACGCGTCAAGAAATAACCGCACAGCAGCACAGTCGGGCCGCCCGGCCGGAGTGATCCACCGGGTGGCGAAGAGCAACAGCGAACGACGGCCCCCGGGGCCGGACGAGGAGAGGAGGAAGAGCCGACATGCCGACCTGCCCGAACGGACACCAGTCGGGTTCCGATGACTGGTGCGAGGTCTGTGGCCATCGCATGGCCGGGGCGGGCGCGCCCGCGGGTGCAGTCCCCCCGCCGCCTCCCCCGCCGCCCGCTCCCGGTTACGGCCACCCGCAGGGCTCCGGGCCGGACGCGACCCAGCAGGCCGAGCTCTGCCCGCAGTGCCGCACACCGCGCGAGGCGATGGCGCCGTTCTGCGAGGAGTGCCGCTGGAACTTCCTCACGAACACCGCGACGTCGTACACGCCGCTGGCCCCGTCCCACAGCGTTCCCGGCCCGCCGCCCGGCCTCAACCTGCCGCCCGGCTTCCAGGCGCAGCAGCCGCCGGGTCCGCAGCAGCAGCGCGATCCGTTCGAGTACCAGGGGTCGCGGCCCTCGCAGGTGAACCGCCCGGCCGAGCCGCTCTCCCCCGAGCCGGGAAGCCGCCCCGGCCCCCCGGCGCCGGGTCCGCAGTCGCCGCCGCCGCCGTTCCAGCAGCAGGGTCCGCCGTCTGCGCCGTCCTTCCAGCAGCAGTCCGCACCGCCGCTGTTCCAGCAGCAGTCGGCGCCGCCCTCGTTCGAGCGGCCGGGTCCGTCCGCGCCGCCCGCGCCGCAGCCGCCCGCCCCGCAGGGGCCGCAGGCCGGTGGCGACGACGACTGGATGCTGTCGCCGCCGTCCCGCGCCCAGGCCCCCCAGCCATCGGGTCCGCAGCAGCAACCGTCGTTCCCGGGCCGGGAGCAGAACGAGCCGCCCGCGAGCTGGACCGCGGTCATCGCCCCTGACCGTGAGTACTTCCTGGCGATGATGCAGCGCAGTGGTCCCGAGGCGACCGGGCTCAATCTGCCCGCGTACTCCCCGGAGCAGCAGCTTGCGCTCACCGGCAGCCAGGTCACCATCGGTCGCCGCAGGCAGAGCACCGGCGAGTCCCCCGACATCGATCTGTCCGTGCCGCCGGAGGACCCGGGCGTCTCGCACCAGCACGCCGTGCTGGTGCAGCAGCCCGACGGCGGCTGGGCCGTGGTCGACCAGAACTCGACCAACGGCACCACGCTCAACGGTGCCGAGGACCCGATCCAGCCCTATGTCCCCGTCCCGCTCCAGGACGGCGACCGGGTGCATGTCGGGGCGTGGACGACGATCACGATCCGCCGGGACTGAGAGCCTGTCGGGTGACCTCCGATCGAAGGTCACCCGACAGGCTCTGAGCCGCGCTACCCGTCGGGCAGTGGCCAGGCGTACGGCCCCTCGGGGTCGTCCAGCCAGGCCCATTGCCGCCCGTCGCGGACCGTGATGCCGAACCTCTCCCGCTCGGGGCGCCGCTCGCGCTGCCAGAGGGAGAGGGCCTCGCGGGGGTCGAGGGTGGCCTCGGTCAGCGTCAGCAGGAACTGGAAGAGCTCGTTCTCGCTGATGCGCCTGGGCGCTGCGCCGGTGTACGGACGTCGCGCTGATCCCGGTGGCGTGCCGCGCAGCGGCACGAAGTACGCGGGCGTGTGCAGGAACCGGCCCTCGGCGTACTTCCCGTGCGCCGGCTCCCGTACCCGCAGCAGGATCAGTCCGGTGGCGAACGGCGCCAGTATCAGTGCGCCCGGCCTGCACTGGTCCAGCCAGGCCTGCGGTACGCACGGCAGGGTGCAGGTCACGATGATCCGGTCGTACGGTCCGCGCGGGGGCCAGCCCCGTGTGCCGTCCCCGGTGATCACGGCCGGGTGGTATCCGGCCGCCGCCAGGTGCCGGCGGGCCGACTCGGTGATCTCCGGGTCGAGGTCGACGGTGGTCACGGCGTCGTCACCGAGCCGGTGCGCGAGCAGTGCCGCGTTGTAGCCGCTGCCCGCGCCGATCTCCAGGACGCGCTGCCCGTCCCGTACGTCCAGCTCTTCGAGCATCCGGGCCATCAGCGACGGCTGGCTGCTCGACGAGATCAGCTCGCCGTCCCGGATCCGGGTGGCCAGCGCTCCGTCCGCGTACGCCCCGCGCAGCCACTGGGCCCGCCTGACCGGGTCGGGGTCCTCGCACCACAGGCGGTCCCGTCCGCCGCCCACGAAGTAGTACGGCACGAACAGATGCCGTGGCACCTCCTCGAACGCCGCCAGCCATTCCGGGTCACCGAGCGCCCCACCGGCCACGATGCCGCGCACCATCGCCCACCGCTCCTCGGCGGCGGCCGCGGCGAACGGATCCGGCTGCGCGTCGTCCATACCTCCACCTTCCTGCGCCGGGGGCCCCGGGGCCAGGAACCCGGCCGGGTCCGGGCCGTCCCGGGGCGGACGCGGCGCGGGGGGCGACAGCCCGCGGCGGGAGGACCGGGACCTAGGACCCCGGTCCTCGGCCGGTGCGTCTGCGACGATGGACGGGTGACTGAGATTCCGCGCGACACGCTGCAGGAGCAGACCTTCTACGAGCAGGTCGGCGGCGAGGAGACCTTCCGACGCCTGGTGCACCGCTTCTACCAGGGGGTCGCCGAGGACCCGCTGCTCCGGCCGATGTACCCGGAGGAGGACCTGGGACCCGCCGAGGAGCGGTTCCGGCTGTTCCTGATGCAGTACTGGGGCGGTCCCCGTACCTACAGTGAGCGGCGCGGACATCCGCGGCTGCGGATGCGGCACGTTCCGTTCCAGGTGGACCGGGCGGCGCACGACGCGTGGCTGAGCCACATGCGGGTCGCCCTCGACGAGCTCGGACTGGCGCCGGAGCACGAGCGGCGGCTGTGGGACTACCTCACCTACGCGGCCGCCTCGATGGTGAACACCGGCGGCTGAGAACGCCCCCTGTTCCCCGCGCCGGGTGCGAAATGCGTTCCCCCGTCGCCGATTAACGGTCACGATCCCATCAAGGTGCGCGGACAAGCGGTTTCCAACAGCGCGCATGTCCTGACAACATCCGTAGAGCGCCGGGGGGCGTGTGTGCGGTGAGGGTTCAGGGGGGCACGTGTGACGGGGTTCGTCTTTCTGCGGGTGAGGGCCTATCGGCTCCTGCTCGCCGCCGCTGTCCTCGCCATCCTGCTGACCACCTCGGTACTCGCCGCGCTCACCGCGTTCTCCGGTTCGGTCGGCGATGCCGCGCTGCGCCACGCCCTCACCCATCGGTCGGCGTCCGCCGCCTCGCTCGTCGTGTCCGCGCAGGTGGCGTCCGCTCAGCGGGCCGCGGCCGACGCGGCCGTCCGCAAGAGCGCCCACGACACCTTCGACGGCCTTCCGGTGACCGTCCGGACGCTGGAGACGTCGGGTTCGTACGCGCTGCCGGACAGTCTGCGGGCTCCGGGCGGCCGGGACGGCGACCCCGACCTCACCCACTTCGCCTCGCTCGACCGCAGCCGCGTCCGGCTGACCGCGGGCCGTATGCCGGCGGCCGGGACCAAAAGGGCCGGCGATCCCGTCCAGGTCGCCCTGCCGCACGCCGCCGCCGGCGTCCTGAAGCTGAGGCCCGGCTCACGGATCACCCTCACCGACCGGCTGGACGACAAGCCGGTGCGCGTCCTGATCACGGGCGTGTACGAAGCCTCGGACCGGACCGACCCCTACTGGCAGTTGGACGAGCTCGGCGGTCGCGGCATCCGCACCGTCGCCTTCACGACATACGGTCCGCTGCTCGCCGACCCCGCGGTGCTCGGTTCGGGACGGGTGAGTTCCGGCACGGTGTCCTGGCTGGCCGCCGCCGATTTCCGCTCGGCCACCACGGGGCGGATGGACACCCTGCACGACGCCGCCACGGCTGCTCCGAAGAAGCTGCGGGCCACCCCCGGGTTCAGCAGCGGGGCCACCGTGCGGACCTCGCTCCCCCAGGTGCTGGAGCAGATCGACCGGGCGCTGCTGGTCTCCCGCTCCACCCTGATGATCGTGGCCGTCCAGCTGGTGCTGCTCGCCGGTTACGCGCTGCTGCTGGTGGCCCGGCTGCTGAGCAGTGAACGCGACGGGGAGACCCGGCTGTTGCGCGCCCGCGGCGGATCGCGCGGCCGCATCACCGGGTTCGCCGCGGTCGAGGCGCTGCTGCTCGCGCTGCCCGCCGCCCTCCTCGCCCCGCTGCTCGCCGGGCCGCTGACCCGGCTGCTCGCGAACAGCGGCGCGCTGGCCCGGATCGGGTTGCGGCTCGACGCGGGCGCGACCGCGACCGTGTGGCTGGTCTCCGTCGTCGCCGCGCTGACGTGTGCGCTGGCCGTCGTGGCGCCCGCGCTGGCGGCCGGTGCCGGGGAGCGTCGCTCCCGCCGTGCCGCGGCGCTGCCCGCGCCGCTCCGGGCGGGCGCCGACATCGGCCTGCTGGTGATCGCGGCGGTGGCGTACTGGCAGCTCGACCGCCAGACGACGGGCTCCGGCAGCGGTGCGCTGAGCGGCGACCGGCAGGGCGGCCTCGGGGTCGATCCGCTGCTCGTCGCGGCCCCCGCCCTGTTGCTGCTCGCCGGCACCGTGCTGACGCTGCGTCTGCTGCCGCCCGTGGCCAGGCTCGCGGAGCGCCGCGCGGCGGGCGGCCGGGGGCTGGTCACGGCACTGGCCGGCTGGCAGTTCAGCCGACGTCCGCTGCGCAACGCCGGACCGGTGCTGCTGCTGGTGCTGTCGGTCGCCATGGGCATGCTGGCGATCGGGCAGCGCGCCTCCTGGGACCGTTCGCAGGGCGACCAGGCGGACTTCAGGGCCGGTGCGTCGGTGCGGGTGGTGGGCAGTGTCGAGAACGATCCGGCGCAGGCGGGCGCGTACGCGCGGCTGGCGGGCGTACGGGAGGCGGCGCCCGCGTTCCGTACGACGTTGGACCTCTCCGACGAACGCACGGCCGAGATCCTGGCCCTGGACACCGCGCACGCCGACGAGCGGATGCTGATGCGCGGCGACCTCGGTGACCGGCCGCGGGAGCGGCTGTTCGACTCGCTCGCCCCGCGGGGGACCGCGAGGGCCGGACTGCCGTTGCCGCGGCTCGCCGAGAAGGTCCGGTTCGACGTGCGGATCACGGCCGCCGGAGCGCCCGCGCGGACGTCGCCGTCCGGCGCCGCGCCGCTCCTCACCGTGCTGCTGGAGGATCGTTACGGCTTTCCGTACCGGGTACCGGCCGGAACCGTCCCCGTCGACGGGAGAACGCACCCGTTCACGTTCGCGGTGGCGGCCGGGGGCGATCTCGCGGTGACCGGGTTCGAGCTGGACGGCAACCGGCCGACCGGCCGGAGCGAGTCCCACCGGGTCGACATCGGCGCCCTCAGGTCCGTGTCGGCCGACGGCACCGAGCAGACGGTCCCGGTGCCCGACGGGTTCGGCTGGGACGCCACGCAGACCGCCACCGGATCCGGTGAGGCGGGCCCCGGCGATCCGGTGGAGGCGAGGGTCTCCGCGAAGAGTCTGCTGGCCTTCGGATACGACACCGGCTCGAACACGGACTGGACGGCATCGACACCTTCCTTCTCCGTACGGGCCACCGCGCCCCTCCCCCCGGCTCCGGCGCTGAAAGCTGTGGCCACCGACGCGTACCTGCGCGCCGCCGGGGCGAAGGTGGGACAGGACGTCGACGTCACGCTGGCCGGCGAGACGGTCCGGGTGAAGATCGTGCGGGCGGTGCACCGCCTGCCGACCACGGGCCCCGGTACCGGGCCCGAGGCCTCCGCCGGCAGCGCCGACCGGCAGCGGGACGGCGGCGCTCTGCTGCTCGACCTCAGGGCCGTCGGCCAGGTCCTCGCCCATCGCCCGGGGGCGGTGCTGACCCCCGTCGAGTGGTGGCTGGGCACCGCGCCCGGACAGACCGGGAAGGTCGCCGCCGCACTGCGGGCACAGCCCTACACCGATCCGACGCAGGTCCTGGTGCGCGACGAGATCGCGCGGGAACTGGTCGGCGACCCACTGGGCGCCGGGCCGCAGTCCGCGCTGCCCGCGGTGGCGGTCGTCGCCGCGGCCCTGGCCGCGGTCGGCTTCGCGGTGAACGCCGCAGGCGCGCAGCGCGAGCGGACCTCCGAGTTCGCCGTACTGCGGGCACTGGGGACGCCGCGCCGACGGCTGACCCGGATGATCGCCGCCGAGCAGGGTGTGCTGATCGTGATCGCGCTGCTGGTCGGGGCCGCGCTCGGGGTCGCGCTGAACCGTGCCGTCGTACCGCTCATCGTGCTGACCGGACAGGCCACCGCGCCGGTGCCCCCGGTGCTGGTGCAATTGCCGGCCGGGCAGGTCGCCGCGCTGCTGGCGGGAGTCGCCGCGCTGCCGCTGCTGATCGTCGTGTCCCTCGCATGGCGCGGCGCCGATCCCGCGACCTCGCTGCGCCACCAGGGGGACAACTGACATGAGTCCGCACTCCGTCCGAGACCGTCGCGCCACGGCCGCCTGTGCGCCCTGGGTCCGTACCCGGTTGCGTACTGCACCCGGCACGGCCTGGGCGCTCGGCCTGCTGGTGCTGCTGACGGCGTTCCTCGCCGCCGCCTTCCCGCGTGCCGTCGACCGTTACGAGAACGAGGGGCTGCGCCGTGACATCGCCACCGCGGACCCCCGGCTCAGTGTGCTGGAGCTGAGTACGCCGCAGCCCGATCTGCAGGTGTCCCAGCCACTGCGCGAGGAAGCGGTGCGCGCGGCGTCGCTGGCGTCCGTCCATCGCGCGGTGCTGTCCGGTCTGCCCGACGTGCTGCGGCCCGACACCGCCCAGTCGGCGTACGGATTCCGCACCGTGACGCCGATCCCCGCCGAGGAGGGCTGGCTGCCCCGGCCCTCTGGCATCGCCCCTCAGCTGACGTACGCGACCCTCTCGGCCCTCCCGGACCACGCCGCCCTGCGCGCCGGGGCGTGGCCCACCGCGCACGGCACGGTCACGGCGCGCACACCGCAGGTGGAGGGCGCGGTCACCGAGGAGACGGCGAAGGCGCTGCGGATCAGGGTCGGCTCGACCGTCTCCGTACCGACCCAGGGCGGCACACCGCTGACCGTGCGCATCACCGGCATCGTCGCCCCGGAGCGCCCCGAGGCCACCTACTGGTCGGCCCAGCCACTGCTCCGGACCCCGTCGCTGGTGGCCAAACCGAAGGATATCGACCCGCATTACTACTGGATCGCGGCCGTTCTGCTGCCGCCGGACGCCGCGCCCGCGCTGCTCGCCACCGCCGCTCAACCGGAGGCGTTCTGGCGGATCGCGCCGGATGCCTCCCCCCTCACCGCCACCGACGTGCCGGCACTGCGCTCGTCGATCGCCTCGCTGGAGGGCGGTCCCGGGCTGGTGGACCTGCGGGCGGTGGCCGGTCCGAACGCCGCGCTCAAGACGGACCTGGACGCGATCCTCGCCAGGTACGACACGCTGCGCGAGGCGGTCGGCCCGATCGTCACGGTCGCCGCCGTGGGCATCGGAGCGGTCGCCGCGGTCGTCCTGCTGATGACGATCGGGCTGATGGCCGGACGGCGCCGCGGCGAACTGGCCCTGCTGCGTGCGCGCGGCGGATCGCTGCGCGGAATCGGCGGCCGACTGCTCGCCGAGACGGTGGTGACCACGCTGCCCGCGGCGGCACTGGGTCTGCTGATCGCCGTGCTGACCATCGGGGAAGCACGGCTGTGGCCCTCGGTCACCGGCGCGCTCGCCGTCGCCGCGTTCGTCTGCGTCGCCCTGCCGCTGCGTACGGCGCTGCCGCACCGCAGGCCGCAGCCGCACGGTGCCCGCGACGATCTGATGAGCGCCCGCCCCTCACGGCGGCGCACGGTCGCCGAACTCACCGCGCTGGTACTGGCCGTCGGCGCGGTCGTCGCCCTGCGCCGGCGCGGTACGGGCTCCGGTGACGGCGATCTGCTGGTCAGCGCCGCCCCCGTGCTCGTCGGTCTGATCGCCGCCCTGGTCCTCGTGCGGCTGCTGCCGGTGCCGCTGCGTCTCGCCCAGCGCTCCGTCGCCCGGCGGCGCGGCGCGGTCGGCTTCCTGTCGCTGGCCCGTGCCGGGCGCACCTCGGCGGGCGGCGCGCTGCCGCTGCTCGCGCTGCTGCTCGCGCTGACCACGACGGCGTTCGGCGGCTCGGTGCTCGCGGGCATCGCGGACGCGCGGAACGAGGCGGCGGTACGTGCGATCGGTGCGGACGCCCGGATCAGCGGCCCCGGCAGCTCCGTGCCGCTGCCGGACCGTCTGGTCCGGGAGGTGCGGGGAGCGGACGGTGTCCGGGAGGTGGCGGCTGTGGGCATCGAGTACGACGTCATGCTGCCGTTCGACGGGACCGGGGACCAGCAGACGAAGAGCGCCACCCTGGTGGCCGTCGACCCGACGACCTATGCCCGGCTGGCCCGCTCGACCGGCCTCGGAGCTTTCCCCGCCGACCGGTTGGAGTCCTCCGGCTCCGCGGCCCGGAAGGCGCCGTCGCAGGACCGGGTGCTGCCCGTCATCGCGTCGCCGTCCGTCGCCCGGCGGCTCGGTGACCGGCCGCGCGACTTCTCCACGGCGGCCGGGAACTTCAGCGCGCGGGTGGCGGGTGTCGTCACGCGCACTCCCGCCGTTGCCGTCAGCGACTTCCTGATCGTCGACGCCGCTTCGCTCCCCCGCCCGCAGACCACCACCCTGCTGGTCACCGGCGGTTCCCTGGACGCGAAGGCGCTGCGCACGGCGGTGCACCACGCGGGCAAGGACGTCACCGTGCGGCTGCGCACCGAGGAACGCCAGACGTTCGTCGACACCCCCGTGCAGCGGGGTGCCGGGGATATCTACGCGGCGGCGATCGTGGCCGGGGCGGGCTACGCCCTGCTGGCCGTCCTGCTGTCGTTGCTGCAGACCGCCCCGGAACGCACCGCCCTGCTGGCCCGGCTGCGGACCATGGGCCTCACCTCCCGGCAGGGCAGACGGCTCCTGGGGTTCGAAGCGATGCCTCAGGCGCTGCTGGCGGCCGTCGGCGGGCTGCTCGTCGGCTGGGCGACGACCGCACTGCTGGCGCCGGGCATCGACCTGGTGGGCCTCTCGCTCTCCACCGGATCCCAGGCCGCCGCACCCGACACCGTCCCGCTGCGGACCGACCCGTGGTCGCTGGCGCTCCCGGCGCTCGGCGTGGTCGTCCTCACCGCCGCGGTGGCCGCCGTCCAGGCCTGGTGGGCCGGGCGCCGCGGACCGATCACCGAACTCAGGTCAGGAGACCCCCGATGACGTCGCCGTCGACCGCCACCACACTGGCCGAACTCGAACAGCGGGCCGCCGCCCGCCGCGACCGGCCCTCGTACGGGCACGACGCGCTGATCGCCTGCGACCGTCTGGTCCGCATCTTCTCCGCGGACGGGGTCGAGGTGCAGGCGCTCCAGGGCCTCGATCTGCTGGTCACCGAGGGCGAGTTGATGGCCCTCGTCGGCGCGTCCGGCAGCGGCAAGTCGACCCTGATGAACATCCTGGCGGGCCTCGACGTGCCCACGGCCGGGTCGGCGAAGGTCGCGGGCTGCGATCTGCTGTCGATGGGCTCGAAGGAACGGCTCCGCTACCGCCGGGACATCGTCGGGTTCGTCTGGCAGCAGACCGCCCGCAATCTGCTCCCATACCTCACCGCCGTGCAGAACATCACCCTGCCCATGCAGCTGCGCGGTCGGGGCCGGGGCAGCGAACGGGCCGAGCGGGCCGAGTCGTTGCTCCGGATGCTGGGGCTGGAGGAGTGCCGCGACCGACGCCCGCAGCAGCTCTCCGGCGGCCAGCAGCAGCGGGTGGCGATCGCCGTCGCGCTCGCCAACCGTCCTTCGGTGCTGCTCGCCGACGAGCCGACCGGTGAGCTCGACTCGGCCTCCGGCGAGCAGGTCTTCGCCGCGTTCCGCCGTGCCAACGAGGAGCTCGGCACCACGATCGTGATCGTCACGCACGACCACGCGGTGGCGAGCGAGGTCCGTCGTACGGTCGCCATCCGGGACGGCCGTACGTCCTCCGAGGTGCTGCGCCGCACCGAGGTCGACGCGGCGACGGGCCTGGAGTCCCAGGTGGCACGCGAGTACGCGATGCTCGACCGCGCGGGCCGCCTGCAACTGCCCGCCGACTACACGGAGGCGCTCGGGATGGAGCACCGCGTGATGCTGGAGCTGGAGCAGGACCACATCGGGATCTGGCCGGACGACCAGCCGCGCCCGTGACGGCAGTTGGTGGTGCCAGCCCCAGGAGGCATTGACCGGGTGGCCCGATGTTCCCGTGCCACGCACGCCCCTAGCGTCGTACGGGAGTCATCCGCCTGATCCCGAGGAGCACGATGCGCGGCACCGCACTGGCCACCGCCGGCCTGGGCCTGACCTGTCTACTCGCGGGCACGGTGCCCGCGTCGGCCGTCCCTGCCACCCCTGCCACCCCCACTCATCAACGGCTCGTCTGGGGCCCCTGCTCGCCGCAGCAGCGGGAGCTGAACGAGGCGGGCGCGCAGTGCGCGAAGGTGACCGTCCCCCTGGACTACTCCGACCCCGGCGGAGCGACGATCCGGATCGCCGTCTCCCGTATCAAGGCGGGTACCGGGCACGGGAAGCGGCGGGGCATCCTGCTGTCGAATCCGGGTGGACCGGGCGGCACCGGACTCGCCAGCACCCTGCTTCTGCGGCCCGCCTTGAAGGATGCGGCCGACCGCTACGACCTGATCGGCTTCGACCCCCGTTTCCTCGGCGAGTCCACCCCCGTCGCCTGCGACCCCGCCGCCTCGACGCCCGCGCCCGGCCCGACCACGACCCGCCGCGAGGACTTCGAGCGGTCGGTACGGTCCGCCCGCGACACCGCACGCCGCTGCCGGGACCACGGCGACAACGCACGGCTCCTGCCGCACGCCACCTCCCGGAACGTCGCCCGCGACATGGACGCGATCCGCGCGGCACTGGGCGAGCGCAGGCTCTCGTACTACGGCGTCTCGTACGGTGCCGACCTCGGGGCCGTCTACACCCAGATGTTCCCCCGCCGCGCCGACCGCATCGTCATCGACTCCTCGACCGACCCGTCGGCCACCCAGTACGAACTCTTCCAACGGGCGGGCAAGCCGCTCGAAGAGGCCCTGGACGCCTGGGCCGGGTGGGTCGCCCGGCACGACGGCACCTACCGGCTCGGCAAGACGCCCGCGCAAGTACGGTCGAGTGTCCAGCAGTTGCTCGACGGAGCCGAGCGGCGCCCGGTCACCGTCTCCGGCATCCGGCTCGACGCGCCGTTGCTGCGGCTGGTGCTGAGGCAGCTCATCCAGCACGAGGAGTACGACCCGGCACTCGCCGGTACGGTCCGCGACCTGGCCGACGCCGCCGCGGGCAGGCCGGTCGAGCCCGGCCCGGAGCTCGCCGCCATGCTCGAACTGCTCGCATCGCCCGAGCTGGCGGACAGCATGCTGGGCGGGGCCCTCTTCATGTGCGGCGACAACGGCTGGCCGGCCGGTGGCTGGCCGAAGAACCCGGAGACGTACTGGACGAACATGGAGCGCAGCCGCGCCACCCAGCCCGTCTTCGGTCCGCTCGTCAACGGCATGGTGGCCCCGTGCGCGTTCTGGCCGAGCACGTCCCGCGAACCCGCCACGGTGATCGGCAACGACGTGCCCGTCCTGATGCTCCAGGCCCGGCGCGACAACAACGTCCCGTACGAGGGGGCGCTGGCGCTGCACCACCGCCTGACCGGTTCACGACTGGTGACGGCGGACATCCGTTCACACGGGGTGTACGGGCGCGGACTCGACGGCCTCACCCCCGTCCCCTGCGCCGACGAAGCCGTCGACGCCTATCTGCGCGACGGCACACTGCCCGCCGCCGATCTGCTCTGCCCTCGCACCGGGGAGGAACGTTGATCAGCAGACGTACGGGCCTGGCGGCCACGGCGGCGGCCCTGTTCACGACGGCGTCCGGCCCGGCGGCGACGGCCGCCGCACCCCGTCACGCCCCCGGGCTCCGCAGCCGTCTCCAGAGCGATGTGGACGCGATCCTGGCCACCGGGGCCACCGGCGTACTGGCCGAGGTGCAGAGCGCCCACGGCCGGACGACCGCCCGCGCCGGCTCCGCCGACCTGCGGGCCCCGCACCACCCGGTCCCCCGGGACGCCTACTACCGGATCGGCAGCGACACCAAGACCTTCACGGCCACGCTCGCCCTCCAACTGGTGGGCGAGGGGCGGCTCGCGCTCACCGACACCGTCGAGCGGTGGCTGCCCGGCGCCGTGCGGGGCAACGGCAACGACGGCCGCAGGATCACGGTCGCCGATCTGCTGCGCCAGACCAGCGGGCTGAACGACTATCTCGCCGTCTCACCGGACGTGGCCGAGGCGTTCACCCCGGCCGGCTACCGCCGGTCGCGGTTCCGCACCACGCCCGCCGAGGACCAGCTGAAGGCGGCCGTGAGCCGGCCGCCCCTGTGGGTGCCGGACCCCGGACAGCCCGCCGGGGAACGGCGCTGGGGCTACTCCAACACCAACTACGTGGTGGCGGGGCTGATCATCGAGCAGGTGACCAAGAACTCCTGGGCGCAGGAGATCCACGACCGGATCATCGAGCCCCTGGGCCTGCGCCACACCTTCACACCGGGAACCTCGCCGTACGTCCCCCGGCCCACGGCCACCGCGTACACCTGGTTCCCCGGCCGCACCCGGCCGACCGACACGACGACGGCGTCCGGCGGCGGGGCCGACGGCTCCGTGATCAGCACCACCCATGACCACGGCGTCTTCCTGCGCGCCCTGATGAGCGGCCGGCTGCTGCGCCCGGCCCAGCTGGCGGCGATGAAGGAGACGGTCGCGGCCGAGGACTGGAGTGCGGCGTCGGGGGTCCGTTACGGACTGGGCATCGCCTGGCGCCCGGTGGCCGGGAGCAACGGCGGGATCTGGTTCCACGGCGGAACCCATCTGGGGATCGTCTCCGAGAGCGGGGTGACGCCGGACGGCTCCCGGGCCGCGACCAGCGCCACGTTCACCCTGCGCATGGGCGACCCGGCCCAGGACGCCCAGGACGCGGCCGCGCTACGACTGGTGGACAGGGCCCTGACCGGCTAGCGCTTCTCGTTCGGCTCGATCGCCCCGCGCGTCCGGACGTCCTTCGTCCTGTCGTCCGGTCGTCCGGGCGTCGGGTCGTCCGGGCGTCGGGTCGTCCGGGCGTCCGGGCAGGGACTCAGCCCGCGCCCACCGTCACCGCGAGCGTGCCGGGTCCGCTGCCCGGACCGCGCAGGGCGATCGAGCCGAACGGGGTACGCAGCCGCAGCCAGGACCCGGCCGCGAGCAGGGCGACGGGGAAGTCCGGCGCCGGGCGGAGGAAGCCCAGGGACTGGGCGGCGTGGACAGCCCTCAGCGGAAGTTCGGTGGGGCCGAGGGTGCGCGACCAGATCTCGCGGCCGATCAGATCCCGCTCCGCCCGGGTGCGGCGGCCCTCGGGCAATGCCTCGTCGCGGGAGCGGAACTCCGCCACCGCCCCGGTGACCGCCGTGCGCAGGGAGACCGGGTCCGGCAGGCCGGGCACTTCGTGCCAGCCACCGCGGGGCGGCAGGACCCCCGTCCACGGCGGCCCGGTGACCGGTGCGGGCAGGGCGCCCGAGCCGGCCGCCACGCCCTCGACATCGAGCGATTCGAGGAGCTCACCGGCGGACACCGTGACGTCGAACTCGTGCGCTCCGGCCAGCCGCGCCGCCCGGATCGCCAGCACCTCGAACGACGGCGGCCTGCCGAACACGGCCAGCGCGCCGCCGCCCGCCTGCATCCGCACGGCGGCGGCCCGGTCGTAATGGATCAGCCGACCGAGGAAGGCCGCGAGATCCGCGGCCTCCCTCGTGTCGGCGAACTCCAGCGACCTCACGGGCACCGTCATGCTGCGGCGGGCTCCTCGGCCAGGTACTGCTGGAGGAAGAGCTTCTCCTCGGCGGAGATCCGCCGAGGCCGCTCCTCCGCCAGGTTGTACGGCACGACGACGGTCGCGGCGCGCACGTACACCTGGTCCGGGTCCTTGATCTCGTACGCGATCGTCAGCGACGCGGCACCGATCTTCGTGACCCAGGACTCGACGGTCACCGGCTCGTGCCGGTGGACCAGCGGCCGTACGTAGTCGATCTCGTGCCGGGCCACGACGGACCCGCCCGAGAAGGACGGCGAGCCGTCCCCCGGCGCCAGCCGGAACATGAAGTCGATGCGCGCCTCCTCCAGATAGCGGAGGAAGACCACGTTGTTCACGTGGCCGAAGGCATCCATGTCCGACCAGCGCAGAGGGCAGTTGTAGATGTGACGTGCCAAGACGATCAGCCTCGCGTGAGCTTCTTGTACGTGGCACGGTGCGGACGGGCCGCGTCCGCGCCGAGGCGGTCGACCTTGTTCTTCTCGTACGACTCGAAGTTGCCCTCGAACCAGTACCACCTGGAGTCGCCCTCGTACGCCAGGATGTGCGTGGCGACGCGGTCCAGGAACCAGCGGTCGTGGGAGATGACCACCGCGGCGCCCGGGAACTCCAGCAGGGCGTTCTCCAGCGAGGACAGCGTCTCGACGTCGAGGTCGTTGGTGGGCTCGTCGAGGAGCAGCAGGTTGCCGCCCTCCTTGAGCGTCAGCGCCAGGTTGAGGCGGTTGCGCTCACCACCGGACAGGACGCCGGCCGGCTTCTGCTGGTCCGGGCCCTTGAAGCCGAACGCGGACACGTACGCCCGCGAGGGCATCTCGACCTGACCGACGTTGATGTAGTCCAGCTCGTCCGAGACGACGGCCCAGAGGGTCTTCTTCGGGTCGATGTTGGCGCGGGACTGGTCGACGTAGGAGATCTTGACCGTGTCACCGATCTTGATGGAGCCGGTGTCCGGGGTCTCCAGGCCCTGGATCATCTTGAACAGCGTGGTCTTGCCAGCACCGTTCGGACCGATGACGCCGACGATGCCGTTGCGCGGCAGCGTGAACGACAGGTCGTCGATGAGGACCTTGTCGCCGAAGGCCTTCGAGAGGTTCTCGACCTCGACGACGATGGAACCGAGCCGCGGGCCCGGCGGGATCTGGATCTCCTCGAAGTCCAGCTTCCGCATCTTGTCCGCCTCGGCCGCCATCTCCTCGTAACGGGCGAGACGTGCCTTGGACTTGGTCTGCCGGCCCTTGGCGTTGGAGCGGACCCACTCCAGCTCTTCCTTGAGCCGCTTGGCACGCTTCTCGTCCTTGCGGCCCTCGACCTTGAGGCGGGCGGCCTTCTTGTCGAGGTACGTGGAGTAGTTGCCCTCGTAGGGCAGGGCGCGGCCGCGGTCGAGTTCGAGGATCCACTCGGCGACGTTGTTCAGGAAGTAGCGGTCGTGGGTGACCGCGACCACGGCGCCCGCGTACTTCGAGAGGTGCTGCTCCAGCCAGTTCACCGACTCGGCGTCGAGGTGGTTGGTGGGCTCGTCGAGGAGGAGCAGGTCGGGGGCCTCGATCAGCAGCTTGCAGAGCGCGACGCGGCGCTTCTCGCCACCGGAGAGGTTGACGACCGGCCAGTCGCCGGGCGGGCAGCCCAGGGCGTCCATGGCCTGCTCCAGCTGGGCGTCCAGGTCCCACGCATTGGCGTGGTCCAGGTCCTCCTGGAGCTTGCCCATCTCCTCCATCAGCGCGTCGGAGTAGTCGGTCGCCATGAGCTCGGCGACCTCGTTGAAGCGCTTGAGCTTGCCCATGATCTCGGCGGCGCCGTCCTGGACGTTCTCCAGGACCGTCTTCGACTCGTCGAGCTTCGGCTCCTGCATGAGGATGCCGACGCTGAACCCGGGCGACAGGAACGCGTCACCGTTGGACGGCTGCTCCAGGCCCGCCATGATCTTCAGCACCGTGGACTTACCGGCGCCGTTGGGGCCCACGACACCGATCTTCGCGCCGGGCAGGAAGTTCAGGGTGACGTCATCGAGGATCACCTTGTCGCCGTGCGCTTTGCGCGTCTTGCGCATGGTGTAGATGTACTCAGCCAAGAGAAACCGTCCGGCTATCGATGTGTGGGCAGATACACCCCATCTTGCCTGACGTCCATCCCGGGATGGAAACCCGTCTCATCAGGGGCCCGTGACCTGCCCCTCCGCCGACCCGTTCGTAACCGATCCGTCACTGGCTGTCGCCCCCGATCGCCGACGAGCGCCCTCGCACGGCCGGGGACGGCCCCAGGCACCGGCGTGGTCGACGGTGGCCGGGGCCCGAGGGTGGTCGCCGGGACCGGCCACCACCCCCGCTGCTCACTGCCCGTACGCGACCAGCAGGTTGGTGGCCGGAACCACCACGAGCCCGCCGCCCGCTCCGAGACCGGTCAGCGGCTCGGACACGTTGTGCTCGTCGGGCTCGTTGATCGGCGCGCCGACGTCGGTGGACCATACGGATTGACCGGTGGCGCCGTTGAGCGCCCACAGCCGACCGGTTCGGGAGCCGACGTAGACGTAGCCGTTGACGACGATCGGCGCCGTGCTGATCCGGCCGTCGCCCTCGAACTTCCAGCGAGTGGCCAGGGTGCGGCTGTGTCGCTCCTGAAGGACACCGTCATCGACGAAGTAGCCTTGACGACCGTCGAAGGCCGGGGCGGGCGACCAGCCGGCGGCCTCGTAAGTGCCGCGGACCTGCCCGTCGGCGATGTCGAGGACCGAGGGGGTCATCCCGGCATCGTCGCGAACCCAGACACCGCCGTCGGCGAGAACAGGGGTGCGGCCCCCGCCACCGGAGCAGTCCGTCCGATGGCGCCAGATCGGGTTGCCCGACTTGGGGTCGAAGGCGTAAGTCTGCTCGCAGGCGTATGAGACGTAGACCCCGTCGGCCGTGACGGCAGGCGAGCTGTTGTCCCCATTCGCGACGGGCTGGGTCCAGAGCACCGCACCGCTGGAAGCGTCCACCGCGTACAGGGTGCCGCCCGAGCCGGCGCCGCCCGTGTACACCACGCCGCCGGCGAAAGTGGGCGGCGAGGTGAAGGAATACTGTCCGGGCAGTGTGGCGGTCCAGATCTCCTTCCCGGTGGCCGGGTTGAACGCTGTCAGCACGCCGTCGTAGTTCTGGGCGTAGAGCCGACCGCCCCCGTAGGCGAGCGCGGACCACCAGTAGGTGCCGCCGAGGTCAACGGGCTCCCAGGCGTTCTCGCCCGTGGCCGCGTCAATGGCGTGGAGGACGGTGCCGTACCCGTTCGGTGAGGCAGCGGTGGCGAAGACGCGCCCGCCTGCCACGATGGGGTAGGAGACGTTCCCGCCCAGGTCGCGGGACCACTTCTGGCTGAGCGGCGGCGCGCCCACAGCCGTGTCGACGAGACTGCCGTCGTGCCGTGCGTTGATCTGGTAGGTGGTCGAGACTCCGGTCTGCGTCGGCTGCGCACCGACCGGCGTCACAAGCGTGACGACCGACAGCGCCGCACCGAGCAGGACGGCGATGGTTCTTCGAAGGTTCACTCGGACATCCCTCATCATCCGGCATCGCCGTGGCGATGCGCGCAAGGCGGTCCAGCCCCCAGGTTCGGCGGCCCGCTTCCAAGCCCCATGGTTCGCCAAGGACGTCTCAACCGCCCCATATTTTCGATCAGTTGGACGTCTTCCGGACATCTTCACGACCGCGTTCCGCGATCCGGAGCAGGGCTCGTGGCGCTGTGCTGAACGGGTGGGGCCCACGCTCGCCGCCGACGACATCAGCCCGGTGCCGGACAAGGGCCGGCGCCACGCGGCGGCCCATGAGCACGGCAGGCACGCCTTGCGGCACTTCTACGCCCGGCCCCTCTGGGCGCCGGCGGGAACATCAAGGCGCCGAGCGGGAAAGGTGCTGGTGAGGGGCTGTTCTGTGCCCTCACTCGGAGGGAAACACCCCCGCTTTGCCGACATCCATCCCCGGATGGAAACCAGTCCGGCTCGCGGTGCGCCCGGTCCCGTCTCCCGGCCCGCACCGCATTCCGCATTCCGGCATGCGACGGCCCCGGTACGCGTCCGCGTACCGGGGCCGTCATCGGACCGTCGTGACAGTCCGCCCACCGTTCGTCACTCGGCGGTCACCGATGTGATCGCCGGCCTGATCCGTGCGGTGACTACTGGGCGGAGGACTGCGTCTTGCGCTTGCGGAGCATGAAGACCGCGCCGCCGCCGACGACGACGAGGGCGATCGCGACGCCCGCGATGACCGGGGTGGCGCTGGAGCCACCGGTCTCGGCGAGGTCACCCGAGCCGCCGGTCGAGCCGCCACCGGTCGTGGCCGGGGCGGGCTTGTCACCGCCGGTCTGGGTGTCGGTGCCGGTGCCGCCGGTGCCGCTGCCGCTGGTCTTGCAGTCCAGGACGCCCTTGAACGTCTTGGTGAAGCCACCGGGGCCGGTCACCGTGATGTCGTACGCCTGGTCCTCGGCGACCGGGACGGTCACGGTCTCGGACTTGCCCGCCTCGACGGTGTGCTCCGCCCCGGCCAGCTCGAAGGTGAACGCCTCGTCGCCCTTGTTGGTCGCGGTGACGTCCACGCCGCCCTTGGCGCAGTTCTTCTCGGCCGACACGGCCGGAATCGCACCCTGCTTGGCCCAGGTCGCGTTGGCGGTCGCGGAGACCGTGGACTCGCTGGAGCCGGCCAGGATCATGGTCTGACTCTTGGTCACCCCGGCGAAGGCCCGGCCGACCGGCACCGACGTGGTGGCCTGGACGGTCAGCGAGGCCGAACCGTCGGCGGCACCCGCCGGAACGTCGAAGTAGAGCTGGGCACCGTCTGACACGGTGGCCACGGGCTGGCCGCCCTTGTCGGTGATCTTGACACCGCTGGCGGCGTCGGCGGGCGGGGTCACGGAGACCTGGCCCGCGTTGGTGTGGACGGTGACCGGGCCGAGCCGCTCACCGGACTTGCCGGAGACCGCGGCCGGATCCAGGGCGAGGGACGCCTTGGGCTCGGCCTGGTCGGCGGCGTTCTGCTCCAGCCAGTCGGCGAGCTTCTCGGCCTGGCTGTCGGTCGCGTCGACATCGGCGTCGTCCGAGTAGCGCCAGATCGCGACCTGGGTGCCCGCCGCCGCGGTCTTCTCGGTGAGCGGTCCGGTGCCGGCCTGCTCGGCGAGCGCCGCGAGGTCGTCGACCTGCGGGTAGGAGTGCTCCAGGATCCAGCGGATCTTGCCCGCGTTCTTGTTGCTGCCGAGCGAGGTCTGGTTCCAGGGGGTCTCCAGGTACTTCGCCTGGTCCTGGGTGGGGTTGTGGATGTCGATGCAGTACGTCTTGAGCTTGCCGCCGCCGTCGACGGTCATCTCGAAGAGTCCGGCGGGCAGCTGCTGGTTCCTGCCGTCCGTGTGGAGCACGGCGCGGTCGTAGGTCTTCAACCCGTCCAGGACCGCAGCCGCGCCACCTTGATGCTGCGGCGCCTCGTCGGCGACCGCGCCGCCCGCGCCGACAAGGGTGCCTGCCATGACCAGACCGGATGCCACCACCGACGCGGCCAGCCGGGCCATGCCCCGCCGCCGTGGAGTACGGGTCGTCTCCATGGACGACGAAACGGTCGCTGAAGAAGCAGAAAACACAGAATTCCCCTCCGGGCGAGACCCTCCGCGCCTGATGCGCGTGTGGGGACTGTCTCGCCAGTCGACTCAAGTACCCCGTGAGTACGGGGGAATCCTAAGGATGAAGAGATGAACAATCCCCTCTCATACCGTCGTACAACCATTCCGAATCGGAATCGTTATCGCCGGTACCGCGCGCGGCGCCTCGACACCCTCCCGATCCGACCCCCCGTCAGATCCACTGCCTCTCTCCTCTCCGGTCACGACACCGACGCGAGTTCCTGGCCACGCTTCTGACGCACCGTCGACCGCCGCACCCGCTGTCGGCCGCCCCGTTCGGCCTGCTCGGCCTGCTCGGCCTGCTCGGCCTGCTCGGCCTGCTCGGCCTGCTCGGCCTGCTCGGGCTGCTCGGGCTGCTCGACCCGCTCGGACTGTTCGCCCCCTCCTTCCCGCTCGTTCCCCTCGGCCCGTGACGCTTCGCTCGCACCACCCGGCCGCGCCTCGCTCACCTCCTGCGCTTCCCGTGTCTCCCGCGCCGGGCCGCCCGACCAGTCCGGCTCGTCCGAGCGCCCCGGTCCGTCGCCCCGGTCCGCCGCCCCGTCCACACTCCCCCGGCGTGCCACCGGCCCCGGCTCGCTCCTCATCACCCGCCGGAACGCGGCCGTCCCCCGTGTCAGATCGTGTCCCACGGCGACCGCCTCGATGTCCACGAACGTCCGGCGCCGGTCCTCCCGTTCCTCCTCGCGGACCTTCAACCTGCCGTGCACGACGAGCGGTTCTCCGACCGAGACGGAAGCGGACAGATTCGACGCCAGGGTCCGCCAGGCCCACACGGTGTAGAAGCTGGTGTGGCCGTCCGTCCAGAGCTGTTTCCCGCGATCCCAACGGCGCGGTGTCACCGCGAACCGGAATCGCGCCATTCCGCCGGTCGCGGTCTCCCGGAACTCCACGCCCGTCGCCGCGTTTCCCACCAGTGTCACCAGGGTGTCATTCATGCCTCCGCCTTCCCTTCGGCCTTCGGTTCCAACGACCGCACCCGCGCAGCCACCGGTACCAGGTTGAAGGGAAGGCGGAGATGCCGCTGATGCCTGTGGACTACCGGACGGTTGTGGAAAACTCCGTCACCGTCACGTACCGCTCCCGCACCTCGCGGTACCGCACGAGTTCCGCGGCCACCGGATCGAGCACCCGCGCCCGCCCGCAGGCCGCCGCCGCCTCGCGCAGTTGCCGCTCGGCCTCCTGTCCGTACCGTCGCGCGGGCCCCCGGGCCGCGACCGCGCACGACCACTCCACCAGCGGGCCTCCGACGACCCCAGCCAGCATCACCAGGGCGGGCGTGAGGAACCCGGGTGCGAGTACCCCGACGATCTGGCCGACCAGCCAGAGCCCGCCGAAGATCTGCAGCAGTGTCATCGATGCCTGTGCCAGCACGGCGGCGGGCCACCACCTGGGCCGCGGCGGCCTCCCGCCCACGCGGCCGCTGTGCGCCACGCCGGAGGCCCCGGCCACCCCGGTCGCCACGACCGTCGAACCACCCGGACCCGCCGCACCGCGCACGCCGCCCGCCTCACCGGCATCGCCCGTCGGCCGCCCGCGCCCGTCCACGGCGCCGGTCCTCTCCGCCAGCTCGTCGAGCGCCTCCGGCAGTCCCTCGGCACCGTTCACCGCGGCCTCGCGGACCGCCTGGGCCCAGGGACCGGGCAGTCCGTCGGCGGCCCCGTCCGCCACCGTCCGCACCGCCTGTTCGACGCGTTGCCGGGCGGTGAGCTGTTCCTCGGGGGGCGCGGGCCGCGCCGGGCACTCCAGACCCCCCGGCCGCCGGGTGGCCTCGTACCAGCGCCACAGCCGCAACCACGGCGTGCCGCAGGCCCGTCCGGCGTTCCTGCGCCATTCGCGCTCGGCCGCCTGACCCGCCGCGCCCGCTCCGACGGCTTCCGCGAGCCGGTCGGCGAACTCCTCGCGGGCACGTTCGCCCAGACCGGGGCGCCCCTCGGCGACGTACACCGGACGCAGCCGGGCCGCTGCGGCGTCCACGTCCGCGGAGAGCCTGCGTGCGGCGGCCGTGCGCTCCTGCACGAACCGGCCGAGCACCGCGCGCAGTTCGCCCATGCCTTCGCCGGTGAGCGCGGACAGGGGCATGACGGTGGCGCCCGGTTCGCCGTGCTCCCCGAGCGCAATGCCGTCCTCGTCGAGCAGTCGGCGCAGATCGTCGAGTACCTGGTCGGCGGCGTCGCCGGGCAGCCGGTCGATCTGGTTGAGGACGACGAAGGTGATCTCGGCGTGCCCGGCGAGCGGCCGCAAGTAGCGCTCGTGCAGGGCCGCGTCCGCGTACTTCTCCGGGTCGACGACCCAGATCACCGCATCGACCAGCGCGAGCACCCGGTCGACCTGATCACGGTGTCCGGTCGCCGCCGAGTCATGGTCGGGCAGGTCGACGAGGACGAGCCCCTGGAGCGCCTCGTCGGCGTCCGGACCGCCCTGCAGCGGCCTGCGCCGGAGCCGTCCGGGGATGGCGAGCCGGTCCAGCAGTCCGGCGGCCCCGTCGGTCCAGGAGCAGGCGATGGGGGCGGCGGTGGTCGGCCTGCGCAGCCCGGTTTCGGAGATCTGGGTGCCCGCGAGGGAGTTGAAGAGCGTCGACTTGCCGCTGCCGGTCGCTCCGGCGATGGCGACGACGGTGTGCCGGGAGGAGAGCCGCCGACGGGCCGCCGCTTCGTCGAGCACGCGCCCCGCTTCGGCGAGGGTGGCCCGGTCGAGCCTGGCCCTGGACAGTCCGACGAGTTCACGCAGCGCGTCGAGCCGCGGCCCGAGCGGACCGCCGGAGGGTACGTACGCCTCGACCTGCGGGGCACGCACGTCGTCGTCCGGGGCGGCGCCGGGCTCGGGGTCCGCCGCCCTGACGGCCGCGCGCCGGGCGATGAGCCCGTCGTTCCAGTCGCCGCGCGCCTGAGGCGCCCGGCCCCGGGCGGGGCCGTCCTGCTCGCGGTCCTCGTGGGAAGCGGGACACTCGCCCCGGCCGGGCCCCTCGTCAATGACGGCAGTCATCACTGCCACCTCTCCTTCTGCAGTACGGACAGGGCGGCGATCAGTTCGGCCTGCGGCTCCGGCGCCACGTCGAGTGCGTCGAGCGGCGCGAGCCGCCGGTCGCGCTCGCCGTCCAGCACCCGGTCGAGGCAGTCGGTGAGCAGGGCGCCGCCCTTGTCGCGCAGCCGCAGCGCACCCTGGGCACCGATCCGTTCGGCAAGCTGTTCGCCGGCGCCGCGGGTGCGCCGGCCGCCGAGCAGCGCGGCGGCCAGCAGCGCCGTCACGGTCCCGGCGTCCGGCGCGGCGTTGCGTTCGAGTCGGCGCACCTCCTCCTCGGCGAGTTCCTCCAGCACCCGCCACCAGCGTCGTACGGCCATGGCGATCCGGCCCCGGATGTCCTCGGCGGGCCCCCACCCCCCGGCCTCCCGGCCGACGTCCTCGAAACCGAAGACCCCGGCTGCGGGCTCGCGCCGCCAGGTCGTGCGGATCTGTTCGTCGGCGGCTGCCACGGCGCACTGCAGAAGCGCGGCGAGACTCTCCACCAGCGCTTCGAGGAGTTCCTCGGAGGTGCTGTACAGCGGGTATCCGCGCCAGCGGGTGCGGGCGTCCCCGGCGAGCACACCGCCGTTCGCCAGGCGCCGCCGGACCCGGGCGCCCTCCGTGCGGTACGCGTCCTCGACCACACCGGTCAGCCGCACGGCGGCCGCGTGCTGCGCCGCGACGGCCCCGGCCAGCGCGGGCATCCGCACGTCCAGCGAGGCGATCACCCCGGCCGCCGTGCGCCCGACCGCCTGCTGGCGCGCCGCCGGGTCCTGGGCGCGGTGGGTGAGCCAGGCCCGCAACGGGGCGACCGCGGTGGTGGGAAGCAGCCCGCTGCCGCCGCCGGCCGATTCGGGCAGTTCGGGAATGGTGAAGCGCGGCACCTCACCGAGGCCCGCCTTGGTGAGCAGCGCCCCGTACTGCCGCGAGACCTCGCCGATCACCTGGTGCGGCACCCGGTCGAGGACGGTGACGAGCGAGGCGTCGTACTCCTTGGCGGTACGCAGCAGATGCCACGGCACCGCGTCCGCGTACCGGGAGGCCGTGGTCACCATGACCCACACGTCAGCGGCGGAGATCAGCTCGGCGGCCAGCATCCGGTTGCGCACCACGAGCGAGTCGATATCGGGCGCGTCGAGCAGCGCGAGCCCGCGCGGCAACCCGGCGGCGGTCTCGACGCGCAGCACGGTTCCGTCCTCGTCGCCGCTCCCGTCGAATCCGTCGAGGGCGTCCAGCTCGTCGCGTCGGCCCTGCGCCCCCGGCTCCTCCGGCGGCAGCCAGACCCGGGTGAGCTGCGGCAGCACGCGACCTCCGGCGAACCAGTGGTGATCGTCCGGATGGCAGACGAGCACAGGTGTCCGCGTGGTCGGCCGCAGCACCCCGGCCTCGCTGACCGGCCGTCCCACCAGCGAATTGACGAGCGTCGACTTCCCGGCCCCGGTGGAGCCGCCGATGACCGCGAGCAGGGGCGCTTCAGGATCCCTGAGCCGGGGAAGCAGATAGTCGTCGAGCTGGGCGAGCAGCTCGCTCCGGGTCAGGCGAGCGCGTGGGGCTCCCGGCAGCGGAAGTGGAAGACGCACGGCAGCGACACGGTCGCGCAGGGCGGAAAGTGCGTCGATGAGCTGAGGCCGTACGTCCAAGGTCACCACATGCGAAGAATGCCCAATTTTGAAGCCTTTTTGAAGCGTATAGCCGCCTCTGCGCGCCGGTTCTCCCCCTGGGGCGGAGTCCGGACAGAGGGGACGAGTGGGGCGCAGGCATAACGAGTGCACAACACCCGGGGCGCGAGGCGTCAAAAGCGATGCGCGAATCCCACCCACCTGCGATTATCGGTTCGCTTCACCGAACCTCCACATCGTGCCACGCAGGTGAAGCAACCGGGTCGAGGCGATCGGAGCCCTATCCTTGTCCCGGCAGGTCACCGACCGGCCGGCCTCAGGGCTCCAGGCCGCCGAGGCCACCATCCGGCCCCCGTAGCTCAGTGGATAGAGCAGGCGCCTTCTAAGCGCTTGGCCGCAGGTTCGAGTCCTGCCGGGGGCGCTCTGCCCGTACGACTACGAGGCCCTCCGCCCGGAGGGCCTTTTTTCTCGCGGCCGGAGGCACGTTAGCGAGCTTGGCGTAGTGGTGGCGTAAGGCGTTGCGGACGTGCCGGTGAGGGTGTGGTCCGCCCGGGGTTCGGCCTCGGATTCAGCGCTTGAGGCTCGACATCAGGTCGCGCATGTCACTGATCATGGCCGACTGGTACGGGGAAAGGTCCGTGTTGTCCGGACCGCCGACGGCCGTGCCCTCGCCGTCGTCCTCGCCGGGGCCGTCGCCCAGGTACTGCGTGAAGGAGGAGAGGCTCAGCGAGAAGACCGCTCCGCCCTCCAGCACCCGCAGCTCCGCGTCGCTGTCGTCCCCGGTCAGCAGATACGCCTTGTCGCCGAGGTCCGGAACCGTCTCCAGCTTCGCCCCGGGATCGAATCCGAGATCGGTCACCTGCCGCCGCGCCTCGAATTCCGGGGCGGGGTCGGTCTTCTTGTGCAGTTCCACCTTGATTCCGACGGTGTAGTGGAGGGACCAGCCCTTCCCGGCCCGCTCCCCCCGGGTCCGGGAGCGAAGAGGGATGAAGCACTGGGTCTGGTCGAGGACGGCATGGTGCAACATCGCCGAGTCGGCCACGGTGGTGCGCTCCCTCGGTGCGATCGCCGCGCCGATCGACTTCAGCCGCAGGGACGGGCAGGGGTCCCGGTCCAGCCGGTATCCGTGCGTGTCGGGCTCTCGATCGCCCGGGCCGTGCAGGAAGAGCGCCGCCCCCCAGAGGGCCGACGCCGTCACCGCGCCGCCCAGCGCCCACAGCCACGGTCTTCGCCGCCGGCGTCCCCCGGCCTGTTCCCGGTCGAAGCCGCCCATCACCTCGCGGGTCTCGACCGAATCGAACTCCCCCGCCATCTCCGGTTCAGAAATCACCGTGCCCCCCTCGGCCGTGTGTTCCGCCTTCGTCGCCATGATCGCAGGGCCGAAGCCGTCACAACCGCGGAACCGGACAGGACGGAGCCCGCACACGGTGTGCCGGCGCCCCCGGGCCCCGGCACGGGTCGGGCACCGCGGCCGGTGCGGCGACGCACTCTCCCGCATCGGCATGCACGACCCCGACCGGATCGCCGGGCCGGGCCCCGTCGCCGGACGCCACGCGGTGCGCGGCGGTCCGACGACGGGGCTCCGGGCCGTCAGCGGTTGAAGGAGGAGCCCAGCTTCGCGGCCTTCGCCACCGTGCCCAGCGCGCCATGACCGAAGGTGAACGAGCCCTTGGCCGTCACACCGGAGGCGGTGGCCGGGAAGACCCACAGGGAGCCCGCGTCCGCGTTCTCACCGGGGGCGCCGACGACCAGTTCGGCGCGGCCGTCGCGGTTGGCGTCGACCAGCTTGACGGCTCCGCCGAACTGGTCGTTCGCCTCCGCCACGCCGGGGACGCTCGGCGTGTCCTGGTTGAAGCCCACGGTGCCCTTCCCGGTGGGGCCGGACGCGGTGCCGGGCAGGACCAGGACGGAGCCGGCGTTCTTCGTCCTGCCCAGGTCCTCGTAGGGGACGCCGACGGCGATGTCGCCGTAGCCGTCGCCGTTCACGTCGCCGATCGACAGTGACGCGCCGAACCCGTCGTGGACTTCGGCGGCACCGGGGACTCCGGCGGTGTCCTGGTTGAAGACCTTGGCCCGGTCGCCCCGTGGGCCGGTGGCGCTGCCCGGTACGTAGGTGATCATGCCGCCGAGGGCGAGCGGATAGTCCAGGTCGCTGTCGTAGCCCTCGATCGTGCGGCCCACGACGAGGTCGGCGTACTTGTCTCCGTTGATCTGTCCGGCCGCTATGGTCTCGCCGCCCTGGAGACGGAAGCCGTTCGGCCGGTTGACGACGGTGTACTTCTCGGCGAGGCCCTTGGCTCCGCCGTTGCGGATGAGGATGCGCCGGGCGTCGAACTCGTCGCCGTCGTGGACGACGGCGGCCAGGTCGTCGCGGCCGTCGCCGTTGAAGTCGCCTGCGGCGAAGTCGAGATGGCGCAGATCGTCCATGTCCCGGATCACCCGGACGGGGGCCGCGGCGCTGCCGTCGCGCTTGAACGGGCCGGACAGGACGTGCAGGTCGCCCATGCCGAGGGTGACGATGTCCATGGCTCCGTCGCCGTCGAAGTCGCCGACGACGGTCTTGGCGCCGATCCCCGCGTACCGCTCGTCGCCGGTCAGCAGGGTCGCGCCACCGGACAGCCCCTGCGGGCCGCCCCAGATCACGGTGAGCGAACCGGCGGCGTCGGCCGTGCCGACCTTCTCGGTCCCGGCGCCGACCACGAGGTCGCTGTACCCGTCCCGGTCCAGGTCCGCGGAGACCATCGAGCTGCCGAACGCGTCACCGGCCTCGGCGGTGTCCGGGATTCCGGGCGAGTCCTGGGTGAAGACCTGCTTGGTGGAGGTCTGCAGACCGGCCTTGGAGCCGTACACCACACCCACGTACCCGGCTCCGGCCTTCCCGCCGACGGTGGCACCGGGCGCGGTGAACGCCACGTCCGGGTAGCCGTCGCCGTTGAAGTCGTCGCGTCGCGGGGCCGGGGTGGGCACGGCCCCCGCGGGGGACGCCGAGGCCGTGACGGGGGCGGGCGTCGATGCCTGGGCGGTGGGGAGGGTGATCACGGCGGTCGCCACGGTGATGGCGAGGGCCACGGTGGATCCGAGAGCACGGTGTGCCACGTGGACTCCTTCGTTCGTTCGGAGTTGGGGGGTGTGCGGTGCGCCGGGCACCGGGCACTGTGCAGACTCAGACCGGCGTGCACGGCCGAGGGTTGCGTTCTCGGCATGGACCGTCACAGCTCCTCCACCTCATGGGAGTTGACGCGCGAACCCGGTGCCGGACCACTGAGGAACGCGACCGGCGGCTGCAACCGTGCGAAGAAGGAGGTGTGCCACGACCGAACCCGCCCGTGATCTCCTGCTCCGACGGTTCCGGTGGGTGCGTGCCGAGCCGATCGTCCGTAACCCCCGCGCCACCGGGTGCCCCGTGCCATAGTCGGTTCCATGGACGCCGACGAGGAACGGCCCGCCGGGCCGCTTCTGGACCGCTTCATCGCCGACGCCGGTCGTGTCGTGCCCCTGGAGGCGGTCTGGGTGCACGGGTCCCTGGCGTTGGGGGACTATCGGCACGGACGCAGCGACCTCGACCTCGTGGCCCTCGTGGCGTCGGCGGTCAGCGACTCCCAGAGGCGGCAACTCGGGCTTCTGCACCGCACCTTGATCGCGGATGTGCCGGGGGCCTCGCTGCTGCACTGCTCCTACGTGGTGCGTTCGATGCTCCCGGAGGTGGGACGCGACCATGTGACCTGGGCACAGGGGCGGCTGTTCGAGCGGCCGGTCACCGCGGTCGGCCGACGGGAACTCAGTACGGGCGGGCTGTCGCTGTTCGGCCCGGGACCCGCCGGGCTCGTCCCGGAGGTGTCCGACCAGGAGCTGGCGGAGTTCATCCGGAGCGATCTCAAGGACTACTGGTATCCGGCGAGCGCCAAGCCGTCCCTCTGGCTCCGCGATGTCTGGGTGGACCACGGACTGCTGACCCTCGCGCGGGCATCGGTGACCCTGCGGGAGGGGCGGCTCATCACCAAGGGGGAGGCGCTGGAAGTGCTGGCCGAGTCGGGTGCGCC
This sequence comes from Streptomyces sp. NPDC088252, assembly GCF_044740965.1. Classification (NCBI taxonomy): domain Bacteria; kingdom Bacillati; phylum Actinomycetota; class Actinomycetes; order Kitasatosporales; family Streptomycetaceae; genus Streptomyces; species Streptomyces sp. NPDC088252. The sequence goes on along the minus strand of NZ_JBIURS010000001.1, from coordinate 386,266 downwards.
CGCAGAGGTCGTCGCCGACATCCACCGCCGGCGCTACGGAGCCGACCCGCGCCCGGCCTCCCCGAGGTGGCGCGTCCAACGAGGGCGCCTCGCGCGCTCCTTCGTCCGGGCGGGCATCGAGCGGGCGCTGTCGCAGTGACCGAAGCCATGACGAGCGGTATTCGTCGAAAGCCTGAATCGTTTCAGATGTCACTCTCGTTCGCGCCACTCCCCACCCTCGACCGCGAGAAGTTCTCATCACCGACCCATTGACTGCATGAGCAGTCCCCGTCTAGCTTCCGAGCTGTCTCATTGAAACCTTTCATGGCGTGGGGGCCACCGCGTCCCGCCGACGCATCCCACCGCTGAGGAGCACCCATGAACCAGCCCGCCACGGGCCCGTCCCCGGCCACGGACCGGGCCGCCCCGGTCCTGGCGCTGAGCGACGTGAGCAAGTCCTTCGGTGCCGTACGTGCCCTTCAGGACGTGTCCCTGTCCCTGCGCCCCGGCGAGGTCCACGCGCTCGCCGGAGAGAACGGCGCGGGCAAGTCCACCCTCATCAAGACGCTCGCCGGAGTGCATCGCCCGGACGGCGGACAGGTGTTGCTCGACGGTCGGCCCGTCGTCTTCCACGGGCCCGCCGACGCCCGCGCCGCCGGGATCGCCGTGATCTACCAGGAGCCGACGCTCTTCCCCGGCCTGTCGATCGCGGAGAACATCTTCATGGGCCGCCAGCCCCGCCGCGGACTCGGCCGGATCGACCACCGCGCCGTGCGCGAGGCCACCGAGGGACTGATGCGCCGGCTCGGTGTCGAACTGTCGCCCGACCGGCCGGCCCGTGGGCTCTCCATCGCCGACCAGCAGATCGTCGAGATCGCCAAGGCGCTCTCCTTCGACGCCCGGGTCCTGATCATGGACGAGCCGACGGCCGCGCTCACCGGCGGCGAGACGGCCCGGCTCTTCTCCGTCGTGCGGACACTGCGCGACCAGGGCGCGGCCGTGCTCTTCATCTCGCACCGGCTCGACGAGATCTTCGAGCTGTGCGAGCGGGTCACGACGCTGCGCGACGGCCATCTGATCTCCTCCGGACCGCTGACCGGACTCACCGAGGACGATCTGGTGCGACGGATGGTCGGACGCGATCTGGAGGACCTCTATCCGAAGCAGGACGCGGCGGTCGGCGACGTCGCCCTGTCCGTCGGCCGCCTGACCCGCGAAGGTGTCTTCCGCGATGTGTCGTTCGAGGTCCGGCGTGGCGAGATCGTCGCGCTCGCCGGGCTCGTCGGTGCCGGCAGGACCGAGGTCGCCCAGGCGGTCTTCGGCGTCGACCGGGCGGACGCCGGGGAGGTGCGAGTGGCCGGCACCGTGCTGCGGCCGGGGTCGCCGGCCGCAGCGATGGCCGCCGGACTCGCGCTCGTGCCCGAGGACCGTCGTCAGCGCGGGCTGGTCATGGAGCTGTCCATCGAACGCAACATCGGGCTCACCGGCCTCGGCGAGCTCCGCAGGGGCGGCCTCGTCCGCCGTGCCCTGGAACACGAGAGGGCCGCCGACTGGGCCGTACGCCTCCAGTTGAAGTACAGCCGGCTGGCCGACGCGGTCGGCGTACTGTCCGGCGGCAACCAGCAGAAGGTCGTGCTCGCCAAGTGGCTCGCGACCGAACCGTCCGTCCTCATCGTCGACGAGCCGACCCGTGGCATCGATGTCGGCACCAAGGCCGAAGTGCACCGGCTGCTCTCCTCGTTGGCCGCCGACGGGCTCGCGGTGCTGATGATCTCCTCCGATCTGCCCGAGGTGATCGGGATGGCCGACCGGGTGCTCGTGATGCGCGAGGGCCGGCTCGTGGCCGAACTCCCGCGCGGGGGCGCCACCGAGGAGACGGTCATGGCAGCGGCGACCGGCGTGGGCGGGAGGACGGCGGCATGACCACCACCGTCGAATCCCCGCGGGACAGCCGCGCCGAGGCCCCGGCCCGCAGCGCCGCCTCGCTCGTGGACGCGGTCTTCCGGGCCCGTGAGTTCTCCATCGCCGGGGCGCTGGTCCTGCTCGTCCTGGGAACGTACCTCGCCAACCCGCGCTTCCTGTCCGACCAGGGCATCAAGGACCTGTTGCTCAACGCCTCGATCCTGGTGCTGCTCGCGGTCGGCCAGTCGGCCGTCGTCATCACCCGCAACATCGATCTGTCGGTCGGCTCCGTCGTCGGCCTCTCCGCCTTCGCCTGCGGGAAGTTCGTCGCCGGGACGGACCACGGCGTGCTCACCGTGATGCTGCTCGGCGTCGCCATCGGCGTGGTCTGCGGACTCGTCTCCGGCGCTCTGGTCAGCTTCGGCAGGGTCCCGGCGCTCGTCGTGACGCTGGGCATGCTCTACATCATTCAGGGCATCGACTACTGGTGGGCCCAGGGCGACCAGATCGGCGCCGCCGATGTGCCGGACCAGATCCTGGGGTTCGGCAGCGGCAGCGTCGGCGTCATCGGGATACCGTATCTGCCCCTGATCGCCTTGGTGCTGCTCGCCGCGACCGCGTACTTCCTGCGCGGCTACCGCTCCGGCCGGGAGCTGTACGCGATCGGTTCGAACCCGGAGGCCGCCCTGCTCGCCGGGGTGCCGATCCGCCGTCGGATCCTGGCCGCGTACGCCTTCTCCGGGGCCGTCGCCGGCTTCGCCGGCGCCCTGTGGCTGGCCCGTTTCGGCACGGTCGTCGCGGACAACGCGCACGGCTGGGAGTTGACCGTCGTCAGTGCCGTCGTCGTCGGCGGCGTCGCCATCACCGGCGGCACGGGAACGGTCTGGGGCGCGGCGCTGGGCGCCCTGCTGCTCACCACCATCGGCAGCGTCCTGATCGTCCTGAAGGTCGACGCCTTCTGGCAGGGCGCCATCACCGGTGCGCTGCTCCTGCTGGCCATCGGCGTCGACCGGATCGTCAACCTGCGGATGACCGCCGCCCTGAGGAAGAGGAGCGCCCGCCATGGGAACGGCGCCTGAGACGCAAGAGGCGGTGCCCGCCGGGCCGGGGGCCGCGAGGAAGCCGAGGACCGGGGGCGGTCCGTTGCGAAGTGCCGCACTGCGCTGGGACACCGCGGTCGGGGTGCTCCTGGTGGCGGTCTTCGTCATCGGACTCGGCTCCACGGACGGCTTCGGCTCCGCGGGCAATCTCGCCTTCGCCTTGAACGACATCGTCGAAGTCGCCGTGCTCGCCCTGCCGATGACGCTGCTCGTCGTCGCCGGTCAGGTCGATCTGTCCGTCGCCTCCATGCTGGGCCTGGGCAGCGCGCTCACCGGTGCGTTGTGGAACGCGGGCTGGGCGTTCGAGGCGATCGTGCCCCTCGTGCTGCTGGTGGGCGCGGCGGGAGGGCTGCTCAACGGCTGGCTGGTCACCCGGGTGGGGCTGCCGTCGCTGGCCGTCACCATCGGCACCCTGGCCCTCTACCGCGGTCTGGCGTCGGTGGCGCTCGGCAGCGACGCGGTGACCGACTTCCCGCAGAAGTACACGGACTGGGCCGTCGACACCACCACCGTGCCGGGCACCTTCCTGACCTACCCCGTCGTGCTGTTCATCGTCCTCGCGGTGATCACGGCGATCGTGCTGCACGCCACGGGGCCGGGCCGTTCGCTGTTCGCGATCGGCGCCCAGGAGGAGGCGGCGTACTTCGCGGGCATCAGGGTCAAGCGGATCAAGCTGCTCCTGTTCGTCGTGGCCGGGCTGTTCGCCTCGTTCACCGGTGTCGTCTTCGCCCTCCGGTACGGCAGTGCCCGCGCCGACAACGGTCTCGGATTCGAAATGCTCGTCATCGCTTCCGTGCTGCTCGGCGGCATCGACTTCGACGGCGGAAAGGGAACGCTCTTCGGCGCGGTCGCCGGGGTGCTGCTGATCGGAATCCTGAAGAACCTGCTGACGCTCAATGACGTGGCCAACGAGGTGCAGGTGATCGTGACCGGTCTGCTGCTCGTGGCGTCCGTCCTCACGCCCCGGGTGATCGCCTCCGTCATCGAACGACGGCACCGGCGCGCCGCGAACGCGCGGTCCTGACCCCCTCGTTCCTCTCCCCGCACCTCTCCGAAAGCCCCGCACCTCTCCGAGAGCCCCCGTACCTCTTCGAAAGGCACATCGCCGCCATGATGCTCCGCAATGCCGCCGGGCGCCGCGCCGTCGCGACCGCCGCCACCGCCGTCTCGCTCGCTCTCGCGCTCTGCGCCTGTTCCGGCACGACGAAGGACAGCGCGGGCAAGGACTCCGCTCAGGCCGGGACCACGGCGAGGGCGGACCCGAACGCGCCGCTGAAGAAGGGTCTGAAGCTCGCCTTCCTGCCCAAGCAGATCAACAACCCGTACGAGAAGATCGTCGACGACGCGGGCATCGCGGCCGCCGGGGAGTACGGCGGGACGGGCAAGGAGGTCGGCCCGTCCGACGCCAGCGCCTCCTCGCAGGTCAGTTACATCAACACGCTGATCCAGCAGCGCCAGGACGCGATCCTGGTCGCGGCCAACGACCCGAACGCGGTGTGCGGCCCGCTGAAGCAGGCCATGCGCAAGGGCATCAAGGTCGTCGCGTACGACTCCGACACGGCGAAGGACTGCCGCCAGCTCTTCATCAACCAGGCGAGCTCGGAGGACATCGGCCGCAGCCTGGTCCAGCACCTCGGTGCACAGATCGGCTACAAGGGAAAGGTCGCGATCCTCTCGGCCACGCAGAACGCCACGAACCAGAACACCTGGATCGAGTTCATGAAGGACGAGCTGAAGCTGCCCGAGTACAAGGACATGCGGCTGGTGAAGGTGGCGTACGGGGACGACGCGGACCAGAAGTCGTTCCAGCAGACACAGGGCCTGATGCAGGCGTACCCGGACCTCAAGGGCATCATCTCGCCGACCACCGTCGGCATCGCCGCCGCCGCCCGCTACCTGAGCGACTCCTCGTACAAGGGCAAGGTCGTGCTGAACGGGCTGGGCACACCGAACCAGATGCGCAAGTACGTCAAGGACGGCACCGTCGAGCAGTTCTCGCTGTGGAACCCGCAGGAGCTGGGTTATCTCGGTTCGTACGCCGCCGCCGCGCTGGCGTCGGGGCAGATCAGCGGCGCGGAGGGCGAGAAGTTCAAGGCCGGAAAGCTCGGTGAGTACACGATCGGCAAGAACGGTGAGGTCATCCTCGGCGAGCCGACCGTCTTCGACCGGAAGAACATCGACACGTTCAACTTCTGAGCGGACACAGGGGCCCACACGATGCAGCGCGTCTGCTTTCTGCAGCCGGCGGCGGACGAAGCTGACGAGGCTGACGAGGCTGACGAGGCTGACGAGGCTGACGAGGCGATGGTCCCGCCGACCGAGGTCTTCCACCTCGCATGGCGCACGGCGGGCCGGTTCCTTCACCGGAGGGAACCGGCCCGCCGTCCTTTGCGGGGCCCTGTCCTACGCGGCGGCCACGGCCAGCAGCGCGAACGCGGCCAGGGACAGGACCGTCCGGATACGGTGGAGGCTGTTCCAGCGGGACTCGAACGCCGCGCGGGCCGCGCTGTCGTCACCGCCCTCGGACTCCGCGAGCCGTTTGTTCAACGGGATGTTCCCGGCGATCGTGATCAGGTGACTGCCGACCGCGCAGGCCAGCGCCGCCATGGCGAGCAGTCGGCCGCGGCCGCCGTCCCCGACGACGGCCGCGGCGGCCGGGAAGGCGATCACACCGAGGAAGAGGACCAGGAAGACCGGACCGGGCACCTTCTCGTTGAAGCGGCGCATCGCGGCCGTGAACCGCTCGTCGGGCAGTACCGCGATGCCGGGCATGATCGCGATCAGGAACGTCAGCAGGAATCCGGCGTAGAGGCCGGTCGTGATCACGGCGAGCGCCAGGAACAGGGAGGACATGGTGCCCATCATGGCGTCGGTGAGCAGGCCGCACAGCCGACTTTCGCAGGTCTGTGCGACCGGCGCCGCTCCCGGGGGCCGTTCCCCGGTCCACGAGGCCGTTCGGCGGGCCGGCAACTCCTCCCGGCTCCCCCGGTCAGTCCATCTCGCCCTCCTGCGCGCCACCGGACCCGTCGCCGTCCATGCCGCCCTTCAGCCGGTCCGTCTGTCCGATCGCGGTCGCCGGCCTCCGTACCGAATCGTCCTCGGCCGCGGATGCCAGCCCGTCCGCCCGCGTGGCGAGTTCTCCGAGGCCGGGCGCGCCCGGCAGCCTGCCGCCACGCAGTGCGTCGGCGAAGTAGGCGGCTACCGCGGTCACTTGGAGCCGTTTGCCGACGTCGTCCCACAGCGGCCCCCCGATCGCGTCCGTCCCGACCGAACCCGTCTGCTCGTGCGGTGCCCGGGTTTCGGGGTCCAGCCGGCGCACGGTCGCGGTGGCCACATGCCCGTCGGCGCCGTCCCTGAGGCGCACGGCGTAGAGCGCGGTCACCGTGTGACCGGGGCCGACCTCTCCCCGTCGGCGCGGTCGTTGCGGAAGTCCTCGTCGGCGACCGCCCACACCGACGCCGAAGAGGGTGGGGCCGTACTCGCGGCGGGCGGTGCCGATGCGTTCGAGGATGACTGCGCCCCGCCCACCAGCAGCCCACCGAGTGCCCGTTGCCATGTCCGTACGTACTTCACCTCGTACTTCCCGGTCCGGCGTTCCATGCCCGGCCCCCAACGTCGTCGTGTCGGCACTTGTGAATGTGACGTGCGAGACGGTGCCGAGGAGCAGACGAGGACGTTGCGGATGAATCTCGATGCGGCAACGGAGACCGGGGAATCGGCGGAATGTCCAGCTCAGGACACGATGTCCTTACGACTGAACCCCCGGAAGGCGAAGGCGAACAGGATCAGGGCATACGTCACCGAGATCGCCGCGCCCTTCGCCATGCCGCCCCATTCCAGATCGGGCTGGAGCGCGTCCGCCCAGGCGAACTGCCAGTGCGCGGGGAGGAATTCGCGCCAGGAGCCGAGCGCGGTGACGGCGTCCAGCACATTGCCGACGATGGTCAGTCCGACCGCGCCGCCGACCGCGCCCAGCGGGGCGTCGGTCTTCGTCGACAGCCAGAACGCCAGCCCGGCGGTGACGAGTTGGGAGACGAAGACGAACGCGACGACGAGGACGAGACGCGGCACGGTGGCCGAGGTCGCGAGCACGCCGCCGGTGGGTAGTTCGAGCGGCCCCCATCCGTACGCGGCGGCTCCCGCGGCCAGTGCGACCAGCGGCAGCAGCACCATCGCGGCCAGGCTGAAGCCGAGCGCCACGACGAGCTTGCTCCACAGCAGTCTGGCCCGTGGCACGGGCGCCGCCAGCAGGTAGCGCAGCGACGACCAACTGGCCTCGGAGGCGACGGTGTCCCCGCAGAACAGTGCCACCGGTACGACGAGCAGGAACCCGGCGGAGACGAACAGACAGGTCGCGGCGAAGTTCGCGGCGGACGCGGTCGCGGTGTCCATCAGCGTGATCCGGTCGCCGCCGCCCCGTGAGGACGGCGTGCCGCCGATCGCGAACGCGGCGATCAGGATGAACGGCAGCGCGGCCAGGACCCCGCCCATGAGCAGGGTGCGGCGCCTGCGCAGCTGACGTACCGCCTCGACGCGCAGCGGCAGGGTGCGCCGGGCGCGGTAGCCCGGGGCCCCGGCGGCTTCGGTGGGATCGGCTGCGGCACTCATGCGGAGCCTCCGGAGATCAGGGTGAGGAACGCGTCCTCCAGGCGGCGGTGGGGGCCGACACCGGTCAAGGGCACGTCCAGCCGGACCAGTTCGGCGATCAGCTCGGACGAGGTGGCTCCGTCGAGCCGGACGAGCAGCCCGCGTCCGCCGTCCGTACGGACGGCCGAGCCGATCCCCGGCAGCGCCGCCACCTTCTCCACGAGGGGTTCGGCCACGTCCTGCGCGCTGGTGACGAGCAGCATGTCGCCGGAGCCGGTGATCTCGGCGACGGGCCCCGCCTGGACGAGCCGGCCGCGGTCCATGACCACGAGGTGGGTGCAGGACTGTTCGACCTCGGACAGGAGGTGGCTGGAGACGATGACGGTCCGGCCCCCGGCCGCGTACCGGATCATCACGTCGCGCATCTCCCGGATCTGGGGCGGGTCGAGTCCATTGGTCGGTTCGTCGAGGATGAGCAGGTCCGGCAGGCCGAGCATGGCCTGGGCGATGGCGAGCCGTTGCCGCATGCCCTGCGAGTACGTACGGACGGCACGGGCCAGGGCGTCGCCGAGACCGGCGATCTCCAGGGCCTCCTCGATGTGCGCGTCCTCGGCGGGGCGCCCCGTGGCCTGCCAGTACAGCTCCAGGTTGGCGCGTCCGGACAGGTGCGGCAGGAAGCCTGCGCCCTCGACGAACGAACCGACGCGCGACAGCACGGGCGCGCCCGGCCGGATGGCCTGCCCGAAGACGCGGATCTCGCCGTCGTCGGGCGTGATGAGGCCCATCAGCATGCGCAGGGTCGTGGTCTTGCCCGCGCCGTTGGGTCCGAGGAGCCCGAGCACCTGTCCCTTCTCGACCCGGAAGGACAGTTCCTTCACGGCGAATGGGGCCTCCCCTGCTCGAACGAAGCTGAGAGCTCGGGGAAGGCCGGCGGAACTGACGTACTTCTTCGACAGGCCGGTGATCTGGAGGGGAACCTCGGCGAGTGCCGGATCGGGTGCGGGGGTGGCGGTGCGGCGGCGGGCGGTGAGCAGCAGCAGGGCGGCGATCACGAGGGCGGCGGCCGGGAGCCCCCAGGTCCACCAGGGCAGGGTGGCCGGCGCGGTCCTCAGCGCGGGGACGGTGGGGACGGTCAGCGGGCCGAGGGTGGTGACCTTGTACGTCGTCGGCTCGGCCGGTGAGGCGTAGCCGAGGTCGGTGGCGGAGAGGACCAGGCGGAGCCGGTGTCCCGCGTCGAACGAGTGGTCGATGGCGGGCAGGGTCAGGGTCACGGGTCCGCCCTGTCGGTCCGGGGTGATCCGGAAGGGTGCGACCAGCTGGGAGGGCAGCACCTGCTGCCTGCCGTCCGGCGACACGTCGTACACCTTGCCGAACAGCACGGCGTCGCCGCGCCCCGCGTCGACGCGGACCCGCACGGTCGGGGAACCGGTGACGCGCAGGGACGTGTCCAGCGGGGCCGAGTCGAAGCGGGCGAACTGTCCGGGGAAGTCGATCGAGAGGCCGACGCCGAGGGAGGACAGCCGGGAGAGACCGCCGCCGATGCCGGGAACGGCGGAGACGGCGGGCGGGTTGGCCCCGGCAGGGTTACGGAACGTCCGGGTCCGATGCCCGAGGTCGAAGGTCTCACCGCCGCCGGTCAGCCCCGGGTACGTATCGCTGGTGGCCCCTCGGGTGAGTACCGCCCCGTCGGTGGAGTCGACGCCGCCGGTCCGGGTGACGCGGAATCCCGGGCCGGTGTCGGCACCCTTGTCGCCCTTCAGGTAACGGTCGAACCAACCGGCGATCCGCTGCCGCACCCGGTCGGTCTCCGTCTCACCGCTGTCGTGCCCGCCGGCGATCCAGTCGACGGCGACCGGTGCGCCGTTGCCGCTGATCGCCCTGGCCATGGCGTCGGCCTGGCCGAGCGGAAAGAGGGAGTCGCTCTGACCCTGGACGATGAGCGCGGGAACCTTGATGCGGTCGGCGACGGCGCTCGGGGAACGCTCACTCAGCAGCGCACGCGCGGCGGCGTCCGGCCTTCCGTCGGCGGCGACCCGTTCGTACATCGCGCAGAGCCGCTGCTCGAACTTCTGGCAGCCGCCGCCGGTGGTGATGAAGATTCCGGCCCAGAGCTTCTTGAAGACCCCGTCGGGGAACAGCGCGTCGGCCAGGTTCCAGTAGGTGATCTGCGGTGCGATGGCGTCGACGCGCTTGTCGTACCCGGCGGCGAGGAGCGAGACGGCTCCGCCGTAGGAGGCCCCGGTGACCCCGACCCGCGGGTCGCCCTTTGCGTCGAGCTCCACCTCGGGCCGGTCCGCCAGCCAGTCGATCAGCCGGGACACGTCCTCGACCTCGCGGTCGGGGGCGTTGAGCGAGATCTTTCCGCCCGACTTCCCGAACCCGCGGGCGGACCAGGTCAGCACGGCGTACCCGGCACCGGCCAGCTGCTCGGCCTGCGCCCGCACGTCGTTCTTGCCGCCGCCGAACCCGTGCCCGATGAGCACGGCCGGCCGGCGTTCCGTGCCCCCGGTGGTGAAGTACGAGGTGTCGATGGACACCCCGTCGATCCGCATCATCCGGTCCTGGCGGTGCACGGCGGGCCCGCCGTCGTCGGCCGCGGCGGTCCAGACCCCCGCACCGGCCAGCACGACGAGCACCGCGAGTGCCGCGGCCCATCGGCCGCGTTTACGGGGAGGCGGTCGCCACCACCGGGACGTACGCGCATCAGGGCTCTCCATGGTTCCGACTCTAAGCGGGCGTTCGCCGTGTGAGGGCAGCCGCCAGGGCGGAACTCTCCCGCCTCCTTGCGGCGTACGGCGTCCGTCCGCCGTACTCCGTACGCGGTATGCCGCGCGGCTCGGGCGGGCGCGTTCGGGCGGCCCCGCCCGGCGCGCCCGCGCAATCGGATCACGGGAGACCCCATGGGCTGGCACCCTGCCGACATGGATCACGCAGAGGTACTGCTCATCGGCGGGCGCGCGGGCGTAGGCAAGTCGACGGTGGCCTGGGAGGTCTCGGCGCAGCTGCGGGCCGTCGAGGCGGCGCACGCGGTGGTGGAGGGCGATCTGATGGGCCAGGTCCATCCGGCGCCGGAGGGCGATCCGCACCGGGCGGGAATCACCGAGCGCAACCTGACGGCGGTCTGGTCCAACTTCGCGGACCTCGGCCACCGGCGCCTGATCTATACGAACACGGTGAGCGTGCTGCCGGAGTCGGCGGCGATGTTCGAGCATGCGATGGGTGCGGACGTACGGATCATCCGGGTCCTGCTCACCGCCTCCGACACCACGACGTACGGCCGGCTCGCGGGCCGGGAGATCGGTTCGGAACTCGACCGCGAGGTGGCGAACAGCGTCCGCAAGGCCCGTCTCCTGGACGAACGTTCACCGGCGGACACGGTCCGGCTGGCGACGGACGGCAGGAAGGTCACGGACATCGCGCGCGAGGTGGTGGCCGTGACGGGGTGGGCGGATCCGGCGGGCACGAGCGGGACGGTGCGTTCGCCGTGAAGGCGGCGGCCTCCTGCGGAGCGTCGCTGCGAGGAGGGTGTGCGCCGGGCGCTCTTCGCAGCGCCGCCCGGCCCCGGCCCGCTGCCCGAACGGCATCGGGGGCGGTTCACATGGTGTTGACGATGAGTCCGATGTGGGTGAAGTAGTTCAGCCCCCCGAAGAGCAGGAACGCCAGTCCGGCCAGACCCCAGACGACCCCGATGACCGGGCTCTTCCAGCTTCTGGGCCGACGCAGCGCGAACGGGAACAGGAGCGCGCCGATGCCCACCAGGACGTAGAGCCCGGACATGAAGCTCGCTTCCAGCACCGGCCACTTCGCGAACTCCCCGGAGATGGGTTCCTCCGGCGGCGCGGCGAAGAGGGTGTACTTCCAGCCCGCGGCGGCGATCCCGAAACAGGCGAGCCCGAGGCCGAACACGAAGACGGAGATGGGCAGGGCGACGCGGGCCGTGCGGACGATGCGATCGGCGCTGTTGAGTTCGGCGCCGCGTTTCCAGAGGTAGAAGCTCGCGGCGAGAAGGAAGACACCGAAGGCGAGTGCCGGCTCGCCGAAGATGACGTTGTCGAACGGGAAGCCCTGTCCGGCCAGCGGCCAGGTCAGGGTCATATGGAGGCCGGTGGTCACCAGGGTGAAGCCGATGGCCCCGAAAGCCAGCACCCAGCCCTCGGGGGTGATGGTGCGTCCGGGCATGAGGAGCTGACGCCCCAGCACCACCACCAGCAACAGCCCGGCACCGGCGGCCACCGACATGATCGTGTTGTACGTCGGCATCCTGGTCCAGTCGATCTTCAGGCCGGTTGCCGCCAGGGAGATGGCATGGGGGCTCATGCGCGGAGCGTATCGCTATATATGTTATTTATCGGGCATTAACTCTTCTGCCGGGGTCACGGGTCAGATCACGGCCCCCACGGGGAGCGGGGCGTCGGCCGACGGATAGGGCGACTCGGGCGGCAGGAGTTCCGCCGCGTCGTCGAGCCGCCCGGCCGACACCCGTTCATGGATCCGCCGGGCGAGCGGGGTGACGTCGGTGATGGACACCGTCCACTCGTCCGCGTAACGCCGCGCCGCCTCGCCGGAGAGCCCGAGCTGGAGGGAGCGGTACGGGAGCCGGTCGAGGCGGAGATCGCGCTCGGGGTCCCACTGGACGCGGGCCGGGCTCCGGCGCAGGCTGCGCTGCCAGGCGGCCCGGTCGGGGTGGACCTTCCGCACGTAGTGGGACAGTTCGGAGCCGGCCAGGGCCCAGTCGAAGCCCTCGCGGGTGATCTCGACGGCCAGGACGGTCTCCTGGCCCTCCTTCGTGGCCCAGCCGCAGCGGTACATCATCCACAGGAAGCTCGGCTTGATCCATGTCATGCGGTCGCGCTTCCAGACGTCCGGGAAGCGCCCGTCGCGCGCGGCGGGACCGCCGATGTGCGGGGCGTACGCCTGGTAGACGGTGATGGTCGTGTCCGTGTACTGGGCGCGGATCTCGTGCTGTGGCCTGGTCGGGGCGGTCATGACCCCATCACAGCATCGGCCGGCCGGGTGCGGCGAGCGAGTTACGGCCTGGCGCACGGCAGCCGGGATCCCCGGCCGCTCGGACCTCCGTGCGCTCATGGCCCGGTGCGCCGGCTGCGGCCGGCGGCCGTGTCATAGGCGACGGCTGACATTCGTCGTACGGACCTCGGTACCCGCGGCCCTGCCGGGCAACGGGGCCCGGCGGCCAGTCCGTACGTATCGGGAGCGGGGCCGCGAAGGTGCCCGCCCACACGGGAGAGGAACCCTTCATGACCAGCCCGGCAGCCACGGCCACCACCCCTGTCGCAGATGCTCCGGCCGCCGCCCCCTTCGCTCCTCGCAAGACGCTGCTGGACAGCATGGTGCCGCTGCTCGTGGATGTGGGGGTGCCGCTCGTCCCGTACTACGCGTTGAAGGCGGCGGGCACGGGCACGTTCCCCGCGCCGGCCTGGAGCAGCGTGCTGCCGGCCGTGCGCACCGTGTGGGGCGTGGTGCGCGGGCGTCGCCTCAACGGGCCGGCGGCGCTGATGGTGACGGTCAACACGGTCGCGCTGCTGACGAGCCTGGTGGTCGGTGACCCGCGGCTGATGCTCGCCAAGGACAGCGGGGTGAGCAGCATCATCGGGATCGTCGTCCTGGTGACCGTACTGAAGGGGCAGCCGATGATGAGCGCGGGCATGCGGCCGTGGCTGGTCAAGGGTGACGCGGCCAAGGGCACCGCCTGGCAACGGCTTTCGGTGGAGTCGGCGGCGTTCCGGCGGGCGGAGATGCGGTTCTCGGCGGTGTGGGGCGCGGCGCTGCTGGGTGAGTGCGTCGTGCGGACCGTGGGCGCCTACACGGTTCCGGTGGACACGATGGTGTGGCTCGGCACGGTGATCATGGTGGCGACGCCGGTGTTCGCTTTCCTGGTCTCGGGGCGGGTCGGCGCCGTCCCCATGGAGCGGATGATCGCGGAGGCGGTCGGCGCCGGGAGTGCCGCGGACGTCGCCCGGTGACACCATGGGACCGAGAAGGGGAGCCGCTTTCGCGGCTTCCCTTTTTCTGCTGTTCCCCGGCCGATTTCCAGCCGCATTCCGGCTGCTTTCCGGCCGCTTTCCGGCTGCGGCGGACGGGTCCGGCACGGACTCGCGAGCCCATCACCGCGAACGGGCCGGCTCCCGCCTGTTCCGGCCCCGGTCACCGCGGTACGAGGCGGCGCCATCCGGCGACGGAGCAAGGAACCGGAGCCGGTGCCGCCGAGCGGGTCCGAACTCCCACGACCGAGCGGACGACGATTACCTGAGAGGTAATTGAGATGGCCGCGCGCCGGTCATTACCGTCCCCGTATGGGCATGCGTTCCTCCGAAGACGACGGCGTCCTGGGGCTGCTTCTGCGTGACCTGCGGCGCCAGAAATCGCTCAGCAAGCAGATGCTTGCCGAGCGGGCCGGCTTTTCCCTGAACCACCTGAGGCGGATCGAGGCCTGCGAGCAGACCCCCGACGCCGAGACGGTTCTCCACATCGCCCAGGCGCTCGGACTGCCGCCCGCGCACCGACAGCAACTCGTCGCCCGTGCGAGCGCGGCGGGAAGGCTGCGCTGGTACGACAGCGTGCCTCCGCTGCCGGATGACGTCCGCCCGGTCCTGGAGAAGGTGCTGACCGGTCATGAACCGTATCCGGCCATGGTCACCGACAGCTGCTGGAACATCGTGGCTCTCAATCACACGATGGAAATGCTGATGAGCGACGTCCCGGGTCACCTCCTGGCACCCGCCAATTTCCTCCGCATCATTCTGCACCCGGATGGACTGGCGCCTCACCTGACCAATCTCGCCCAGGTTCGTTACCACGTCATACGCATGCTCCGGCGCTGGAGCGAAATCACCGGGGACGCCCGCCTGCGCGAATTGGAAGCGTCCATAGAAGGTCTTCCGGAGGCGCGGGGCGCGAAATTGTCCGCCTCCGAGGAATCTGAATTCAATGATTCCGGCGAGGCGGACCGGCTGCTTCTCCCCATCGAACTGAACCGGGACGGGCGCCTCCTGACCTTCTTCCACATCGTCACCTCGTTCGGGGAGCGCCCCGGCACCCTGTTCTCCGATCTCCCCTGCGGTCCGCTGAGCGGCATCGCACTCGAATCGTTCCTTCCGGCGAACACCGAGACCCGGGTCCTCCTCGGTTCACCCACCCCGGTGCTCCCCGACGCCGGGGGCACGGCCGGCTCCACCCTGCACACACCTCCGGATCAGCAGCACGACAACGAAAGGAAGACCTCATGACGTCGTCCCAGAACGCGGGTACGGTCCCGGCGACGGGTGCCGCCCGTTCCGACAGCCTCCTGCGGTTCGCCCTCGTGGCGGACGTGGTCCTCACCGGTGCGAACGGCATCGGGTACCTCGCACTCGCCACGGTCCTGGACTCGTTCCTGGGAGTGCGCCTCGCGGTGCAGTACCCGGTGGGCGTGTTCCTCACCGTGTACGCCCTGTGGGTGCTGGTCGTCTCCCGCCAGGAGAACATCAACCGCGGCGCGGTCTCGGTCATCATCACCATGAACGTGGCCTGGGCCGTGCTCAGCGTCGCGACGGTCGCCATGGACTCGCTGAGCGCGACGGGCATCGGCAACGGATGGATCGTGTTCCAGGGCCTGGTGGTGGCGGCCATGGGGGCGCTCCAGTACGCGGGCCTGCGGCGCATGTGAGGGTGCGCCGGGCCGGGGCGGACCGGGCCGGCGCACCATCAGCGGGACGTCAGGGCCATGTCAGGCCCCTCTGGCAGACTCTTCACTGTGAACGGGACGGGAAACCGGGCCGGGAACACGGAGAGGTGCCCGGAGTGGTTTATCGGGGACCGCGCGCAAGCAAGGTCGGGCCCGCAAAGGTCCACGCAGGTTCGAATCCTGCCCTCTCCGCAGCACGCAGCAATGGATCCGGCCCTGCACTCCACCAGGAGCAGGGCCGGATCTGTCTGACTTCCCGCTGCGCGGCGGCAGACCGCATTACCCGTCTATTCTCGTGGGGCGTGCAGGATGACTTCCAGTGTCACAGCAGACAGCATCGACTTCGACAACACGCTCCGCGCCGTGGCGGAGTTCAGCGACAATCCCAGCGCGTTCCTGGCTCTCAGCAGCGGTAATTCCCGCTTCTCACTGCCGGGTGTGCCCGGAGTGATCGTGTACCGGACCTCCGGCCCTTATCTGGTGCAGTTCGGCGGCCCCTTCTCTCCCCCGGACGCCGCGGGCCGGCTGCTCAAGGGCTTTCTGGAGTTCGCCGCCGCGCAGGATCGTACGGTCGTGTCGGTCCAGCTCCAGCAGGCGGAGACCGGCCTGTACACCGAGCACGGCTTCACCGTGAACCAGGTGGGCGCGTCGTACGCCATCGACCTGGCCGACTTCAGCCTGCGCGGCACGCGCTTCATGCAGCTGCGCAACAAGATCGCCCGTTCGTTCCGGGCCGGTCTCACCGTGACGGAGAGCCCTCTGGCGGACTGTGCGGAGGCGGTGGCCGAGGTCGACCGCGCCTGGCTGGGCAGCAAGGGCGAGCACGCCAAGCCGCTGGAGTTCCTGGTGGGTGAACTGGGTGGCGAGGCGCAGGCACTGCGCCGCCTGTTCGTGGGCCGGATCGACGGCAAGCCCGTCGGGTACATCTCCTACTCCCCCGCCCACGGCAGCCGCAGCGGCTGGCTGCACGACCTCAGCCGCCGGCTTCCGGACAAGGTGCCGGGCATCATGGAGGCCATCAACCGGACGGCCATCGACACCTTCGTCTCCGAAGGGGCCGACTGGCTGCACTTCGGGTTCACCCCGTTCACCGGGCTGGACGAGGAGTACGAAGTGCCGGGCGCCAGCAAGGGATTCGCCTGGTTCATGCGGTGGCTGCTGGCCAATGGCGCGGCCGTGTACCCGGCTCAGACGCAGCTGGCCTACAAGCAGAAGTGGGCGCCGCTGGTGCTGCCGGAGTACGTGGCCTTCCAGGGCGAGGCCCGGCTGAGCGGGCTCCTTCACATCTTCAAGGCGGCCAACGCCGTCTGAGGCGGTGCCACATCCGTCCGACCCGATCCGAGACCCGGGAGCTTGTCATGGGACCGACACCGGAGCAGCTGGAAGCCGCCGAGGGCCAGCTGCTGAACACCTTCTTCGGCCTGGCCGGCGACCCGGACAGCGCCGCCGCCGCCGCGGCGGCGGACCTGGCGCTGACGGAGCTGGACGCGCTGCTGGCCACGGCGCCCGAACGGGCCTCCGCCTGAAGAACCACCGCCCGACGGTCACCCCTCGCCGTCCGGAAGACCCCCGGGACCCACCGGTCCCGGGGGTCTTCCGCGCCGTGCGCACCGCGTCCCGTCCGGCGCCCGGCCGTGCGGGCAACGACGGACAGCGCGCACGATGGACGACGGGCGACCTGCTGGGGGCCCGACGGACTGCGGGCGACGGACGCGGTGAACTGGCGTGGCGCAGTGCGGGCATGACGAACAGGGACCCACCGGATCCGGTCCGGTGGGCCCCTGCGCGATGTTCGGGCGTCGGCCCGGGTCGGGTCGCTCAGTCCTGCGGCGGCAGGCCGTCGACCAGCACGATCTCGTCCGGAACCAGCCCGGCGGGCCGCTGCTCGGCCAGCCAGTCGAGGATGGCCCGGGGATCGAGGCGCGGCTTGCCGGAATCGGCCGAGGCCACCACCGGCCGGGGATCGGCCGCGTACTCGGGGCGAACCGCCTGCACGGCGTACCGGCCGGTGCCGCGCAGCAGGTCCTCCTCGGCCACGGCGGCCCGGAAACCGTTCTCGGTCAGCAGGTCCGTCACGAGCTGCACCCGGCCTTCGGTCGGGGTGCCCTTCTCGTCGTGGACCTCCATGCTGATCTGCTGGATCAAGGACCAGTGACGCTCGTCGACGCCCCGCAGGACGTCCAGCTCCGCCCGCTGCACGTCGATCTTCAGCAGATCGATGCGCTCCACCCCGGTCTCCTCGATCACGTCGGAGAGCGCCCTCAGCCGGCAGCGCCGCTCGGTGAGTTCGAAGTCCTTGGCGACCAGGGCCTCCACCTGGGCCAGGTGGTCGTCCCGGCCCGAGGCGCCGGTCTCCCGGGTGTTCGCGACGTACTGCTTGATCAGGTCGACCTCGTTGTCCAGGTCCGCGTAGTCGCTGCGGCACGACATGATCGAGATGCCCGGATAGAAGTTGAAGACGATCTCCTGCTCCCGGTCGGACAGCCCGAAGGGCAGCAGCCGCGCGGAGACGCCGTGCCGCTCGACGTTGCTGCGCAGCACGTCGAAGACGTCGGGCACCGGTTCGTAGGCGAAAACGCTGGCCGAGGGGCAGCGGGCACCGACGAAGAGGCTGAACATTCCGATATTCGCGCCCACGTCGAAGACCACGGCGTCCTCGCGGAGAGTGATACCGCCCTGCAAGTAGGATTCGGCGGAAAAAATCTCGTCGTAGAGAAAACGTGTTTCGTGCGGATTTATCTCGGCGAGTTCGCTCAGCGGCCCGGCCGGTGAGAGGTCATTCGCGTTGTCCCAGCCCTGGATGCGTGCGGTCAGCCGGCCCGCGGCCGTCCGCTCCAGTCGCGCACGGGCGACGCCGGGGTAGCGCAGGATCAGATCGCGCACATCGTCGAGTTCCGTCGTCGGCGCATCCGGCGAAGTGGTCCGGTCGGGCTTCGTCACGAGAAATTCCTCCGTCATCGACAATCGCTTTCCGGGGTGCGTGGAGCAGGGAGCGGCGTGCCGGGGCGTCGGGGCGTCGGGTCAGGACGCGACCGCGGTACTGAACAGCGGGGTACGTGCCACCACGAGCCGTTCGGCGCCGCCCAGCGCCGGGTCCTGGTTGAGGATCGCCATCATGCAGCTCTTGACGCTCGGCGAGGGCTCCATCCCGAACTCCTCGACCAGGCGGCTGCGCAACTGGTTGTAGGTCTGTATGGCCTCGGCCTGACGGCCGAGCCGGTAGAGGCACACCATCAACAGCTCGAACAGCCGCTCCCGCCAGGGGGCGAGGTAGGCGAGCATCTTCAACTCACTCACGGCCTGCGCGTATCCGTCGATCGCGATGTCGAGCTGTATCCGTGTCTCCACGGCCGAGAGCCGGTTCTCCTCGAACTGGGCGGCGGCGCTCTGGCAGATCGGGCCGCCCGTGACGCCCTCCAGCGGTGCGCCGTGCCAGAGCGACAGGGCCCGGTCGAACAACTCCCTCGCGGCGACGGGATCGTTCCGCATCAGCCCGCGCGCCTGTTTCGTCAGGGAGCCGAAGAGATGGACGTCCACCTCCAGCGGATCGACGTCCAGCACGTAGCTGGACGGCCGGGTGATGAGCCGCCGGCAGACGAACTCGTCGCCGAGCTCCGCGCGGAGCACCTTCCGCAGCCGGGCCACCTGGGCCTGTAATGCGTTTCCGGGCTGACTCGGTATTCCTTCCTCCCACAGCTCCTCGAAGAACTGCTCCTTGGTCACCGGCTCCCCCGCCTTCAGGAGCAGGAGCGCGAGCAGTGTGCACTGACGGGCACCCCGTAAAGCGGTCAGGCCGGTTCCGCTTGCTATTCCAACTGAGCCAAGAACCCTGAATGTCACGAATCCCCCCGCGTCCAATCGTCCGTTGACCGTCGGGAAGGGCCGTCACTCGTCGAATGGATATCGAGCATGCCCCTCGCTCGACCAACTGTGCAGGAGGGCAATTGGCAAAGTCCATTACCCACTCAGTAATTGACGCCGCACCGGGGTCGTGATAAAACCCATTCTCAGCGCGGTGTGCAAAAAAACAGCCAAGAATACCTGTGCGCCGGCCGGTACGGCCGAGCGTCCGCGTACCATCCGGCGCGCGGGCCCGGCGGCACCCGATGCCGCGCGGCGACGCGCGGTCCGGCACCGTCGGACCCTGCCGTGACACTCACGCAGCCTGCGGTTCCGCGCCGTTGCGGGCCTCGTCGCTCACCTTCCCGAGGAAGGCGGCCACCTCGCGGTACGACGCCCAGACCGACACCTCGCGGTACGGGATGGAGTGCTCCGCACAGTAGTCGATGACCATCGGCCGCACATGCCGAAGATTGACACGGGGCATGGCGGGGAACAGATGATGCTCGATCTGGTAGTTCAGCCCCCCGTACATGAAGTCGGTCAGCCGGCTGGACCGGATGTTCCGTGACGTCAGGACCTGACGGTGGAGCCAGTCGAGCTGGACATCGCTGCGGTAGACGACCATGCCCTTGTGGTTCGGGGCGAAGACGGCTCCCAGATACAGGCCGAACACCGCCTGGTTGAGGAGCACGAACACCACGCCGGTCAGTGGTGACAGCACGGTGAACACGGCAGCCAGGCAGACCACGGCGTGCACCCCGATCAGCCCGAGCTCCAGGACGGGCCTGCGCAGCCCGCCCGCGCGCGCCGCCTTGAAGCCGGACGCGTGCAGCCGCCAGGCCTCCTGCCCCAGCAGCACGAAGAACATCACCGACTGGAAGCGGATGACGAACCGCCTGAAGCCGCTCGTCGCCTTCGCCGGCATCTCGTCCACGTCGAAGATGACCTGACGGCGCATCGTGTCCGGGTCGCGGTCGAGGTTGTTGGGGTTGCTGTGGTGCCGGTTGTGGTGGTTGATCCACCAGCCGTACGCGGTGCCCATCAGCAGATTCATGTGGATGGCGCCCAGCACCTCGGACGGCACCTTGGCCTTGCTGATCTGCTTGTGGCCCGTGTCGTGCGCGATGAAGCCGGTCTGGACGAAGGCCAGTCCCAGCACGACCGCCGTCACCAGCTGCCACCAGGTGTCCCCGAACCAGAACAGGGCCACCCAGCAGGCCCCGAACAGAACGAGGTTGGAGACTATCTTGAAGGTGAAGTAGTCCTTCCGGGGATCCATCAGCCCGGCCTGCTTGACCTGTTCGGACAGCTCCTCGAAGGAGCCTGTCGGCGAGATGGTCAGCGAGTCCTGTCGGGCAGGCATGAGCGTTCTCCTTCATGTCGAGCCGAATGGCGCCGCGGTCAGGCCGCGGTGAACACGAGCACGGCGTTCTGTCCCCCGAATCCGAAGGAGTTGCTCAGCGCGACTCCGATCGGCAGGGCCCGGGGCGCCTTCGCCACGATGTCGACCTCGATGGCGGGGTCGACGCTGTCGAGGTTGGCGGTGGGCGGCACGGTCGCGTGTTCCAGGGCGAGGACGGTGAGCGCCGCCTCGATGGCTCCCGCGGCGCCGAGCGAGTGCCCGGTCACGCCCTTGGACGAGGTCACGGCGGGGCGCGTCCCGAGCACCCGTTTCAGCACCCGGGCCTCGGTGAGGTCGTTGAGCGGGGTCGAGGTGCCGTGCGCGTTCACGTGGTCGACCTCGTCCGGGGCCACCCCCGCGTCGCGCAGTGCCGTGCGGATCGCGCGTTCGGCGCCGCGCCCCTCGGGGTCGGGGGCGGTGGCGTGATGGGCGTCGGCCGACGCCCCGTACCCGCTCAGCCGGGCCCGTACCCGGGCGCCGCGGGCGCGGGCGTCGGCCTCCCGCTCCAGCACCAGCACCCCCGCGCCCTCCGCCGCCACGAATCCGTCCCGGTCGGTGTCGAACGGGCGGGAGGCCGCGGCCGGATCGTCGCTCCGCCTGGAGAGTGCTCCCATCCGGGCGAACCCGGTCAGTACCGTCGGGGTCAGGCTCGCCTCGGTGCCTCCCGTGATCACCACGTCGCAGGTGCCGGACCGCAGCAGGTCCCGCGCCGTGCCGATGGCGGTGGCACCCGAGGCGCATGCCGTGGCGGTGACCAGGTTGGGACCGAGGGCGCCGAACTCCATGGCCGCGTAACCGGACACCATGTTGACCGCGGACATCGGCACCAGCATCGGTGAGACAAAGGCCGCTCCCTGCCGGTCGAGGGTGCGGACCTGCTGCTCGAAGGTGGCGGTGCCGCCGAGGGCGTTGCCGAGGACCACACCGACCCGGGCCCCGTCCCAGCCGGCGGGGTCCAGCCCGCTCTCGTGGACGGCCTCCGCCGCGGCGATCAGGGCCAGTTGCACATAGCGGTCGAGCCGCCAGGCCCGCCGCTTGCCGAAGTGGGCCACCGGGTCGAAGTCGGCGGCGCGGCAGCTGAAGTCGACCGGCAGCCCCGCCAGAGCGGCATCGCGGGCCGCGGTCGGTTCGGCTTCCAGGACCCGCGTCCAGTTCTCCGCCACCCCGATGCCCGCGGGAGTCGCCAGGCCGAGGCCGGTGACCGCGATGTCACGGGCCCCGGCGCTGTCGCGGTCGGAGATCACAGCACGGCGCTCTTGCTGTCGATGAGGGCGATCAGGTCCTTGACCGACGATTCGGCGCCGACCTCCTCGTCGTCGATCTGTATGCCGAACTCACCGCCGGCGACCAGGGCGAATTCGACCAGGGCCAGCGAGTCCAGGTCGAGATCGCGCATCGTGGTGTCCTCGGTGACCTCCTCCGGCTCGACTCCGAACCGGCTGACGAGAACTTCGGTGATCCGGTCGAGAACGCTGGGCATCTCAGTCTCCTTAACGATGTACGCACGGGGGGGTGGGACGGGACGGGTGGTGGGACGGTGTGCCGGTGCCTGCCGTCAGACGGCGTCCAGCTGCGGCCAGCGCAGCGTGGTGGAACCCCAGGCGAGGCCGCCTCCGAAGGAGGTGAGCACCACCGAGTGGCCGGCGCGCAGAGTGCCGTCGGCCACCGAGTCGGCGAGCAGCAGCGGGACGGACGCCGCCGCGGTGTTGCCGACCCGGTCGATGTTGGACAGGGCGCGTTCGCCCGGCAGCCCGAGCTGGTCGGTGAGGGCGTCGAGGATCCGGGAGTTGGCCTGGTGGGCGGCGAGCCGGTCGAGGTCCCGCACGGTCCAGCCCGCCTGGTCGACGACCTTGCGCACGGAGCCGGTCATCCGCAGCACCGCGTGCCGGAACACCTGCTTGCCCTGCATGGCGAAGTAGTGGTCCCGGGGCCCGGCCGGTACGCCGCTGCCCCGCTGGCGCGAACCTCCGGCCGGTACCTCGATCAGATCGGAGAGGTGCCCGTCGGTGCCCAGGTCGAACCCGCCGAGCGCGCCGGGCTCGTCCGCCTCGCCGCGGCGCAGTACGACGGCTCCGGCACCGTCCCCGAAGATCGGACCGGTGGTGCGGTCCTGGGGGTCGAGCAGTGTCGAGTAGGCGTCCGCGCCGATCACCAGGACGTCGTCCGCGGCGCCGGAGGCGATCAGGCCCGCCCCGGTCGCCAGTGCGTAGACGAATCCGGCGCAGACGGCCCCGATGTCGAAGGCCGGGACGCCGTCCAGACCGAGCCGCGCGGCCACCTCCGGGGCGGTCGCCGGGCAGGGGCGGTCCGGGGTGGTGGTGGCGAGGACCACCGCGCCGACGGATTCCTGCTGCGCCGACTTCAACGCCCTGGCCCCGGCCTCGACGGCGAGCGAACCGGTCGACATCCCGGGCTCGATCACATGGCGCTGCCGGATGCCGGTACGGGTCCGGATCCACTCGTCCGAGGTGTCCAGCCGGGCGACGAGCTCCTCGTTGGTCACCACCCGGGGTGGCAGCCAGGCGCCGAGCCCGGACAGCACCGCGGCCGGTCCGGTCGGCCGCCCGGCCGCGGCCGGGCCCGTCATGCGAGTGCCTCTTCCAGCCCCATGTACTTCAGGCGCTTGGCCTTCATGTCGTCGGACCACTGGTCGGCGGTGTCCTGCCGCTCCTGCGGGGTGGTGTCGATCAGCCGCCGGCCCGGCCAGATCTCGTAGTCGCCCACCACGTCACCGTGGCGGCGCAGCCCCTCCTGGAACCTCTCCTCGCGCCAGTGCACCATGTCGTGGGTGGGGAGCTCCTCCCACATGTCCATGCCGCGGCGGATGAGTTCGACGACCCGGTCCTTGTCCTGCGGGTGGTCGACCAGATGGCGGCGCGCGATGTCCGCGCCGACCGTCAGATGACGGATCTCGTCGATGCCGGCGCCCTTGTCGATCTCCGCCGCCGCCGGGTCGAGGGGACGCCACTTGCGCTCGCTCAGTTCGGCGGCGGGGGCGAGGGCGCCCTCCAGGATGATGGTCATCATCACCACGC
The DNA here is from genome assembly GCF_044740965.1 of Streptomyces sp. NPDC088252. Lineage (NCBI taxonomy): Bacteria > Bacillati > Actinomycetota > Actinomycetes > Kitasatosporales > Streptomycetaceae > Streptomyces > Streptomyces sp. NPDC088252. The sequence continues at coordinate 362,737 of NZ_JBIURS010000001.1, read as the reverse complement.
CGCCGATGAAGTCGCGGTCGTCACGCATGATTTCCAGGCTGCGCTGCTCCAGCGGCCCCAGCACGCTGTCCTTGTACGGCGAGGCGAAGGTGTCGACGGCCTCGACCAGCCGCTCGGGGGCGATGCCCAGCGCCAGCAGGTGGTTGCGGAAGACCATGGCGTGCCGGCACTCGTCCAGCACCTGGGTGGCGTAGAACTCCATGGTGTCGTTGTCCGGCGCGATGGGGACCAGGTACGACAGCACCCGGGTGGCCTTCTCCTCGGCCAGTGCCCGGAAGGCGTACTCCTGGGTGATGGCCTCGAAGAACGGCCCCTCCAGCATGTACGGGGCCACGGTGAGCGCGGGGTCGTGTCCGTCGGGCCGGCCGCGCAGGGTGCCCTGCGGTACGGCCTGCAGCCAGTAGCGGAGGTTGCAGTCCGCCGCGGTGAGCTCCAGGTCCATGGCGCCTTCGAGCAGCCCGGGGGCCTGGTCCCAGTCCGCCTCGGCGGGAATCTGCGTGGTCATGTGGTTTCCTCCTCGATCCGGATGTGACCGGGGTGAAGATGCCCGGCGAAGTACAGCAGTGGGGCCCCGCCGCCCTCGGCCGCGCAGGCCGTCACGGTGGCCAGTACGACCATGTGGTCCCCGGCCGGAACGCATTCGTGCACCCGGCAGTGCAGCCAGCTCAGGGCGGACCGCAGCCTCGGCACACCGCCCTCACCCGGCGCCCACTGCACCCCTTGGAACTGGGCGCGTCCCGGGCTCTTGGAGCGGCTGGCGAAGTGCCGGGCCAGTGCGGACTGGTGGGCGGCGAGCACATTGACGGTGAAGTCGCGGTGCTGCGTGATGCGCGGGAGCAGCGAACTGTCGTTCTGCAGGCAGACGGAGATCAGCGGAGGTTCGTGGGAGACGAAGGAGAACGCGCTGACCGTGCTGCCGTGCACCGCGTCCCCGCTGCCCACGGTCACCACCGACACCCCGGTGGGGAACCTCCGGGCCGCACTCCACACCGTGGTCTCGACGACCGGCCGGTGCGCCGTGCCGATCGGCGAGCTCATGAGGTGGCGGACTGACGGGCGGGAGCCGGGGCGGGGGCGGAGGCCGGGGGCCTTCCCGGTCCCTGCTCCACGGCCGCTTCCAGCGCGGCGAACTGCGGGTGGACGACGGGCTCGAAGCTGACGCCGAACGGCTTCAGGAAATTGCCGAACAGGGCCCGGTCGCCGCACAGATGGATGGGGAGGGCGAGCAGCGCCCACTCGTTGCCGATCAGCAGGATCCACAGCAGGGCGACGGCGCCCTGGGTCGCCATGCTGTGCATCGTGTTGTACAGCACGTAGTACGCCTTCGGTATCCGCTTGGTCCTGCTGCGGTGATAGGCGATGGCGCCGGGGATGTAGCCGATCAGGTCGATGTAGACGAAGAGCAGGGCGAAGGGCCACCAGCGGATGTCGCCCAGGTGCCGGAAGAAGAAGTAGAAGCTGACACCGAGGGCGAAGAGGTATTCGAGCCGGATCAGCCGGTAGGTGGCCTTGGTGTCGAAGCGGTTCAGCGCATCCATCAGGCGCCTCCTCGGGCGGAGAGCGAGTGGGCCGGCTCCGGAGCGGGACCGGGCAGATCGGTGAGCGCCTCGCCGCCCTCCAGCACCGTGATGGAGCCGAAGAGCCCTTCGAGCACGGCGCAGATGGCCCGCTTGATCACGCGTTCGGCGATGGGGTCCATGATTCCCACGAGGCTCTCGATGCCGAAGTCGTAGGTGACCTCGAAGCGGACCTCGATGCCGGAGCCGGCCGGGGTGAGCTGCCAGCTGCCGCGAAATTCCTCGAAGTCGCCGTCGGTCTGGTCGAATTCGATCCTCAGCTTCTCCGGATCGAGGATCTCCGCCTCGTTCCAGCGCATGATGCCGCGCCGGAAGTTGACCTCCCAGTCGCTGTCGCGGGGTGCGTCCGGGGCGGTGGGCCCATGCGTTTCGACGACGTGGATGTCCTCCGCGATGTCCGCGAAGCGGGTGAAGTCCGCGATGGTCTCGAAGGCCGCCGAGGGGTTCTCGGTGTCCAGGGCCACCAGGAGGTGAATGCTTCTCACGGTGATTCTGCTCCAGTTGTCGGAGGGGGAAGGGCGGCCGTACGGACCGGTGGCTCAGGCGAGGACGGCGCGGGCGGCCTTCTCGAAGGCGTCGAGGAGGAACTGCACGTCGTCCTGGCTGAGCACCGCCGGTGGGGTCAGCCGCATGACGGTGGAGGAGTTGAGCGAGTGGTTGGCGAGGACGCCGGCGCCGATCAGCTCCAGGAGCAGGTCCCCTGCCAGTCCGGGCACGGTGAACTCCAGACCGATGAGCAGGCCCGCCCCGCGTACTTCGAGCAGCCGGTGACCGAGCACCTCGCGGGCGATCCGCTCCAGCTCGGTCAGCAGCAGCCGCCCCAGCTCGTCGGACCGTTCGACCAGGGAGTCCTCCTTGATGGCGGCGAGCGCGCCGCGGGCGGCGGCCATCGCGAGCGGGTTGCCGGAGAAGGTCGAGGTGTGGATGAACGGGTCCTTGTCGAAGGGCCGGAACACCTGAGGGGTCGCGACCAGCGCCGAGACCGGCACCACACCGCCGGCCAGCCCCTTGCCCACCAGGAGGATGTCCGGCACGACGCCCTCCCGGTCGGCGCCCCACCAGGTGCCGAGGCGGCCGAGTCCGGTCTGGATCTCGTCGAGCACGAAGAGCGCGCCGTACTCGCTGCAGAGCCGGGCGACGTCCCGCAGATAGCCCTCCGGCGGCACGATCACACCTGCCTCGCCCTGCACCGGCTCGACGATGACGCAGCCCTCTCCGGGGAAGCGCGCCAGCTCGGCCTCCAGGGCGGCGGCGTCGCCGTACGGCACGTGCGAGACCTGCGGGAGCAACGGCCGGAACGGCTCCTGGAAGACGTCCTTCGCGGTGAGGCTGAGGGCGCCCATGGTCTTGCCGTGGTAGCCGAGGTCCATGGAGATCAGACGGCCGCGGCCCTGGGCGCGCGCCAGCTTGATGGCGCCTTCCACCGCCTCCGCGCCGGATCCCGCGAAGTGCACCTTCTGCAGCCCGGCGGGAACGACGTCGATCAGTGCCTCGGCCGCGTCGACGACGGCGGGTTCGAGGAGCAGCCGGGTGGCGACCGGGTTGGCGTTGAGCTGCCGGGTCACCTCGGCGACGACCCGGGGGTGCCGGGCGCCCATCAGGAAGACGCCGTATCCGCCGCAATTGAGGATGCGGCTCCCGGACGCGGTGTGGATCCAGGGGCCCTCGGCGGCGACCTCGACATCGCCGCCGAACATCTCGCCGAGCGAGGCGCGGCCCTTGCTCAGGAAGCGGCGGTAGCGGGTGACGAGGTCGGCGTACGGGTCCTTGGCGGGGGCCGGCGCGGTGTCGGTGTACGTGGTGGTCATCGTGGACGCTCCCGGTGTCATGCCACGACCAGCGGCTGGCCGGCGTAGTAGTCGAGCAGGCCGTCGACGGTGCTGGTGCGCGACGGCGGGTGGAAGGCGATCGCGTGGGTCGCCGCGGCGAGGTACGCGATGTCGGAGGAGGAGATGAAGGCCATGCCACCGAGCATCTCGACGGCCTGTGAGGTGATCTCGGCGATCAGCTTCTGCACACCGAAGCGGGTGACCAGCGCGGCCGCGAGCCCGTCGTTGTCGGTGTCGCCGTCCATGACGCGCCGGGCCAGTCCCTCGGTGAGCGCGGCCGCGGTCTCGATGCCGACGGCGAGCGCCCCGCGGTCGGCGGCGGAGCCCCGTCCGCGCTTGAGGACCCGGTCGACCAGGGAGCTGGCCATGCCGGTGTAGGCGGCGCACACGATCATCTGGAACCAGATCAGGCCGACCTCCTGGAGCTCGCTGAGCTCCTCGGCCAGCTCGGCCGGCGGCTGAAGGATCTGGCGATCGGTCACGAACACATCGGTCAGGCGCACCTCGTTGCTCTCGGTGCCCTGCAGCGCGCTGGTCTTCCAGAAGGGATGCACGCTGATGCCGGGGGTGTCGGCGGGCAGGATCAGGAAGCCCATGTCGACCGAGCCGTCCGGCCGGCGCATCCCGACGCTCGCGGTGATCAGGTCCATGGACTTCGACAGGCTGCACGGCTTCTTGGAGCCGGTCAGCAGATACCCGCCGTCCACCGGCCGGGCCTCCATGGTGGGGCTGAGGATTCCCTGTTCGGTGCGTCCCTCGGCGAAGGCCGAGGCCACCAGCAGGCGTTCCTGGGAGACCCGCTTCAGCAGCAGTTCGTCGAGGTCCGTGCCGTCCGCGAAGGTGTCGGCGACACCGAAGAGCGTGCCGATCGAGAAGTGGTGCATGGCCGTCGCCACGGAGAGGGAAGGAGCCGCGGCGCCCAGGGCGCGCACCACCCGGGCCGCCTGGAGCGCGGTGGCGTCCGCCCCGCCGAACGCGGCGGGCACCAGCAGATTGGATCCGCCGTGGTCGCGGAAGATCCCGACGGCGGGGCTGTCGCCGGACTCCATTTCGGCGAAGGGGACTTCGGCCAGCCGGTCCAGCAGGCCGGGCAGCAGCGCGTCACAGGTATCGCGGTCGGCTTGCATGAACTGCATTACTGCTCCTCAGAGTTGTTTTCCGGCGTGGCGGTCGGCAGCGGCCCGGGACGCATCCCGGCGAGCTCGGCGTACGCTCCGAACACCGCCTCGCGCGGCCTCACCCCGGTGGCGCGGGAGACGCCCTGCAGATGAGTGGTGCGCAGCATCGGGTAGTTGGCCTCGCCGAAGGCGCCGCCGGTACGTCCGGTGCCGCCGTGCGTCGGCAGATAGGGCAGGAAGCCGATGTGCGAGTCGTTGACCTTGAGCAGACCGCCGTTGGAGACCTCGTTCACGAAGCGGTCGGCGACGGCCTCGTCCTTGGTCCACAGCGAGTTGCGCAGCCCGTAGGGGTTGCTGTTGACATAGGCGAGCATCCGGTCGAGCAGTTCGCCGTCGGGGGCCTGCTCGGGCACGATGACCGGCAGCAGCGGGAAGAACGTCTCCTCGGCGACCGCCTCGATGTCCCGGCAGTGTTCGAGGCCGTCCACCCGCAGGACGGTCGGTTCCAGGAAGAGGCCCGTGTCGGAGGGCGTGCCGTCGGTCTCCATCCGGCGGGCGCCGTGGATCAGGGTGGCGCCCTTGTCCAGTGCGTCCTGGACGTAGGCGTAGAAGCGCTCGCTGCGCAGTACGGGGGAGAGCAGCGCGCCGGGGTCCTCGGGCAGTCCCGGGCGGATCAGTGACGCGGTCAGCCGCAGGCGTTCCAGCAGTTGCTCGGCGACCGCGGGGTGCACGATCACCTGGTTGGGCACCATGCAGATCTGCCCCGAGCCGAAGAAGCACTCGACGAGTGCCTCGCAGGCGGCCTCCAGATCGGCGTCGTGCCAGATCAGCACGGCGTCGTTGCCCGCGAGTTCGAGGACGGGCTTCTTGCCGTGCGCGACGCAGTCCCGCTCCAGCTCCAGTCCGGTGGTCACGCCCCCGGTGTAGAAGATGTCGTTGATGTGCGGGCTCTCCAGCCAGCTCTTGATGGCCGGTCCGGGGCGGGAGCAGAAGACGTTGAGCGTGCCGGGGGGCGCGCCGATGTCGTCGAGCGCCGGGGCGACCAGCTCACGCATCGCGTACATGACGCCGAGCGGTGCGCTGCGCGGGGCCCGTACGACCACGGCGTTGCCGGCGATCAGCGGGGTGATCCCGAACAGGGCACTGCTGGCGGGAGCGTTCTGCGGCGGGTTGACGGCGACCACGCCGTCCGCCACACGCCGTACGGTCATCCGCCGGCCGGCGTGCTCGATGCTCTGCTCCATCTGCCGGGCGCACCAGCCGAGGGTCTCCTCGCTGAAGATCTCCAGCAGACCGGCCACCTGCCATTCGGCGAGCGCCCTGGGGTTTCCTTCGGCGATGAGCAGATCGACGAACTCCAGATGGTGGCGGAGCAGCCGTTCGCGGATTCCCCGGCCCAGCGCGAGACGCCGTTCCAGCGGAAACCGTGCCCACACGGAAGCCGCCGCGGCCGCTTCGCGGGACGCATCTTCGACCGTGCGGTCGTCTGCCAGCGCGCAGCGTCCCACGACAAAGTCCGCCGCGTCCGCGGGATCGGCTTTACCACGCTCCAGTTTCCGCTTGAGTGTCAGACTCCTGAACACGTCGTCAAGAATCGACGACGTCTTCACCGTGTAGACGTGTCTTTCCGCTGGCACCTCATGTCCGGCGATATACGAGTCGTAGCTGAGGAACACGGGTCGGGGCGGTCGCGAACCACTCGTGGCGACTTGTCCGAAGGTCCCTGTGGGAGATTCCACGATTCGACGTCTTCCTTCCGAGGTGCTGGATGCTCGACGCTGCGGAGACAAAGGCTGCGGAAACACGGAAGTGGCCGAAAGCTGCGCGACTCGGCACGTCGGCGATTCTGGCAGGGCGCACTGATACGGCCCTGACGGTCGACTGACCCATCCGAATACTGGACGGGCACGACGCCACACGTCCGAGATCAGGACAGTCCGGATTCTTACCGTCGATTCGCCGTTTATTTACGAGGAGGACAACACCGGGGCGGGCGATTAAAAGCCCTGCGGCCATGGGCGAATCATTCCGGCCAAAGTTTATTACAGCTCACGGCCGGGCCGGGAAGGGTGAAGTCCGCTGCCTACCATGGACAAATGCGCGGACACACGATGGCCAGCGGACACACGAAGCCCAGTCGAATCGGCCCCATGCTCCGGGAGTGGCGCCACCGACGCAATCTGAGTCAAATGGCGCTCGCCCTGCTGGCGGAGACATCCAGCCGTCATCTGAGCTTCATAGAGACCGGGCGCGCCAGGCCGAGTCGCGAACTGCTGCTGCGGCTCTGCGACCAGTTGGACGTGCCCGTGCGTCAGCGCAATGGTTTGATCATGGCCGCCGGATATGCGCCCGCCTATGAGGAGACTCCGATCGGTGAGTCCCACATGGATCGAGCCAATGAGGCCGTCGAGCGGCTCCTCACCGGCCACGAGCCTTACCCCGCCCTGGTCTTCGACACCGTTTCGGATCTGTGCCGCGCCAACAGGTCGGCGATGGCGCTGCTGGACGGTGTCGCCGAGGAGCTGCTGCTGCCGCCCGTCAACGTCGTGCGGCTCGGGCTGCATCCGATGGGTATGGCGCGGCGGATCACCAACTTCGCCGAGTGGCGCCGGCATCTGCTCTCCCGGCTGGGGCGCGATGCCGCGTTCACCAACGACGAGCGGCTCGGTGCCCTGTACGAGGAGGTCCGCGCCTACCGCTACCCGTCGGGTCTGCTGGGGTCGGAGCCGAGCACCCCCGATCCCGCGGAAGCCCACCATGTCGCGATTCCGCTGCACATCCGCGCGCTCGGGACCGAGTTGAGATTCTTCAGTGCCGTGACCGCCTTCGTGGCGCCCGCCGATGCCACACTGGCCGAGCTGACCATAGAGACGTTCTATCCCGCCGACACGCACACGGCCGCCACGCTCCACTCCCACCACTGGAGCGAACATCTGCGCGCGGCGGTTCCGGAGGGCTGTCCCCTGCTGCCGACGGGCCGTTGAGCGCACCCGCGAGCGCGGGTGCGCTCAACCGGTCCGGGTGCGGGCGCGCTCGGCAGGCCCGGGGTCCGGGTGCGGACGGTGTGGGCCCGGAAGGCCTTCTCGACCGCCGTGCGCTCAGACGGTCTCCTCGACCCCCGTGCGCTCGGCAGGCTTCGTCGGCGCGGGCTTTCCCGGGAGCAGCTGGATGGCGACGACCAGGACGAGCGCGAGGGCGGCCAGGTACACCAGCCCGGCGTCCAGCCCGTCCGCTGCGCTCGCCGGAGCGGCGTCGACGCTGCCGTAGTAGATGATGCCGATCAGCGCGACGCCCAGCGCGTTGCCCACCTGCATCATCGTGGTCAGAACCCCGGAGGCCGCACCGGCCAGGCGGGGCGGAATACCGGCCAGCACGGTCGAGTTGAGCGGTGCCATCACCATTCCCATCCCCGCTCCGTCGAGCAGCAGGGCCGGGGCGAGCAGCCAGACGTTCCCCTCGACGCCGATGCGGGACACCGTGAGGAAGAGCAGCAGCTGGCCGACCGCGATGAGCACGCCGCCGAGGGCCAGGGCCTGTCGCCCCAGCCAGGCGCCGAGCCGCCGCCCGGAGACGGACGTGACGAAGAACCCGACGCCCATGACCGTGAAGGTGAGACCGGAGTCCAGTGCGCTCAGGCCGCGTCCTTGCTGCAGATACAGCGCGAGGACGAGGAAGAACGAGGCCATCCCCGAATAGAAGACGATCACCGCGAGCAGTCCGACGGTGAACGCACGCTGACGGAAGAGCCCCGGATCCAGCAGGGGCGAGCCGCCGCTCGCCGACAGCCGCCGCTGATGCAGCAGGAAGGCTCCGAGGAACGGCACGGCGAGGATCAGGCACACCCAGGTCCAGGCCGGCCAGCCCGCCTCCCGGCCTTCGACCAGCGGCAGCACCACGGCCACCAGACCCAGGGTGACCAGCACCATCCCGGGGATGTCGAGCCGGCTGGCCCCCTCCGCGCGTGACTCCGAGATCAGCTTCGGGGTCAGCAGCAGAGCGGCGGCCCCGATCGGCACATTGATCAGGAAGCAGCTGCGCCAGCCCAGCCCGGCGACATCGGCCTGGATCAGCGCCCCGCCTATCAGCTGGCCGCCGACCGAGGCCGAGGCCAGGACCAGGCCGTACGCCGTGAACGCCCGAGCGCGCGAGGCGCCGGTGTACGTGACCCCGAGAATGGTCAGCACCTGCGGCGAGAGCACCGCGGCCCCGATGCCCTGGGCGACCCTGGCGAGCACCAGCACCAAGGCGTCGGGCGCGATCCCGCACACCAGCGAGGCCGCCGTGAACAGCAGCAGCCCGATGACGTACAGACGGCGTCGGCCGAAGATGTCACCCAGCCGTCCCGCCGTGATCAGGCCACAGGCGTACGCCAGCCCGTATCCGGCCACGATCAGCTGGACCTGGGCCGTACTCGCGCCGAGCTCGCTCTGCACCGCGGGGATCGCGACGTTCACGATGAAGAAGTCGAGTACGACCATGAAGGTGCCGGCCAGGATCACCGGCAGCGCCAGGGATCCGGTTCCCTCGGCGGTGGCGCGGCCCGCTTTCGGTGGTGCGGTGTTGGCGTCGTTCACAGCGCTCTTCCCCACGCTCGAACCAGTACAAGTCCCCCCACCTTCCGCGCGCGGCGGAGAGGGTGTCGATTACCTGCCAGGTAATTGTTCCGGCCACTGCCCGCTGCCTAGCGTCGAGTGGTACGGACGCGAGGCGGCGGTGGCGGCAAGGGCCCCGTCCGTCGCGGCACAAGCGCGGGAGGGGCAGATGGTCCAGGAGAACGCGGGGCTCGGCGCCGCTTGGTTCCACACCGGCCGGGCACGGCCCGACGCGGCGTGCCGGCTGTACGTGTTCCACCACGCGGGCGGGTCGGCCGCGACGTACGCCCGCTGGGCGCAGATGCTGCCCGACGACGTGGAGGTCGCGGCGGTCCAGCTGCCCGGCCGGCAGAACCGTCGCGCCACCCCCGCGTTCACCGATCTGGACGACCTCGTCGAGTCCGTCTACGAGGCCCTGGAGGACGACCTCGACGGACGTCGCTTCGCGTTCTTCGGGCACAGCATGGGCGCGCTGATCGCCTACCGGTTGACCCTCGCCCTGCAGAAGGACGGTGCGCCCGCCCCCGCTCTGCTCGCGGTCTCCGGATGGGAGGGGAGCGCTCACCGGCCGAGCCCGGTGCCCGTCGCCCAGCTCTCCGACGAGGAATTCCTGGCCCGCGTCGAGGAGTTCGGGGGCCTGCCGCCGGAGGTCACCGGGAACCGCGAGCTGCTCGACCTCGTACTCCCGACGCTGCGCGCCGACTTCACCGTGGTCAACGGATACACGGACGACCGTGCGCGGGTCGACTGCCCGGTGGTGGCCTACGGCGGGGCCTCGGACCCGCTCCTGGGCGGGGGCGCCATGGGCGCCTGGGCGGACCGGGCGGACGCGTTCCAGGGGCTCAACGAGCTGCCGGGCGGCCACTTCTACATCTACGAGCAGGCCATGGCGGTGGCCGCGGATCTGGCGCGCCGGCTGCGGCGCGGCGCGGCGGGGCCGCGCCGGGGCTGACACCGGCCTCGGCCCCGGCGCCGGATTCGGTGCCGGG
>NZ_JBIURS010000001.1:27801-352535 GCF_044740965.1 Streptomyces sp. NPDC088252 | reverse complement strand
GGGGCCGGATTCGGTGCCGGGGCCGGATTCGGTGCCGGGGCCGGATTCGGTGCCGGGGCCGGATTCGGTGCCGGGGCCGGATTCGGTGCCGGGGCCGGATTCGGTGCCGGGGCCGAGGCCGGTGCGGCAGCCGATCCGAGGTCACCCGACAGGCTCTCAGCCGTCAATGGATCTTGCTGGCCCGCCCCGTCCAGAACCGGTCCCGCAGTTCGCGGCGGAGCACCTTGCCGGTCGAGTTGCGGGGCAGGCCGTCCAGGAAGTCGTACCGGACGGGGATCTTGAAGTCGGCGATCCGCCCCTTCAGGGACAGCATCAGTTCCCTCGGGGTCGCCCGCATGCCCTCGTTCAGCACCACGCAGGCATGCACCGCCTCGCCCCAACGAGGGTGCGGAGCACCGATGACCGCCACCTCGGCCACCGCGGGGTGCTTGCCGAGTGCCTCCTCCACCTCGCCGGGGTAGACGTTCTCCCCGGCGACGATGATCGTGTCCTTGATCCGGTCGCAGAGATAGAGGTAGCCGTCCTCGTCGAGGTAGCCGGCGTCGCCCATCCGCAGCCATCCGTCCGTCAGGGTCCGCGCGGTGGCCTCCGGCAGGTTCCAGTAGCCCAGCATGACCGCGGCCGACCGCACCCACACCTCGCCGGTCTCCCCCGCCGCACAGGTCCGGCCGTCGGCGACGATCCGTATCTCCACCCCCGGGCACGCACGCCCGGCGGCACGCAGCCGGGGGCTTCCCGGTATGTGGTCGGGCATCGGCAGCAGGGCCACCGCGTTGCCCGTCTCGGTGGCGGCGTAGGCCTGCACCAGATCGGCCTCCAGCACGTCGAGGGAGCGGACCAGCAGCTCCTCCGCGATCGGCGATCCGCCGTAGACCGCCTTGCGCAGTGTCGCGAAGGTCTCCTTGGACGCGGCGGGCTCGGCCAGCATCATCTGGAGCATGGCCGGGGCGACGAACGTGGTGGTGACGCCCACGTCCCTGATCAGCGCGACCGCTTCCTGAGCGACGAACATCCGCATGATCACGTTCGTCACGCCGACGGTGAACCCCTGCATGGACCAGGAGAGCCCGGCGATGTGCAGTCCCGGCAGCCCGATCAGGCTCCTGTCGCCGGGTTTCCAGTCCACCCAGTCCAGGCCGTTGTCGTCCATGGCGCGGCCCAGCGCGAAGAAGCTCCGGTGGGGCAGGACCACGCCCTTCGGCAGTCCGGTGGTGCCGCTCGTGTACATCTGGGCGACGGGCTGGGCGGGATCGGGGCGATAGCCGGTGCCGGAGTCCGGGAAGGCGGACTTCCAGTCCGCGTAACCCGCGCCGCGCCGTCCCCGGACATCCATGCCGACGATCGTCTTCAGCTCCGGCAGTTCGGCCTCGACCTGCTCGGCGGTGGCGCGGTACTCCTCCTCCACGAACAGCAGCCGGGCGCAGGAGTCACGCAGCTGGTGCTCGACCTCGCTCTCGGTGAGCCGCCAGTTGACCGGTACCAGGACGGTGCCGCTCTTGGCGCAGGCGAAGGCGATCTCGTAGTAGTACTGCGACTCCATGCCGAGGAACGCGACCCGGTCGCCGGGAGCGAGCCCCGCGGCGAGCAGGGCGTGCGCGGCGCGGTTGCTCTCACGGTCGAGTTCGGCGTACGTCACCTCGGTGCCGAGGTGGATCATGGCGACATGATTGGGCCGGACGGCGGCGTGGTGTCCGGGGATGGCGGCGAGTGTCTCTGGCGTGGCCTCGTCCATGGTCTCTCCATCAACAGGTCCGGCTGATCGGAAGGTTGCTGCCCGGCCGGGTGCGGCGCGGGGTTCAGTCCGAGGTCAGCCGTTGCTCGGCGAACTCGGCCAGGGAGCGTGCGCTGGGGTGGTCCAGCACCTCGGACACCGTGGTCCTGCGGCCCAGGGCCGTGCCCAGCTGCCCGCTGAGCCGGGCGGCGGCCAGCGAGTCCAGACCGAGGTCGAGGAAGTGTGCGCCGGGCTCGATCTCCGCGGGGTCGTCGAACTGGAGCTCGGCGGCCATCAGCGCACGGATGTGTCCGGTGAGGGCGGCGAGCCGTTCGTCCTGGCCCATGGAGAGCAGCCGTCCGGTGTCCAGCTCCGCCGGGGCGGTGGCGACGGGCACGGTCGCCGGGGCGTCCGGTGCGGTGCTCGGCCGGGCACCCGCTCCGGCCCCGGGCGAGAAGCGGCGCGGGTTCGCCGACCGGAGCCAGTACTCCTGGCGGTCGAAGGCGTAGCCCGGCAGCACCACCCGCCGCATCCGCCGCTCCGAGTGGAAGCCGGTCCAGGACACCGGGTATCCGGCGGCGTACAGCTTGGCGACCGACGAAAGCAGCGCCAGGTCGTCCTGCTGGGCCGGGCGCAGGCTGGGCAGCCAGGTGTCGCCCGGGGCGTCGAGGTTCTCCCGGGCCAGCGAGGACAGCGTGGCGGACGGCCCGATCTCGATGTACGCGTGCCTGCCGCGCCGGGCCACGGTGCGCATCCCGGCCGCGAAGTCCACCGGTTCGGCGATGTGCCGGACCCAGTAGTCGGGCTTGGAGATGTCCCGCCACCGGGCAACCTGGCCCGTGAGGTTGGAGATCAGGGTGAACTCGGGCTCGTGGAAGACGATGTCGGCGAAGGCCGCCCGGAACTCCTCGGTGACCGCGCTCATCAGCGGCGAGTGGAAGGCGTGCGAGACGGGCAGCCGCTTGACCCGCACGCCCTCGACGGTCAGCGCGGTGGTTGCCGCGTCGAGCGAGGCGGCGCCTCCCGAGATGACGCACTGCGTGGGTGCGTTGTACGCGGCGACGGCGAGGTCCTCGTACGGCTCCACCAAGGCGTTCACCGTCTCGACGGGAGCCCCGACGGCCGCCATGCCGCCGGGAGCGGTGACCGAGTCCATCAGCCGGGCCCGCACCGCCACCAGCCGCACCGCGTCGGCCACGGTGAAGAGTCCGGCGACGGTCGCGGCGACCACCTCGCCGATGCTGTGTCCGATGACGGCGGAGGGCCGCACCCCCCAGGAGAGCCACAGCCGCGCCAGCGCGTACTCCAGGACGAACAGGGCGGGCTGGGTGTACCGGGTGCGATGCAGTTCCTCGGCGTCCTCGGTACGGCCGAACATCAACTCCCTGATGGAGCGGCCCAGATGCGGGGCGAACAGCTCGTCCAGCTCGTCGACGGTCCGGCGGAACAGCGGGTGGCGGCCGTACAGGGCGAGGCCCATGCCCGGGTGCTGCGCACCCTGTCCGGTGAACAGGAAGACCGCTTTGCGTACGGCCTCCGGCCTGTCGGCCGTGGGCCTGGCGGCCCGGTCGGCGAGCAGTGCGCGCAGACCGGCGTGATCGCGGACGACTCCGGCGATCCGGTGGTCGAAGTGGGCGCGACCGGTGTTGCCGGTGTGGCAGATGGCGTCGACGGGCAGGTCGGGCCGGTCGGCCAGCAGCCGCTGGTAGCGCTCGATCTGCAGGGCGAGGGAGCGGGCCGACTTCGCGGACAGCGTGAAGACATGACCGCTCTCCCGGCCGGCGCCGACGGGCCGGCCGTCCGTCTCACGGTTCGCGTCCCCGGACCGCCCGTCCGTCTCACGGTTCGCGTCCCCGGCCGGGTCCGTCTGCTCGCGGGCGGGGCCGTCCGCGTCGGCGGGCGCCTCTTCGAGAACTGCGGACGCCAGAGTTCCGGCGAAGCCGAAGGAGTTGACCATCGCGCGCCGGGTGCCGGACGTCCAGGGGCGGGTCCGCGTGGGGATCTCGACCGGGGAGACCTCCCAGGGAATACGTGAGGACGGCTTCTCGAAGTTGAGGTGCGGGAAGATCTCGCCGCTGCGGAGCTGGGCGACGGCCTTGATGACTCCGCCGATCCCCGCGGCCGGCTCCATGTGTCCGAGGTTGGTCTTGGACGAGCCGACGATCACCGGATCGTTCCTGCTGTGCGAGTCCGCGAAGACCTCGCTGATCGCACCGATCTCGATCGGGTCCCCGAGAGGGGTTCCGGTGCCGTGCGCCTCCACGTACTGGATGTCGCCGGGCTCCAGCCGGGCGCTGCTGAGCGCCCGCCGCAACAGGGTCTCCTGCGCCGCGCCGTTGGGCACGGTGAGCCCGGCGCTCTCCCCGTCCTGCCCGACGGCGCTGCCACGGACGAGCGCCAGGACGGTGTCGCCGTCGCGCCTGGCGTCCGAGAGCCGCTTCAGCACGATCATGCCGCAGCCCTCGGCCCGGCCGTAGCCGTCGGCCGCGTCGTCGAAGGTCTTGCAGAGGCCGTCGGGCGAGAGCGCGGTCAGATCGGAGAAGAGCGCGGTGCTCCGGGGGTGGTGGATGGCGTTGACCCCGCCGGCCAGGGCGATGTCGCACTCGCGGCGGCGCAGCCCCTGGACGGCGAGGTGGAGTGCCACGAGGGAGGCCGAGCAGGCGGTGTCCACGGTGATGGAGGGCCCGCGCCAGCCGAGGAAGTACGAGAGTCTGCCGCAGATGCCCGAGTGCGAGACCCCGGCCGCGATCCGCCCGTCCAGTTCGTCGTCGGGAAGCTCGTCCATCTCCATCACGTAGTCGAGGGAGCTGGCGCCCACGTAGATGCCGCCGTTGCCGTGCCGCAGTGCGGTCGGATCGATCCCCGCGTGTTCGAGGGACTCCCACGCCGTCTCCAGCACGAGCCGCTGTTGCGGGTCCAGACAGTGCGCCTCGGCCGGGGCCGTCCTGAAGAACTTGGGGTCGAACCGTTCGAGGCCGTCGAGGAAGCCGCCGCCCGTGGTCCGGATGACGCCGCGGCCCTCACCGGACGCGTATGCCTCGACGTCCCAGCGGTCCTTCGGGAGCGGGCCGATGGCGCTGCGTCCCTCGCGCAGGAACTCGGTGAATTCCTCCAGGGAGTTGTTCCCGCCGGGAAAGCGCAGGCCGACGCCCACGATCGCGATCGGTTCGTACTTCTCGCGCAGCAGCTCCTTCAGGAGCTCACGCTGCCTGCGCAGATCCTCCCTGGCCTGCTCCAGGGCATCGGCGGTGGTCGCGTCGTCCAGGTCTGCCATGTCTGCTACCCCTGTCCCTGGTAGAGGTTCTTGAGGGCTTCGTCGACCAGATCGTCCGCCGAGGGGTCGGCGGGGGCGGCGGCGCGGGGGCCGGGGGCGGCGGCGGACGTGGTTCCGTCGCCGGGCGCGGACGCGCGCGCGGGGCGGAACAGGCCGGGGAGCAGCTCGTCGCAGATGTGATCCATCAGCTGGCCCACGGTGGGGCTGTTGAACAGCAGGTTCGCGCTGAGTTCGTGCCCGATCATCGACTCCAGGCCCTGCTTCAGATCGGTGATCGTCAGCGAGGTGAGCCCCAGGTCGAAGTAGCTCTCGTCCATGGGGAGTTCGTCATCGTCCTCCATGAGGAGAGCGATCTTGAACTCGGCGACGACGAGGTCCTCCAAGGCCTGCCGCCGCTCGGACCGGGCGAGATCGAGCAGGTCCTCCACGACCGTGGTGGCGCCCACCGTCTCGGGCCCCGAAGGGCGTTCGTCCACCGCACTCACTGCCATCGCCTCCACCACGTCGAGCCTCCGCAAGAGCCCCCGGTACCGCGCTTCGTGGGTGCCGGTTCCATTCCAGTCGACGAGCACGAGGGCAGTCCAGCGCCGTCGGACCGGCGGTACGGCCATGTGCCCGCGCCGTCAGCGACACGTCAGCGCGGGGGTGCGGCGGACATGACGACGGCCCGTACGGACACAGCGTCCGTACGGGCCGTCGGGTGGGGCTACGGGTCAGTGGTTGCGGGGGAAGCCCAGGTCCACGCCCGCCGGGGCGTCGGCCGGGTCCGGCCAGCGGGTGGTGACGACCTTGCCGCGGGTGTAGAAGTGCACGCCGTCGTTGCCGTAGATGTGGTGGTCGCCGAAGAGGGAGTCCTTCCAGCCACCGAAGGAGTGGTAGCCGACCGGCACCGGGATCGGCACGTTGACGCCGACCATGCCGGCCTCGATCTCCAGCTGGAAGCGGCGGGCGGCGCCGCCGTCGCGGGTGAAGATCGCGGTGCCGTTGCCGAACGGCGAGGCGTTCATGAGGGCGACGCCCTCCTCGTAGGTCTCGGTGCGCAGGACGCACAGGACCGGGCCGAAGATCTCGTCCTTGTACGCGTCCGAGTCGGTGGAGACGTTGTCGAGGAGGGAGAGGCCGATCCAGTGGCCGTCCTCGAAGCCCTCGACCGTGAAGCCCGTGCCGTCGAGGACGACATCGGCGCCCTGGGCGGCCGCGCCCGTGACGTAGGAGGCGACCTTGTCGCGGTGGGCGGCGGTGATCAGCGGGCCCATCTCGGACGTCGGGTCGTTGCCGGGACCGATCTTGATCTTTTCGGCGCGCTCCTTGATCTTGGCGACGAGCTCGTCGGCGATGGAGCCGACCGCGACGACCGCGGAGATCGCCATGCAGCGCTCACCGGCGGAGCCGTACGCGGCGGAGACGGCGGCGTCGGCCGCTGCGTCGAGGTCCGCGTCCGGCAGCACCAGCATGTGGTTCTTCGCGCCGCCGAGCGCCTGGACACGCTTGCCGTTGGCGGAGGCGGTGGCGTGGATGTAGCGGGCGATCGGGGTGGAGCCCACGAAGGAGACCGCGGCGACGTCCGGGTGGTTCAGCAGCCCGTCGACGGCGACCTTGTCACCGTGCAGGACGTTCAGCACACCGTCCGGCAGACCCGCCTCGGAGGCCAGCTCGGCCAGCAGGTTGGCGGCCGAGGGGTCCTTCTCGCTGGGCTTGAGCACAAAGGTGTTTCCGCAGGCGACGGCGAGCGGGAACATCCACATCGGCACCATGGCCGGGAAGTTGAACGGGGTGATGCCGGCGACGACACCGAGCGACTGGCGGATCGCGGAGACGTCGACCCGGCTGGAGACCTGGGTGGACAGCTCGCCCTTGAGCTGGGTGGTGATGCCGCAGGCCAGCTCGACGATCTCCAGACCGCGGGCGACCTCGCCCAGCGCGTCCGAGTGCACCTTGCCGTGCTCGGCGGTGATCAGCGCGGCGATCTCGTCGCGGTGGGCGTCCAGCAGCGCGCGGTAGCGGAAGAGGATCGCGGTGCGAGTGGCCAGCGAGGACGTGCCCCAGGTGGCGTAGGCGTCCTTGGCGGCGGCGACCGCCGCGTCGACCTCTTCGAGGGAGGCGAGCGCCACCTGCGTGGTGACGGCGCCGGTGGCCGGGTCGGTGACCGGGCCGTAGTTGCCGGACGCGCCCTCGACGGTCTTGCCACCGATCCAGTGGTTGACGGTCTTCATGACAGAACTCCTTCAGTGGCGTCTTCAGAGGTGGCGGCGTCGGTCGGCGACGTGTCGGTCGTACTCTTCGCGGGCTTTCACGGCCGACGGCCGGGTGGCCGTTTCGGCTACGGGAACATCCCACCACGCCTGCGCCGGAGGGGGGCCCGACACTGTGTCTGCCGTTTCGGTCTCGACGTAGACACAAGTGGGACGGTCCGCCGCGCGCGCCTCGGCAAGGGCTTCGCGCAGGTCACGCACGGTCTTGGCACGGAGCACCCGCATCCCCAGCGAGCCCGCGTTGGCCGCGAGGTCGACGGGGAGCGGGGGGCCGGTGAAGGTGCCGTCCGCGGCCCGGTGGCGGTAGGCCGTGCCGAAGCGCTCGCCGCCGACCGCCTCGGAGAGGGAGCCGATGGACGCGTAGCCGTGGTTCTGGAGGACGACCAGCTTCACCGGGAGCTCCTGCTGCACCGCGGTGACGATCTCGGTGGGATTCATCAGGTACGTGCCGTCGCCGACGAGGGCCCAGACGGGGCGGCCGGGGGCGGCCAGCTGGACCCCGATCGCGGCCGGGATCTCGTAGCCCATGCAGGAGTAGCCGTACTCGACGTGGTACTGGTGCGGGGAGCGGGCCCGCCAGAGCTTGTGCAGATCGCCGGGGAGCGAACCGGCCGCGTTGATCAGGATGTCTTCCTCGGTGACCAGGGTGTCGAGGAGGCCCAGGACCTGGGTCTGGGTGGGGCGGGCGTCCGGGACGTCGGCGGTGAACGCGGCGGTGACGCGCCGCTCCCATTCCTCCTTGGCCCCGGTGTACTCGGTCTCGTAGGACGGGTCGACGCGATGGTTGCGTGCGGCGAGCGCGGCGGTGAGGGCTTCGAGGGCGGTGCGGGCGTCGGCGACGAGCGGCAGCGCGCCGAGTTTGTGGGCGTCGAAGCCGGTGATGTTGAGGTTGACGAAGCGGACCGCCGGGTTCGAGAAGAGCGTGGCGGAGGCCGTGGTGAAGTCGGAGTAGCGGGTGCCGATACCGATGACCAGGTCGGCGTTGCGGGCCAGCTCGTCGGCGGTCGCGGTGCCGGTGTGGCCGATGCCTCCGACGTCCGCGGGGTGGTCGTGGCGCAGGGACCCCTTGCCGGCCTGGGTCGAGGCGACGGGGATACGGGTGGCGGCGGCGAACGCGGCCAGGGTCTCCTCCGCCGCGCTGTGATGGATGCCGCCACCCGCCACGATCAGTGGCCGACGGGCGCCGCGCACGGCCCGTACCGCCCGGTCGAGCTCGTACGGATCGGGGGCGGGGCGGCGCACGTACCAGACGCGCTCGACGAAGAACTCCTCCGGCCAGTCGTACGCCTCGGCCTGCACGTCCTGCGGCAGCGCGAGGGTGACCGCGCCGGTCTCCGCCGGGTCGCTCAGGGTTCGCATGGCCTGGAGGGCCGCCGGGATCAGGGCCTCGGGGCGGGTGATCCGGTCGAAGTAGCGGGAGACGGGGCGCAGGCAGTCGTTGACCGAGAGGTCGCCGGCGGACGGGACTTCGAGCTGCTGGAGCACGGGGTCGGCGGGCCGGGTCGCGAAGGTGTCCCCGGGCAGCAGGAGGACGGGGAGGTGGTTGATGGTGGCGAGGGCGGCGCCGGTGACCAGATTGGTGGCGCCGGGGCCGATGGAGGTGGTGACGGCGTGCGCGGAGAGCCTGCCGCACTGCCGGGCGTAGCCGACGGCGGCGTGCACCATGGCCTGCTCGTTGCGGCCCTGGAGATAGGGCATCGCGCGGCCCGACTCGGTGAGGGCCTGACCGATCCCGGCGACGTTGCCATGGCCGAAGATGCCCCAGGTGGCGCCGATCAGGCGCTGTCGTCGGCCGTCGCGCTCGGTGTACTGGCGGGAGAGGAAGGACACCAGGGCCTGGGCGGTGGTCAGCCTGCGGGTGCGTGGTGCGCTCATGAGCTCGCCTCCGAACCGTACGGCGGGACCGTCCCGTACAGCGGCAGTCTGGGGTCCACCGGCTGCGAGGGCCAGGTGTCACGGATCCAGCCGTGGTCGGGGTGGTCGCTGATCAGCCACTCCCGCTGCTCGCCCGGACCGGCCATCACATTGAGGTAGTACAGCGTGCGGCCGGGGGCCGCGATGGACGGGCCGTGCCAGCCGTCGGGGATGAGCACCGTGTCACCGCTGCGGACCTCGGCGAGGACGTCCGTACCCCCGTCCCTCGACGGCGACACCCGGTGGTAGCCGAGCCCGTCGTCCGCCACCTCGAAGTAGTAGATCTCCTCCAGCACGGACTCGGCTCCGGGGCGGTCCTCGTCGTGCTTGTGCGGCGGGTAGGACGACCAGTTGCCACCCGGGGTGAGGACCTCGACGGCGATCAGCCGGTCGCACTCGAAGGTGTCGGCCGCGGCGAAGTTGTTGACCTGACGGGAGCAGTTCCCGGCGCCGCGCAGCTCCACGGGTACCTCCGGCGCGGGGCCGTAGCGAGCGGGGAGTCGTCGCTCGCACTTCGCTCCTGCCAGGGCGAAGCGGCCTCCAGCGCCGGAGGCGATCTGTGCATGGGCGTCACGCGGGACGTACGCGAAGTCGGATACCCCGCTGAACACGCTTTCCCGGCCCAGCAGTTCAAAGATCTCACCTGAGGTGTGCACCGTACAGCCACCGGTCAACGGCAGAACGATCCACTCGCTCTCCCCGGTGACAAGCGTGTGAATTCCGCCCGGCCCCAGCTCCAGCACACGCAGGCTCGACCGGTCCCAGCCGGCCCGCTCCGGATCGATGTCGAGGGCATAGGGCCCGCTCGCCGTGCTTCCGGCGCGGAGGTGGTACCGCGGTTCGTCGTCCGTCGTCATACCTACTCCCTACCCCGGGCTCCCGCCCGTTCCTCCCGGCTCCAGCAGCGATACCGCCGTGTCGACGGCTTCCGCCACCTTTCCGTCGGCCGGGTAGAGCAGCGAACGCCCCACCACCAGGCCCTGGACGGTCGGCAGTCGCAGCGCCGTGCGCCACTTCTCGAACGCGCCGTCCAGGTCGTCGCGCACCTCGCCGCCCAGCAGCACGGCGGGCAGCGTGGAGGCCTCCATCACCCGGGCCATGTCGTCGGGGTTCTCGGTTACGGGAACCTTGAGCCAGGTGTACGCGGACGTCCCGGCGAGCCCCGAGGCGATGGCGATCGAGGTGGTGACCGCCTCCGCACCGAGGTCGTTGCGGACATGGCCGTCCGCGCGGCGGCAGAGGAACGGCTCGACGAAGACCGGCAGCCGGTGCGCGGCCATGGCGTCGATGGCACGCGCGGTGGCGTGCATGGTGTCGAGCGAGCCGGGGTCGTCGTAGTCGATACGGAGCAGCAGCTTGCCCGCGTCGAAGCGCAGCCGGGCGAGGTCCTCGGGGCGGTGGCCGGTGAAACGGTCGTCGAGCTCGAAGGCCGCGCCCGCGAGCCCGCCGCGGTTCATCGAGCCGATGACGACCTTGTCCTCCAGCGCGCCGAGGAGCAGCAGGTCGTCGAGGATGTCGGCGGTGGCCAGGACTCCGTCCACACCGGGACGGGAGAGGGCGAGGCGGAGCCGTTCCAGGAGTTCGAAGCGGTTGGCCATGGCCAGTCCGCGGTCGCCGACGGCCAGGGAGCCACGGGCCGGATGGTCCGCCGCGATGATCATCAGGCGTCCGCCGCTGCCGACGAGGGGGCGTCGGCGGCGCCGCGCCGCGGCCTCCGCGACGGCCTCGGGGTGGCGCACGCGCAGGTGGACGAGTTCGGAGACCGAGGAGGCCGCGGGCGTCATGGAGTGGCTCCGGTGGGGCGGGAGGTGACGGCGCCTTCGGCCAGCGCCGTTTCGACTTCGTGCGGGAACGGCATCGCGGAGGAGCAGGCGAGCCGGGAGGCGACGATCGCGCCGGCCGCGTTGGCGTACCGCATGATGCGCTCCGTCTCCCAGCCGGCGAGCAGTCCGTGGCAGAGCGCCCCGCCGAAGGCGTCACCGGCGCCCAGGCCGTTGACGACCTCGACGGGCAGCGGCGGCACATCGGCCACCGTGCCGTCGCGATGGACGGCGAGGACGCCCTTGGGGCCCCGCTTGACGACGGCCAGTTCGATGCCCGCGGAGATCAGGGCGCGGGCGGCCGCGCAGGGTTCACGCTCGCCCGTCGCGATCTCGCACTCGTCGAGGTTGCCGACGGCGACGGTGGCATGGGCGAGGGCCTCCCGGTAGCGGGCGGCCGGGGCGGGGCGGGACGCGGGATCCTCGGTGGTGTCCCAGAACATCGGGCGCCAGTCGAGGTCGAAGACGGTGATGCCGGACCGGTCGCGGGCGCGGAGTGCGGCGAGGGTCGCGGTACGGCTCGGCTCGGCGCACAGACCGGTGCCCGTCATCCAGAAGACCCGGGCGGACCGCACCGCGTCGAGGTCCAGCTCGGACGCGTGGATCTCCAGGTCGGGTGCCTTGGGCTGCCGGTAGAAGTAGAGCGGGAAGTCGTCGGGCGGGAAGAGTTCGCAGAAGGTGAGGGGTGTCGGCCAGGCGTCGACGGGCGTCACCCACCGGTCGTCGACCCCGAACTCCCGCAACTGGCGGTGCAGATACTCCCCGAAGGCGTCCCGGCCGGTGCGCGTCACCACCGCCGTCCGTCGCCCGAGCCGGGCCGCCGCGACGGCGACATTGGTGGGTGAACCACCGAGGAACTTCCCGAAGGTGTCGACCCCGGCCAGCGGCAGACCGGTCTGCAGGGGGTAGAGGTCCACGCCGATCCGGCCCATGGTGATCACGTCGTACTGCTCAGGCATACGCATCCCTTCGACCGGCGACCGGGGCGGCTGTTCCCAGGTCTAGCCCTCGCCCGGAACCCTGTCAATGTTTTGTCCGG
Source organism: Streptomyces sp. NPDC088252 (assembly GCF_044740965.1). NCBI lineage: Bacteria > Bacillati > Actinomycetota > Actinomycetes > Kitasatosporales > Streptomycetaceae > Streptomyces > Streptomyces sp. NPDC088252. The sequence goes on along the minus strand of NZ_JBIURS010000001.1, from coordinate 340,525 downwards.
ACATAAGGACGAATGATTGACACTCGCCCCCCGGGGCCGGGAGGCTGGACGGCATGACCTCCTCCGCATTGGCTCCGGCCCGTATCCGTATCGGTTCGGCACCCGACTCGTGGGGGGTGTGGTTCCCCGACGATCCCCGGCAAGTGCCCTGGCAGCGCTTCCTCGACGAGGTCTCCGCGGCGGGTTACGAGTGGATCGAGCTCGGCCCGTACGGCTATCTCCCGACCGACCCGGCCCGCCTCGCCGACGAGACCGGCCGCCGCGGACTCACGGTCTCGGCCGGGACCGTTTTCACCGGATTGCACCATGGACCGGACGTCTGGGACCGGACCTGGGCGCATGTCGCCGACATCGCGGCACTCACCCGGGCGATGGGTGCCGGGCATCTGGTGGTCATCCCGTCGTTCTGGCGCGACGACCGGACGGGCGAGGTGCTGGAGGACCGCGTTCTCACGGCCGAGCAGTGGCGCCACCTCACCACCCAGACCGAGCGGCTGGGCCGCGAGGTACGGGACCGCTTCGGGCTGCGCATCGTCGTCCATCCGCATGCCGACACGCACATCGACAGCGAGGAGAACGTCAGCCGCTTCCTGGACGCCACCGATCCCGACCTGGTCTCGCTCTGCCTCGACACCGGCCACTACGCCTACTGCGGCGGTGACAGCGTCAAGCTGATCGAGACCTACGGCGAACGGATCGGCTACCTGCACCTCAAGCAGGTCGACCCGGAGATCCTGGCCGAAGTCGTCGCGCACGAGGTGCCGTTCGGGCCGGCCGTGGCGCGCGGTGTGATGTGCGAACCGCCGGGCGGGGTACCCGCGCTGGAACCCGTGCTCGCCGCCGCCCGCGAACTGGACGTGGACCTCTTCGCCATCGTCGAGCAGGACATGTATCCGTGCCCGCCCGACAAACCCCTCCCCATTGCCCGCCGCACCCGGGACTTCCTCCGCTCCTGCGGTGCCCCGCGCACCGACGGCCGCCGCCGGACCCCGGACACGCCGAACGCTCCCGGGAAGTGACGAAGTGACGGTGCGCGGTGTTGTGCTCGACGAGGCGCCGGTACGCGGTCCCGGCCGCGCCCGCCGCCGAACACCCCGCCACCGCACGAGGAGCAACTCGCCATGATCCGAAAGATGCTGTCGTTCCGCAGGACGGCCGGGGCCCCGGCCCTGGCCGCGGTCGCCCTGGCCGCCGCCCTCGCCACGGCCCCGGGAGCCTCCGCCGACGCGCACAACCCGCCGCCACCGCCCGGCTCCAGCCCGGTCTGCGTCTTCTACGACGGCGACGGGCCGACCTTCTTCGGGGAGCGGGGCGAGCGCGTCTCCCAGGTGCAGTGCATGCTGGCCAACCGCCACTATCTGCCGTGGTCCGCGCTCGACGGAACTTTCGGACCGCAGACCCTCCTCGCCGTGCAGCGCTTCCAGGCGGACCACCCGCCGCTCGCACCGAACGGCCTGGTCACCCCGGCCACCTGGTCGGTGCTCCGGCACGCGGGGCCGAGTCGCACATCCCCTCTCCCCTATCCGCCGGCGTGACTCCGATCGCCGGACTCCTCTCTCGCCAGGGACTGTCCCGCAATCCCTCGAACACCATGTGCTGCTTCTGTCACAGAGATCCATCTCTCGTCACAGGTGTCTTCAGTACGCGGGTCTTTCGTCACAGGCGCTCGACAGCCCCTCCCCGGAACTCACTCCGTTTCGTTGCACCGGGCACTGACTGAGTGATCGTCAGCGTCGATACCGCGGCTCCCCCGGCGGCCTCCCCCGGCTGCCGCCGCAGTGCAGAGAGGTGTCACTTATGACGGACAGAAGACTCTGGTCCTACAAGGACATTGCCGCGCACATCCGGGTGCAGCCGGACACCGTCCGCTCCTACCGCAAACACGGTCACCTCCCGCCGCCCGACCATGTGGAGGGCGGCAAGCCCTACTGGTACGCGGACACCATCCGTGCCTGGGTCGCCTCAAGACCCGGCAACCGAGGGCGCGGTCACTGACCACCTCCGGCCCCGTGCGGCGGCGAGCGGTCCCCCACCCGCCGCCGCACGGGGCCCCACTCCTTCGCCGGGGCGTGCCGCCCCGCCCTTCGACGGTTCGACGACGATCACTTGCGCCACGGACAGCCGGGCGACCGGGCGGATCTACGCTCCGCTGGTGACCCTCTCCCGCTCCGGGGCGTCCTTCGACATCTCCTCGGCCGGAACCGGCACGGACTCCCCCTCGCTCAGGCCGAACCTTTGCTGAAAGGCCCGCAACGGGGCGGGCGCCCACCAGGTGACCCTTCCCATCAGCTTCATCACGGAAGGAACCAGCAGGCTGCGCACCACCATGGCGTCCATCAGCACGGCCAGCGCGATACCGAGGCCCAGCATCTTGGTGCTGGTCACCCGTGATGTGCCGATGGCGACCATCACCACCGCCAGGATCACGGCTGCCGCGGTGATCAGCCCACCGGTGTGCCGCAGCCCGAAGGTCACCGACCGCTCGTGGTCCCCGGTGCGGTCGTACTCCTCCTTGATCCGGGAGAGCAGGAAGACCCCGTAGTCCATGGAGAGTCCGAAGGCGACGCAGAACATGAGCACCGGCAGTGTCGTCTCGATGTCCCCCGTGCTGGTGAAGGAGAGCGGCCCGGACAGATGCCCGTCCTGGAAGACCCAGACGACCGCCCCGAACATCGCCGTGAGACTCAGCGCGTTGAGCACGACCGCCTGAAGGGGGATCAGCACACTTCCGGTGAGCAGGAAGACCAGGAACAGCGTCACCACGACGATGATGCCCACCGCCCAGGGCAGCCGGTCGGCGATGGCGTGCTTGGAGTCGACCAGGACGGCCGCCGTGCCCGTCACCGAGGTGTCGAAGGGGGCGGGCTCGGCCCGGAGGTCCTGGACGAGCCGCTGGGTCCCCTCCCCCACGGACTCGCCGTCGGGCAGCACACTGAAGTAGGCGAACCGCCCCGCCGTGACCGGTCCGTCGACCCGCAGCACACCGGGAAGCCCGGCGATCCTGTCGCGGTATTCGGCGTACTGGGCCGGCGTCGCCGCACCCTCCGCGAGCACTTCGAGGCCGCCGCCCGGACTGCCTGGGAAGCCGTCCCGGATGTGCTGCTGCACGACATGCGATTCGGCGGACGCGGGCAGCTGACGATCGTCCGCCGTACCGAACTTCACCCCGAGGAACGGCAGCCCGAGCAGAACGAGCCCCACGGCGGTGGCGGCGGCGAAGACCGGCGCCCGACGCATCACCAGGGCCGCGAACCGCCCCCACCCGCGGCCGGACCCGGCCTCGGCGGGCGCGGCGGATTCGGACGGCTCGTCATGTCCGCCCGGACGTCCTCGCACGGCTCCGCCGGAGCGCTCGGCCGAGCGCCCGTCACCGCGCCGCAGCAGCCGGCGCAGATCGAGGGAGTTCACCCGTGGTCCGAGCAGCACCAGAGCGGCCGGAAGCAGCACGAGCGCGGCGGCGGCCGCCAGCAGCACCACGGCGATCCCCGCGTAGGCGAACGAGCGCAGGAAGTACTGCGGGAAGACCAGCATCGCCGCGAGCGAAACCGCGACGGTCAGCGCGGAGAACAGCACCGTGCGGCCCGCGGTGCGCAGCGTCGCCCCGACGGCCTCCCGGGTGTCCGCCCCGGCCGAGAGCTCCTCCCTGAACCGGCGCACGATGAACAGCGCGTAGTCGATGGCCAGTCCGAGGCCGAGGGCGGTGGTGAGGTTCTGGGCGAAGACCGAGACATCGGTGAATTCGGTGATGCCGCGCAGCACGGCATTGGTCCCCAGGATCGCGACGATGCCCACACCGAGCGGCAGCAGGGCGGCGATCGCGCTGCCGAAGACCATGACCAGCAGCACGAGTGTCACCGGCAGGGCGATCATCTCGGCCCGCAGCAGGTCTTCCTGGATGATCGTCTGCATCTCGTGCCGAACGGCTACCGGGCCGCCGACCGAAACCTCCACCGGCCCGTGCACACCCCGGTAGGCGGGAGCCATCCGGTCCAGGACCTCGCCCATCTCCTTGTCGTCACCCTCGATCCGGGCGGCGATCAGCGCCTCCCGCCCGTCCTCGGCACGCAGTGCGGGTGACTTGCTCTGCCAGTACGAGCCGACACCGGTGATGCCCTTCTCACCGGCCAGCCGCTCGGTCAGCCGGGCCGCCTCGGCGGCCACCGCGGGATCGTCGACCGATGCGCCGCCACTGTCCACGAGCAGCAGCAGATTCGGCTGGGACGCGGGGAACTCGCGCTCCAGCGCCTTGGTCGTATAGGTCGATTCGGCGTCCGGCGCCTCCCAGCCCCCACTGCCCATCCGGTCGGCCACCCCGCTGCCGGCGAACACGGCGAGCATTGTGATCACCAGGGCCGCGAGCAGCGCGAGCCGTGGTCGCGCGGTGACGAGTCGCGTCCAGCCCCCCAGACGCTGCGGACCGTTCACTTCAGGCATGACGCGGTGTCCCCTTCCCCCCGGATCCGACGGCGTGCGACGGCCCCATGGGGTGGCGGCGCAGGGCAGCATGGATCAGTCGTTGCCGATTAGACTGGCAAACACGAGTCATCGCTCGCGTTTCATCAAGAATGCGAGCGACAACTCGCGTTTGTCAACCGCGCCATGAAAGCTGGGGATTGACCGTGTCGGAGGCCAGAGCGAGGCACACCGGAGACACGACGGGCATGGGAGGCGCGAGAGACGCCAGAAACACACGGGACGCCAGAGGCGCAAGAGACACCAAGGGCACAGGAGACGGCGCCGACGGGACAGGCGGCACCCCTCGCCCCCGCCGCCGCCAGGCCCGAGGCGAAGCCCGCATCGCCCAGCTCCTCAAAGCGGCGGCCAGCGTCTTCTGCACCACCGGCTACACCGCCGCGAGCACCAACGCCATCGCTCGCGAAGCCGGTGTCTCACCGGGCACGCTCTACCAGTTCTTCCCCAACAAGGAGGCCATCGCCGTCGAGCTCGGCGACCAACTCCTCAACCGCTGGCGGGAGACGTACGGCGCTGCGTTCCTTCCCGACCACTTGACGCTCCCGCTGGACCGGATGCTGGACGCCGTCCTCGACCCACTGATCACCTTCAACTGCGAGAACCCGGCGTTCACCGTCCTGATGCACGGTCCGGAGATCCCCGGAATGATCACCCAGGGACACGACGCACTCCACATGACCATGCTCAACCGCGTCGAAACCATCCTCGGCGGCTACCTGCCGGACACTCCGCCCGCCCGGATCGCCCGCATCGCCAACATGATCTTCATCCTCTTCAAGGGCGGGCTCGACCTGATCATGGCCCACGAGGGCGAGGAGCGGGACGCGTACACCAGGGAGCTGAAGACCGCACTGCTCCGCTACCTGGAGCCGCTGGTGTGCGACGCCCCGCCCCCGACTCCCCCGAATGCCGCATAGCTCCACACCTCATAGGATTCGGGCAATTAAGGAGATATGCATAGGGAGTACGCATGAACTGGTACACCGATCCCGGCAATCCGCCGCCCGCCACCCCTTCCGGACGGCGGCCAGGACCCGCTCCGCCGCACCCCCAGGCCCCACCGGAGCCACCACAGCCGCGCCCAGGACTCTGGAAACGGTGCCTGTGGGGTGGCGCAGCCCTCTGGTTCCTGACCGCGGTCGTCACGTACGCCACCCAGAACACCACCCTGCTGCCGACCCTCATCCTGCTCGGCAGCTTCCTGGTCCCGGCCGCCTTCGTCCTGTGGGCGCACGAACGACACGGCCGCGACCTCGGGGTGAACCTCATCCTCGGCTGCTTCCTGACGGGCGGAATCCTGGGCGTGCTGGGCGCCTCCGTCATGGAGTACTACCTGCTGAATCCGTCGCTCTGGATGTTTCTGGGTGTCGGGCTGATCGAGGAAGCCGTGAAGCTCGCGGCGCTGATGTTCGTACTCCGCCGCCACACCCACATCCACGGCATGCGAGCCGGACTGGTGCTCGGCGCGGCGGTCGGATTCGGGTTCGCCGCCCTTGAGAGCGCGGGCTACGCCTTCAACGCCGCCGTCACCATGAAGGGCATCGATCTGCGCGCTCTGCTGGAGACCGAGGTGCTGCGCGGGGTACTCGCGCCGTTCGGGCACGGCCTCTGGACGGCGATCGCCGGTGGCGTCCTGCTCTCCTTCCGCAGGCCGAACGGGCGTTTTCGCTTCGCCGCACCCGTGATCGCCACCTACCTCGGCGTCGCCGTGCTGCACTCGCTCTGGGACTCGATGCACGGCATCGCGATCTGGCTGGTCGCCCGGGTCACCGACACCGGCCTGAGCCGCGCGCTCTTCGCGCAGGGGTACATCCCGGCCCCCTCCGAGGAGCAGCAGCATCTGTTCACGCTGTTCTCGGTGGGCGGCCTCATCGTGATCACGTTCGTCGCACTGGCCTGGCTGCGCTCACTGGCGCGGAGCGCGCGCAGCAGACAAGGAGGCGCTCACGGCGAGGGGCGGGGCGCTCGCATTGATACCCCCTAGGGGTATAGTGTGATGAGTGTCGGGGCGCCAGTCCTCCCGGCCCCTGACACCACACCCTTTTGTGCTCGTCGAAGAGGAGAACACCATGACCGCCGAGACCCAGCTCCCCCAGGCCACCGGCTCCTGCTGCTCGCCCAGTGGCTCCTGCCACGACGGCGCGGGCACCGGCGACCGGGCGGCGGACGGCGTGACCACCGTGTACCAGGTGTCCGGCATGACCTGCGGGCACTGCGAAGGCGCGGTCTCCGAGGAGATCTCCGGCATCGAGGGAGTCACCTCGGTGAAGGCCGTCGCCTCCACCGGCCAGGTGACCGTGACCTCCCGGACCCCGCTGGCCGAGGACGCCGTGCGCGCCGCGGTCGACGAGGCCGGCTACGAGCTCGTCGGCCAGGCCTGAACGCCGCCGGTACACACCCGATACACCGGATACCCGAAATCACCCGGATCACCCCCCTTTGCCGCCGGGCCGGACCCACCAGCAGATACTGGTGGGGTACGGCCCGGTCGGCGTTACAGGAGTTCGGACATGCACAGCGCCACAGAGGCCGAGACCCCGGCAGCGGGAGGTTCTCGGGCCGAACTCGCGATCGGCGGGATGACCTGTGCCTCCTGCGCGGCCCGCGTCGAGAAGAAGCTCAATCGGATGGACGGCGTCACCGCCACCGTCAACTACGCGACCGAGAAGGCCCGCGTCCTTCTCGGTCCCGGTATCGGCCTCGCGGATCTGATCGCCACGGTCGAGAAGACCGGATACACGGCGCGGCCCGTACGCCGCCCCGAACCGGCACCTCCCGCCCCGCCGCGGGCCACGCCCGCGTCACCCGCCATGCCGGTGTCGCCCCTTTCGGGCGGCGCGCCGGTCACACGCGCGGGCGCCGCCACGGACCTTCCCGAGGACGGCAGCCCGCGCAGCGCCAACGCCCGAGCCGCCGAGAACTCGACCGCCACCGGCAGCGACGTCCGTACCGACGCCGAGGCGGACACCGGGGGCGGAGCCGGAGCGGAGGCCGCCGCCGCAGTCGCCGATCTCTCCGAGCCGAGCACCGACCCCGCCGAACGGAGCGCGACCCTCGCCCTCGCCGCACTGCGACGACGTCTGCTCGTCTCGGCCGTCCTCGCCGCCCCCGTCGTCGTACTCGCGATGGTCCCGGCCCTCCAGTTCGACAACTGGCAGTGGCTCTCCCTCACCCTCGCCGCCCCCGTGGTCGTCTGGGGCGGGCTGCCCTTCCACCGCGCCACCTGGACCAACCTCCGGCACGGCGCGGCCACCATGGACACCCTGGTCTCGGTCGGCACCCTCGCCGCCTTCGGCTGGTCCCTGTGGGCGCTGTTCTTCGGTGAAGCGGGCATGACCGGGATGCGGCACGGCTTCGACTTCACCGTCTCGCGCGACGGAGCCTCCTCCACCATCTACCTGGAGGTCGCCGCCGGCGTCGTGACCTTCATCCTGCTGGGCCGCTATCTGGAGGCGAAGTCGAAGCGGAAGGCCGGCTCCGCGCTGCGCGCGCTGATGCACCTGGGCGCGAAGGACGTCACCGTCCTGCGGGGCGGTACGGAGGTACGCATCCCCGTCGCCCGGCTCGTCGTGGGCGACCGTTTCGTCGTCCGTCCCGGCGAGAAGATCGCCACCGACGGGACCGTCGTCGGGGGCGTCTCCGCCGTGGACGCCTCCATGCTCACCGGCGAGTCCGTTCCGGTCGACGTGGGCGTGGGCGACCCCGTCACCGGGGCCACCGTGAACACCTCGGGCCGGCTCGTCGTGGAGGCGACCCGGGTCGGTGCCGACACCCAGCTGGCCCGGATGGCGAAGCTCGTCGAGGACGCCCAGAACGGCAAGGCCGAGGTGCAGCGCCTCGCCGACCGGATCTCCGCGGTCTTCGTCCCCGTGGTGCTGGTGCTCGCCGTGGCCACGCTGATCGCATGGCTGCTCGTCACGGACGACCTGACCGCCGCGTTCACCGCCGCCGTCGCCGTACTGATCATCGCCTGCCCCTGCGCCCTCGGCCTCGCCACTCCCACCGCCCTCATGGTCGGCACCGGCCGTGGCGCCCAGCTCGGCATCCTGATCAAGGGGCCCGAGGTCCTGGAGGCCACGCATCGCATCGACACGATCGTCCTCGACAAGACCGGCACCGTCACCACCGGCCGGATGACCCTGCAGGACGTCCGCCCCGCGCCCGGCACCGACGAGAGCCGGCTGCTGCGGCTGGCCGGGGCGCTGGAGCACTCCTCCGAGCACCCCATCGCCCAGGCCGTCGCCGCCGGAGCCACGGAACGCATCGGCGGCCCCCTCCCCACCCCCGTGGACTTCGCCAACGTCGCGGGGCTCGGCGTACGCGGCACGGTCGACGGGCACCGGGTACTGGTCGGCCGCCCGCAGCTGCTCGCCGACGCGGACATCGACGTCCCCGACAGCCTGTCCGGCGCCGTGGCCGACGCGGCGGCCCGCGGCCGAACCGCGATCGCGGTCGCCTGGGACGGACAGGCACGCGGCGTCCTCGCCGTCGCCGACGCGGTCAAGGAGTCGAGCGCGGCGGCCGTCGCCGAGCTGCGCCGGCTCGGCCTCCGTCCCGTTCTGCTGACCGGCGACAACCGGGCCGTGGCGGACGCCGTGGCCCACGCCGTCGGGATCGACGAGGTCCACGCCGAGGTCCTGCCCGAGGAGAAGGTCCACGTCATCGAGCAGCTCCGGGCCCGGGGGCGCTCCGTCGCCATGGTCGGTGACGGGGTCAACGACGCGGCCGCCCTCGCCACCGCCGACCTCGGCCTGGCGATGGGGACGGGTACGGACGCCGCGATCGAGGCGAGCGATCTCACCCTCGTTCGTGGAGATCTCAAGGTGGCGGCAGACGCGATCCGGCTCTCCCGCCGCACCCTGGCCACCATCAGGGGCAACCTGTTCTGGGCATTCGGTTATAACGTTGCTGCCCTACCCCTTGCGGCATTTGGCCTGCTCAACCCTATGATTGCGGGAGCGGCGATGGCGTTCTCATCGGTCTTCGTCGTGACGAACAGCCTGCGGTTGCGTGCCTTCACGTAACTTCCACAAAGAGATTTAGATCACACCGGTTTCAGGGTAACCATCTGGTGGGTTCGCGAGTCTTAGAGTGCGATGCCAAGGATGTCTTGGGGGATGTCCGTCGAAGTGTCTTGGGGGATGCTTCGGGCAAGCGTTGGCCGGGGCACGTGCACCGGGGAGCTTTGAGCGGCCCTCCCGTGCGTACGTACCCCGGCGGACCGCACTGGAAGTACAAGTGAAGAGCACAGTTCGCAGTGGGTGAGGAACGCCCTGGAGCTTCGGCTCCCACAGACGCCCGGCCGGATCCCGTGGGGGGAATCCGCTCGGGGATATGGGAAGCGCCTCGCTGTCGGCCCGTGGGGGGATCGATGGCGGGGCGCTTCTCGCTGTCGACCCGGCGGCCGCACGGGGCCGGGCATGCAAATCGCCCCGGTCACCGCGCTCTGTGCGAAAGCGCGGTACACGGGGCGAAGACAACCGGCCTCGATGGCCGGGGCGGTGCGGGGTGGTACGAGGTCAGCGACCCTCGACCGGGACGAAGTCGCGCAGGACCTCTCCGGTGTAGATCTGACGCGGGCGGCCGATGCGGGAACCCGGCTCCTTGATCATCTCGTGCCACTGGGCGATCCAGCCGGGAAGCCGGCCGAGCGCGAAGAGCACGGTGAACATCTCGGTCGGGAAGCCCATGGCCCGGTAGATCAGACCCGTGTAGAAGTCCACGTTGGGGTAGAGGTTGCGCGAGACGAAGTACTCGTCGGAGAGCGCGTGCTCCTCCAGCTTCAGCGCGATGTCGAGCAGCTCGTCGGACTTGCCGAGCGCGGACAGCACGTCGTGGGCGGCGGCCTTGATGATCTTGGCGCGCGGGTCGAAGGACTTGTAGACGCGGTGTCCGAAGCCCATCAGCCGGACGCCGTCCTCCTTGTTCTTCACCTTGCGGATGAAGGAGTCGACGTCGCCGCCGTTGGCCTGGATGCCTTCGAGCATCTCCAGCACCGACTGGTTGGCGCCACCGTGCAGCGGACCCCACAGCGCCGAGATGCCGGCGGAGATCGAGGCGAACATGTTCGCCTGCGAGGAGCCGACCAGACGCACGGTGGAGGTCGAACAGTTCTGCTCGTGGTCCGCGTGCAGGATGAGCAGCTTGTCGAGCGCCGAGACGACGACCGGGTCCAACTCGTACTCCTGGGCGGGGACCGAGAAGGTCATGCGCAGGAAGTTCTCGACGTACCCGAGGTCGTTGCGCGGGTAGACGAAGGGGTGGCCGATCGACTTCTTGTACGCGTACGCGGCGATCGTCGGCAGCTTGGCCAGCAGCCGGATCGTCGAGAGGTGGCGCTGCTCCTCGTCGAACGGGTTGTGGCTGTCCTGGTAGAACGTGGACAGCGCGCTGACGACCGAGGACAGCATGGCCATCGGGTGGGCGTCGCGCGGGAAGCCGTCGAAGAACCGCTTGACGTCCTCGTGCAGCAGCGTGTGCTGGGTGATCTCGTTCTTGAAGGTCGACAGCTCGTCGACCTTGGGAAGCTCACCGTTGATGAGCGTGTACGCGACCTCAAGGAACGTCGAGCGCTCGGCGAGCTGCTCGATGGGGTAGCCGCGGTAGCGCAGGATGCCCTGCTCTCCGTCGAGGTAGGTGATGGCGGATTTATAGGCTGCGGTGTTGCCATATCCGCTGTCCAGCGTCACCAGACCGGTATTGGCCCGGAGCTTCCCGATGTCGAAGCCCTTGTCGCCGACGGTGCTGTCGATCACCGGGTAGGTGTACTCGCCGTCGCCGTACCGCAGTACTACAGAGTTGTCGCTCACGTCATCCCTCACCGACGTAGTGCCTCTTCTTCGAGGTTCCCTGACTGTCTCCACCCTCCCCCATTTGGCTCAGGAGAGTGCACTCGGGGTCGTCCATTGGACCTACTCGCGGCACTCAGTGCCGCGAGCCTACTCATCCTGCCCCTTCGGATCCGGTTCCGGAAGGCCCGCGTGATGTTTCCCACCGATTTGATCGATCATTTTTTCCGCGGATCCTCCGCCCGAGCCCCCTGACAGCCGGTAATCCAGCGCCGTACAGCGTCTGCCTGCGGAAACCGTGCGGACCGCCTGGCCGATCGCCTGCCGCGAGCCGACCAGCACGACGAGCTTCTTGGCCCTGGTCACGGCGGTGTACAGCAGGTTCCGCTGGAGCATCATCCAAGCGCTCTTCGTGACGGGGATGACGACGGCCGGGTACTCGCTGCCCTGGGAGCGGTGGATCGTCATGGCGTACGCGTGGGCCAGCTCGTCGAGCTCGTCGAAGTCGTAGGAGATCTCCTCGTCCTCGTCCGTGAGGACCGTCAACTTCTGTTCGTCCAGGTCGAGGGCGGTGACGACGCCGACCGTGCCGTTGAAGACGCCGTTCTCGCCCTTGTCGTAGTTGTTGCGGATCTGGGTGACCTTGTCGCCGACCCGGAAGACCCGGCCGCCGAACCGCTTCTCGGGCAGGTTCGGGCGGCCCGGAGTGATGGCCTGCTGGAGGAGCCCGTTGAGTGTGCCCGCGCCGGCGGGACCGCGGTGCATCGGGGCGAGGACCTGTACGTCACGCCGCGCGTCCAGCCCGAACTTGGCCGGAATGCGGCGGGCGGCGACATCCACCGCGAGCACGCCCGCGTCCTCCGTCTCGTCCTCCACGAAGAGGAAGAAGTCCTTGAGGCCCTGCGTGAGCGGCGGTATCCCGGAGTTGATCCGGTGTGCGTTGGCGACGACTCCGGACTGCTGGGCCTGGCGGAAGATCGTGGTCAGCCGGACCGCCGGAACGGGGCCACCGTCGGCCAGCAGATCGCGCAGCACCTCCCCCGCGCCGACCGACGGCAGCTGGTCGACGTCCCCGACGAGCAGGAGATGGGCACCGGGTGCCACGGCCTTCAGCAGTTTGTTGGCGAGCAGCAGATCCAGCATCGAGGCCTCGTCGACGACGACGAGGTCGGCGTCCAGCGGGCGGTCCCGGTCGTACGCGGCATCGCCCCCCGGCTTCAGTTCGAGCAGCCGGTGCACGGTGGAGGCCTCGGCCCCGGTCAGCTCGGAGAGCCGCTTGGCCGCCCGCCCGGTGGGCGCGGCCAGTACCACCTTGGCCTTCTTGGCGCGGGCCAGCTCCACGATGGACCGGACGGTGAACGACTTCCCGCAGCCGGGCCCCCCGGTCAGGACGGCGACCTTGCGGCTGAGCGCGAGCCGTACCGCGGCCTCCTGTTCGGGGGCCAGATTCGCCCCCGTACGTGTGGCGAGCCAGGCCAGCGCCTTGTCCCAGTCCACGTCCGCGAAGGCCGGCATCCGCTCCTCCGGCGTCCGCAGCAGCCGCTGCACCTGAGCGGCGAGGGCGACTTCGGCCCGGTGGAACGGCACGAGGTAGATCGCCGTGACCAGTTCGCCGCCCTCGGGCGAGGGAACCTTCTCCCGTACGACGCCCTCCGGGTCCTCGGCCAGTTCCGCGAGGCACTCGATGACCAGCCCCGTATCGACCTGGAGCAGCTTCACACCGTCGGCGATCAGCCGCTCCTCGGGGAGGAAGCAGTGTCCCTGGTCGGTGGATTGCGACAGCGCGTACTGCAGACCGGCCTTGACCCGCTCCGGGCTGTCGTGCGGAATGCCGACGGCCTGGGCGATCCTGTCGGCGGTGAGGAAGCCGATGCCCCAGACGTCGGCGGCCAGCCGGTAGGGCTGGTTCTTCACCACGGAGATCGAGGCGTCCTCGTACTTCTTGTAGATACGGACGGCGATGGAGGTGGAGACACCGACCCCCTGGAGGAAGACCATCACCTCCTTGATCGCCTTCTGCTCCTCCCAGGCGGCGGCGATCATCTTCGTCCGCTTCGGCCCGAGCCCGGGGACCTCGACCAGCCGCTTCGGCTCCTGCTCGATGATGTCGAGGGTGTCGACACCGAAGTGCGTGGTGATCCGGTCCGCCATGACCGGGCCGATGCCCTTGATCAGCCCGGAGCCGAGATAGCGGCGGATGCCCTGGATGGTGGCGGGCAGCACGGTCGTGTAGTTCTCCACCGTGAACTGCTTGCCGTACTGGGAGTGCGAACTCCAGCGGCCCTCCATCCGCAGCGACTCGCCGACCTGTGCGCCGAGCAGCGAGCCGACGACCGTCAGCAGATCACCCGCGCCCCGGCCCGTGTCGACGCGCGCGACCGTGTACCCGTTCTCCTCGTTGGCGTAGGTGATCCGCTCAAGCACACCTTCGAGGACGGCCATGTTGGACATGCTCCGACGCTACCGGTTCCCACCGACAACGCATTCCCGGCCTCGGAGGTCGCCCGTTTCCTGTGGTGACGACAGCTGAGCAGCGCTGTCCGGACCGCCGGGAAAACATCCGGGCCAGGGCCTGTTGCGCCCATGGTCCAGGATCGGAATGATCGGCAACTCCGGTGTGAGGAGGACGCCTTGGCATACGTCGATGGTCCGAGCGTGCACAGTGTCGTCCATGTCGAGGCAGCCGTGCCACGGGTCTGGGAGCTGGTGACGGACATCCGCCTGCCGGCCCGGTTCAGCCCGGAGTTGCGACGCGTCGCCTGGCTCGACGGGGCGAACGGGCCCGTGGTGGGAGCACGCTTCGAGGGCTTCAACCACCACCGGATGCTCGGCGAGTGGCGGACCGTCTCCCACGTGATCGAGGCGGACGAACCACGCGTGTTCGCCTGGGCCGTCACGGACGCGGACGGCTGTTACGGCGAGGTGACGCTGGACCCGGCGCGGCCCATGGCGACCTGGCGCTACGAGATCGAGGCCGAGGGTTCGGGCACTCGGCTGCGGCAGGCGGTCCGCCTCGGGCCGGGCCGCAGCGGGATCACCGCAGCCATCGAGAGCCGGCCGGACCGGGAGCAGGAGGTGATCGCCTTTCGGCTGAAGGAACTGCGTGCCGGGATGGAGGCCACCCTCCAGGGCATCAAGACGCTCGCCGAGGAGGGCGGTCGGAACGGCTGAGGGCTGTCCGTGATCCCTGGCGGGTGCACGACGACACCTACGGCACCTCGCCGTGTTGTCGAAACGCCTTGTGATGTCGGAATGTCGGAACGCCTGAGAGGTCGCGCGGATAGGCGCGGTTGGGGACGTCTGCAACAGAACGGGCACAGGCCGCGGGCCGCGAGAGCGGCGTCAGTCCGCCTTGCCGCTGGGAAGGATGACGAGCTTGCCCCGGACGTGGCCCTGCTCGCTGACCCGATGCGCCTCTGCAGCCTCCTCCAGGGGATACGTGGCGGCGATCGGCACGGTCAGCTTCCCCTCGGCTGCCAGCGCCGCCACGACGCCGATCCTTCGCACGGCGCCCTCCGCGTCGGCGGAGACCATCCGCACCCCCAGTTCGGCGGCGGAGAAGTCGGCGATCGTGACGACACGGTCCGGACCGCCGGCCACCTCGATGAGCCCGGGCAGCGAGCCGCGGCCGGAAACATCGAGTACCGCATCGACGCCCTGCGGGGCGACGGACCGGACCCGGTCCGCGAGTCCCGCTCCGTACTCCACCGGAGTCGCGCCGAGCGAGCGCAGGTACGTGTGGTTGGCCTCCCGCGCGGTTCCGACGACCTGGGCGCCCCGGAGCCTCGCCAACTGGACGGCGACCGTCCCGACACCGCCGGCGGCACCGTCGATCACGATCGTCTCGTCTTCCCGCAACTTCAGCTCGTCCAGGGCGTGCAGCGCTGTGTTGGCGGCGACCGGAAGGGCCGAGGCCGTCTCCCACGGCACCGAGGCGGGCTTCTTGGCGAGCATCTCCGCACCGACGACCACCGCCTCGGCGTAGCCGCCGAAGCCGATCGAGCCGAGCACCTCGTCGCCGACGGCGAACCCGGTGACGTCGGGCCCGACCGCGTCGACCACCCCCGCCACGTCCCCACCCGGCACCACCGGGAACCCGACCGGTAAGAAGGACGCCGCGGCGCCGCTGCGGATCTTCCAGTCGAGGGGGTTCACTCCCGCCGCGCGCACGACCAACCGGACCTCGCCCGCTCCCGGATCGGGAAGGGGACGTTCCACCACCTGCAGGACCTCGGGATCGCCGTATTCGGAAAAGGTGACCGCCCGGTAGTTCGCCTGCATTGACTTCCTCCTGACATATCTGGCTGACGGCGTCGGAGCGTAGCAACTCCGGCTTGTCGGCACAGGGTTGGCGGTTCTTAAAGGTGGCGCGGACAGAAGCGCGATCACCGTCGACGGTTTGGGCGTTCGTCCCAGCGGTGAGTCGTCCATGCCCGCCGGATCAGGCTGCGCACGGTGATGATCGCGTCGGCGAGGTCGAAGAAAGCATCGACGACGATGGCGCGCCGCTCGTAACAGCGGGCGAGCCGGTGGAAGGCACTCTGCCAGGCGTGGGTGCGTTCGACGTGCCAACGCTGACTGGCCTGGATCGGTGCCTTCTCGCCTTTGTGCGCGATATGGCCGTGGAGGCCGCGTTCCTTGAGCAGAGTGCGGGTGGTGTCCGAGTCGTAGCCGGCGTCCAGGTGCACGGTGACGTTGTCGGGCAGTGGCCCGAAATCGTCCAGGCGGTCCAGGGCCGGGGCGAGCAGTGGGGAGTCGTGGCGGTTGGCGCCGGCCAGGACACGGCCCAGTGGAATGCCGTATCCGTCCGTCATGCCCGAGCGTTTCAGGCCCTGCTTGCCGCGGTCGACCGGGGAACGCCCGGCCGCCTCGCCGCCTCCGGGAGCCGGCGATCGCCTGGTGAGAACAGCCGAAGCGCAGCAGTTGCAGCATCTTGTCGAAGATGATCCGGTCGCTGATGCGTCGGCGGTGGCAGCCAAGTGGATGGTCCGGGTAGTACTCCGGCCGCTCGGGACGCAGGGCCGCGAATCGATCCCAGAGCGGTTCGGTCAGCCATGATGGAAGCGTGGGCACAGGTCTCCCCAGTGATCGCAGAGCGTCGCAACTCCATGATCATCGGGACCTGTGCCCCTTCTGTCTCCGACCTCCCCAACCACGCCTATGCGCGCGACCTCTTATCAGGAAGCTGTTGTCCGGCGGCACTCTGCCCCAGCCGGCCCTGGCCTCATCTGTCGGTGATCCCGGAGAGCCATGACGTGTCCTCCGGGCCCGGCGCTCCGAGGCCGGGCGCGGGCAGCCGGCGGACCTCGCCCGTTCGCAGGGCGACCGTGGCCCGTGGCCGCATCGGCCCGTCGCCCCTGCGTGAGAGCAGGACGAGTTCCCAGACTGTCGCCGCCATGGTGTCGAGCCGGGTGACACAGTCGGCGGTGACTCGCCGCGGATCCCGGGTCCGGCCCAGGGACAGATGTGGGGTGAAGTTCCCGGCTGGCCCACTGCAGCGCGGGAACCGCTGCTGCAGCAGGCGGTGCAGGTCGGCCCACGGCGCCTGGCCGGCTGCCGTCGGGTCGAGCCACACGGTGGAGTACGCCCTGTGCCGGAAGGTCCGCACCCCGTCCAGCCGGGCGGTGAAGACCGGCGTCTCGGCCGTCGCCGCGGCCAGCAGCGGGGCGGCCCGCTCGAAGTCGGACTCCGGCACGAAGCCGAAGAGCACATTGACGTGCGGCGGCCATCGATGGATCTGCGGATCGTAGTCCCGGCGGATGTCCTGGATCGGCGGCCACAGCTCCGCAGGCGGGATCCAGGCCACCGCTGTGCGGGCCGTCGGGGGCACGTCGAGGACGCCGACGGGATCGCCCCCGCCGGAGTTCGTGTCGAAGCTCAGGTCCGCTTGCGGGTCCCGCACCCGGCCGGCGCCCGACGCATCGATGCGGTCCACGCCCGTGGCCCGGTCCCAGACCACCTCGCCGTCCGCCTCGATGAACACCACCCGGTGCCACGGGATGTCGCCCCCGGGCACGAATGAAGGCAGCGGGACGCGTTTGCAGGCATCCCCGCGCTGACTGATCCCCAGCACGAACCGGGCCGGGTCGAACCGCGGATCCCAGCGGACCCGGTGATAGATCTCGTCGCTGGTTCGCATCACGCCTCCTCGCCCACTCACGCAGCGACCGGCCGGACCGCCGCTCCGGTGCGGCTTCGCATACTCCACCTTCACCACATCCGGCACGTCGGGCAGCTTCTCCCGGCCGCGGCCCCGATCGATGTCGACGCGGAGGCGGCTCCCCGCGACTCCCCGCACGGCCGCGATTTGTCCGGCGTCACGCCGTGACTCCGTCGCGGCGGACTTCACGCCCTCCCCCGCCGTACCCGGCGAGCCGCAGCGTCCGCCGCCGTCGCCGCACCGCGGCCGACCGCCGCCCACGGCTGCACGCAGCCGCGTTCGGAATCACGAGGACCCGTCCGTCCGCAGCGTGGTGCCGGTCGTGCGCGGTGGGGACCACGGGTTCCCTCAGGTCACTTCAAATGACCCGGCCGCACTCCGACCGCGCCGCGCATTTCATTCATTGCACGGGGCGAATAGAGGGCTATTTTCGCTCGCCATGGGCCATATAGCGATGTCCGTTTTGGAATGATTTAACACTTCTGTCGTGTGATGTGGCCGATATGGTGCGCGTCACCATGATGCGACCTAGTAGGACAAAGAGCCCACATCGTGGTCTGATTGCGGCGATTTCGGCAGCCGTTGCCCGCTCCCTGTACGTATTCCGATAGTAAAGAGAGTCATTGACCGAAACTTGAACCCGGCTTAACAATTCTTGGCATCCCCACGGAAGAGGTAATTTCCGATGCAGATCTCCGCGATGTCCAAGAAGTTCGCTCACATGACCCAGACCAAGAAGATCTCGCTGGGCATGGCCGCCGCAGGAGCGGCACTCGTCGCCGGTTCCCTCGCCGGCGCCCCGGCCGCCTCGGCCGCCACCCCGGCCCAGGCCGGCGACCGTGTCAGCGCCTGGATCAACCAGTCACTGGAGATCATGCGCGCGCAGGGCATCCCGGGCTCCTACCACGGGATCCACCGCAATCTGATGCGCGAGTCGAGTGGCAACCCGAATGCCATCAACAACTGGGACTCCAACGCCGCCAAGGGCATCCCGTCCAAGGGCCTGCTCCAGGTCATCGACCCGACCTTCAAGGCGTATCACGTCCCCGGCACCTCGTGGAACATCTACGACCCGGTCGCCAACATCACCGCCGCCTGCAACTACGCGGCACATCGCTACGGCTCGATCGACAACGTCAACTCGGCCTACTGATCAGCATGCGATGAAGCTTTCGGGAATTCACGAGACGGTCCCGACGAGACGAAACGGGGTCCGGTCGAAAGACCGGACCCCCCTCGCATTCCCCCTCCGTCAGGGCTTCCCGATCCCCCCGGATCCCTCCCCGGAAGCGCCCGACGACAGATATGACTCGGCGGGGGGCCGGACGGTTGCACGCCTTGACGATCTCTTTACCTTGACGGCAAAGAGGCCCCTTCAGCAGGCGTGTTCGGCATAGCGGGACGCGACCTCCGCGAGGACTTCGGCGCCGTCGCGGGCCCAGAGGCCCTCGTTGAAGATCTCCACCTCGATCGGGCCGTCGAAGCCGGCGGCCTCGACCAGGGAGCGGAAGGCGCGGAAGTCCACGGCCCCGTCGCCCAGTTGCCCACGGCCGAGCAGGACGCCCGCCGGCAGCGGGGTGATCCAGTCGGCCAGCTGGAAGGAGTGGATGCGGTCGGCCGCGCCCGCGCGGGCGATCTGGGCGGGTGCCTGGTCGTCCCACCAGACGTGGTACGTGTCGACGACCACCCCCACCCGGTCCGCGGGGAAACGTTCCGCGACGTCCAGGGCCTGGGAGAGCGTGGAGACGACGCAGCGGTCCGAGGCGAACATCGGGTGCAGCGGTTCGATCGCGAGACGTACGCCGCGCTCGGCCGCGTACGGCGCGAGCTGCCCCAGGGCGTCCACGATGCGTTCGCGGGCGCCGTGCAGGTCCTTGCTGCCCGCCGGGAGGCCGCCGGAGACGAGGACCAGGGTGTCCGTGGACAGGGCCGCCGCCTCGTCGATCGCGGCGCGGTTGTCGTCCAGGGCGCGGGCCCGTTCCGCCGGGTCGAGGGCGGTGAAGAAGCCGCCCCGGCAGAGGCTGGTGACGGTCAGTCCGTTGTCGGCGAGCAGGGCGGCCGTGCGCTCCACGCCGTACTCCTGGACGGGGGCCCGCCACAGGCCCACCTTGTCGATGCCCGCCTTGGCGCAGCCCTCGGCCAGTTCGGGCAGCGACCACTGCTTGACGGTCTCCTGATTGATGGAGAGACGGCCGTCGCTCATCGGGTGCCTCCGTTGACCGTGAGCAGGGCGCGCATCCGGGACTCGGCCAGTTCCGGATCGGGGAACAGGCCCAGTCGGTCGGCGAGTTCGTACGCCTTCGCCAGATGCGGCAGCGAGCGGGCGGACTGCAGGCCGCCGACCATGGTGAAGTGGTCCTGGTGCCCGGCGAGCCAGGCGAGGAACACCACACCCGTCTTGTAGAAGCGGGTGGGCGCCCGGAAGAGGTGGCGGGACAGTTCGACCGTCGGGTCGAGGAGGTCGCGGAAGCCCTGGGTGTCGCCGGTGTCCAGGACGCGTACGGCGTGGGCGGCCAGCGGACCCAGCGGGTCGAAGATGCCGAGCAGGGCGTGGCTGAAGCCCCGCTCGTCGCCCGCGATCAGCTCGGGGTAGTTGAAGTCGTCGCCGGTGTAGCAGCGGACCCCGCCGGGCAGGCGGCGGCGCACGTCGATCTCGCGCTCGGCGTCCAGGAGCGAGATCTTGATCCCGTCGACCTTGTCCGGGTGCTCGGCGATGACCTTCAGGAACGTGCCGGTGGCGGCGTCCAGGTCCGAGGAGCCCCAGTAGCCCTCCAGCGCCGGGTCGAACATCGGGCCGAGCCAGTGCAGGACGACCGGTTCGGAGGCCTGGCGCAGCAGGTGCGCGTACGTCTCCAGGTAGTCCTCGGGCCCCTTCGCCGCGGCGGCGAGCGCACGGGAGGCCATCAGGATGGCCTGCGCGCCGCTCTCCTCGACGAGCGTGAGCTGCTCCTCGTACGCGGCCCCCACCTCGGCGAGCGAGGCCGGGCCGGCGGGGAGCTGGTCGGTGCCGACACCACAGGCGATACGGCCTCCGACGGCCTTCGCCTCGGCGGCGGAACGGCGGATCAGTTCGGCCGCGCCCGCCCAGTCCAGGCCCATGCCGCGCTGGGCGGTGTCCATGGCCTCGGCGACGCCGAGACCGTGCGACCAGAGATGACGGCGGAAGGCGAGGGTGGCGTCCCAGTCGACGGCGGCCGGTGAGTCGGGGCTGATGTCCGCGAACGGGTCGGCGACGACATGGGCGGCGGAGAAGACCGTACGGGAGGCGAGCGGTGCGCCGCCGGGGGCGAGGTCGAGCGGGATGGTGCGGGGCTCGTACGGGCCCTGCGGGAGGTGGATGGTCACGGGGTCGGCTCCGATGTTCCGTACGCGGGGTGGATGGTCACGGGATCGCCTCCGACGTCCCGTGCGCGAGGTGGCCGGTCAACGGATCGACCCCGTCGCCCTGCACGCCGGGCGGCTCGTCACAGCGTCAGCTCCGGCACGTCGAGGCGGCGGCCCTCGGCGGAGGACTTCAGGCCCAGTTCGGCGAGCTGCACGCCGCGGGCACCGGCCATCAGGTCCCAGGTGTACGGCTCGTCGAGGGCGATGTGGCGCAGGAAGAGCTCCCACTGGGCCTTGAAGCCGTTGTCGAAGACGGCGTTGTCGGGCATCTCCTGCCACTGGTCGCGGAACGACTCGGTGACCGGGAGGTCCGGGTTCCAGACCGGCTTGGGGGTGGCCGAGCGGTGCTGGACGCGGCAGTTGCGGAGTCCGGCGACGGCGGAGCCGTGCGTTCCGTCGACCTGGAACTCGACGAGTTCATCGCGGTTGACGCGGACCGTCCAGGAGGAGTTGATCTGCGCGACGGCACCGCTCTCCAGCTGGAAGATGCCGTACGCGGCGTCGTCGGCGGTGGCGGCGTACGGCTTGCCGCGCTCGTCCCAGCGCTGCGGGATGTGCGTCTGGACGTGCGCCTGGACGGTGGAGACCCGGCCGAACAGCTCGTGGAGCACGTACTCCCAGTGCGGGAACATGTCGACGACGATGCCGCCGCCGTCCTCGGCCCGGTAGTTCCAGGACGGGCGCTGGGCCTCCTGCCAGTCGCCCTCGAAGACCCAGTAGCCGAACTCGCCGCGTACGGAGAGGATCTCGCCGAAGAAGCCGCCGTCGATGAGGCGCTTCAGCTTCAGCAGGCCCGGCAGGAAGATCTTGTCCTGGACGACGCCGTGCTTGATCCCGGCGTCACGGGCCAGCCGGGCCAGCTCCAGGGCGCCCTCGACGTCCGTGGCCGTGGGCTTCTCGGTGTAGATGTGCTTTCCCGCGGCGATCGCCTTCTTGATCGCCTCGACGCGGGCCGAGGTGACCTGGGCGTCGAAGTAGATGTCGATGGTCTCGTCGGCGAGAACCGCGTCGAGGTCGGTCGACCACTCGGTCAGACCGTGCTGCGCGGCGAGCTCCTCCAGCGCATGCGCGCGGCGGCCGACCAGGACGGGCTCGGGCCACAGCACGTCGCCGTCCCCGAGGTCGAGGCCGCCCTGCTCGCGGATGGCGAGGATCGAGCGCACCAGGTGCTGCCGGTATCCCATGCGACCCGTGACGCCGTTCATGGCAATGCGCACTGTCCTGCGTGTCACGAAAGTTCCTCCATACACCCGTAGCAAGCGCTTTCTATCGGAGATGACGCTAGCCTGCCGACAGCGGCCCGGACAAGAGGGGGCGCGCCGGCAACCTCTCTCACACCTCTCAACCCCCGGCACTCCTCGGAGGAATGCGATGACAGTCACCCTGGCTGATGTGGCGGCCCGCGCCCGGGTGTCCCCGGCCACCGTCTCCCGCGTGCTGAACGGCAACTACCCGGTGGCCGCGTCCACCCGGGAGCGGGTGCTGCGCGCGGTGGACGACCTGGACTACGTGCTCAACGGGCCCGCGAGTTCGCTGGCCGCGGCCACGTCCGACCTGGTCGGCATCCTGGTCAACGACATCGCCGACCCGTTCTTCGGGATCATGGCCGGGGCGGCGCAGACCGAGATCGGCGGGCCCGGGGACGGGTCCGGCCGAGCGGGCGGCGAGAAGCTCGCCGTCATCTGCAACACCGGCGGCTCCCCGGAGCGCGAGCTGACCTATCTCACTCTCCTCCAGCGCCAGCGCGCCGCCGCCGTCGTCCTGACCGGCGGCGCCGTGGAGGACCCGGCGCACCGGGCGGCGGTCTCCGCCAAGCTGACGAAACTCGCGGACGCGGGCACCCGGGTGGTGCTGTGCGGGCGGCCCCCGCTGCCGGGCAGCGAGGCGGTCGTGGCCTCGCTCGCCTTCGACAACCGGGGCGGCGGGCGACGCCTCACCGAGCATCTGCTCTCGCTCGGCCACCGGCGGATCGGCTATGTCGCGGGCCCGTTGGAACGGACGACGACCCGCCACCGCCTTGAGGGCCACCGCGCCGCGATGCGGGCGGCGGGGCTCTTCGGCGTCGAACGAGGTACGGAGGGGAGCCCGGCGCACCAGTACGACGAGGAGCGGCTCACCGTCCACGGCCCCTACGACCGCCGCTCCGGCTACGACGCGACCCTCGAACTCCTGCGCCGCGAACCCGGGGTGACGGCCGTCGTCGCCGCCAACGACACGGTGGCGCTGGGCGCCAGTGCGGCGATCCGGGACCGGGGCCTGCGCATCCCCGAGGACGTCTCGGTGGCGGGATTCGACGATCTCCCGTTCTCGGTGGACGCGGTCCCGGCGCTGACGACCGTACGGCTGCCGCTCTTCGAGGCGGGCGCACGGGCGGGGCGGCTGGCGATGGGCAAGGAGGCGCCGCCGCCGGGAGGCATCGCGACGATCGCGGCCGAGCTGATGGTGCGGGGGTCGACGGCGCCGCCGCGGGCGGTGTGAGGCTCCGTGCCGGGGCCGGGGTACCGGCAGGGCGGGCACCGGGGTCATGATGTGCCGGCCACCGTCCGGTCCGCGCGGGACGGTGACACGTACCGACGGAAGGAACACGCACATGAAGCTCGCCTTCTCGACCCTCGGAGTGCCGGGGATGCCGATGGCCGATGTCGTCCGGCTCGCCGCCGAGCACGGTTATCAGGGGGTGGAACTGCGCGCCCACCCCGAGGAACCGGTGCATCCGGGTCTTTCGGCACTGGAACGGGCCGACGTGGTCGAGGAGTTCAGCAAGGGCGGCGTCGAGATCCTGACCGTCGCCGGGTATGTCCGGGCCGCGGCCGAGGGGGACGACCGGCCCGTGCTGGACGAACTCGCCGGGCTGGTGGAGCTGGCCCACGACCTGGGTGCCCAGCACGTCCGGGTCTTCCCGGGCGGCGGCGACCAGGACCCCGCCGCGGCCGACGCGACCGCCGCCCGGCGACTGGGCGCCGCCGCTGCGCACGCCGCCGACCGGGGCGTACGCATCCTGCTCGAAACCCATGACTCGCACCGGGCGGGCGCGGACGTGGCCCGGGTCGTCGGAACGGTCGGGCACCGGCAGGTCGGCGCGCTGTGGGACATCATGCACACCTGGCTGGCGGGCGAGGAACCGGCCGCCAGCCACGCCGTGCTGGCCCCGCACCTGGCCTACGTACAGGTGAAGGACATCGCGTCGGCCGAGGACACCGAACCGTTGGCGCTGGGCACAGGGGTACTGCCCCTGCGGGACTGCCTGGACACGCTGGACCCGGACAGCTGGGTCTGCTGGGAGTACGAGAAGCGGTGGCACCCGGGGGCGGCGGAGCTGCCGGGGCTGCTCAGCGCGGGACGCGAGCACCTGCTGCGGCTGGGGGCGCCCAAGTCGTAGGCGGACGCGGGCACAGGCACCGCGCACTCGCAGTCGCAGTCGCAGTCGCACTCGCAGTCGCGGACGCGGTCGTGTTCAGGCCCGCGCCTTCGGCCGCGGTTCCGGTTCCTGCTCCGGTCCCTGCTCCGGCTGCTGTGCCTGCTCCGATTCCGGTTCCGGCATCCGTTCCGGTGGCGCCGGTACCGCGGCGCCGGTCCGGCGCGCTCCCGCCAGCGACGTCAGAGCCACCCCGCCCACCAGCAGCGCCGCCGCGCACCACCGCAGCGGGCTCACCGACTCGCCCAGAAGCAGTGCGGCCGACGACATCCCGAAGACCGGGACGAGCAGCGTGAACGGGGCCACCGACGACGCCGGGTGGTGACGCAGCAGGAAGCCCCAGGCCCCGAAGCCGAAGACGGTGGTGATCCAGGCGACGTAGACGATGATTCCGACGCCGCTCCAGTCGAGCGCGGCCAGCGCGTCGGCGTCGCGGTCCCAGCCCTCGAAGAGGAGGGAGAGGCCGAGCAGCGGGAGAACGGGGACGGTCGAGACCCAGACCATGAAGTTGAGGGGGTCGGGCGGCGCGGCCTTGCGGGTCAGCACATTGGACACGCCCCAGCAGGCCGCCGCCGCGATCACCAGGACGAAGGCGAGCACGGGCCCGCTCGCGCCCTCGTCGATCGCCGCCACGCCGATGCCCGCCAACGCCACCGCCATCCCCGACATCCGCACTCTTCCCGGGCGTTCGCCGAGCGCGAGCGCCGCGAAGAGGGCCGTGAAGACCGCCTGGACCTGGAGCACCAGGGAGGAGAGGCCGGCGGGCATGCCTCGGTCCATGCCGATGAAGAGCAGACCGAACTTCGCCACTCCGAGGACGAGCCCGACACCCACGATCCACTTCCAGGCGACCTTGGGCCGGCCGACGAAGAAGACCGCGGGCAGCGCGGCGACCAGGAAGCGCAGGGCGGAGAAGAGCAGCGGGGGGAAGTGCCCGAGGCCGATCTCGATGACGACGAAATTGACACCCCAGACGGCTGCCACCAGGGCGGCCAGGGCGATGTGGAGGGGACGCATGCACCGAGGATCACCCGCGCGGACCATGTAGCACCAGCGCGGATTCCTTCATGGTGGAATTGAGTGTTGCTAATGAATCGCGAGGTCCCACGTCCGGGAGGTTCCGGTGCTCGATCTGTCCCGGCTGCGCGCCCTGCACGCCATCTCCGTCCATGGCTCCGTCGCGGGCGCGGCCGCCGCGCTCGGCTACACGCCGTCGGCGGTTTCGCAACAGATCACCAAGCTGGAACGGGAGACCCGCACGACGCTCCTCGAACGCCGTGGACGCGGTGTCGCACTGACCGAGGAGGCCCTCCATCTCGCCGCGACGGCCCAGCAGTTGCTGGCGATCATGGAGCGCGCGGAGACCACGCTGGAGGAGCGCAGGGGGCTGCCGACCGGGCGGCTGTCGATCGGCGCGTTCGCGTCCGCGGCGCGCGGGCTGCTGCCCCGGGTGCTGGCCGGGCTGGACCGGGACCACCCCGCCCTGGATGTCCGGATGACCGAGGTCGATCCGCACCTCTCGGTCGACCTCGTGGCCAAGGGCGTGATCGATCTGGCGGTCGCGCACGACTGGGACATCGCCCCGCCGCCCGCGCCCGACGGCGTGGCGCAGGCGGTGATCGGTGACGACCTGTGCGATCTGCTGGTGCCCGAGGGCCATCGGCTCGCCGGGCGGGCCGCGGTGCGACGCGAGGAACTCGCGAAGGAGCGGTGGATCTGCCAGCCTCCGGGGACGGTCTGCCACGACTGGCTCGTACGGACGCTGCGTGCGGCGGGCTACGAGCCCGACATCCGACACCGGGCGGAGGAGAACCACACCCAACTGGCTCTGCTCGCCGCCGGTCTCGGAGTCGCGATGATCCCCCGGCTGGGACGGGGGCCGCTGCCGACGGGAGTGGTGGCGGTGCCGCTCGCCCCCGTACCGGTGCGCCGGCTGTACGCGTTGTGGCGCACGGAGGCGGCCCGGCGGCCCGCGATCACGGCGGCCGTGTCGGCACTCCAGTCACACGGGGCAGCGGTGGGGTTGAGGTAGCGGGCCGGCCGGGGTCGTGGCGCCGTGCCCCCGATCGCCGGGTCGGGACCGGATCGCCCGCGCCCCTTCAAGCACTGGACAGGCTCAAAACGGTCCAGACCCTTGACCGGAAGTTATTTTCTGTATATCCGTGCTCCTTGGAAGTTTCTTTCACCTTCTCTCTCGTCCCCGAGTACGGCCGAAGGAGCTCACGTGCACCACCGCACCTCCAGACGCACCCTTCTCACCGCCACCGCCGCGACCGCCGCGGTCGCCGTCACCGGCGGCGTCATCGCCCCCGGCGCCGTCGCCGCCCAGAGGTCCGCGAGCAGCGGGCCCGGCGGCGGGCAGCACGATTCAGCCGCCACCACCAAGCGCCTCAAGCGGCTCATCTCCCGGATGACCCTGGAGGAGAAGGTCGGGCAGCTCTTCGTGATGCGGGTGTACGGGCACTCCGCCACCGAGCCCGATCAGGCCGACATCGACGCCAACCTGGCCGAGATCGGCGTCCGCACCGCCGCCGAGCTGATCGCCAAGTACCACGTCGGCGGGATCATCTACTTCGCCTGGGCGCACAACACCCGCGACCCGCACCAGATCGCCGACCTCTCCAACGGCATCCAGCGCGCCGGCCTCGCCGGCCCGACTCCCCTGCCGCTCCTCGTCTCCACCGACCAGGAGCACGGCATCGTCTGCCGTGTCGGCGAGCCCGCCACCTTGATGCCCGGCGCGATGGCGCTGGGCGCGGGCGGCTCGCGCTCCGACGCCCGCCGGGCCGGGCAGATCGCGGGCGCCGAACTGGCCGCGATCGGCATCAACCAGAACTACGCCCCGGACGCCGACGTCAACGTCAACCCGGCCAACCCGGTCATCGGCGTACGCTCCTTCGGCTCCGACCCGCAGTCCGTGGCCGGGATGGTCGCCGCGCAGGTGAAGGGGTATCAGAGCAGCGGCATCGCCTCGACGGCCAAGCACTTCCCGGGCCACGGCGACACCAGCACCGACAGCCACACCGGCCTGCCCGTCATCCGCCACACCCGGGAGCAGTGGGCGGAGCTGGACGAGCCGCCGTTCCGGGCCGCGATCGCGGCGGGCATCGACTCGATCATGACCGCGCACATCGTGGTCCCGGCGCTGGATCCGGCCGAGGACCCGGCGACGCTCTCCCGTCCGATCCTCACCGGCATCCTGCGCGAGGAGCTCGGCTACGACGGGGTCGTGGTGACCGACTCGCTCGGCATGGAGGGTGTACGGACGAAGTACGGCGACGAGCGCGTGCCGGTCCTCGCCCTGCTCGCCGGCGTCGACCAGCTGCTCAACCCGCCTGACCTGGACGTCTCCTGGAACGCTGTCCTGGAGGCCGTGAAGAGCGGTGAGATCAGCGAGGCCAGGATCGAGGAATCGATCCTGCGCATCCTGCGGCTGAAGACGAAGCTCGGGCTGTTCGACGACCCGTTCGTCAGTCACAAGGGCGTGGACCACACCGTCGGGACACGGGCCCATCTCGCCGCCGCCGACCGGATCGCCGAGCGCACCACCACACTGCTCGCCAACGACGGCGCGGTGCTGCCGCTCTCGCGGCGGTCCCACAAGAACCTGCTCGTGGTCGGCGCCGACCCGGCCTCCCCGTCCGGCACCACCGGACCGCCGACCACCACCCTGGCCACCGCCTTCGGTGAACTGGGATACACGGCAACGGCGCTGTCCACCGGTACCGCCCCCACCAAGGCGAAGATCGACGAGGCGGTGGCGGCCGCACAGGGCAAGGACGCGGTGATCGTCGGGACGTACAACGTCACGGCGACCAGCTCGCAGCGCACCCTGGTGAGCGCCCTCGCGGCGACCGGCATCCCGGTGATCACCGTAGCGATCCGCAATCCGTACGACATCGCCCAGCTGGCCGGGACCGGGTTCGCGGCGAACCTGGCCACGTACTCCTGGACCGATGTCGAACTGCGGGCCGCCGCCCGCGTGATCGCGGGCCGCGCGGAGCCGGAGGGCACCCTGCCGGTGCCCGTGCAACGCGCCGACGATCCGGCGCGGGTGCTGTACCCGGTCGGTCACGGGCTGACGTACTAGGACCCGGGAACCGGGAAGGGGCTGTGCGTGACGCACAGCCCCTTCCCTCCCTGCGAGGACGGCCTCACGTGGACCGCGTTCGCGAGGACGGCCTCACAAGGACGGCCTCACGAGGACCGCTTGCTCACGGGCGCAGCCCGCGCTCGCTCGTCACGTCCCGCTTGTCGAGCCGCGCGTCGAACTTCGCGAGCGGCTTCGCCTTCGCCGGGTCCTCCTGCACAGCGGCTGGCGCGACGCCCGCCCAGCGCAGAATGGCGGCGGTGGCGGTCGCCTTGTCATCCGCGTCGAGCCCTGCCACGTTGGAGCCGTGGTTGCCGCCCGCCACGGTCATGACATAGCTGTCACGAGCGCCCGCACCGAGCCGGAAGCGCTCCGCGCCCCACGGGTCGTTCTGCCCGTACACGTACAGCATGTGGTTGGCGTGGTGCTTCACCCAGGTGTCGACGTCACGCATCACCGACGGCTGGAACTTCATCGGGATGGAGCGCGGCACGTAGTTGCGCGGCGGCTGGTACCCGTACCGGCTCAGCTTGCCCAGCCACGGCTGCTTGATGTTCGGCGAACCGAGCTGGGTGCCCGCCTGGTAGTAGTACGGGGTGTACTTCTCCAGGCCCTGGTCGCTGTAGGCGGAGAATCCGGAGATCGAGTCGATCGAGTCCCAGATCGCCTGGTCGGGTGCGTTCTCGGCGTCGGCGGGGATGGTGTCGCAGTCGGACAGCAGGCTGTACTGCCAGTACGCCCAGACGTAGTCCATGACGACGGCCTCGTAGGCCCGGTCGAGCGAGCCGACGGTGTCGAAGGTGTAGCTGTTCGCGGCGGCGTACTCCTGGTACTTCTTCTCCAGCGGCCCGCGACGGACCAGCGCCTCTCGCTGCACCCCGTTCAGCTTGTCGCGGCACTCCTTGGTGCCGACGTTCTCGAAGAACCGGTCGTACGCCGAATCCTCCTTGTCGACCACGTCGTTGGGCGCCACGTACGCGACGACGCCGTCCATGTCATCGGGGTAGAAGCGCTCGAAGTACGTGGCGGTCATGCCGCCCTTGGAGCCGCCGGTGGTCAGCCAGTTCTTGGTGTAGATCTGCTTCAGCGCGGTGAAGACGCGGTGCTGGTCACTGGCGGCCTGCCAGATGTCGAGCTTGGACCAGTCGGCGGGCGCCGGACGGGACGGGGTGAAGAACCGATACTCCAGGGAGACCTGGTTGCCGTCGACGATCCGGGTCGGCTCGGAGCGGCTGGGGTTCGTGGAGACGTTGTAGCCACTGGTGTAGAAGACCGTCGGACGGGACGTGTCCTTGTGCAGCAGGGTGATGCGCTGCTGGAAGGTGCCCTTGGACGGGTGCCGGTGGTCGATCGGCTGGGTGTAGTTGAGGACGAAGTAGCGGTAACCCGCGTACGGCTTCTCCTCGATGAGGCTCATTCCCGGGATGGCCAGGATGCGGTCCTTGATGTCCGTGCTCGTGCCGTTGTCGCCGACGGCCGTGCTCCGGAACGCGGTCGGTTCCGCGGCGGTGGCCGCCCCGGCCGAGGCACCCGTCGCACTCACCGTGCCGATGAGCACCGCGAGCGACAGGAACCCTCTGAGCGCCTTGCGCATGCACCCTCCCCATGATTCACAACATTCGTCGTGAACCTAGCGGGGCAACACCGGCGCCGCCAGACCCTGTTGCAGGGGAAAGATGCCAGGGGAGAACCACGGACCCGGGCCGTCGGTCCTCGGCGACCCCTCCGGCCGCCGCCGTCGGCCCGCCCTCCGTCAGCAGAGAATCCAGCCCGTGGAACCGGACTTCCCCGCGATCGTGGCCGAGGCCCGGACGCACCGGTTCAGCGCGTGGACCGTCACCGGGCCGGCCTGCTTGGTGAACTTGCCGCTGTCGACGACGGGGCTGCCGCCGCGCGGCTGGATCGTCACGGACATCTTGCGGCGCGGGCCCGGCTTCTTGGCGACCGCGACGGCGCAGGCGTAGGAGCGGCTCTTGTAGACGCGCAGCTCGCCGGTCTTGAACGGGACCGCCTTCGCGAGGCGTCCGGGGCAGACCGTCGCCGCGTGGGCGCTGCTCGCAGCGGTGCCGGTGAGCAGCAGACCGGCGGTCACCAGCGGCAGGACGAACAGGTACGCGAGCATCCGGCGTCCGATGCCGATGCTTCTTCGGTCCCGGCCGGCCGTTCCGACCGCGTCGGCCGCATCGACGACCGCATCGGACGCCCCGGCCTGCCCGGCCCTTCCGGCCCTTCCGGTCCTTCTGATCACCTGCAGCCCCATCACTTAATCGAACATTTGCGCCCTTGCTCGGTACATACGCACACATGCGTACGACGCAGGAGGCCATCCGAAGGTTGCACCCGGCGTGCTCCGCCTCCCGGGCAACCGAATCGCCACAACATGGCTCCAACCAGGCAGAGCCACAGGAAAGGCAGGAACTGCCGTGCTCCGACTCCGCAATGCACAGGGCCCCCTCGGCCGACGCGCCGTCGCAAGGACGCTGCTCGCCACCGCACTCCTCTCCGTCGTCGCCGTGGTCCCGGCCGCCGCGTCGGCCCCGCAGGCGCCGACGGCCGCGGCGCCGGTGCGCAACGACGCCGGCACCCCGGCCCACCAGCAGGTGGCCCACTTCTACGGTGCCTACATCGATGCCGTCAGGGCGGAGGGCGGCGGCAAGCTCGCCGCCGCCCTGAGGTCGTTCTACCTGACGCCCCACCTGCGCACCCAGCTGAACACCTGGGAGAGGCGCAACCACGCGGACGGTGTGCTCCGCGCCCAGAACACTCCGCTCGCCTTCCGGGTCGCTCCGGGCGAGAGCGGGGCGGGCCACACCTGGTCGCAGGTGCGGCTCACCTGGAGCAACGGCAAGCACCCCACGCACACGTATCTGACTGTGCGGTCGGATCTGCGGACCGGCAGGATCTCCGGCATCGGCAAGTGAACGAATGGACGGGCCCGGCTCTCACACCCCGGCGGGCTCGTCCTCCCCGATGAACGTGCGCCACAGCACGGCGTAGTGCCCGTCGCGGGTGAGGAGTTCGTCGTGCGTGCCGTCCTCGACGACCCGGCCGTGGTCCATCACCACGACCCGGTCGGCGCGGGCCGCCGTGGTCAGCCGGTGGGCGACGACCAGGGTGGTGCGCCGGCCGGTGAGCCGGTCGGTCGCCTGGTTGACCAGGGCCTCGCTGGCCAGGTCGAGGGAGGCGGTCGCCTCGTCGAGCAGCAGGATGTCCGGGTCGACGAGTTCGGCGCGGGCCAGAGCGATCAGCTGGCGCTGACCGGCCGAGAGGTTGCGGCCCCGCTCGGCGACCTCGTGCAGATACCCGCCGTCCAGCGTGGCGATCATGTCGTGGGCGCCCACCGCCCGCGCCGCCGCCTCCACCTGCGCGTCGGTGGCCTCGGGCCGCCCGTAGGCGATGGCGTCGCGGACCGTACCGGCGAAGAGGTAGGCCTCCTGCGGCACGACTCCGAGCCGGTGCCGGTACGCGGTGAGGTCGAGTCGGCGCAGATCGGTGCCGTCCGCCGTGACCCGGCCGCCCGTCGGGTCGTAGAACCGGGCGACGAGTTTGACGAGGGTGGACTTCCCGGCGCCCGTCTCGCCGACGAACGCGACCGTCTGGCCGGCCGGTATCCGCAGGTCGACCCCGATCAGGGCCTCTTCGGCGTCGTCCCCCGAGCCGTAGGCGAAGGACACGTCCTCGAAGGCGATCTCGCCGCGCAGCGACAGCACGTCCAGCGGTTCGTCCGCCTCGTCGGTGGAGGTCGGCTCGCGCAGCAGTTCCTGGATGCGGCCGAGGGAGACGGTGGCCTGCTGGTAGCCGTCGAAGACCTGGGAGAGCTGCTGCACCGGGGCGAAGAACAGATCGATGTAGAGGAGGTACGCGACCAGCGCACCGGTGGTGAGCGTGCCGTTGTCGACCCGGCCCGCGCCGACGATCAGGACGGCGGCCGAGGCCACTGCCGAGAGCAGCTGCACGAACGGGAAGTAGACCGATATCAGCCACTGGCCGCGGACCCTGGCCCGGCGGTAGTGGTCGCTGCGCTCCGCGAACCGGTCCGCGCCGTCGCGCTCGCGGCGGAACGCCTGCACGATCCGCAGTCCGGAGACGGACTCCTGGAGGTCGGCGTTGACCACACTGATGCGTTCGCGGGCCAGCTCGTAGGCCTTGACGCTCTTGCGGCGGAAGAAGAACGTACCGACGATCAGCGCGGGCAGCGTGGCGAAGACGACGAGGGCCAGCGACACGTCGAGGACCAGCAGGGCGACCATGATGCCGAAGAAGGTGACGACGGAGACGAAAGCCGTGACCAGACCGGTCTGCAGGAACGTCGACAGCGCGTCCACGTCCGTCGTCATCCGGGTCATGATGCGGCCGGTCAGCTCGCGCTCGTAGTAGTCCAGGCCGAGGCGCTGGAGCTGCGCGAAGATCTTCAGCCGCAGTGAGTACAGCACCCGCTCGCCGGTGCGGCCCGTCATCCGGGTCTCGCCGATCTGGGCCGCCCACTGCGCGAGCACGACCACCAGGGCCAGCGCGGAGGCCGCCCAGACGGCACCGAGGGCGAGCCGGGACACACCCTGGTCGATGCCGTGCCGGATCAGTACGGGCAGCAGGAGTCCGGCGCCCGCGTCCACCGCCACCAGTACCAGGCTCACCAGGAGGGGCAGCCCGAAGCCCCGCAGCAGCCTGCGCAGTCCGTAGGACTCCTCGGGCCGGACGGCCCTCGCCTCGTCGATGTCGGGGGTGTCGGTGGCCGGTGGCAGGGCCTCGACCTGGGCGAGCAGTTCGGGGGTCGCGGGCATGCCGGCCGCCCCGACATCGCGGGGCTCGTCCTTGCGGACCCACAGGTGGGGACTGATGCCGCGCTCGGTGTCGAACGTGGCGTCCAGCTCCTCCTGGAGCGCGCGGTCGTCCTCGGGGGTGGTGTCGACGGCGGCGGTCAGCGGGTGGTGTCCGGGCGAGGTGCCGCCGAGCTCGTCCGGGTCGGTGAGCAGCCGCCGGTAGAGCGCGCAGCGGCGCTCCAGCTCCTCGTGCGTACCGATGTCGGCGAGCCTGCCGTGGTCCAGCACGGCGATCCGGTCGGCGAGATTGAGGGTGGAGCGGCGGTGTGCGATCAGGAGGGTCGTCCGCCCGGCCATCACCTGGCGCAGCGCCTCGTGGATCTCGTGCTCTACGCGGGCGTCGACGGCGGAGGTGGCGTCGTCGAGGAGGAGCAGCCGGGGGTCGGTGAGGATGGCGCGGGCGAGCGCGACGCGCTGGCGCTGGCCGCCGGAGAGGGTGAGCCCGTGCTCGCCGACCTTGGTGTCGTAGCCCTCGGGCAGGTCCGCGATGAACCGGTCGGCCTGGGCGGCGCGGGCCGCCTGCTCGATCTGTTCCTGTGTGGCGTCCGGGAATCCGTAGGCGATGTTGGCGCGGACGGTGTCGGAGAACAGGAAGCTGTCCTCCGGCACGAGGCCGATGGCGGCGCGCAGGGACCGCTGGGTCAGTTCGCGGACGTCGTGGCCGCCGACCAGGACGGCGCCGTGCGTCACGTCGTAGAAGCGGGGCAGGAGCAGCGAGACGGTGGACTTGCCGCTGCCGGACGCGCCGACGACGGCGACGGTCTCACCGGGCTCGATGGTCAGCGAGAACCCGTCGAGGACGGGGCGGTCGTCCGCGTAGCCGAACCGTACGTCGTCGAACTCGACGCTCGCGGGGGCGTCGGCCGGGAGTTCCTTGGTGCCGTCCTTGATGGCCGGCTCGGTGTCGATCAGTTCCAGTACGCGTTCGACGCCGGCGCGGGCCTGCTGTCCGACGGTGAGGACCATGGCGAGCATCCGGACCGGGCCGACGAGCTGGGCGAGGTAGCTGGAGAAGGCGACGAACGTGCCGAGGGTGATCTCGCCCCGGGTGGCGAGCCAGCCGCCGAGGGCCAGCATCGCGACCTGGCCGAGCGCGGGGACGGCCTGGAGCGCCGGGGTGTACCGGGAGTTCAGCCGGATCGTCCGCAGCCGTCCGGCGAACAGCTTGCGGCCGACCTCGCGCAGTTTGCCGGTCTCCTGGTCCTCCTGCCCGAAGCCCTTGACGACCCGGACCCCGGAGACGGCCCCGTCGACGACTCCGGCGACGGCGGCGGCCTGCCCCTGCGCGTACCACGTGGCGGGGAAGAGGCGGGCGCGGGAACGGCGGGCGATGTACCAGAGGGCGGGGGCGACGGCGACCGCGACCAGGGTGAGCAGGGGCGAGAGCCACG
This sequence comes from Streptomyces sp. NPDC088252, assembly GCF_044740965.1. Taxonomy (NCBI): domain Bacteria; kingdom Bacillati; phylum Actinomycetota; class Actinomycetes; order Kitasatosporales; family Streptomycetaceae; genus Streptomyces; species Streptomyces sp. NPDC088252. The sequence continues at coordinate 306,004 of NZ_JBIURS010000001.1, read as the reverse complement.
CCATGATCACCAGGGAGATGAGGAAGAGCAGCACGTTCCCGATGGTCATCGGGAGCATGAACAGAAGTCCCTGGATCAGCTGGAGGTCGCTGGTGGCGCGCCCGACGACCTGTCCGGTGGACAGTTCGTCCTGCCGCTTGCCGTCGAGGCGGGTGAGCGTCCCGTACATCTCGGTACGGAGGTCGTGCTGTACGTCGAGGGCGAGCCGGCCGCCGTAGTAGCGGCGGATGTACGTGGATATGTACACCAGCACGGCCGCGACCACGAGGAGCCCGGTCCAGACGGCGAGGGAACGCGTGTGGTCGACGACGACATCGTCGATGATCACCTTGGTGATCAGCGGGACGAGCGCCATCACCGCCATGCCGGCGAGCGACGAGCCGAGCGCCAGCAGCACATTCCGCCGGTAGCGCCAGGCGTAGCCGATCAGCCGCCGAGCCCAGCCCGAGGCCTGCGCCGCGCCCTCCGCGTGCCCTGCGTCCGTCACCGGTACCTCCCCGTTCGACCTGCTCTACCGGAAGGCACCAACGCGGTGGGCAGCGGATTTCATCCCGCTGTTACAAAAGACGGGCCCAAAGGGCTGTCCCGTAACCCCTGGCGGGCGCACGACGACAGCTAGCCGGAGGCCGGACCGGCCGGCCTCCGGCACGCGGCTACGACTGCGGCGTCGCGGTGAGCATCCGTACGGCCGGCGCCTCCGGTACCGCGGGCACCGCCTCCTGCGGCGCGGCAGGCGGGGCGACGGTGGACTGGGTGGCGACGGCCGGGTTGAGGTCCTTGTGCACGGCGCGGGCGACGGCCTGGATGGTGTTGATGCCGTCGTTCATCGTCTTGTTGTCCTGGGTGAGCACGGTGATCGCGTAGTCGTGCCCCTTGCCCGTGAAGGCGCCGATGCTGTGGACCCGCCAGCCGTGGGTGGCGCGCGGCAGCCAGCCGTTCTTGACCTGGACGGTCACGCCGGACGGCGCACCGGCGGGCGTGCCCCAGCGCTGCGAGGAGACGACCTTGCGCATCAGGCCGAGCTCGTAGGAGCGCGCGTTGTCGCTCAGCACGGAGTTCTTCGCGGTCAGCAGGGTCAGCAGCCGCTGCTCGTCCTGGGCGGTGATCTGGGTCAGCCCCCAGTAGCCACCGGAGCCGGGCACGGTGTGCGTCATCCCGGCGGCCTTCAGGAACGCCTTGACCTTGGTCACCCCGAGCTGCTTCCACAGGCTGGTGGTCGCGTTGTTGTCGGACTTGGTGATCATGGCGGTGGTGAGGTTTATCTCGCGCTGGGTGAGATAGCGGTTGTGCTTCTTGTTGTCCCAGAGCAGCGTCGCCAGCACGGTCGCCTTCACGACACTGGCCGAGTCGTACTTCGTCGTCGCCCGCAGGGAGCAGTTCGTCTTGGTGGTGCGGTCGTAGAGGGCCACGGCCGTCGTCGACGTCCTCCCCTTGAGCGCGGCGGTGATGTCCTTCGACAGTTTGGCTGCCAGCCCCGCCTTGCCGGACGTGCAGCTCACCGTCGGCGTCGCGGCGACGGCGGGCGCGGCGGCGAGCGCCACGGGTACGAGCACGCCCGCGGCGAGCGCGACGGACAGCGCGCCACGCGCACGGCGGGTTATGTGGGATCCAGTCATGAGGCTTCCGTCCCCTGAGTCATCTGTACGGGCGCGCCCCCGGCACGCCCGAAAGGAATGACTCCCTGGCGTACGAAAAGTTGCACCAGGCACGGGTCATGTGACGGGGTTGTGACGCCCGGGGCGCTGCCGACGCTCCGCCCTGGCGCCGGGGCGGACCCCGGAGTGCGTGCCGTGCGTGCGGTTCAGCCGGCCGGGAGCGGTCTGGGGGACGAACAGCCGTGGCGTTCCGCGGAGTTCTCCGCGAACGTCTGCAGCGCCGCCTGCTGGAGCTTCGGGTCCGCCGGGCGGAAGGCCTTCGTCTCCTCGTCGAACAGGGGCTCGACGCTGAACAGGGCAGCGCCGCCGTCCTCGCAGGCCGAGGTCGTCCAGTACAGCCCGTCCGCACCGCCCGCCTCGGTGAGGATCTGCTTGCCGCGCACGGTCTCCAGGCGGGCGGCCTTCGCGAAGGGCCCGTAGTAGGCGGACAGCTGGAAGAGCCGGGTGCCGGACGCGTCGGCGAGTACACAGTCCTCGACCGGGGCGGGGCCGTCCGCGGCCGCCTCGTACACGGGCGACCCGATGCCCGCGCAGGTGCCGGTGGCCCGGCCGGCGGCCTTCAGGGTCCGGGTGGTGTCGCCGGGGACGGCGGTGATCGGGCCGCTTCCGGCCGTTTTGCCGGTGCAGTGCCACTGCTCCGCGGTCCGGTCGAGGGTGCCGGTCAGCGCGCGGGCCAGCCGGGCGCGCTGCTCCGGCCGGTCGAACGCCTTGCCCGAGCCGTCGCGGACCGCGGTCATGACCACGGTCAGGCTGTCGCTCTCGCCCGGCCCGCAGGCCAGGGCCCCACTGGCCGCCGCCGTACTCGTCCCTGTCTTCAGGATCGCCGGGCGGCCGTTGCCGACCGGGGACATCAGCGTTCCGCCGAGGTGCGGGTTGTTGCGCCGAAGCGTGCCCAGCAGCCTGGCGGGGGCCGCGCCCCGGGTGATCTCCACCCGGAGCGCGGCACGTCCGTCGCCGGGATCGGACACGGAACAGTGCGCCGGGTCCGCGCCCTGGCTGTGCAGCCGGTCCGCACCGAGCAGCGCCTTCAGCTCCGAGATGTCCAGCAGGCCGTCGCAGGCCCGGTCCAGGGAGCGGTCCGCCCGCCAGTCGTCGTAGCCACCGGTCGCATAGAACACCCCTGCGCCGATGAGTGCGAGAGCCACCACGGCCGACGCACCGGTCACCAGCTTGCGGCGCATGCCGTGCGCGCCGCGCCCGCCGTTGTCCTGTGTACTCATGTGTTTCAGTCCCTGCCCAGTACCGACAGCGCCGTCGTCCGTGCGGTGATGTACGTCTGAGACGCCTCGTCCCGCATGTTCTGCACCGCCTTGTCGTGCACGTAGTCCTTGCCGCGGCCGTCCGCCCACTGGTTGATCAGGTCGTGCGAGGCCATGTTCTTCGCCATCAGATCCTTGGTCGTCTCCGCCTTGGCGATCTGGTCGGCCTCGGCCTTGATGTCCTTCGACCATTCGTAGGTGGCTGCGTCGAGGACACGCTGAGCGGTGTCGCCGACCCCCGGGATCATGGTCAGCGGGGCGCCGCCCAGGTGGTACGTGTAGCGGGCCACGTCATCGGCCCACGCCTTCCGGTTGTCCCGGTCGTCGAGGATGATGTCGGCGCCGATGGCGTTGAGCGCGCCGAGGCCGGTCGCCGTCCGGCGCGCGGGCACGTCCCAGTTCTCGGTGCCGTGGCCGGGGCTGTCCGGCGCATTGCCCAGCCCCTCCGCTGCCTGGAACCGCTCCGCCTCGTACAGCATGGCGAAGTCCTTGGGGTCCTCCGCCACCCCGCGGAGCATCCTGGTCAGCGAGGCCTGGCCGACGTTGAGATGGGCCCCGTCCTTGTCGGAGCGGATGTCTCCGCCCGACTCCCAGTCGTAGTCCGCCTCCTGGGCGAAGATGTTGTGCGTGTCCGGGGCGTAGTCGGCCAGCGCCCGGGCCAGCGGCGACTGCATGTTGCCGGGCACGCTCTCGGCGTTGTCGTGCCGATCGAGGAGCGCGATGGTGTCCTGCATGACCCGGGTCTGTTCGAGCGTGTGGTGGCCGTCGCGTCCGGTGTCCGAACCGGCCGGTGAGCCTGTCGATGCCGCCTCGATGGCCGCGCCGAGACCGGACTTGGCGTCGGCGTCCTCGGTGTCGGCCGCGACGTAGTCGATGTTGCCGCGCCAGCCGGTGTTGTTCACCAGGTCCGTGTCACGGTCCATCAGGTACTTCAGCCGGTCGTTGGTCCGGTGTTCGGCGTCGTCGCCGCCCGCGCCAGGGTCCAGGTAGCCGGTGGACGCCACGGGGTCCTTGCTCATGATCTGAAGGGAGCCGTCGACCGGGTCGTTGGCGAACCACCCGTCGTTCTTTCCCTCGAACTCCCCGTACAGGTCCCAGATGTTCTTGTCCTTCTTCTCGGCCGCGATCATGTCGTCCGTGACGTCGGCCAGGAATTGCGGGGAGTAGTGGTCCCCCTGCTGCATCAGCGTGACCAGGCCCTGGTAGCCGCGGATCTGCTGGTCGTGGCCCCGGCCGATGGCGATCTTCTCGCCTGCGGCTTCGAGGTCGTACTGCTCGACGCCCGCCTTCTGCAGTCCCTTGCGCCAGTCGTTGTAGAACGAGGCATCGTCCGACTTCGTCCAGGCGTCGAACTTTTCCCTGTACGCCTTGGTTCCGTACGCGATCGGCTTGCCGTGCTCGTCCTTGAACTCCGGTACCCGGGTGGCTCCCGCGATCGTGTTCGCGAGCCCCTTCTCCAGGCCCAGGTAGTCCTTCTTGTTGCCGGTGTCGTCGAAGTACGCGAGATCGTTGAGCTTGTTCCCGAGCTTGATGGTCTTCTCCGGGCCGAGCGAATCCAGCAGGGTCCGGCTGAACTCCTTGGTATCGGCGTTGTCCCGGTAGAGCCGATCCCATTCTGCGCGTTCGGCCGCCGAGAGCTTGTCGCCGTCAAGGATCCGGTCCGCGTACTCCTTGGCCTCACGTGCCTCGTAGAGCTCGATGTCGCCGAGGGCCCGGGCGTTGAACCCGTGCTGTGCCATGCCCGGGATGGCCTTCTCCAGGCCCGTCTTCACTCCGGCCGCCTTCCGGAACGCGAGCTGCGCTCCCTGGTCGGCATCGTCGACCGCTTGCACGGCGTCCTTGATCCGCTTGGTCCAGGTCTGCTCCGCGGCCTTGCGCTTTTGTACGAAGTCCGAGTAGTCGGGGTCGTTGTGGAACTTCGCGGTCTTGCTGAAGTCGTACGACGCCTCGCCCTTGTCATTGACCGACATGTCGTCCGCGACCGCTCGGGCGACCGTGTCGGTGACCACCTTGCACAACGTCACGAACTGCCCGTGCGCGTCCCGCAGCAGCGAGGCCATGGCCTTCGCCTCGGTCTGCGCACCCTGCAACTGTGCCCGCGTCGCCTTGAACTGCGCGGCGGCCGAGCCGACCGCGAGCCCTTGCCAGCTGCCGTCCTCGGCCACCGGCTGGACCTGGCCCTTGTACAGGTCCTCGACAGCCTTGAACGCCTTTGCCATCTCGTCCCACTTGGCCGCCGCCGTAGTCAGCGGATCCAGCTTGATCAGGACGACATCCTGGTACGTGAGCATCGTTGCCCCCTTGCGGTGTGCGGTGCGCGTGTCAGTCGGCGTTCGGTACGTACGGCCCGTAGACGGGCGGCGACTGCTGCCCGCCCGCCAGGTAGGAGCCTTGCGCGCCCGGCGCATACGGACCCTGCAGCAGCGGACCCGTGCCACCGATCTTCGACAACTCGCTGCCGACTTCGTGGTCATTGAGGAGGTAGTTCCGCTTCGTCTGCTGGAGGGAGGCCCTGTCGTTGGCCAGGCGTGCCTGGAGGCTCTTCACCTGCAGGCCCCACTCTTCCAGCGCCTCCTTGAGGCCGGTCGCCGTGGCCCAGCCCTTGAACCCCGTCACCGCGCTCCCGGTGGAATCGTCGGCGACGATCCCTGCCGTCCCCGTGTCGGGCTCTATTTCGGTCGACAGGGCCTTGATGGCTGCGGCCTTGCCCGCGTGGTTCGTCTTCAGATCGGCGTCCCCGCCGCTGCCGCCGGTCCCGTTGAGCCGCATCGCCGCCCGGTTCTTGTGCCCGGCCCATTCCTCGTCGAACGACATTGCTTCCCCCGTGACGGCCGCTTGATCGAATGCTCCGCCAACCCTACGCAACCGGCCTGTTGGACGGGGAAACAGGTTCCGGCTGTCCGTGGCGCACGGCCCGTCGGCGGCATGAACGGGCCCGCCCGCGCATCCGGGTCCGGGAGCGCGGGCGGGCAGCGAGCGGGCCGCCTCCTACAGGTGCGTCGGCTCGAACATCCTCAGCAGGGCGGGGAGCACGACCACCGAAGGGCCCGGCTGAGCGAGGGACTTCGCCAGGTCGGTGGCGAGCGTCTCGGGCGTCGTGCGGACCGCCGGGACGCCGAAGGACTCGGCGAGGGCGACGAAGTCGGGACGGGCGAGTTCCGTCGCCGTGGCCTCGCCGAAGGCGCCCGTCATGTACTCGCGCAGGATGCCGTAGCCGCCGTCGTCGACGATCAGCCAGGTGACCGGCAGGTCGTACTGGCGGGCCGTGGCCAGCTCCGCGATCGAGTACATCGCGCCGCCGTCGCCGGAGACCGCCAGGACCGGCCTCGTACGGTCGGCCGCCGCCGCGCCGAGGGCGGCGGGGAAGCCGTAGCCGAGGCCGCCCGCGCCCTGGGCCGAGTGCATCGTGTTCGGGTGGCGGGCGTCGAAGGCGGACCAGGCCCAGTAGGCCAGGATCGTCATGTCCCAGAAGCTGGGCGACGCGTCGGGCAGCGCCTGGCGGACCGAGGCGATGAGCTGCTGCTCCAGGGTGAGTTCCTGGGCGGCGATCCGGTCGCGCACCGCTGCGAGGACCGTGCGGACCCGCTCCGGCGCCGACGGGTCCTCGCGGCGTTCGACCGCGTCGAGGAGGTCGGACAGGGCCTCGCGGGCGTCGGCGTGGATGCCGAGCGCGGGGTGGTTGGACTCCAGCTTGCCGGCGTCGGCCTCGATCTGGACGACCCGGCCGCGCGGGGCGAACGTGTGGTAGTTCGAGGAGAGTTCACCGAGTCCGGAGCCGACGACCAGCAGCACGTCGGCGGATTCCAGGAAGTCCGTCGTGTGGCGGTCCTCCAGCCAGGACTGGAGCGAGAGCGGATGCTCCCACGGGAAGGCGCCCTTGCCGCCGAAGGTGGTGACGACGGGTGCGTCGATCTTCTCCGCGAGCGCGAGCAGCTTGCCGGACGCGTCGGAACGCACGACTCCGCCGCCCGCGATGATCGCCGGACGTTCCGCCTTCGACAGCAGGTCGGCCGCGACGGCGGTCAGCTCGGGACGGGCGTGCAGTTCGCGCGGGGTGGCGTCCATCGCCGTGACGACGGGCAGCGTGGTCTCGGCGAGAAGTACGTCCTGCGGGATCTCGACCCAGACCGGACCGTGCGGGGCGGTCAGCGCGGACTCCCAGGCGGCCGCGATCGCCGACGGGATCTGGGAGGCCGTACGGACGGTGTGGACCGACTTCACGACATCGCGGAACGACGCCTTCTGGTCCCTCAGTTCGTGCAGGTAACCGTGGCGTCCGCCGCCCAGTCCCGCGGTCGGGATCTGGCTGGAGACGGCCAGCACGGGGGCGGAGGCCGCCGCCGCCTCCTGGAGAGCGGCGAGGGAGGTGAGCGCCCCGGGTCCGGTGGAGAGCAGCAGCGGGGCGACCTCGCCGGTGACCCGCCCGTAGGCGTCGGCGGCGAAGCCCGCGTTGTTCTCGACCCGCAGGCCGATGTAGTTCAGCGACGAGCGGCGCAGCGCGTCGAACATGCCCAGCGCGTGCTGGCCGGGCAGACCGAAGACGGTGGTCGCGCCGAGGCCCTGGAGGGTTTCGACGACGAGGTCTCCGCCGTTGCGTCCTGCCGGGGGGTTCAGAGCGGCCGCGATCTGCTCGGGGGTGAGCGACGGCCGCTCGTCGTGGTGGTCGTGGCTCACTTCGTGCGGGCCTCTGCGATCTGGCGGGACATGACCGTCGTCAGTTCGTACGCCGTGTGGGAGGCGGCGACGGAGGTGATCTCGGCGTGGTCGTACGCGGGGGCGACCTCGACCAGGTCGGCGGAGACCAGGTTGCAGGAGGACAGGCCGCGGACGATTTCGAGCAGCTCGCGGGAGGTCAGACCGCCGGCCTCCGGGGTGCCGGTGCCGGGGGCGTGCGCCGGGTCCAGGACGTCGATGTCGATGGAGATGTAGAGCGGCCGGTCACCGATGCGCTCACGGAGCTGGTCGGCGACCTCGTCGACACCGCGCCGCATGACGTCGGCGGAGGTGACGATGCCGAAGCCCATCTTCGCGTCGTCGTCCAGGTCCTGCTTGCCGTAGAGCGGTCCGCGGGTGCCGACGTGGGAGAGCGCGGAGGTGTCGAGGATGCCCTCCTCGACGGCCCGGCGGAACGGGGTGCCGTGGGTGTACTCGGCGCCGAAGTACGTGTCCCAGGTGTCGAGGTGGGCGTCGAAGTGGAGCAGGGCGACGGGGCCGTGCTTCTTCGCGACGGAACGCAGCAGCGGCAGCGCGATGGTGTGGTCGCCGCCGAGCGTCATCAGACGGGCGCCGGTCGCGAGGAGATCGTCGGCCGCGGCCTCGATCGTCTCGACCGCCTCGTTGATGTTGAACGGGTTCGCGGCGATGTCACCGGCGTCGGCGACCTGCGCGAGGGCGAACGGCGAGGCGTCCTGCGCCGGGTTGTACGGACGCAGGAGGCGCGACGCCTCACGGATCGCGTTGCCGCCGAAGCGGGCACCGGGGCGGTAGGAGACACCCGTGTCGAAGGGCACGCCGACGACGGCGACGTCGGCGGTACCGACCTCGTCGAGGCGGGGCAGCCGGGCGAACGTCGCGGGTCCGGCGTACCGCGGGACGCGGGAGGAGTCGACGGGACCGCGCGGCGTTTCGTTGCTGCTCATGGCGGGTGCCTTTCTGGTTGCGATGCGGGTGACGCGGAGGTGGTGCGAGCCTTGTGGGCGTTCGTACGTTATTCGAATGTGGAGGATGCGGTGGAGTGCGGGGTCCCCACGGCGGCGGCGGTCTTCTCGGCCGCCGGACCGTCCTGGTCCGCCCGCCCCGCCAGCCGGTCGCGCCAGACGGCCAGCACGGCCGCGTCGGTGGGCTTCGTCGCCAGGGAGACGATCACGTACACCGCGAGCGAGGCCAGCAGCCCGTAGTAGACGGGCTCGTTGGCGAGGATTCCGTACGTCGCCATCAGGCCGATCACGGCGACGCCACCGACCGACACCGCTGCCAGCGCGCCCGCCGCGGTACCTCGGCGCCACAGCAGTCCGCCGAGGATCGGCACCAGCAGTCCGCCGACGAGGAGGTTGTACGCGACGGTCAGGGCCTCGACCACGTTGTTGAGCGCGATGGAGATGGCGATGACGGCGATGCCCATGATGAGGATGAAGGCCCGGTTGCCCTTGACCTCGTCGTGCTCCTCGCCGCCGCCCCGCGAGACCACGCCCCGCAGCCGGGACCAGATGTCGTTGTTGGCGACGGTCGCGCAGGCGATCAGCGCACCGGAGGAGGTGGACATCACCGCGGCCAGCGCGGCGGCGAGGACCAGTCCCCGTACACCGACGGGCAGTTCGTCCTTGACGATGGTCGCGAACGCGGCGTCCGCACTGGACAGGTTCGGGTACATGACCTTGGCGGCGGTGCCGATGACGGCGCCCGCGATCGCGTACACCAGACAGTACGTACCGGCGACGGTGCCGCCCCAGCGGGCCGTCCGGTCGCTCTTCGCGGTGAACACCCGCTGCCAGATGTCCTGGCCGATCAGCATGCCGAAGGTGTAGATCAGCACGTACGTGAAGATCGTCTCGCCGCCGATGCCCAGCGGGTCGAAGTACTCGGTGGGCAGCTTGGCCTTCATCTCGCTGAAGCCGCCCGCCTTGATCACCGCGATGGGGAGCAGGAGCAGCAGCACACCGATGGTCTTGACGACGAACTGCACCATGTCGGTGAGCGTGATCGACCACATGCCGCCGAGCGTCGAGTAGGCGACGACGATGGCGCCGCCGAGGATGATCGCGACGGTCCGGTTCACGTCGAACAGCACGTCGAAGATGGTGGCGTACGCGATGGTCGAGGTGACCGCGAGCATCAGCGTGTACGCCCACATGACGACACCGGAGATGATCCCGGCCCGGCCGCCGTAGCGCAGGTCGAGCATCTCGGAGACGGTGTAGACCTTCAGCCGGGCGATGCGCGCCGAGAAGAAGACGGAGAGGGCCAGCAGTCCGAGGCCGATGGTGAAGACCATCCAGGCGCCGGAGAGCCCGTACTGGTAGCCGAGGCCGACGCCGCCGATGGTGGAGGCGCCGCCGAGAACGATGGCGGCCATCGTGCCGGAGTACATCCAGGGGCCGAGGCGGCGCCCGGCCACCAGGAATTCGCTCTTGGACTTGGCGCGGCGCATGCCCCACCAGCCCATGGCGAGCATGCCGGCCAGATAGACGATGATCACCGCGTAGTCGACAGCCATGGGCTTCCTCCGTTTCAGTCATATGCGCTCGTCGTATGTGGTGAAGACGGTAGGTGGCCCGCAAGCGACGCTGAAGTGTACGTTTCATCCATAATTGAAATCTTCGATGGATGGACCGTCCATGCCGGAAGCCTCGGCCGGGGTCGCCCCGCCCAGTCCCCCTCCCCTCTCCGCTCCCCCCACGCCCCCGATCCCCCTCACGGAACTGCTCGCCCGTGAGGAGCTCGGGCTGCACCGGATCGCGGGCCCGGCCGAGGCGGATCTGTTGTGGGTGCACACCTCGGAGATGGCCGACCCGTACCCGTATCTGCTCGGCGGCGAGCTGCTGCTGAGCGCCGGGGTGCTGCTCAAGAACCCGGACGCCTATGTGGCCCGGCTGGTGGAGGCGGGGGCGGCGGCGCTCGGTTTCGGGGTGACACCGGTGTTCGACACGGTGCCGCAGGCACTGATCGAGGCGTGCGACCGGCATGGGCTGCCGCTGGTGGAGGTGCCGCCCGAGGTCCCGTTCACGGCGATCGCGCGGGCGGTGTGGCGGCTGATGGCCGAGGCCCGGCACCGCGAGCTGCGCCGGGTGACCCGGGCCCAGCAGGCCCTGGCCACGGCGGCGGCCAGGCCGGACCCGATCCCCGCGGTGCTGCACCAGCTGGCGGCCCAGTTGGAGGGCCGGGCGGTGCTGCTCTCCGCCGACGGCGAGGAGCTGCACGCGGCGGGCCGCCGCCCGGCCCCCGACATCGGGGCGGCGCTGACCCGGCTCACCCGGGTGGTCTCCACCGTGACGCGCCCCGCCCCGACGTCCGCGACCGACACCTTGCGGGAAGCGCACCTGTCCGCGTACGCGCTGGGCGGCGGCCAGGGCCTCGTCCTGGCGCTGGCGACGGACCGGCGCGAGGCGGGCGACCACACCATCGCCGGGGTCGCGGTCGTGCTGCTCTCCCTGCTGGCCGCCCCGCACCAGGGCGCCGACGCGGCCGGCCGGTCGGCCGCCCTCGTACGGATGCTGTTGGGCGCGGACCCGCAGGACGTCGCGCCGCTGCTCGGCGGCGCCGAGCAGTGGACGGTGGTGCACGCGCGCCGCAGCGGCGACGGACCGGTCGACCCGCTCACCGCCGGTGCGCTGGGCGCCGCCCTCGGCTCGGCCCTGGTCGACGCGGGCCGGGGCCGCGACGCCGTCAGGGTGCTGGTCCCCGGTGGTGACCGGATCACCCCGCAGCCCGGCTGGACGCTCGGCGCCTCCTGCCCCGCACCCATCACGGCACTCGACCTCGCCGACGGCCAGGCGTCCCGCGCCCTGGGCCGTGCCGTGGCCACCCGCACCCCGCTGGCCCACCACCACACCGGCGCCGGCACCGGCCTGGCCGCCCTGATCCCTCCCGACCGGGCGGAGGCCCACGCCCGCGCCCTCCTCGCCCCGCTCACCGAGCCCTTGGCCGAGACCCTGCGCTGCTGGCTGAGCCTGCACGGCAGCTGGGACCGCACGGCGACGGCCCTCCAGGTCCACCGCAACACGGTCCGCCAGCGCATCGCCCGCTGCGCGACGCTGCTGGACGCGGACCTGGACGACATGGACGTACGGACGGAGCTGTGGTTCGCGTTGCGGCAACGGTGAGCCGCCGACACTCCTGACGTACCGGCACCACGACACCGGCCGCCGCCTCGGAGGCCGCCCCCTGCCACTGCCGCACCTGAGCCGCACGGGAGCACAACATGCACAACACGCACAACAACGCCATGAACATCGAAGTACTGGTCGTGCCCGACTGCCCGAACACCCGGACCGCCGCCGACCGTCTCCAGCAGGAGCTCGACGGGCTGGGCCTGCACGATGTGACGTTGCGGACCCGCACCATCACCAGCCAGGCCGAGGCGGAGGCCGCGCACTTCACCGGCTCGCCGACGATCCTGATCGACGGACGCGACCCCTTCGCCGAGCCCGGCCGGGCCCCCGGACTGACCTGCCGCATGTACCGGACCCCGGACGGCCTGGCCGGCGTGCCGACGGCCGACCAACTGCGCCAAGCCCTGGCCGACGCCCTCGGGGACGAGCCCGCGGCGCGTCACCCGGACCGGTGAGCTCCGACCTGACGCCCCCGGCGGACATCACCGTTGACGGCACCGGACTGCTGTGCGTCACGCTCCTGCTGCGTCTGCGCAGGCGGATCGAGGGAGCGCCACCGGGCACCGTGGTGCACGTGATCGCGACGGATCCGGCCGCACCCCTCGACCTGCCGGCCTGGTGCCACATGGTCGGCCACGACTACCTGGGCCCGGCGCCCGGCGAACGCCCGGCGTACGCGCTCCGGCTGGCCGCGGACGCCCGTCCCACCCTCCCTGACGCACCCTGGCACCCCGCCCCGACTCCGTGACTACCGCAGCCCGAGGCAGGGCAGCCAGTCGCGCGAGGCGTTGTGGTCGGTGGTGAGGAGGACGGTCAGTGCGCCCGGGGCCCCGTCGAGCAGGGAGGTCCGAGTTGCCGAGGTCCGACCGGGCCGGGTGGTTCGGGGTTCGCCGGAGGTGAGCGCCGCCGGGAGTCGTCGGCCCAGGTGATCGGCCAGGCGGTCGCGAAGGGCGCCGGCGGCCGGCAGGCGGGCCCAGCGGTGGAACGCGTCCGCCACGGCGAGCACGCCCGCGGCGCCGTGGCACAGCCCGAGTCGGTCCCTCAGGGGATCGCCGAAGAGGTGGAAGTCCACGTCGTACCCCTCCGCGAGGGTGGTGAACGCGGTCGCCGCCCAGTCGGCCGCCGACCGGTCGCCCAGGGCATCGGCCGCGTCCCACAGCGCCCAGGTGACACCGGGGGTGCCGTAACACCACGTCTGGCGGGGCCGCACCCCGGAAGGAGGCAGGCCGTCGAGCCCGGCCGGGTCCCAGCTCCGGATGGACCGGTCGTCGTCGAAGGACTGCCGGACCAGCCAACGGGTGGCGCCGCGCAGGGCGTCCAGCAGCTCCTGCTCCGGGCCGACGCGGCGGACGGCGGCGGTGAGCGCGGCGACGAGCCCCGCCACGCCGTGCCCCATGCCGGTGTTCACCCGGCCCTGCATCCAGCCCGGGCTCGGGTGACCGGAGTACTGGCCGGCGCGCAGTCGGCGCAGGTCACCGCTGTCGCACAGCTCGGTCAAGTGGGCGGTGAAGGGGCGTAGTTGACTACGTCTCGGCTGAGGATCGCCGACGCAGAGGGCCAGCAGGGTGCCGGACGGGCCGCTGATGAGGTCGTAGTCGGACAGGCCGACGTCCGCCGCCCGCCAGGGGCGCGCCCCCGCCCCGTCCAGCAGATGGTCGCGCAGCCGGTCGGCGCCGCTGTGCAGTGGTGGGTGGATGCGGGCGCCGAGTCGCAGGCCGACGAGGGTTCCCGCCAACCCGCCGTCGTACAGCCCGCAGTGGGAGGCGCCGCGACCGATGGCCCGCGCCCAAGCGGCCACCGCGCGTCCGGCGCTCGCCGCCGCCGCGGGGTCGGGTGTCCGCGCCGCCGGGCCGCGCGTCTCGGCGACCAGGCAGGCCAGTACGGGAATGCCGGGGTCGGGCGTCGCATGCTCACCCTCGGAGAAATCGTCGAGAAGTCGGACGGCGATCCGGACGGCGCCGTCGAGAGCCGCGCGACGCGGCGGGGCCTGGCTGCCTGGGTGCATCGGAGCTCCTCGTCGGAGGGAGCCACGCCGATCGGGTCCGGGTGGCTTGGTTCAACTCAGCGGTGGGCAGGTGATGTCCGGGCGGAGAGCCGTCAGCAGTTGATGTCCGCCGCTCGACCGCGTCGACGTGGTCGAACAGGGGCCCCGGAGGCGCGCACCGGAGCGGTACGGCCGAGGAGCCTGCCCTCGGTCGCGGCATGACGGGAGCGGATTCGGACTTCGGCCATGTCAGTCCACCACCCCGACGTCGGCCAGGGCCTCGGCGACCAGGCTCTGCCGGGCGTACGACAGCCGTCCCCGGTTCCAGTGGAAGATCACGGCGTGGGCGGCGGCGCGACGTGGTCCACGCACCGCGCCACCCGACTCGAAGTAGCCGGTGCGCCAGCGATCCGCGGCCCGGCGCACCGCCTCACCGTGGAGCTCCTGCGACGTGCGCCAGGCCTCCGGCGTCCCGTCCAGTAGTTGTGCGCGCGGCCGTTGCCAGTAGATGCGGATGCCCTGGGCGGCCTGGCGGAGCGCGACGTCCCGGGGGCCGCCGGCCGTGGCGCGTCCAGTGTCCGCAAGCACCGCCTCCCAGACGCCCCGGTGCTCCCGACCGACGATCCCCAGGCCGTCGAACATCTCGCGGAGCAGCAGGAGGGAGAGCCGCCAGTCGGCCGGTGCCTGCCCGTCGCCGTCCCAGCGCCGGGCGTGGTGGTCGAGCCAGGCCAGCGAGTCCGCCGTGAACACCTCGTGCACCCACGGCATGGAGGCGGGGCCGCCGAAGAGATAGGACTCCGGCTCGTACACCGCGTACACCGGCGGGGCGATGAGCCCGTCGAACTCCGTCAAGCGGCCCCGGAGTTCGACCCGCAGCCCTACGGCGTCGTCCGCCCCGAACGCCTGGAAGCGCACGCACAACCCCGGCGGCTTGTGCATGAAGAAGAAGGCGCGTGCAGTGTGCGCGCCGAGGAGGTCGCGCGCGGTGTCGGCGAGCCAGGCGTACAGGCGCGGCCACGCACTCGACCGCGGGGCCAGGTTCACCTGTACCCAGCGCGCCTCCGGGTGCTCCACTCTCGGCATGGCACCTCCGTGTGTCGTGGTTCCGGCATGGCAGGACCCCTCACGGACCGCGGCGTGCTGCCGCGGACGCATTCGGATATCGGGAGAACCCCTTGGTTTCGCGTTGTGTCGCCCGCGGGTTCACGGGATGCGGTGGAACCAGCAACGCTCGCCGGTCGAACCGGACGTACGGGGGGCGGGAGAGCCGAAGCTGTTCCTGCTCACTGGTGTCGGGCCTCCCAGGCCCTTCACCCACCTCATTTCCCGCTTTGCCACCAACTGAAAGAGATATTTCAATTAGTCACATTATGAACAGGGGTGCGCTTGGCGCGCCCATGAGGAAAACACACGTGGTCGACTGCGCCGTCGCACGGATCGGCGCGCACGGCCACCCACCAGTGAGACCGTCATGCGCACTCGGGCCCGCTCGCCGATTCCGTCACCACGGATCCTCCACGATGGCTTCGCGTCCGCCTCCGGCCCAGGACGCGAGGGGCAGCACCGGGCCGGGCATGGTGGATTCAGGGTGGTTCAGGACTCCGAAGTGCACGGGCCGGCGTCCGGGACGCCGGGACCCCGGCCGGAGGTCCGGAGACGAAGGCCCCGACTCTCGGCGACGCGGCACACATCGCGCAGCGCCTCGGCCATGCGGGCCACGACATAGCGGAGCTGCACCGACGTGACTTCGGAATCGCCGAGCATGTCGTCGACGTGGTCGAGGAGTTCGGCGGCCATGCCGAGCTGCACGCTCTCGACGTTGTCGGCGACGCGGGAGACGTATCCGGTCCCGTCACCGATGACGTAACACGGATTGCCGTCCACGCCGGACCACGGAAGCAGACGCACCGGATCGGAGCCCGGGGCGTTCGGGGCGATCACGCGATCACCTCGACACCATGGATCGGACGAGGCGCGATGCCGATGTCCGGCGTGCGGCGTACGCCCGCGGGAGGCGCGGCGCGATACGAGGCCATGGGCCGGTGGCCCCCGTGGGCGGGCCACAGGAACCGCAGCAGCGGCTCAAAAGCATCGGCGATACAGCACAGCACGTCGTCAACTCCGTTGAGGTAGAGGGTCGTTTTCCGGACCGTGCGACGGCGGCGGCCGACGTCCGGGCGAGCCACCGCTGTGTAGCGATCCACTCACAGAGTGAGACGGTGCGGACTAGGCTCGCCAGGGGGTTGCAGGTGACAGGCCCTTTGGCGCACGGGAGTTGACCATGAGTAATACCTATGGGGATTGGCTGAAGGCGCAGCGGGAAGCGGCCGGACTGACGCAGCAGGAACTGGCCGAAGCGGCGATCATGACGCGGTCACACATCTCGCACATCGAGGCGGGGCGCCGCATCCCGTCGGAGGAGGACGCCCGGCGCCTGGACAAGGCATTGAACACGGGGAACGTGTTGAGCAGTTTTCTGCCGAGCAGGAATGACGGCACCGTCGCCGACCATTTCGAGCCCGCGCGCCAGCTCGAACCGCAGGCCACGATGATCAGGGAGTTCGCCCATAACTTCGTGCCCGGCCTCCTCCAGACCGAGCGATACGCTCGCGCGGTGCTCGGCTCGGCGTTCCCACCCACGAGCAACGAGGAGCGTGACAAGAACGTCGTCACACGGCTTGAACGGGCCAAGATCCTGAACGACCCGGTGATGCCCGTAGTCTGGGCGCTGTTGGACGAGGCGGTGCTGCATCGCCCAGTAGGCGGGCCGGACGTCATGGCGGAACAGCTCATGCACATCGTCCGCCTGGCCGAGACCGAGCGCATCCGCGTACACGTGATGCCGTTCGCGCTGGGCCTTCACCCACTCATGGACGGCATGCTCACGCTGATGTGGTTCGAGGACCAACCGCCGCTGGCGTACAGCGAGGGCGTGTCCATGGGTAAGGTGCACGACTCTCCGTCCGTAGTACGGAAGTTGCAGAGCCGCTACGATCTGGCCCTGAGCGACGCCCTGCCGCTGAAGGAATCACAAGCCCTGCTGAGGGCGACAGCGAAGGAGTACGGACACCATGGCTGACCGCGTCATCCCGGACACATCCGCCCTGAGTGGCTGGCGCAAGTCGTCATACAGCTCAAGCGAGAACGACAGCTGTGTCGAGGTGCTGGACGGTCACCCCTCCGGCGTCCCCGTCCGCGACTCCAAGACCCCGCACGGCCCCGCCCTCGTCTTCCCGGCGGCCGGCTGGTCGGCCTTCGTCGCCGCGGTCAAGGACGACAACTTCCCCGCCTGAACGGCCCGTCCCCGGCCCGCAGCAAAGGCGGACCGGGGACGGGGCTGTTCAGGCCGCGCGAGTGTGCGGGGCTGCCGTGTTACGCCGTCGTCGGGGCGGGAGTCTCACCGGTACGGTCGACCGCGGCCCGGGTAAGGACCGCGGAGGTGCCGACAACGGTTCCGGCCGGGCCGGCGTCGCCGGATTCGGTGAGGACCGTGCGCTCGCCGAGGAACGCGTACGTGGTCCGGTCGAAGACCCACTGCGTCTGCTGCCCGTGTGCCGTACGGGCGACGGCGACGCCCTCGCGTCCTGCGGCGTCGGTGGCCGCATCGATCACCGTGACTCCGGGGATCTTCGCGGCGGCCTTGTAGAGCGCGGCGCCGACCTGCGGGGGTGCCCAGGTCTCGGCCAGCAGGTCGCCGATCGCGGTGAATGCTCGCTGGTCCGGGTCCTGGCCCTGCCCGTGGGTCTCGTCCCGGATCAGCTTCAGCAGGGCGTCCGGGTCGGTGGGCAGCGACGCGACGTACTCGTGCGTCGGGTCGCTGATCGACGCGGCCTCCTTGTGTGCGGTGCGGGGCCGGGGTGCCGCCCCTCGGCGGTCGAGGTCGTAGACCGGTGCGTCGCCGCCGAGCGAGGAGTCGGGCTCGCCCTCCTCGCGCAGCAGGCCGGGGCGGCTGCCGTCGGCGGACAGCCACACCTGCCGCGTGTGCGCGGGAGGCGTGATCACCTTGCCGCCCCCGGCGCTCTGCCCCGCGAAGGCGACCTTGCTCTCGATGTACACGAACTGGTCGGCGCGGACCGTCGGTTGCTTCTCCCCGGCGGCGGCGAGTGCGATGCGGTCGAGGAGTTGTGCCGCTTCGGACGTGCCGGGGGTGCGGTCGCCCGGGGCCGCGGTGGTGCCGCGCCCCGGCGCGTCCACGAGGTTGACCACCACGACGCCGCCGACCGCCAGGGCGCAGGCGACAGCGGGCACCATGACCCGGACCAGACGTCGGCGCGGGCGCGCGGCCCGGGGGGTGAGGCCGCCACGCGGTGCGGCGACGGCGGCCTCGCGCAGCAGCGCTTCCTTCAGCAGCAGTTCACGGTCGGGGTCCAGGCCGGGGACCGACGGCGGGGGCAGCAGTGCGGTGAGGCCGGGGCCTTCGGTCTCCTCGGACCGGTGGTGCGTACGGCGCCGCGAGGTGAAGTTCATCCGTGGTTCTCCTGGGTCAGCAACGGGGCCACAGGGGTGCGGCCCGGCAGTGGTTTGTCGGGGGTGGTGGTCGCGGCGGGGGCTCTGCTTCCCGCGGCGGGTGGCCGTTCGGTTCCGGCCCGCGTGTCCGGCGCGCGTGTGGCGCGGGTTTCGGCCTCGGTGAGCTCGCGCAGTCGGGTACGGGCGCGGGACAGGCGCGACCGGACGGTGCCGACCGCCACGCCGAGCGCCTCGGCCGCTGCCGCGTAGTCCAGGCCGGCCCACACCACGAGCGTGAAGACCTCCCGGTCCCGGCGCCGCAGGCGGGCGAGAGCGGCGTGCGCGGCACGCAGTTGCTCGGCGTCCGCGAGGTGCGTGACGAGGTCGTCGGCGAAGTCCGGGATCGAGCCGCGTTCCGGAACGCGGGCGAGTGCGATCTCACGGCTTCGGCGTGTGCGTGCGTTGCGGCGCATGATGTTGGTGGCGATGCCCAGCAGCCACGGGCGCAGACCGTCCCCGTCGGGACGCAGCTTCTCGCGGCTGCGCCACGCTTCCAGGAAGGTCGACGAGACGACGTCCTCGGCCTCCGCCCAGTTGCCCGTCACCCGCAGGGCATAGCGGTACACCGCTTGGGCGTGCTCGTCGTACAGCTCCCCCAGGGCGTCGCGGTCTCCGCGGCGGAAGCGATTCCTCATGAGTGATTCCACACTCTGCACTGCCGCGCCCGTTGCGCCGGTTCCGGTGACGTGCGCCACACGCGTGCCTGCCCCCGGGGTCACGCCCCGCATCCCATGTGACTCAGCTCACGGGAACGCCGACGCCCGGCAGCGCAGTGCAAGTCATGAACAGTTCTTCCGTATCCCGCCGGAGCGCGCTCCGGACACTCGCTCTCGCCGTCGCCCTGGTCGGCAGCACGACGCCCGCGTGGAACACCGCCGCCTTCGCCGCGGAGCCGGCGACGTACACCCTCACGATCAATCACCTCGACCGCACCGGCCACAAGACGGCGGACTACACCACCCACGTCACCGGCGTCTCCGGGCCGGGTGCCGACGAGGCCGTCCAGCCGTACGACGCCTCCGGCACGACCACCGTGCGTCTGCCCAAGGGCCGGTACCTCCTGGACAGTGCCCTGACCACCGGCACGGCGGCGGACGGCACGGACTGGGTCGTCCAGCCGCGCCTCGACCTCGACCACGACACCACCATCACCGTCGACGCGCGGACCACCGCCCCCGTCGACGTGACTCCGCCCGACCGCTCCGCGGGTTTCCAGCACAGCGTGATGTTCGTCCAGGTCAAGCACGACGGCGCGGTCCGGACCGCCAACCTCGTCAACGGCACACCGAACCTGCGCGTCGCGCACCTGGGCCCCGACAGCGAACCCGGATCGGTGGAGCAGTGGTTCGACTCCTACTGGAGCACCAAGACGGCCGGCTACGCGCTCGGCCACACCTTCACCGGCAGCCGCGCTCTGACCGGGCTCGTCCGGCACCCCGCCGCGAAGGACCTGGCCACTGTGCAGATCCGCGGCGCGGCGCGGCCGGGCACCGAGGGGCGGGCGACCGTCGACCTGCAGCCCACTGCCGGACCGACCCTCGGCGTCACCCAGGCCCTGCCGACCCCCGCGACCGCCACCTACTACGTGACGCCTGAACGCGGCACCTGGGACATCACCTACTGGGCCCCCACCGCGCCCGGCGCGGCATCGAACCGCTACAGCGCCAACGGCATCGCCGTACGCGCCGGGAGTACGACCACCCACACCTTCGACAACGCCGTCTTCGGCCCCGATCTCGCCGGCCGCCCCGGCGTCGTGCGTGACGGCGACCGGCTCGCCGTCGATGTCCCGCTGCTCGCCGACGGCGACGGCCACGTGCCGTCGGCGCCGTCGTACGACTCGGCGTCGACCACTCTGCACCGCAACGGCGTGCGCGTCGGGACGAAGACCGGCACCCCCGGGAAGGCCGGGTTCACCGTGGCGCCGGGGCGCGCGGCGTACCGGCTCACCAGCACGGTGAAGCGCGGCGGCGCGCCCGGCGTCGCCACGCGGGTGACCACGTCGTGGACCTTCACCTCGGACACGACGAGGGGGCAGGTCCCCGTGCCGGTGAGCGCCGTGCGGTTCTCGCCCGACCTCAGCCCGACCGGCACCGCGCCGGCGAACGAGACGCTCCGTGTCCCGGTCACCGTACTGGGTGCCGCCGCGAACGGACGCGCACGTTCGGTGGCGGTCTCGGTGTCCGTGGACGGTGGCACTTCGTGGACCCGGGTCCCGGTCGAGCGGGGAGCCGTCGAGATCCACAACCCGCGCGCGGGCACCGGCGTCTCTTTGCGCGCCGCGCTGACCGACACCGAGGGGAACACCCTCACCCAGACCGTCATCGACGCCTACCGCACTCGGTGATCCCGACTCAGTGACCCCGTGAGACCTGCCCTCACGACCCCGTGGTCCGGGCAGGCGAACGGCGTAACGGCGACTGTGCGCGCCGGTGTACACAGGGGCGCCCCGAGCCGTGACGCACGCTTCGGGCGCCCCTCCCTCCGCCCTGGCTTCAGCGGTAACAGCCGTGACACGGTGATGATCACCGAGAGTACCTACTTCGTCACACAAGGGAATGAAGGGACTTCGCCATGAACCGCATCGCCGCGCTCGCCGTCACCTCGATCGCCTTGACCCTGGGGCTCGGCTCCGGGCCCGCCGCGGCCGGAGCCGCCGAGAACGCCGGGAACGCGCCCGCCGCCACCGGGAGCGCCGCGGCGTCCTACAGCTGCAGCCCCGGCCACTTCTGCATCTACAGCGACTGGAACGGAGGTGGCACCCGCTGCCAGTGGTCGGACAAGCAGCGGGCGAATACCGCCGACGACTGCTCCTTCATCCAGCGGGGCCAGAACGTCCGCTCCGTCTGGAACGGGACCGGACACCGCGTTCAGTACTACACCAAGACCAACTACAACTCCCGGGTCGGATCCACCCCCGCCGGAAGCGGCGGCAACCTCCAGGGGAGCTACCAGATCCGGTCCTTCAAGCCCCAGTAGGCGGGAGCGGGCGGGACGCAAGGGAGCCCTTCCCGGCCAGCGGCCGGGAAGGGCTCCCGCGCGTCGGCTGCCGGAAGACCGGCTCGGGCGTGCTGAGCATCACCCTGGACAGCGTCGATGACCGCCGGGTAACTTTTGACCAGGACTGAGCAAGCGCTTAGCCAGCCTGGCCGAAGCTCGCCTGAAGCTCGCCCGAAGCCGATCGAAGCTGACCAAGGAGGCACCCCGTGCGCCGTACGGTATTCAACGAGGACCACGAGGCGTTCCGGGAGACCATCCGCGCCTTCATCGAGGCCGAGGTCGCCCCCGTCTACGACGAGTGGTTCGCGGCGGGCCAGGTGCCCCGTGACTTCTACTACAAGCTCGCCGAGCTGGGCATATTCGGCATCGAGGTGCCGGAGGAGTACGGCGGCGCCGGTGTGGAGTCCTTCAAGTTCGAGGCGATCATCTCCGAGGAGTGCGCCCGCGCGGCCGTCAACTTCGGCGGCTCCGGCGTGCACGTCCTGCTCTGCCTGCCGTACATCAAGGCGTACGCCACCGAGGAGCAGAAGAAGCGCTGGCTGCCGGACTTCGTCAGCGGCAGGACGATGTACGCCATCGCCATGACCGAGCCGGGCACGGGTTCCGACCTGGCGGGCATGAAGACCACCGCCAAGCTCTCCGAGGACGGCACGCACTACATCCTCAACGGCGCCAAGACGTTCATCACCGGTGGCGTCCACGCCGACCGGGTCATCGTCTGCGCCCGTACGGACGCGCCCAAGGCGGACGACCGCCGGCACGGCATCTCCCTCCTCGTCGTCGACACCAAGGCCGAGGGCTACTCGGTCGGCCGCAAGCTCGACAAGCTGGGGCTGCGCACCTCCGACACCGCCGAGCTGGCGTTCGTCGACGTCAAGGTGCCGGTCGAGGACCTCCTCGGCGAGGAGAACAAGGGCTTCTCGTACCTCGGCCAGAACCTCCCGCAGGAGCGCCTCGGCATCGCCGTCGGCGCGTACGCCCAGGCCAAGGCCGCCGTCCGGTTCGCCCAGAGCTACGTGCAGGAGCGCACCGTCTTCGGCAAGACCGTCGCGTCGTTCCAGAACACCAAGTTCGAGCTGGCCGCCTGCCAGGCCGAGGTGGACGCCGCCGAGGCCGTCTGCGACCGCGCCATCGAGGCCCACGACGCCGGTGAGCTGACCGCCGCCGAGGCCGCCTCCGCGAAGCTGTTCTGCACCGAGGTCGCGCACCGCGTGATCGACCGCTGCCTCCAGCTGCACGGCGGCTACGGCTACATGAACGAGTACCCGATCGCGCGTCTCTACGCGGACAACCGGGTCAACCGCATCTACGGCGGCACCAGCGAGGTCATGAAGTCGATCATCGCCAAGTCCATGGGCCTGTAGAGCGGTTACGTTCTTCCCATGAGCTCAGCACTCGATTCCCTGCTCGATCTGCTCGACCTTGAGCGGATCGAGCAGGACATCTTCCGGGGCACGAGCCGCTCGGCGGTCGTACCCCGCGTCTTCGGCGGCCAGGTCGCGGCCCAGGCCCTGGTGGCCGCGGGCCGTACCGTCCCCGCCGATCGCACGGCCCACTCCCTGCACTCCTACTTCCTGCGGATGGGCGACCCCGGCGCGCCGATCGTCTACAGCGTCGACCGCATCCGGGACGGCCGGTCCTTCACCACCCGCCGGGTCGTCGCCGTCCAGCACGGCCAGCCGATCTTCCATCTCTCGGCGTCGTTCCAGACGTACGAGGAGGGCCTGGAGCACCAGGCGGCCATGCCGCCCGCCCCGGACCCGGAGACCCTGCCCACGGCCGCGCAGATGCTGCCCCGGTACGCGGACCGCTTCAGCGACCCGGGGGTCGTGGACCGGCTGATCGAGGCGCGGGCCGCGGTCGACCTGCGGTACGTGGACGCCCCGCCCTTCGGCACGGTCGGCGAACCGCGCGAACCCCGCTCCCAGGTGTGGTTCCGCACCAACGGCAAGCTCGCGGACGACCCGTTGCTGCATGTCTGCATGGCGACGTACGTCTCCGACATGACGCTGCTCGACTCGGTGCTCCTCGCCCATGGGCGCGGGGGCTGGACGGTCGGCGACGTGGTCGGGGCGAGCCTGGACCACGCGATGTGGTTCCACCGGCCGTTCCGGGCCGACGAATGGCTGCTGTACGACCAGGAGTCGCCGTCCGCGTCCGGCGGGCGCGGGCTCGGCCAGGCCCGTATCTACACGCAGGACGGCCGGCTGGCGATCACCGTCATCCAGGAGGGCGTGGTCCGCGTCCCCCGGGGCTGATACGTCCCCCGACGCCGGCCGCGGACCGGTCGGCGTCAAACCCGCCTGCGTCAGACGAGCCCCGCCGCGTCCAGCAGATAGTCCGTCAGCGGGTCGTAGAACCGCGGGTCCAGCACATGGTCGTCCAGCGGAACGGCCACCTGGAGCGTCCCCTCCGCCTCGCCGAGGAACAGCGCCGGGTCGTTGCAGTCCGCGTACCCCACCGCGTCCAGCCCGCGCTGCGCCGCGCACCCCGCCCAGCCGTGGTCGGCGACCACCAGGTCCGGCAGCGGCCGGCCCTCGCGCTCCAGACCGTCCAGGATGGCGGCCATCGGGGCGGGCGAGTGGGTGTGCCAGAGCGTCGCGCCGCGCTCCTGCACCGCGACGTCCGCGAACTGGAACACCATGCCCTCGTCGGCCACCAGCCCCGAGGGAATCCTCACGATCTCGCAGCCGGCGGCCCGCAGCGCCTGGGCGGTCTGCCGGTGGACGTCGAGCAGCCCGCCCGGGTGCCCCGTCGCGAACAGCACCCGCTCCCTGCCCGCCGCCGCCTTCCGCAGCCGCGCCGCCATCCGCTCCAGGGCGTCGACCGTCAGCTCCGGATCGATGGTGTCCTGCCCGAACCGGTGCTCCGGGTCGTCGCTGACCCCGCAGCGCTCGGCCATCACGGCCAGCACGTCCTGCTCGTCGCGCCACCGGTCGCCCAGTTCCAGACCCAGCCAGTAGTGGCGGTCGCCGTTGGCGAGCTTGCGGTAGTGGGAGAGGTTGTTGTCGCGGGGTGTGGCGACGTCTCCGGCGATACGCGTACGGACGAGGTGTTCGACTAGGGCGGCACGGCTGGGTATCGGCATGAACCCATTGTGCCGTCAGGTGTGCGCAGTGTGCCGGGTGTCTTGTACGACGGACGGACCGGCCGCTCAGGGAAGGCGGGTCGAGTACGTGATCTTCTTCAGGTGGTAGTACTTGGCGACGCACTGCGCCGGCCACTGGTTCTTGCCGTGGTTGCCGAACGGCTCCCCCATCCCGCTGACCGACACCGGTGTGTACGGAAGCACCTGGGCACCGCGCGCCGCCTGGGTCCGCAGGAAGTGGTCCTGACGGTCCCAGCGCTGGGCGCGCACGTCCATCTTCCGCTCCAGCTGGAGCAGCGGAACCGCCAGGCCGACGCAGGCCAGGGCGCACACGGCGCCCGCGGCCACGGCCGTCGCCGTACGGATCCCCCATCGGCGGGCCCGCAAGGCCCGTCCCAGCAGCGCGCCGATGCCGACCAGGAGCATCACGTACAGCAGGAGGAAGTCGCCCCAGACGCGGGACGCGACCACCACGCTCGCCCCGAAGGCCGGGTAGGCGACGACGGTGCAGAGGTAGCCGGAGACCAGGAAGGTGAGGCATCCGGTGAGCACCAGGAGGAAGGGCCTGCGGCGCAGGGATCCGGCCGGCCCGTTCGTTCCCTGTCCGGCGCCTCGCACCAGCAGGCCCAGCAGTACGCCGACGGCGACCGCTCCCACGTACTGCCAGGTCGTGAGGATCGTCCCCAGGATGTGCCCGAACGCCCGCAGCCCCGTGGTCAGCGCCTCCGGGCCGAACATGGAGGAGCTGTCGGCGCCGAACCGTGCGCGCCGGGAGCGTGCGCCGGGCGACATGTACAGGATGGCCGAGCCGACCGCCACTCCGGCGAAGGCGAACGCGCACCAGAAGCGCGCGTGGGTCCGGCCGGTGCCGGGAGCCATCCAGCGGCTGAGCAGCAGCGCGGCGGCGAGCACGACGAACGCGACGACCGCCGTCTCCTCCGACAGCGTGCCGATGAAGACGCCGACGACGAAGGCGATGCCCACCGCGAAGTCGCGTCCCCGCCCGGTCCGCGCACGCAGCATCGGGATCACGGCCGCGCAGGCCAGCACCGGTGACACGGTGTGCGAGACGGAGGAGGCGGGCCAGTAGAACGCCTTGTACGGGTTGGGCGACGCGAAGAAGAAGACCACCGCCGTCATCGCGCCCACCAGCAGCGCGAGACCGCGCGGCGCGGTCAGTCGGGCCCTGCGGAGCGCGGAGGCGGTCAGCGCCCAGAGGATGCCCAGCATGAGCACGCCGCTGACCAGGGCGAACCACCGATGGCCCGCGACACCGAAGGATCCGTACGCGATGACCAGCAAGGCGTTGGCGATGCGGCCGTTGTCGTGGAGGAAGAACTTCGCGATCATCCCGGAGGCGCCGTCGTCCCGTACGACCGGGAGGAAGCACCAGTCGTCCCCTCCCGGGCGGACCAGGCGGCCGATCCAGAAGGCCGCGCCGAGCAGGGTGAGCGGCACCAGGGTGAGGGCCACCGTCCAGAGCGACGCCCACCGCCGCGCGGGGCCCGGACGGGCCCCCTGGGGGGACTCCTCGTTCTCCTTCTGTGCGTCAGCGGTCTTGGACGTGTCGGCGGTCATGTGCACTGGTGCCCTTCGTACGTTGCTCGCGTCTTGCGCGCCGAGAGGTTCAGGCGGTGTGGATGCAGGGGTGGGGGTGCGGGAGGTGCGGGTTCAGGGGATGGGGTGCCGGGCGGGGCTCTCGGCCGGGCCGGTGCTCTGCCGGGCCAGGGCGGCGCCCGAGTCGATGGCCCAGCGGGCGAGCAGGAACGAGAAGGGGGTGGCGAGGATTCCCGCGGCCACGGCGGCGATGTTCTTGTCCATGCCGAGCCCGCTCACGCCGAGGTAGAGCAGAGCGCCGGTGAGCACGAGATTGACGACGCTCGACAGGGGATACCGGACGAAGGCCTGCCAGGTCGGCTTCGTACGGCAGGTGATGTACGAGTTGAGCAGGAACGATCCCACGATGCTGACCGCGTATCCGATGACGTGCGCGGCAAGATAGGGAATCCAGGTGTTCAATGAGACGTACACCGCCAGGTATACCGCCGTATTGACGACGCCGATCATCCCGAAAATGATGAACTGACGTACGGTCCGGAATCTGGACGCCCCGATCGCGGTCGATCCGGTGCGCCCCGCGAACGGCCTCCTGACCCCGGTGGCGGGCGGGTCCGAACGGACCTCTGCCGGAATGTCGACCGGTGGGACGTGCGGGGATTCATCCGTTTCGCGCACCACGTAGTGGGGGCGGCGTTTCACCTCGTAGTAGATGCGTCCCACGTACTCGCCGATGATGCCGAGCGTGGCGAGCTGGATTCCGCCGAGCGCCACGACGGCCGTCAGCAGGGTGGTGTAGCCGGGCACGCCGACACCGTGCAGGGCGACTTCGGTGATGATCCACAGGGCGTATCCCAGCGCGGCCAGCGCGAGTGCCAGGCCGGCGTGGATGGCCAGACGCAGCGGGCGGCTGTTGAACGAGATCAGTCCGTCGATCCCGTAGTTGAGCAGCCGTCGGCCGCCCCACTTCGAGCGTCCCGCCGCACGCTGGGTGTTCTGGTAGGTGAAGCTGACGGTGTCGAAGCCGATCCAGGAGAAGATCCCCTTGGAGAACCGGTTGGTCTCGGGCATCGCGAGCACGGCGTCCACCGCGTTGCGCGACAGCAGCCTGAAGTCGCCCTCGCCGTCGACGACCTCGACGTCCATGCACCGGCCCATCGCCCGGTAGTAGGCGGCGCTGAGAACGGTGCGCAGGGC
Organism: Streptomyces sp. NPDC088252; assembly: GCF_044740965.1. Taxonomy (NCBI): domain Bacteria; kingdom Bacillati; phylum Actinomycetota; class Actinomycetes; order Kitasatosporales; family Streptomycetaceae; genus Streptomyces; species Streptomyces sp. NPDC088252. Next base: position 278,930 of record NZ_JBIURS010000001.1, on the reverse strand, counting down.
GCCTTCGCCCGTGCGGTCCCGCCGCGCGACGACCTGGTCGTAGCCGCGCCGCCGCAGCTCCAGCATGCGGGGCAGCAGTTCGGGCGGGTGCTGGAGGTCGGCGTCCATGAGGACGACGGCGTCGCCGCGGGACATGCGCAGCCCCGCGAGCATGGCGGCCTCCTTGCCGAAATTGCGGCTGAATGAGGTGTAGCGGACTCGTCGGTCCGCAGTGGCGAGCGATCCGATCCGGATCCTGGTCCGGTCACTGCTGCCGTCGTCGACATAACAGATCTCGAAGGTCCGCCGCGTCGGTTCGAGGACGGAGATCAGTGCACGGTGAAATGCGTCGATCACCTCGTCCTCGTTGAAGCAGGGGACTACGACCGAAACCTGACATGTTTTCATTTGAATTCCCCATCAGGCGTGGGCGATACAGCTCAAACCATATGCCTGAGGGTCACCGCGACACTCCGACCTGCGGAGCCCGCCGAGGAAAAGGAAGGAGAATTTGAGGAGCCGCTTCTCCCTTTTACATCAATTCATATGTTCAAAGGGTCGGCGGAAACGGTGCCGCGCGGGGATGACGACACATCCGCCGGAGGCGCCACGGCCGTGCGCCACGGCCGGGCCCTACGCCCGTGCGGCCGCCTCGAAGGCCCCGCGCGCCAGCCGGTGCAGCAGCGCCGCCGTGTCCGCGCGGTCCGGCTGCGCGCCGGGGCGGCCCAGGTGCGGGGTCGAGTTCAGGAGCCCGAAGACGGCGTGGACGGCGGCGCGGGCCTCGTGCTCGGGCAGCTCCGGATACAGCTCGCGGACCACCTCCACCCACACCTCGACGTACTGCCGCTGGAGCTGGCGGACCCGCTTGCGGTCGGCCTCCCGGAGGCGGTCCAGCTCGCGGTCGTGGAGGGTGATCAGGGGGCGGTCGTCGAGGGCGAAGTCGATGTGCCCCTCGATGAGCGCATCGAGCAGGGCCTGCGGGGAGCCGTCCCCGCAGGCCGCGTCCTCCGACACGCGCAGCCGCCCGCCCGCCAGCAGCCGCTCGCTGATGCCGACCAGCAGTTCGGCGAGCATCGCGTCCTTGCCGGGGAAGTGCCGGTAGAGGCCGGGGCCGCTGATCCCGACGGCGGCACCTATCTCGTCGACGCCGACGCCGTGGAAGCCGCGCTCGGCGAAGAGGCGGGCGGCCTCCTTGAGGATCTGCTCGCGGCGAGTGGGGGCGTCGGTCCTGGTGGTCATGGATTCGATTCTAGACAGGCGGGTTAGCGGTCGTTAACCTGAAGGAAGACGTTAACGCTCATTAACCACTGCGGTACGGGCAAGGGGGCTCGACACGATGCAGCAGGCACCGGTGCTGGCGAGCGCGGCCGATCCCGCCTCCGAGGCCTGGCAGGCCAACGAGGCGGCGCATCACGCGCTCGCCGACGAGCTGCGCAAGCGGCTCGCCACGGCCAGGCTCGGCGGGGGTGAGAGGGCCCGCGCCCGGCATGTGGCGCGCGGCAAGCTGCTGCCCAGGGACCGGGTGGACACCCTGCTCGACGCGGGGTCGCCGTTCCTGGAGCTGGCCCCGCTGGCGGCCGAGGGGCTGTACGGGGGCGCCGCCCCGGCGGCCGGGGTGATCGCGGGGATCGGCCGGGTCAGCGGGCGGGAGTGCGTGATCGTCGCCAATGACGCCACCGTCAAGGGCGGCACGTACTACCCGATGACCGTGAAGAAGCACCTCCGCGCCCAGGAGGTGGCCCTGGAGAACCGGCTGCCCTGTCTGTATCTCGTCGACTCGGGCGGGGCCTTCCTCCCGATGCAGGACGAGGTCTTCCCGGACCGGGAGCACTTCGGGCGGATCTTCTACAACCAGGCCCGGATGTCGGGGGCCGGGATCCCGCAGATCGCGGCGGTGCTGGGGTCGTGCACGGCCGGCGGGGCGTACGTCCCCGCGATGAGCGACGAGGCCGTGATCGTACGGAACCAGGGCACGATCTTCCTGGGCGGTCCGCCGCTGGTGAAGGCCGCGACCGGTGAGGTCGTGACGGCCGAGGAGCTGGGCGGCGGCGAGGTGCACTCCCGTACGTCGGGGGTGACCGACCACCTCGCCGAGGACGACGCGCACGCGCTGCGGATCGTGCGGAACATCGTGGCCACGCTGCCGGAGCGCGGGACGCTTCCGTGGCCGGTGCGGCCGGCCGAGGAGCCGAAGGTCGATCCCGCCGGGCTGTACGGGGCCGTCCCGGTCGATTCCCGGACGCCGTACGACGTACGGGAGGTGATCGCCCGGGTGGTGGACGGCTCGCGGTTCGCCGAGTTCAAGGCGGAGTACGGGACGACGCTGATCACCGGCTTCGCCCACATCCACGGCCACCCCGTCGGCATCGTCGCCAACAACGGCATTCTGTTCTCCGAGTCCGCCCAGAAGGGCGCCCACTTCATCGAGCTGTGCGACCAGCGCGGCATTCCGCTGGTCTTCCTGCAGAACATCTCGGGCTTCATGGTGGGGCGCGACTACGAGGCGGGCGGCATCGCCAAGCACGGCGCCAAGATGGTGACGGCGGTCGCCTGCACCCGTGTGCCGAAGCTGACGGTGGTGGTCGGCGGTTCCTACGGAGCGGGCAACTACTCGATGTGCGGGCGGGCCTACTCGCCGCGCTTCCTGTGGATGTGGCCGAACGCGAAGATCTCCGTCATGGGCGGCGAGCAGGCCGCGTCCGTCCTCGCGACGGTCAAGCGCGACCAGCTGGGCGACGACTGGAGCTCGGCGGACGAGGAGGCCTTCAAGGCCCCGATCCGCGAGCAGTACGAGACCCAGGGCAACGCGTACTACGCCACGGCCCGGCTCTGGGACGACGGTGTGATCGACCCGATGGAGACCCGGCAGGTGCTGGGGCTCGCCCTGACCGCGTGCGCCAACGCCCCGCTCCCCCAGAAGGACCCTGCGGCGCCCGGCTTCGGCGTCTTCCGGATGTGAGGAACAGATGACGATGTTCGACACCGTTCTTGTCGCCAACCGCGGCGAGATCGCGGTACGTGTCATCCGTACGCTGCGCGAGCTCGGCGTCCGCTCGGTCGCCGTCTTCAGCGACGCGGACGCGGACGCCCGGCATGTACGGGAGGCCGACACGGCGGTACGGATCGGGCCCGCGCCCGCCTCGATGAGCTATCTGAGCGTGCCCGCGCTGCTGGACGCGGCCCGTCGCAGCGGCGCGCAGGCCGTCCATCCCGGGTACGGGTTCCTCGCCGAGAACGCGGGCTTCGCGCGGGCGTGCGCGGAGGCGGGGCTGGTGTTCATCGGTCCGCCCGCCGACGCCATCTCGCTGATGGGCGACAAGATCCGGGCCAAGGAGACGGTCGCGGCGGCCGGCGTGCCGGTGGTGCCCGGCTCGTCGGGGAGCGGGCTCAGCGATGCCCAGCTGGGCGACGCCGCCCGTGAGATCGGGACACCGGTGCTGCTGAAGCCCTCGGCGGGCGGCGGCGGCAAGGGCATGCGGCTGGTACGCGACGCGACGCTGCTCGCGGACGAGATCGCCGCCGCCCGGCGTGAGGCACGGGCCTCGTTCGGCGACGACACGCTGCTCGTGGAGCGGTGGATCGACCGGCCCCGGCACATCGAGATCCAGGTCCTGGCGGACACCCACGGCAACGTGGTCCACCTCGGTGAGCGCGAGTGCTCGCTCCAGCGCCGCCACCAGAAGATCATCGAGGAGGCGCCGTCCGTCCTGCTCGACGAGGAGACCAGGGCGGCGATGGGCGAGGCGGCCGTCCAGGCGGCCCGCAGCTGCGGATACGTGGGCGCGGGCACGGTGGAGTTCATCGTCCCGGGCAACGACCCCGCCTCGTACTACTTCATGGAGATGAACACCCGCCTCCAGGTCGAGCACCCGGTCACCGAGCTGATCACCGGCCTCGACCTGGTGGAGTGGCAGCTCAGGGTCGCGGCGGGCGAGCGGCTCCCCTACGCACAGCAGGACATCGGGCTCACCGGACACGCGATCGAGGCCCGGATCTGTGCGGAGGACCCGTCCCGCGGATTCCTGCCGTCCGGCGGCACGGTGCTCGCGCTGCACGAGCCGCAGGGCAACGGCGTACGGACGGACTCCGGGCTCGGCGCGGGCGGCGAGGTCGGCAGCCTGTACGACCCGATGCTGTCGAAGGTCATCGCGTACGGCCCCGACCGCGCCGCCGCCCTGCGTCGGCTGCGTGCGGCGCTCGCGGACACGGTGATCCTCGGCGTCCCGACGAACGCCGGCTTCCTGCGCCGGCTGCTCGCCCACCCGGCCGTGGTGGCCGGCGATCTGGACACCGGTCTGGTGGAGCGCGAGGTCGACGGGCTGGTGCCGGAGGGGGTGCCCGAGGAGGTCTACGCGGCGGCGGCACTGCTGCGGCAGGGCGTACCGGCGTCCGAGCCCGCCGCGGCCTGGGTGGATCCCTTCTCGGTGGCGAACGGCTGGCGGCTGGGCGGTACCCCGGCCCGCACGGTGCGCCACTTCCGGCTGCCGGGCCACGACCCCGTCCAGGTCTCGCTGCGCACCTGCCCGGCGGGCACCGAGCTGACGTTCGGCCATGTCGGGGAGGGCGCGCAGCCGCCGGAGCCCGCGACGGGCGCCTGCGGTCCGCTGGCCCCGATGCCCGGCGGCAGGGAGACGGCGAAGACGGTGGAGCTGACCGCGCACCGGATCGTCATCGAACTCGCCGGTGTCACCCACACGTTCGCCCACGCGGCCTCGTCGGAGGGAACCTGGCTCGGCCGCGACGGCGACACCTGGCACGTCCAGTACCACGACCCGGTGGAGGCGGCGCTGGCCGGTGCCGCCCGTTCCGGGGCGGACACGCTCGCCGCGCCCATGCCCGGCACCGTCACCGTCGTGAAGGTGGCGGTCGGGGACGAGGTCGTGGCCGGTCAGAGCCTGCTCGTCGTCGAGGCGATGAAGATGGAGCACGTCATCTCCGCCCCGCACGCCGGGACCGTGACCGAGCTCGATGTCATCGCGGGTGCCACGGTCGCCATGGACCAGGTCCTGGCCGTGGTGGCACCGACCGGAGCTCCCGGGGAGGACGCATGACACCCCGCACCCTGCCCATGACCGTGCCCGCCCAGGACCTTCCCCCACGGGTGCGCGTCCACGAGGTCGGCGCCCGCGACGGGCTGCAGAACGAGAAGGCGGTCGTGCCGACCGAGGTGAAGGCGGAGTTCATCCACCGCCTCGCCGCGTCGGGCCTGACCACCATCGAGGCGACCAGCTTCGTGCACCCGAAGTGGGTGCCCCAACTGGCCGACGCGGAAGACCTGTTCCCGCGTCTGGGAGACATCGGGGATGTCGCCCTGCCCGTGCTCGTACCGAACGAACGCGGACTGGACCGGGCGCTCGCGCTCGGCGCCCGCCGCATCGCCGTGTTCGGCTCGGCGACCGAGACGTTCGCCGCCCGCAATCTCAACCGCACCGTCGACGAGTCGCTCGCCATGTTCGAACCGGTCGTCGCACGGGCCAAGGCCGACAAGGCGCATGTCCGCGGCTATCTGTCGATGTGCTTCGGCGACCCGTGGGAGGGGCCCGTCCCCGTCCACCAGGTCGTCCGGGTCGCCAAGGCGCTGATGGACCTCGGCTGCGACGAACTCTCCCTCGGCGACACCATCGGCGTCGCCACCCCCGGCCATGTGCGGGACCTCCTCTCCGAGTTGAACGAGGAGGGCGTGCCCACCGACACCATCGGCGTGCACTTCCACGACACGTACGGCCAGGCCCTCTCCAACACTCTCGCCGCGCTCCAGCACGGTGTGACCACCGTGGACGCCTCCGCGGGCGGCCTCGGCGGCTGCCCGTACGCGAAGAGCGCGACCGGGAACCTCGCCACCGAAGACCTCGTGTGGATGCTCGACGGCCTCGGCATCGAAACCGGGGTCGACCTCGACGCGCTCACCGCCACCAGCGTGTGGCTCGCCGAACAGCTGGGCCGACCCAGCCCGTCCCGTACCGTCCGCGCGCTCTCGGTGCGTTCGACCCAGTCCCACAAGGAGTGACACTGCCATGTCCCTGGACCACCGGCTGACCGCCGAGCACGAGGAACTGCGCCGCACCGTCGAGGAGTTCGCGCACGACGTGATCGCCCCGAAGATCGGCGACTTCTACGAGCGCCATGAGTTCCCGTACGAGATCGTGCGGGAGATGGGACGGATGGGCCTGTTCGGGCTGCCGTTCCCCGAGGAGTACGGCGGCATGGGCGGCGACTATCTCGCCCTCGGGATCGCCCTGGAGGAACTGGCCCGCGTCGACTCGTCCGTGGCGATCACGCTGGAGGCCGGGGTCTCGCTCGGCGCGATGCCCGTGTACCACTACGGCACGGAGGATCAGAAGCGGCAGTGGCTGCCGAAACTCTGCGCGGGCGAGGCGCTCGGCGCGTTCGGCCTGACCGAGCCGGACGCCGGTTCGGACGCGGGCGGCACCCGCACGACGGCGGTGCGCGACGAGGCGACGGGCGAGTGGGTGATCAACGGCTCCAAGTGCTTCATCACCAACTCCGGCACGGACATCACGGAACTGGTCACGGTCACGGCGGTGACCGGCCACAAGGAGAACGGCGCCCCGCTGATCTCCTGCATCATCGTGCCGTCCGGCACCCCCGGCTTCACGGTCGCCGCCCCGTACTCCAAGGTCGGCTGGAACGCCTCGGACACCCGCGAGCTGTCCTTCTCCGACGTCCGCGTGCCCCTGGGGAACCTGCTGGGCGAGGAGGGACGCGGCTACGCCCAGTTCCTGCGCATCCTGGACGAGGGCCGGATCGCCATCGCCGCCCTGTCCACGGGCCTGGCACAGGGCTGTGTGGACGAGTCGGTGAAGTACGCCAAGGAGCGCCACGCCTTCGGAAGGCCGATCGGCGCCAACCAGGCCATCCAGTTCAAGATCGCGGACATGGAGACGCGGGCGCACATGGCCCGGGTCGGCTGGCGTGACGCGGCCTCGCGCCTGGTGGTGGGCGAACCGTTCAAGAAGGAGGCGGCCATCGCGAAGCTGTACTCGTCCTCGGTGGCGGTGGACAACGCCCGCGAGGCGACCCAGATCCACGGCGGCTACGGCTTCATGAACGAGTACCCGGTGGCCAGGATGTGGCGCGACTCCAAGATCCTGGAGATCGGCGAGGGCACGAGCGAGGTACAGCGGATGCTGATCGCCCGGGAGCTGGGACTGCCCGCCTGACGTATGGGTGACCACGGGGGCGGTTCCCGATTCCGGGACCGCCCCCGTGCGGCGCCCGGCGCCGCGGCCGGCCCCTGCCGCCGGGGCCCGGGTGCGGGAGCCTGATGCCGAGCCGGTCTCCTGGAAAAGCCCCGGTGGTCCGCTTCGCCGCACCCGGGGCGCAGGCCGGGGCGCCGTGGGCATCGATCCGACCCGCCGTCACCACGACCTCACCAGGCAGTAATCGTTCGACAGCACCCGGACCGGGGCGGCAGGGTCGGTCCATGAAGCCACAGCACTGGCCCCTGTACGGGCTCCTCCTCCGCACGCCGCGTCTGGAACTCCGCCTTCCGGACCTGGAGTTGCTGGACGAGCTCGCGTCGGTCGCCGTCGACGGAGTGCATCCGCCGGCCGAGATGCCGTTCACCGCCCCCTGGACCGACGCGCCGCCGGCCGAGCGCGGGAAGGCCGTGTTCCAGCACGTGCTGGCCACCGTCGCCGACTGGTCCGTGCGGAACTGGGCGTTGAGCCTCGCCGTGCTGTACGAGGGGAAGGTGGTCGGGCGGCAGGACGTGATGGCGAAGGACTTCGCCGTCACCGGTGAGGTGAGCACCGGATCGTGGCTGGGTCTCGCTCATCAGGGCCGGGGCATCGGCACCGAGATGCGGGCCGCCGCCCTGCATCTGGCCTTCGCCGGACTCGGCGCCCGGACCGCCGTCTCGGCCGCGATGACCGACAACCCGCGTTCGCTGGGCGTCTCGCGGCGACTGGGCTATCTGCCGGACGGGCTGGAGGCCGCCGCGGTACGGGGTGCGCCCGTCACCCTGCAACGGCTGCGGCTGGACCGGGACCGCTGGGAGGAGCACCGGGCCGTCGACGTCACCGTCGAGGGGCTCGACGGCTGCCGGAAGGAGTTCGGGGCGTGACGCTGTCGGTGCACACCTTCGTCTACGACGAGCACGGCCGATCGCGTCTTCTGGACGCCCCGGAGGACGGCAGCGACATGGCCGGGACCGAGATCTGCCGGACCACGTTGTGGGGATCGGACGCCGCGCGGACGCTCGGCGCCCGGTTCCTCCCGGAGCTGGCCACCGGAGATCTGTACGTGGAGCCGGAGGACGTCGTCGACTTCCTCGCCGAGTGCGAACTGCTGCACCGAAACGCCGCGACGCTCGCCGGAGGCGACGACGCCCGACGAGACTACGTGGTGGCCCGGCTCGCCAACATCACCCGCGCCGCCCTGCGGGCACGGGCGGTGGGCGGCGGGGTGCTGGTCTGGTGAGCGGTCGGGGAGCCCTCGAATGTTCAATGAGGTTAGGCTAACCTTCCTTCGAACACACCGGCGGCCGAATCCCGGCTTCGCTTCCTGTTCCCGGGAGGACCCCCCGCATGACGACGTCCGTCGCACCCCCCATCGCCCCCTTCCGGTTCTTCGACCTGACCGTCCTGCGGACCCGGCGGCTCGGACCCTCCATGCTCCGGGTCACCTTCGGCGGCCCGGGACTGGACGGCTTCGCCGCCGGGGGCCGCGACCAGAGCCTGTCGCTGTTCCTGCCGCACCCCGGCCAGGCGGAACCAATCGTTCCGGTCGGCGAGGACGGCAACTGGTTCGCCACCTGGCGCGCCCTTCCGGAGAACGTACGGGCCGTCATGCGGTCGTACACCGTGCGCGCCCAGCGCCACACGCCCGACAGAGCGACCGAGATCGACATCGACTTCGCACTGCACGGGGACGGCGGCCCCGCATGCCGCTGGGCCGCCACCGCCTCCCCCGGCGCCCCGCTCAAGGCACTGGGCCCGGCCGTCGAGGACAACACCGCCGTCCGCTTCCGTCCACCGCAGGACACCGACTGGGTGTTGATCTGGGCCGACGAGACCGCCCTGCCCGCCGCGTCCGCCGCCCTGGAGTGGTTGCCGGCCGGCATGAGGGCCCGGGTCTGGCTGGAGGTCCAGCACACCGAGGACCGCCAGGCCCTCAACACCGCGGCGGCGGCCCGGATCAGCTGGCTCGTCCGGGACGAGGGGGCACCCTCCGCCCTGGAGGCCGTCCGGGCGGCCGAGCTGCCCGAGGGGACGCCGTACGTCTGGATCGCGGGCGAGTCGTCGCAGGTGCGGGCAGTGCGCCGCCATCTCGTACAGGAACGCCGGTTCGACCGCAGGCGCGTGACGTTCGTCGGGTACTGGCGGCGCGGGATGAGCGAGGAGCAACTGCGCGAGACGGCGACGGCCGCAAACCACTAGGCCCACATCCGGCCGCCACGGCCGCGGACCGTCGTACGCCTCGGAGCACGGGCCACAGCGCACCCGGGAACGGAGCCGCAGCCCGCGCCGCGCGCGGGCCGGAAGCGGCCATCCCCTACGCACGAATCGGACAACCTCCGCGCGACCCGGGGGCGAGGGAACAACCCGATGGAAAGTTAGGTTAGGCTAACTTTACTTCAACATCGGGCCCTCGCCCCCTCCTTCTGCCCTGAGGGCCGATGAAGTTTCCCCGCATCCGGGAGGACCCCTTCATGCGTTCGCACCTGCTCAACGACACGACCGCGGAGCACTACCGGCGCTCCGTGACCGCAGGAGTCGAACGGGTCGCAGCCAAACTCGCCGCCACAGACCGGCCGTTCACCGGTATCTCCGTCGACGAGCTCACTCCCGTCGTTGACGCGATCGATCTGGACCGGCCGCTGGGCGATGCGTCCGCCGCCCTCGACGAGCTCGACCGCGTCTACCTCCGTGACGCCGTCTACTTCCATCACCCCCGCTATCTGGGCCACCTCAACTGCCCGGTTGTCATTCCCGCCGTACTCGGCGAGGCCGTGCTCTCGGCCGTCAACTCCTCGCTGGACACCTGGGACCAGAGCGTCGGAGGCACCCTGATCGAGCGCCGTCTGATCGACTGGACCGCGGGCCGGATCGGGCTCGGCCCGGCCGCCGACGGCATCTTCACCAGCGGCGGCACGCAGTCCAATCTGCAGGCCCTGCTGCTCGCCCGCGAAGAGGCCAAGACGCCGCCCCACCACTTCACCCGGCTGCGCGTCCTCACCTCGGAATGCAGCCACTTCAGCGTCCAGAAGTCGGCGAAACTCCTCGGTCTCGGACCGGACTCGGTCGTACCCGTCCCCGTCGACCAGAACAAGCGCATGCAGGCCGTGGCGCTGGCCCGCGCCCTGGAACAGTGCGTCGCCGAAGGTGCCGTACCGATGGCGGTCGTCGCCACCGCGGGCACCACCGACTTCGGATCCATCGATCCGCTGCCCGAGATCGCCGCGCTCTGCCGGCAGTTCTCCACCTGGCTGCACGTCGACGCCGCGTACGGCTGCGGGCTGCTCGCCTCGCCCACGCGCCGGCACCTCCTCGACGGCATCGAGCACGCCGACTCCGTCACCGTGGACTACCACAAGTCCTTCTTCCAGCCGGTGAGTTCGTCCGCCGTGCTGGTCCGCGACCGGGCCTCGCTGCGCCATGCCACGTACCACGCCGAGTACCTCAACCCGCAGCGGATGGCCGTCGAACGCATCCCCAACCAGGTGGACAAGTCGCTGCAGACCACCCGCAGATTCGACGCGCTGAAACTGTGGATGACGCTGCGTGTGATGGGCGCGGACGGTGTCGGCCGGCTCTTCGACGAGGTCTGCGACCTGGCCGCCGAGGGCTGGCGGCTGCTGGCCGCCGATCCGCGCTTCGACGTCGTCGTGGAGCCGCGGCTCTCCACGCTGGTGTTCCGCTACATCCCGTCCGGCGTCACCGCGCCCATCGAGATCGACCGGGCCAATCTCCACGCCCGCAAGGCGCTCTTCGCCTCCGGCGAGGCCGTCGTCGCCGGCACGAAGGTCGGTGGCCGCCAGTACCTGAAGTTCACCCTGCTCAACCCCGAAACGACCGCGCTGGACATCGCCGCGGTACTCGACCTGATCTCCGGCCACGCCGAGCAGTACCTGGGAGACTCCCTTGACCGCGCTTGCTGAACCCCGTGATTCCGGCGGCCCCCACGACTTCATCGGGATCGGGCTCGGCCCGTTCAATCTGGGGCTCGCCTGTCTGACCGAGCCGATCGACGAACTGAACGGGGTGTTCCTGGAGTCCAAGCCGGACTTCGAATGGCACTCCGGGATGTTCCTCGAAGGCGCCCATCTCCAGACGCCGTTCATGTCGGACCTGGTCACGATGGCCGACCCGACGTCGCCGTACTCCTTCCTGAACTATCTGAAGGAGCGCGGGCGGCTGTACTCCTTCTACATCCGGGAGAACTTCTACCCACTGCGGACCGAGTACAACGACTACTGCCGCTGGGCCGCCGCCGAACTGAGCAGCGTCCGCTTCGACGAGACCGTCGAGTCGGTCACCTACGACGAGGACGGCGCGCTCTACACCGTCCGCACCGCCACCGGCGGCGTCTTCCGCGCCCCGCGGCTCGTGCTGGGCACAGGCACTTCCCCGTACATCCCGGACGCCTGTCAGGGACTGGGGGGCGACCACCTCCACAACTCCCGTTACCTGGAAGGGAAAGCGGCTCTACAGGCGAAGAAGTCCATCACTCTCGTCGGCAGCGGACAGAGCGCGGCCGAGATCTATTACGACCTGCTCTCCGAGATCGATGTGCACGGCTACCGGCTGAACTGGGTGACGCGCTCGCCCCGGTTCTTCCCGCTGGAGTACACCAAGCTGACGCTGGAGATGACCTCCCCGGAGTACGTCGACTACTTCCACGCCCTGCCCGAGGAGACCCGCTACCGGCTGGAGTCCGGACAGAAGGGCCTCTTCAAGGGCATCGACGGCGAGCTGATCGACGCGATCTTCGACCTGCTCTACCAGAAGAACCTGCCCGGTCCGGTGCCGACCCGACTGCTGACCAACTCCTCGTTGAACACCGTGAGTCACGACGAGAGCAACGGTACGTACACGCTGGGCCTGCACCAGGAGGAACAGGGCAAGGACTACACCCTCACCACCGAGGGCCTGATCCTCGCCACCGGCTACCGCTACCGCCCGCCCGCATTCCTCAAGGGCATCGACGACCGGTTGCGCCGGGACGGGCGGGGCCGCTTCGACGTGGCCCGCAACTACTCCATCGACACCACCGGCCACGGCGTCTTCCTGCAGAACGCGGGCACGCACACCCACTCGATCACCTCACCCGACCTGGGCATGGGCGCCTACCGCAACGCGTACATCATCGGCGAGCTGCTCGGCCGTGAGTACTACCCCGTCGAGAAGTCCATCGCCTTCCAGGAGTTCGCCGTATGAGCCCGCAGAACCGTGCCGGCGCCGGGCACACCGCCCTCGGCGCCTTCTCCGTCCGCGCCCTCGACCCCCTCGCCGACGCCGAACTGGTGCACGGCTGGGTCACCCACCCCAAGGCCGCCTTCTGGCTGATGGGCGACGCGGAGCTCCAGGATGTCGAGCGGGAGTACATGGCGATCGCCGCCCACCCGCACCACGACGCCTTCATCGGACTGCACGACGGGGAGCCGGCCTTCCTGATGGAGCGGTACGACCCCGCCGAGGTCGAACTCAAAGGGCTGTACGAGGCCGAGCCCGGTGACATCGGGATGCACTTCCTGGTCGCCCCGGCCGACACCCCGCTGCACGGCTTCACGCTGGGTGTGATCACCGCCGTGATGCGGACGCTGTTCGCCGACCCGTCCGTACACCGGGTGGTCGTCGAACCCGATGTGCGCAACAGCGCGGTGCACGCGCTCAACAAGGCGGTCGGCTTCGAGGTGCTGGGCGAAATGGCCAAGCCGGAGAAGAACGCCCTGCTCAGCGCCTGCACACGGGAACAGTTCGCCGCAGCGACCGGAGGCCCGGCCTGATGTCCGCCGTCATCGACAGCGTCGCCCACCTCACCCCGGAGCACTGGGCCACCGCCAACCGGCTGCTGATCCGCAAGGCCCTCGCCGAGTTCAGCCACGAGCGGCTGCTGACCCCCACGCCGCTCGGCGACGACCGCTACGCGGTGCGCAGCGACGACGCGGCGACCGAGTACCGCTTCACCGCGCGGCTCTTCGCCCTCGACCACTGGCAGGTCGAACCGGACTCCATATCCCGTCACCGGCACGGCTCCGAACTACCTTTGGACGCGGGTGAGTTCTTCGTCGAGCTGCGCTCCGCACTCGGCCTCTCGGCGGAGATCCTGCCGGTCTATCTGGAGGAGATCTCCTCCACCCTGGCCGGCACCGCGTACAAACTGACCAAGCCTCCCGTCACCTCCGCCGAACTGGTGCGGGCCGGGTTCCAGGCGATCGAGACCGGCATGACCGAGGGCCACCCCTGCTTCGTCGCCAACAACGGGCGGCTCGGCTTCGGTGTGGACGAGTACCGGGCGTACGCCCCCGAGGCCGCGTCCGGCATCCGTCTGGTTTGGCTCGCCGCCCGCCGCAGCCGCGCCACCTTCACCGCGGGCGCCGGGCTCGACTACGGAACGCTGATCGCGGGCGAGCTGGGCGAGGAGACCCTGGCCCGGTTCGCGGCCACGATGTCCGGCCTCGGACTCGACCTCGACGACCACCTGCTGATCCCCGTCCACCCCTGGCAGTGGTGGAACAAGCTGGCCGTCACCTTCGCCGGGGAACTCGCGCAGCGGCATCTGGTCTGCCTGGGCGAGGGCGAGGACACCTATCTCGCCCAGCAGTCCATCCGTACTTTCTTCAACACCAGTGCGCCGGAGCGGCATTATGTGAAGACGGCACTGTCCGTCCTCAACATGGGGTTCATGCGCGGGCTCTCCGCCGCGTACATGGAGGCCACCCCCGCGATCAACGACTGGCTGGCCGAGCTGATCGAGCGCGACGAACTGCTGCGCGGGGCGCGCTTCTCGATCGTCCGGGAGCGGGCGGCCGTCGGCTACCACCACCGGACGTACGAGGCGGCCACCACCAAGGGCTCGCCCTATCTGAAAATGCTCGCCGCGCTGTGGCGGGAGAGCCCCGTCCCCGGCCTGGCACCCGGCGAGCAGGTCGCGACCATGGCCTCGCTGCTCCACACCGACCACGAGGGCCACTCCGTCGCCGCCGCGCTGATCGCCGAGTCGGGGCTGGCGCCCGCGGTGTGGCTGCGCCATTACCTGGACGCCTACCTGGTGCCGGTGCTGCACAGCTTCTACGCGTACGACCTGGTGTTCATGCCGCACGGTGAGAACGTCATTCTCGTCGTCGAGGACGGGGTCGTACGGCGCACGGTCTTCAAGGACATCGCCGAGGAGATCGCCGTCATGGACCCGGACGCGGTGCTGCCGCCGCGGGTCGAGCGGATCCGGGTCGAGGTCCCCGAGGGCATGAAGCTGCTCTCGGTCCTCACCGATGTCTTCGACTGCTTCCTGCGCTTCCTGGGCGCGGGGCTGGCGAGCGAGGACGTCCTCGACGAAGAGACGTTCTGGCGGACGGTCGCGGAATGCGTCAGCGGGTACCAGGAGTCGGTGCCGTATCTCGCCGAGAAGTTCAAGCAGTACGACATGTTCACCCAGGAGTTCGCGCTGTCCTGCCTGAACCGGCTCCAGTTGCGGAACAACAGGCAGATGGTCGATCTGGCCGATCCGTCGGGGGCGCTGCAGCTGGTCGGCACGTTGCGGAACCCGATCGCCGGACGAGCCTGACGGCCTCGCCCACGATTGGCAGTGACGCCGCTGACAATCGCGGGCGAAGCCGTGGGACCGGGGCCGTCCGGCGACCGTCACGTGACGGTCGCCGGACGGCTCCGGTCACCTCACTCCGCGGCCCAGGGAACCTGCGGAGCCCGGTAGTAGTTGATGCCGAGCGCCGAGAACCTCGGCCCCTGCGCACCCAACCGCACCTTGTACGTCTCCCAGTCGTGCGTGGCCGCGGGCGACCAACCCAGCTCCGCCACGCCGGGAAGCCGCGGGAACGCCATCTGTTCGATCTCGTCGCTGTTGGTCAGGGTCTCCGACCAGAGCGGCGCCTCGACACCGAGGACGGAGCCCTCCGGGGCCCCGTCGAGGTACGTCGCCGGGTTCCAGTCGTAGGAGCGCTGGGTGGAGACGTAGCCGGCCCAGGCCAGTCCCAGCTTCGTGTCCTTGTCGTACTTCATGTCGAGGTAGCTCCGGTCCGCCGGGGACAGCACCAGCTTCGTGCCGTTCACGGCGGCGTCCGCCACCTGCTTGCGCTCGGCCGCGCCCGTCCGGTCGTAACCCCAGTACTGGGCGACCGCGCCCTTGACCGGCGTGCCCCCGGTCAGCTGGTGCCAGCCGATCACGGTCTTGCCGTACTTGCCGACGATGGCCTGCGCCTTGTCCATGAAGGCCACGTAGTCCGCGTGACTGGTGGAGTGCGCCTCGTCGCCGCCGATGTGGAGGTACTTTCCGGGGGTGAGCGCGGCCAGCTCACGGATCACGTCGTCCACGAATTCGTACGTGACGGCCTTGGGGACGCAGAGCGAGCTGAAACCGACAGCGGTGCCGGTGTAGAGCGGCGGCGCGACACCGTCGCAGTTCAGCTCCGCGTACGAGGCGAGTGCCGCGTTGGTGTGGCCGGGCAGGTCGATCTCCGGCACGACCTCCAGATAACGGGAGGACGCGTATCGGACGATCTCCTTGTAGTCGCTCTTCGTGTAGTAGCCGCCGACTCCCCCGCCGACCTCGGTCTGTCCTCCGTACGTGGCGAGCCGCGGCCAGGAGTCGATGGCGATGCGCCAGCCCTGGTCGTCGGAGAGATGCAGATGGAGCTTGTTCATCTTGTAGAGGGCGAGCTGATCGATGTAGCGCTTGACCTCGGCCACGGAGAAGAAGTGCCGCGAGACGTCCAGCATGGCGCTCCGGTACGCGTAGCGGGGCGCGTCCTCGACCGTGCCGCCCGCGACCTTCCACGGGCCCTTCTGGCGGCTGCCCTTCTCCACGTCGGCCGGGAGCAGCTGGCGCAGCGTCTGCACGCCGTGGAAGAGCCCTGCCGGGCCGCGCGCGGTGATGGTGACCGAGCCGCGGTTCGACTTCAGCGTGTAGCCCTCGGCACCCGTCCCCTTGTCGTGGGAGTCGAGCCGGAGCCGGATGCCGTCGCCGCCCCGGCCGGTGACCGGCAGGGCGTACCCGGTGGACGGGCGGAGCACGCCCGCCAGGTAGTCGCCGATCTTCCGGGCCTCGCGGGAGTCGCCCTCGACGCGGATCCTGGTGTCCGCGGTGATGGTGTACGGAGTGCCGCCGGGCTTCGCCCCGGCGGGGGCGGGCACTATCTGCCCGAGCGGACGGGGCGTTGCGGCCGTGGCCGGGCCACCGCTCGCCGCGTGCCCTTGCGGCGCCGCGCCGACACTGGAGATACCGGCCGCCGTGACGAGCAGCAGCGAGCCGAGAAGACGGGGAAGAGCGATGCGCTGTGTCCTGTGCAGTCTCACAAGCCGGGTCCCTTTCGACGGGTTCACACCTGTGGATCTCCTGACCGAACCATCACCATGCGTATCGCCTGCCCCACGGACGGTCAAGGTGTAGACCACTTCCCCGTTATGCGGCTGAGAGAATCCGGCTCATGGCGGAAATAATCCAGCGCGACGGGACATGGACGTTCGACGGCGAGACGGTGCGGATCGTGCCGGGCGGAGGCAAGGGCATCCATCCCCTCCGGCAGGAGCTGGGCGAACGAGTCGTCCCGCTCCGGGCCCTGGCGGGCATCTCCTTCGAACCCGGCCGCAAGGGCGGCCGGCTGCGACTGCGGCTGCGCGACGGCGCGTGCCCGGTCCTGCGCGCCGCGGAGGGCAGGCTCAAGGACGCCTCGGATCCGTACCAGCTGGCCGTGGAGAAGGACCGCAGTGGAGTGGCGGAGTACTTCGTCGGCGAGGTGCGCAACGCCCTGCTGATCGATCAGGTGCCCACCGGTCCGACGGACGGCTTCCTGCTGCCGGGACCCGCCGTGCCGGTGGCCGGGGGCGGTGGGGACGGCACGGCCTCGTTCGACGGGGAGACCGTTCGCCTCACCTGGAACTGGAAGGCCGAGGAGGTCAAGAGCTCGGCCGGCCCGGTCGCCTTCCCGGTGTCGGAGGTGACCGGGGTGCACTGGATGCCCGCCATCGGTCTGGAGAACGGGCATCTGCGCTTCGTGCGGGGCACGGCCACGGCTCCGGCCCCGGCGGCCGAGTTCGACCCGTACTCGCTGGATCTGTGGGGACTGTCCAGGAAGGAGTACACGGCGGCGCTGGTCGCGGCGGCGGTACTGGTCCGGCTGCCGGGCGCGACGACGAAGGAGGCCGGAGCCGGGGCCGGAGCCGCGCGGCCCGCGGAGATCCCGGCCCCTGCCCCGGCCGGACCGGCGACGCCCGCCCCCGCGCCGCCCTCGGACGACCACGATGCGCTCCTGCGCCGGCTGCGGGAACTCGGTGAGCTGCGTCAGGCCGGGATCCTCACCGACGACGAGTTCACCGCCGCCAAGCAGGCCGTCCTGAAGCGTCTGTGAATGGCAGGCGTCCCGATGCACTCATGGATCACCTCCGAGCCCGCCCGAGAGCGCAATCACACCCAGGCCTGCCCGATATCGGGCAGAATTGTTGCGTAAGCGCTCCGCCCACCGCAATATCAACGAGTGCTCGAACGCCGCTCGTCGCATGACGACCTCATCGATCACCTGGTGCGTAGCACCGCGCTCCAGCGCGGCGAGGCCGCCAGGGTGGTCCTCGACGTGCTGGCGTACTTCGACGAGACGACCGACGACTTCGTCCGCCGCCGCCACCGCGAACTGCAGTCCGGCGGCCTGGTGAACGCGGAGATCTTCGAGCGGATCGCGGCCGAGCTGCCGCACCGGGCGGTCGCGCCGCCGGAGCTCTCGCTCCGCCAGCTGCGCCGCATCGTCTACGGCTGAGCAACGAGCACCACAGGTACGTCGATGGAGGGGCAGAGACTCTATGTGCGGAATCGTCGGGTATATCGGGAAGCGTGATGTGGCCCCGCTGCTGCTGGAAGGGCTGCAGCGGCTGGAGTACCGGGGTTACGACTCCGCGGGCATCGTCATCACCGGCAAGGCGTCGGCCGGGAAGCCCGCCGCCCTGAAGATGGTCAAGGCGAAGGGCCGGGTCCGCGAGCTGGAGGCCCGTGTCCCCAAGCGTTTCACCGGCACCACCGGTATCGCCCACACCCGCTGGGCCACCCACGGCGCCCCGAGCGACGAGAACGCGCACCCGCACCTGGACGCCGACAACAGGGTCGCCGTCGTCCACAACGGCATCATCGACAACGCCGACGAGCTGCGTGCGAAGCTCGTCGCCGACGGCGTCGTCTTCCTCTCCGAGACCGACACCGAGGTGCTGGTCCACATGATCGCCCGCGCCCAGGCGGACACCCTGGAGGAGAAGGTCCGCGAGGCGCTGCGCTCGGTCGAGGGCACGTACGGCATCGCCGTCATGCACGCCGACTTCAACGACCGCATCGTGGTCGCCCGCAACGGCTCCCCGGTCGTCCTCGGCATCGGCGAGAAGGAGATGTTCGTCGCCTCCGACGTCGCCGCGCTGGTCGCCCACACCCGTCAGGTCGTCACCCTCGACGACGGCGAGATGGCCACCCTCAAGGCCGACGACTTCCGTACGTACACGACGGAGGGTTCGTCCACGACGGCCACGCCGACCACCGTGGAGTGGGAGGCCGAGTCGTACGACATGGGCGGCCACGACACGTACATGCACAAGGAGATCTCCGAGCAGGCCGACGCCGTCGACCGGGTGCTTCGCGGCCGGATCGACGACCGTTTCGCCACCGTGCACCTGGGCGGGCTCAACCTGGACGCCCGCGAGGCGCGCGGGGTCCGCCGGATCAAGATCCTGGGCTGCGGCACCTCGTACCACGCGGGCCAGATCGGCGCGCAGCTGATCGAGGAGCTGGCCCGTATCCCCGCGGACGCCGAGCCCGCCTCGGAGTTCCGTTACCGCAACCCGGTCGTCGACCCGGACACGCTGTACGTCGCGGTCTCCCAGTCCGGTGAGACGTACGACGTGCTGGCCGCCGTCCAGGAGCTCAAGCGCAAGGGCGCCCGAGTGCTCGGTGTCGTCAACGTGGTGGGTTCGGCGATCGCCCGGGAGGCCGACGGTGGTACGTACGTCCACGCCGGCCCCGAGGTCTGCGTCGTCTCCACCAAGTGCTTCACGAACACGGTCGTCGCGTTCGCGCTGCTCGCCCTGCACCTGGGCCGGATCCGGGATCTGTCGGTCGCCGACGGCAAGCGGATCATCGACGGACTGCGCAGGCTGCCCGCCCAGATCAGCGAGATCCTGGCGAACGAGGACGAGATCAAGGAGATGGCGGCCCAGTACGCGGACGCCAAGTCGATGATGTTCATCGGCCGGGTACGCGGCTACCCCGTCGCCCGTGAGGCCTCGCTGAAGCTCAAGGAGGTCTCGTACATCCACGCGGAGGCGTACCCCGCCTCCGAACTGAAGCACGGGCCGCTGGCGCTGATCGAGCCCGCGATGCCGACCGTCGCGATCGTGCCGGACGACGATCTGCTGGAGAAGAACCGCGCCGCGATGGAGGAGATCAAGGCCCGCAGCGGCCGCATCCTCGCCGTCGCCCACCAGGTGCAGGAGAAGGCCGACCACACCATCGTCGTGCCGAAGAACGAGAACGAGCTGGACCCGATCCTGATGGGCATCCCGCTCCAGCTCTTCGCGTACCACACGGCGCTGGCCATGGGCCGTGACATCGACAAGCCGCGCAACCTGGCGAAGTCCGTCACCGTCGAGTAGCGCCCCGCACGGGCCGTGCCCGGCAGAGCGGCCCCGTACCCACCGCCGTCGCGGGTACGGGGCCGCTCCCGTGCGGGCCGCCGCCTGCCCCAGGGGCCCGTCGTCCCGATCCCGCCGGACCCGCGTGCCGGTCCGGCCCGGTCCGGACAAGAACCCCTTGCGCACCGGCCCGGCCGCCGTCACGCCGTCCACGACCCCGGTGTGACCGATACCGAACCCCAACAGCGTGAGCCCCAGGGCGAAATGGCCGGGGGCAGCGGTGCCTGTGCTTCCCGCAGGGACGTCATTGCCCACGGCGGGCACCCTTCACATGCGGTGATCGTGCTTCCCGATGAGGCTTATACACCCTTCACAAGCACACGATCCACCTGTGCATGACAGTGGATTGCCGGTTTCCACAGGCGAGTTGACGCCACGTCGGTGAAAAGAGCCACCCCTGCGACAGGGGTGGCGACAGGGACCGCCGGGACGCGGAACAGTCAGGGAATGACGACGACCGGCCGCTGCGCGCGACGCGCGAGCCGCCCCGCCACCGAGCCGAAGATGCGGCCGGCGATGCCGTGCGTGGAGCCGACGACGATGGCGTCCGCCGAGTACTCCCGGCCGACTTCCTCCAGCTCGTGACAGATGTCCCCGCCGCGCTCCACGAGGACCCAGGGAACCTCGGAGAGGTAGTCCGCGCAGGCGAGCTCCAGGCCGAGCACCTCGGTGCGGTGATCGGGCACATCAACGAAGACGGGCGGCTCGCAGCCTGCCCAGACCGTGGTCGGCAGCCGATTGGCGACATGGACGATGATCAGGCCGGAACCTGATCTTCGGGCCATGCCGATGGCGTATGCGAGGGCGCGCTCACTGGAGGTCGAGCCGTCGAAGCCGACCACGACCCCATGCCGGAAGGCGGGATCGCAGGAATGACGTGTCTCTTCGACCGCCTGCGGGTCCGACATGGGGTCGGCTACCTGCTTGCGGTCGGCGGGTTCGGGGATTTCGTGACCGGCCATCGGTGTCTCGGCGAAGAGAGTCCTCGTGAGGAGAGCGACTTGGGGAAGGTGCGTCAGCGGGCGGTGTTGCGGTGTCCGGGAATCATCTTCCCAACCCCTTACCCCCAAGGGTACGGCGCCACTCCTCCACTGCCCAGACCCGCGCAAAGCGCGCGCGACGTTTCACGGAGCATGCCCGAGGCGGACCCGTATGGCAATGCCGGTTGCGCGGTACATCGACGACACCGGGCCCGGACGGCTCCGCCGGGTGACCGGCGGGACCCCGTCCGCCACCCCCTCCGCCGCACCGCGCAGCCGCCGCGCACCCGGATTGGATCATCGCTCCACCGTCGACCGCCGACCCCGCGATCCGACCCCGGGAGTCACCCCGGCGCCACCCCGGCCCGCCCGCCCCGCCCGGAGCCCGCCGCCCGGCCGGGGGGCGCATGTCGGTCCGCCGGGCAGAATTCAGCTGCCCGGCGAGGCCGCCGCGCCACTCCCCGCGACCGGCCGTCCACCTGCCGAGAGGCGCAAAGAAGCAACCGCTCATCACGGTTGTGCGCCGGTCGACTGACTGAATCACGTACGCACAACCATCTATTTTCAGCCAACTTCATACCCCTGTCGCATCCTTGCCGAATTGGCCGATCAACCCCCTTGCCACCAGGCAGGAAGAGACCGGGCGGTACGCTTCTACCCGACGGGGTTGGGCCATCAAGGCGAGGCGCACTTCCCTGCACGGCCGCCGAGTGAAACCCTTCGTGATCGAATGCTTCCCGCCAAGTTGCCTTGTCGACATAACGCCGGTTGGTGAACTTGTCACGCCGGCACCACGGGACGCAGTAGATTCGATCTTGGGTATCGAAGACTGGGGACTCGTGCAGGACCGAGGGGAAAAGTGCAGGAGCGACAGGCCCGTAAGGACCAGAAAGACGCGAACACCAAGGGGGGCTTAGCGTCATGAGCCAGGACTCCGCCGCCGCAACGGAGGCTGTACGGAAGCTCAGTGGACGACGACGACGGGAAGTCGTCGCCGTGCTGCTGTTCAGCGGCGGCCCCATCTTCGAGAGCTCGATCCCGCTCTCCGTGTTCGGAATCGACCGACAGGACGCGGGAGTTCCGCGCTACCGACTCCTCGTCTGCGGCGGGGAAGAGGGGCCTCTGCGGACCACCGGGGGACTCGAACTCACCGCGCCCTACGGGCTGGAGGCGATCAGCAGGGCCGGCACCGTCGTGGTGCCCGCCTGGCGTTCGATCACCTCGCCGCCGCCCGCGGAGGCGCTGGACGCGCTGCGCCGCGCGCATGAAGAGGGGGCCCGCATCGTCGGGCTGTGCACCGGGGCGTTCGTGCTCGCCGCCGCCGGCCTGCTGGACGGCCGCCCGGCGACCACGCACTGGATGTACGCGCCGACGCTGGCCAAGCGCTATCCGTCGGTGCACGTCGACCCGCGCGAGCTCTTCGTCGACGACGGCGACGTGCTCACCTCCGCCGGGACGGCGGCCGGGATCGATCTCTGCCTGCACATAGTCCGCACGGACCACGGCACGGAGGCCGCCGGGGCACTGGCCCGCCGACTCGTCGTGCCGCCGCGGCGCAGTGGCGGGCAGGAGCGCTACCTCGACAGGTCTTTACCCGAGGAGATCGGCTCCGACCCGCTCGCCGAGGTCGTGGCCTGGGCGCTGGAGCATCTCCACGAGCAGTTCGACGTGGAGACGCTGGCCGCGCGCGCCTACATGAGCAGGCGGACCTTCGACCGCAGGTTCCGCTCGCTCACCGGCAGCGCACCGCTCCAGTGGCTGATCACCCAGCGGGTGCTGCAGGCGCAGCGCCTGCTGGAGACGTCCGAGTACTCGGTCGACGAGGTCGCGGGCCGCTGCGGCTTCCGCTCGCCGGTCGCGCTGCGCGGGCACTTCCGGCGCCAGCTGGGCTCCTCCCCCGCCGCGTACCGGGCCGCCTACCGGGCCCGTCGTCCGCAGGGCGGCGGCGCGGAGCCGGTCACCGCGATGATCGAGCCGGTCGTGCCCGCCCAGGGCTCCTCGGCGGGCCGTCGTGCCACGGCCGCGGCCGCCCCTCCGGGGCCGCATGTCGTGACGTCGGCGGCGGTCGGGACGGGGCAGCCGGAGCACGGCAAACCGGGCCCCGACGCGTACTCCACCGGACGCCCGACCCTGCCGGGTCAGCGGAGTGCCCCGTAGGGTGGGGCCATGAACGACCGCATGGTGTGGATCGACTGCGAGATGACCGGGCTCTCGTTGACGGAAGACGCACTCATCGAGGTGGCCGCGCTGGTCACCGACTCGGAGCTGAACGTGCTCGGCGAAGGGGTGGACATCGTGATCCGCCCGCCGGACACGGCCCTGGAGACGATGCCCGAGGTGGTGCGCCAGATGCACACCGCCTCGGGCCTCCTCGACGAGCTGGCCCGGGGCACCACCCTGGCCGACGCGGAGGCCCAGGTGCTGGCCTACGTCCGTGAGCACGTGAAGGAGCCCGGCAAGGCCCCGCTCTGCGGAAACTCGGTCTCCACCGACCGAGGTTTCCTGGCGCGGGACATGGCGGCCCTGGAGGGCTACCTCCACTACCGGATCGTCGATGTGTCCTCGGTCAAGGAGCTGGCGCGCCGCTGGTACCCGAGGGCGTACTTCAACAGTCCGGAGAAGAACGGCAACCACCGGGCGCTCGCGGACATCCGTGACTCCATCACGGAGCTGCGCTACTACCGCGAGGCGATCTTCGTGCCGCAGCCCGGTCCGGACTCGGAGCGCGCCAAGGCGATCGCGGCGCACGTCGCGCCGCCCACGCCGTAGGTCCTTGTGAAGCCGCTGGTCATAGCCCTTTCGGGGGCTGGGACCGGCGGCTGAACAATGGGGGCGCGAGCACCCTCTCGGACCCTGTACACTTTTTCTCGGCCGGTCAGAAAAGACCGGGCATGGTGGGTATAGCTCAGATGGTAGAGCACCTGGTTGTGGTCCAGGATGTCGCGGGTTCGAGTCCCGTTACTCACCCTGATGGGAAGGGCCCCGGTCGATGACCGGGGCCCTTCCCATGTCTGAGCCCCCCTCACCGGGCGGCCGTGTGACGGCAGTCACGAGGAGTCGCGGACGATCAGTTCCGTGGGGAGCACGATCTGCGGACGTTCCTGGTTCTCGCCCGCGATCTCCTGGAGCAGTACACGGGCCATCGTGCGGCCCATCTCCTCGATCGGCTGGCGCACGCTGGTGAGCGCCGGGTCCATGTGACGGGCCACGGCCGAGTCGTCGAAGCCGATGAGGGCCACGTCGTCCGGGATGCGTCGGCCGGCCTCGCGGAGCACCTGGCGGGCTCCCGCGGCCATGACGTCGGAGGCGGCGAAGACCGCGTCGACGTCGGGGCGGCGGGCGAGCAGCTCGCGCATGGCCCGAGCGCCGCTCTCCTCGCTGAAGTCGGCACGGGCGATCAGCTGCTCGTCGGGGCCGAGACCGGCCTCGGAGACCGCCTTGCGGTAGCCGTCGAGGCGGCGCCGGGCACCGTAGACGTCGAGACGCCCGGTGATCGTGGCGATGGAGCGGCGGCCCCGGGCGATCAGGTGGTCGACGGCGGCGCGGGCACCCTCGAAGTTGTCGGAGTCGACCGAGGCGAGCGATTCGGAGGCGGACCTGCGGCCGCTCATCACGGCCGGCATGCCGAGCTGTTCCAGCAGGTCCGGCAGCGGGTCGTCGGCGTGGACGGAGACCAGCAGCACACCGTCGACACGGTGCGCGGTCAGGTACTGGGCCAGCCGTCGGCGCTCGCGGTCGTTGCCGACGAGGGTGAGCAGCAGCTGCATGTCGGTGTCGGCGAGCGCCGCGCCGACACCGCGGACGATGTCGGAGAAGTACGGCTCGGCGAAGAAGCGGGTCTCCGGCTCGGGCACGACGAGGGCGATGGCGTCGGTACGGTTTCCCGCGAGCGCGCGGGCCGCGCGATTGGGCACGTAGCCCAGTTCGGCGACGGCCGCCTCCACCGCCTCGCGGGTGTGCGCGCTGACCCGCGGGGAGCCGTTGATGACCCGTGAGGCCGTCCCTCGCCCCACCCCCGCCCGTGCCGCGACCTCTTCGAGCGTGGGCCGCCCGCCGCTCCGTACCCGCGCTGCCGCCATGGCTGCCTCCCGTTCGCGGTCAATTTCTCACAGTCGGATAACCGAACCAAGTCCTGGTGTCGGCTCCCTTGACACTCGTCCGGGCCCGGTGGCCTTTCCGCAGCATCAATTATGGGAGCGCTCCCATTCTACGGGAGCGGCATATCGGGTTCCGCGACCGCCGGAGTCGGCGGGAAATGACGGAGACCCGGCGCGGACGGCCGGGTCTCGGGAGGGGGCGTGTGCCGGTCGGGCTCAGCCGAGGTCGGTGACGGGGGGCAGTGCGTGGCGTCGGATGACGTCGGCGTACCAGTGGGCGCTCGCCTTGGGGATGCGGCGCTGGGTGGCGTAGTCGACATAGACGGCGCCGAAGCGCTTGGAGTACCCGTACGCCCACTCGAAGTTGTCCATCAGGGACCACAGGAAGTATCCGCGGACGTCCGCCCCGTCGGCCACGGCCCGCTGTACGGCGTCGAGATGGCCGCGCAGGTAGTCGATCCGCTCGGGGTCCTCCACCCGGCCCTCGGGCGAGACGTAGTCGTCGAAGGCCGCGCCGTTCTCGGTGACCATCAGCGGCAGGCCGGGGTTCTCGCGGGAGACGTCGACGAGCAGGTTGTACAGACCGTCGGGGTCGATCGCCCAGTTCATCGCGGTGCGCTTCTTGCCCTCGGAGAGGTGGAAGGCGACGTGCTCGGAGCCGGGCCACGGCGAGTGGTCGCTGTTGCCGTGGCCGTCGTCGCGCGAGTCGCCAAAACCGTCGGCGGGCGTGGAGACCAGCGTCGGCGTGTAGTAGTTGACGCCGAGGACGTCGACCGGCCGGGAGATGGCGGCCAGGTCGCCGTCCCGGACCAGCGTCGACCAGTCCACCAGGTGCGAGGTGTCGGCGATCAGGTCCTCGGGGTACGCGCCGCGCAGCGTCGGGCCGGTGAAGACCCGGTTGCCCACCGCGTCGATCCGGCGGGCCGCGTCCATGTCGGCCTCACTGCCGGTCAGCGGGCGGACCTGGTGGAGGTTGAGGGTGACCGAGGTCTGCGCGGCAGCGGGGAGTCGGTCGCGCAGAACCTCGATCGCCCGGCCATGGGCGAGGTTGAGATGGTGGGCCGCGCGCAGGGCGGCGGCCGGCTCGGTGCGGCCGGGTGCGTGCACGCCGGAGCCGTAACCGAGGAAGGCCGAGCACCACGGCTCGTTGAAGGTGGTCCAGGTCGTGACGCGGTCGCCGAGGGCGCCGGCCATGATGGCGGCGTAGTCGGCGAAGCGCTCGGTGGTCACCCGCTGGGGCCAGCCGCCGGCGTCCTCCAGTTCCTGGGGCAGGTCCCAGTGGTAGAGGGTGGCGACGGGCGCGATGCCCGCTTCCAGGAGCTCGTCGACGAGCCTGCGGTAGAAGTCCAGTCCGCGTTCGACGGCGGGGCCGCGGCCGGTGGGCTGCACCCGGGACCAGGAGACGGAGAAGCGGTAGGCCTTCAGGCCGAGCTGCTTCATCAGCGCCACGTCGTCGCGGTAGCGGTGGTAGTGGTCGGCGGCGATGTCTCCGGTGTCACCGTTGCGGACCTTGCCCGGAGTGCGGCTGAAGGTGTCCCAGATGGAGGGGGTGCGGCCGTCCTCGGCCGCGGCGCCCTCGACCTGGTAGGCGGCGGTGGCCGCCCCCCAGACGAAACCGGTCGGGAAGTCCGCTGCCTCGGGTGCCTGCTTCGGGGCGATGTCGGGTCGTACAGCAGTCATGCGGGAGCGCTCCCAGGGGTGGACGGACAGGGGCAGGTAAGGGGTGGAGCTCCGGGCCCTACGGCCAGCGGTCGGGAGACACGCCGTACGGAGCGTCCGGGGTGGGGCGGGTGACGCCCGGTCAGCCCTTGACGGCGCCGGACATGATCCCTCCGACGATCTGCTTGCCGAAGATCACGAAGACCACGAGCAACGGCAGGGTGCTGATCAGCGCACCGGCCATCACGATGCTCTGGTCGGGGGTGTAGGAGGCGCTCAGCTGACCGAGGGCCACCTGGAGCGTGGGGTTCTGCTGATTGAGGGCGAGGTAGGGCCAGAAGAAGTCGTTCCAGGCCTGTACGAAGGTGAGCATCCCCAGCACCGTCATCGCGGGGCGGGCCACCGGGAGGACCACGCTGCGCACGATGCGGAAGTTGTTGGCGCCGTCGATCTTGGCGGCCTCGATGAGTTCGTAGGGCAGCGCCTCGCTCAGGTACTGCCGCATGAAGAACACGCCGAACGCGCTGACCAGGGTCGGGAAGATCACCGACTCCAGCCTTCCGCCCCAGCCGATGTCGGACATCATCATGAACAGCGGGACGACGCTGAGCTGCGGCGGGATCGTGAGCGTGGCGATGACTCCGGTCATCAGCGCGCCGCGGCCCTTGAAGCGCATCTTGGCGAAGGCGTAGCCGGCCAGCGTGCAGAAGAAGAGCGTCGCCGCCGTGATGCAGCCGGAGACGATGACGCTGTTGACGATCGCCTTGCCGAGGTGTGCCTGGTTCCAGGCGGTGTCGAGGTTGTGCAGCAGCCGCCCGCCGGGCAGGAACGGCGGTGTGGTGGCGAGCACTTCGTCCTGCGTGTGGGACGCGGCCACCAGGGTCCAGTAGAGCGGCAGGAGCGAGCCGATGCCGACGACGGCCAGGGCGATGTAGGCGAACGGGCCGCCCTGCAACTGCTTGCCCGCGCCCGGCCTGAAGCGGGTGGGGCGCGGCGTCGCCCGGTGGACCGGCTGCGGGGTGCCGCGTTCCGGGGCTGTGGTGGTGCTGGTCATGGTCATGAAAATCGCTCCCGGTCAGACCGCGGATTTGCGTACGAAGCGGCCGATGAGCCAGTTGACCGCGGCGATGATCAGCAGGAGGGCGAGCATCGCCCAGGCCACTGCGGCGGCCGGGCCGAGGTGCCCGAGGTTCCAGCCGTAGTTGTAGAGGTAGACGCTGAGCGTCTCGTACTGATTCTCGTTGCCGCCGGTGGCTCCGAGCGTGCCGCCCTCCAGGAGCAGGGGCTCACCGAACAACTGCATGGAGCCGATGGTCGAGATGACGATCGTGAAGAGGATCGTGGGCCGCAGCGAGGGGATGGTCACCTTGCGGAACTGCTGCCAGCGCGACGCGCCGTCCAGCGACGCGGCCTCGTACAGATCGCTCGGTACGGCCTGCATGGCGGCCAGGTAGATCAGGGTGTTGTAGCCCGTCCAGCGCCAGATCACGATGACGGAGATGGCGATCTTCGACGTCCAGTGGCCGTTGGCCCAGTTGGTGTCGCCGAGGCCGACGAAGTGCAGCGCCCAGTTGAGCAGTCCGCCGTCGGCCCGGAAGACCAGGGCGAAGACGAGGGCCGCGGAGGCCACGGAGGTGGCGTACGGGGTGAGGATGACCGTCCGCCAGAAGGTGCGCGCACGCAGCCGGTAGTTCAGCAGATGGGCCAGGCCGAGCGCGACCAGCAGTTGCGGGACCGTCGACATGACCCCGATCAGGAAGGTGTTGCCGACCGCCGTCCAGAACTCGGCGTCGTGCAGGATCTTGTCGAAGTTGTCCCGGCCGACCCACTCCATCTGGTCGAGACCGGTCATCTCCACCCGGTGCAGGGCGATCCATCCCGTGTAGAGCAGCGGATAGAGCCCGAAGGCGCCGAAGACGAGGAAGAACGGAGCGATGTAGGCGTACGGCGACGCCTTGTCGTCGAACCGCCACAGCCGCCTCCGCCAGGCCTGTCGGCGGGACGGCACCGACGCGTGCGGGGAGCCGCCGGAGGGTGGCGGTGCGTATGAATCCCGGGTGGGAGTCGAGGTGGCCACGGGCGGGAGTCCTTCCCTGAGTAACGGGGTCGCCCGGGTGAGGGGCGGGCGTGGGCCGGGGGCTGGGCCGATGAGGGGCGCGCGTGCCGGAGCGGGCGGCTCCTGGAGGCCGCCCGCGCCGGCGACGGTCAGCCGATCGCCTTGTCGATCGCGCTGGTCGCCGCCTTCCACGCGTCGTCCGGACCGGTACCGCGCTGCTCCATGTTGTTGATCTGGGTGGAGATGGTGTCCTTGATGACGCCGTCCTTCGGCCCGAGCACCGTCTCGGGGATCGACTTGGCCTCGTCGGCGTAGATCTGCCCGATCGGCGCGTCGTTGAAGTACTCCAGCTTCGCGTCCTTCACGTCGGGCAGGTCGTACGCGCCCTTGTTGGACGGGAAACTGCCGATCGCCTTGAAGACGGCGGCCTGCTGCTCGGGGGCGGTCAGCCACTTGACGAGCTTGGTGGCCTCGTCGACGTTCTTGCCGGACTTGGGCACGGCGAGGAACGAACCGCCCCAGTTGGCGGCGGTCGCACCGGGCGCGGTGGTGATGTTCCACTTACCCTTGTTGGCGTCACCGGCGTTGACCGAGATCTGACCGGCCATCCACGCGGGGCAGGCCACGGTGGCGACGGTGCCCTTGCGCAGGGCGGCCTTCCACGGGTCGTTGAACTGGGCGAGGCCCTGCGTCAGCTTCTTGGACGCCGCCTCGGCGGCCAGGTTCCAGCCCTGCTCGACGCTGGGGCTGTCCTTGTAGACCGGCTTGCCGCTCTCGTCGTAGTACTGCTTCGCGTTCGAACTCACCACGGCGTTGAACATGGCGCTCGCGGAGTCCATGAAGTAGGTGCCCGCGGGGGCCTTCTTCTTGTACTCCTCACCGAGCTTGAGGTAGTCCTCCCAGCCGCCGGAGACCTTCTTGGCGACCTCCTCGCGGTCGGTCGGCAGGCCGGCCTTCTCGAAGAGGTCGGTGTTGTAGCAGAGCGACATCGGACCGATGTCGGTACCCGCGCCGATCACCGCGCCGTCGGGCGTGGTGGCCTGCTTCTCCTTCCAGGAGACCCAGTCGTCGACGTTGATCACCTTGCTGAGGTCGGCGAAGGCGTTCGCCTTGGTGTCGACGATCTCCTTGATCCGGCCGACCTCGATGCCCTGGACGTCGGCGAGACCACTGCCCGAGTTCAACTGCTGGAGCAGCTTGGGGTAGTAGACCTTCTCGTCGGAGGTGACGTCTTCCTTGACCGTGATGTTCGGGTGCAGCTCGTGATACTTGGCGAAGAGCCCGGCCTCCTTGTAGCCGAACTGCCCGAAGTCGGCGACGGTCAGCGTGACCTTCCCGTTCGCATCGGGGCCCGTGCTGCCCGATGAATCCGAGTCGCTGCTGCAGCCGGTCAGCAACAGGGCCGAGGCTGTCAGCCCCGTGGTGGCCAGAACCGCGGCTCTGCGGCTCCGGCCGGCGACGGTGCGGGTGATGCGCATTCCACTACTCCTTGTTCCAGGGTGGGACTGGCGTTCTGACTGCGTGGCATACGCACCGGTGAGCGCGGGTGCCTGGTGGTTCAGGGGGGAGGACACGGGCAGTGCCGTTCGGACGGGAATCCCCGCACGATGTGGGAGCGCTCCCATGCGTCGATGTCGGAAGGTTCCTGCCTTGAGGGGGCGGGTGTCAAGAGTTGAAGGCGCTTCCGTTGCCCGAGTGTGTCCTGCAAGTCACGAGACCGTGTCCCGCCCAAGTCTTGCCATAACTCGCCGACTTCGACCGCGGGTCCGCGTGTTTCCGAGAACACCCAGGCCAAGGACTTTTCGAAGAAGGGCCGCCGCACCGGGGGCGCCGAACAGCCGCCGTCGCGCCGCGTTTCCGGCCACCACCGGAAGTGGCTCTCGTCATCCCCGATTCACAGCCGACCGCCCGCCGGAAGGTGAACGGGGCATCGCGCGGCGGGGGTGGTCGGGGGCGCATCCGCGTTCTTTCTCCGAACCCGACGCCGGTACTCGGCGTTCCGGGCCCGGGGCGACCCGGCCCGGAGGCAGGCCGGCCCGGCGGGCCGAGGACGCCGACGGGGCGGCGTGCACCGACGCGGTGGTCGGAGTACGCCGCCCTGGAACGGGACGGGCCGCGGGAGGCGGCCCGCGCACTCATTCCGGGTCGCGGTTGAAGTGCGCCGTCGACCAGCGGTGGCCGAGCGCGATCAGGCCGACGCACCAGACGATCGCGAGCCACCCGTTGTTGCCGATCCCGGTGCCGAGCAGCAGGCCGCGCATTGCGGCCCCGTCGCGTGACGGGCTGAACGCCCGCGGCCGTCGACCGGCCGCGCCCGACTCGTGGGCCGGGCCGGCGTCCGGCGCCGTGGGCACCGTGTCACTCGCAGAACACCTGCACCTTTCCGTCGGGGTCGTCGACGTCGACGACGACGTCGCCGAGCTGCTCGATGAGCTCCTCGAGGTGCTGCGGCTTGAGCTCGGTGAGGTCGATCGGTACCCCTGACTTGTTCAACTCCGCGTTGACCTTGGTGAGCGCCTGCGGAGGGACGAGGCTCGCGAGCCGGACCCCGGCGCGCAGCAGCTGGAGCGGGATCTGGATGTTGACCCTGCTCGGCCCGTCGCCACCGGATTCGTCCTCCGCGTTCACCACCACGCGCAGGTACTTGGGTCGGGTTTTCGGGCGGGGCGCGGCTCCCGCCGGGGACTCGGGCTGTTGGCGTTCGAGGGCGCCGATCAACCGCTCGGCCTCGTCCGCGGTGATCTTGCCCTCGGCCAGCATCTGCAGGATCTGGCGGCGTTGCTCGTTCATCGTTGCTCTTCCCCTCTGACTCATCTGACGCATATCAGCACGGCCGTTCGGCCCTGCTCGATCTCGAACCGGGTGCCGGGCAGCGCCCACAGCAGTTGCCCGGTGACGCGCAGCGCGCCCGCCGGGCTCACCCGGATGGCGCGGCATGCGACCAGTCCGGCCGTCACGGCGAGCAGCAGCAGCGGCGACAGCACCAGCAGTACCGGCAGGAAGGGGACGTGCAGCCGCCACCGGCGGCTGTCGGGACGGCGATAGCCCACCGTCACCAGAAACGGCATCATCGGAGCCTCTCCAGCTCGGCCAGCGCCTCCTGGGCGCTGATCTCCCCCCGCTGCAGGCGGTCGACGACATCGGCACTGGTGGGCGCCGGGTCGGTTTCGACGAAATCGAGGGCCTCGCCGATCCGCTTCAGCCGGGACTTGATCGTCGGGTAGCTCACCCCGAAGATCCGCTCCATCTCCTTGATCGAACCGTGCGACCGTACGAACGCGGCAACGAACACCTGGTCGTCGACGCCGAGTTGAGCCAGCTGCGGCGGCTCGAACTGCCCCTCGACCACGACACCGCTCCCGGCGAGGCGGACACGCTCGACCACGAACGGCCGCCCCTGCGTCAGGTCCGTCAGTTCCTGCCAGTCCACGCTGGCCCCCTTCTCTCGGCGACGCGTTCGTCATTCATTTGTACATTGAGTTTTTTAAGATGCCAAGCCGTGAATCTTGATTTTTCTAATGTGATCTTCAATTCTTTCGGGGCGGGGCCTACGTCGACCGGCTCGGCCGTGCCGTCGTCCGGCTCGACCCCGGCCGGGTCGCGCAGCGGGCGCGGGCCGTCGCCGGCCGGAGTGGAGGCGCGGAAGCCGCAGCGGCCCAGCACGTCGAGATTCGCGTGCTTGAGCGGGGAGAGCCGGGCGGCGACTTCCCCATGACCTTCCGGAGAAAGCCGGCGCGGCATCCAGGCCCTGCGCCGGGCGGCCGAGAGCGATCTCGGCGTCAACCACGGTTCCATTGATCCCCGGGGGCGGCTTCATCCCCGACACCCCGCGGCCGGTCGCGCCACCCCGACGCGTCGGAGCCGTCGGCCCTACGCCGCCCGCAGCCGGGCCAGCGTGGCCTCCAGCTCGGTCTGTGCGGCCCGGCCCGCCGAATCCGCGTCACCGGCCACGACGGCCCGCACCAGTGCGTCATGGCTCGCATCGCCGTGGTGCGGATCCTCGCGGCGCAGGCCGAACAGCTCGACGAGGTCGATGAGCCCTTGCCGCAGCGCGGGGGCGAACTCGCCGAAGAGGTCGGTGAGTACGGGATTGTGGGCCGCGACCACCACAGCGCGGTGCAGGGCGATGTCCGCGTCGACGAACTCGGCGTCCCCTCCCGCCCCCGCCGCCCGCCGCGCGGTGAGTGCCGCGTCGAGGGCGACCAGGTCCTCGTCCGTGCGGCGCCGCGCGGCCAGCCGGGCGGCCTGGACCTCGATCAGCATGCGCACCTCGTAGACGTCGGTGACCGAGGCCCGGCGCAGTCGGGTCGGCCAGTCCTCCGTCACGTGGTCGGCGATGACGAAGACGCCCGCGCCCTGACGGGACTGGAGCAGGCCGAGCGCGGCCAGGGTGCGCACCGCCTCACGGACGGTGGAGCGGCCCACTCCGAGGGTCTTGGCCAGGGTGGTCTCGCCGGGAATCTTCGTTCCGACCGGCCAGTGCCCCTCCGTGATCTGCTCGCGCAGATGGTGCGTGGCCTGTTCGACCAGGGGGCTGGGGCGGAGCGGACCGAGCGAGGACACGGGTTTCACCTGTCAGGTTGTCTGAGGACTTGCTTCCTGGCTATCCTACCGGGCATGACGCACAGCGGTCTCCTTCTTCTCGGCTGCCGCGGCGGGGCCTGAAGCGACCGGCACCCCGCCGCGGGATGCCGTGCTGTGCCGGTCGCATCCGGCGATGCGAGAAGAGACCGCCTTCATGTCCGACCGTCTGTCACCGATGCACAGCTTCCCCACCATCTGCACCCCGCGCGGGCCCGTGCCCGCCGACGCGCCCCGCTGGAACCCGCAGCGCGCCGGCTCCATGCCGTCCCACCGCTACCGTTCGGCCTTCGACCGCGTCGAGGTCCCGCTGACCGGGCGCACCTGGCCCGAGGCCCGGATCGAGAAGGCCCCACTCTGGGTACCCGTCGACCTGCGCGACGGCAATCAGGCACTGGCCGAACCCATGGACACCCCGCGCAAGCGCCGGATGTTCGATCTGCTCGTCGCCATGGGGTACAAGGAGATCGAGGTCGGCTATCCGTCCGCGAGCCGCACGGACTTCGACTTCGTCCGGCATCTGGCCGAGAGCGGCGCCGTGCCGGACGACGTCACCGTGGTCGTGTTCACCCCGGCCAAGCAGGATCTGATCGAGCGGACCTTCGCATCCATCGAGGGAATGGACCGCGCGGTGGTCCATCTGTACATCCCGACCGCCCCCGTCTGGCGCGATGTCGTGCTCGGCCGCAGCCGGGCCGAGTTGCACGGCGTGGTGCGCGAGGCGGCGACGCGGATGGAGCGCCTGGCGCGGGCGCGGCCCGCGGCGGACATCCGGTTCGAGTTCTCCCCCGAGGTCTTCGTCCTCACCGAGCCGGACTTCGTCCTGGAGCTCTGCAACGGCCTCACCGAGCTGTGGGACGCCTGCCCGGACCGGCCGGTCATCCACAACCTGCCCGCCACGGTGGAGATCGCCACGCCGAACGTGTACGCGGACCAGATCGAGTACATGCACCGTCACCTGGAACGGCGCGACGCCGTGATCCTCTCCGTCCATCCGCACAACGACCGCGGCACCGGCACCGCGTGCGCCGAACTGGCCGTCCTGGCGGGCGCACAGCGCGTGGAGGGCTGCCTGTTCGGCAACGGGGAGCGCACCGGCAATGTCGACCTGGTCAACCTGGCCCTCAACCTGCATGCCCAGGGCGTCGACCCGATGATCGACTTCTCCGACATCGACGAGATCCGCCGCACGGTCGAGCACTGCAACCGGCTGCCGGTGCCGCCCCGCCACCCCTATGGCGGCGATCTCGTCCACACCGCTTTCTCCGGCACCCACCAGGACGCCATCAGCAAGGGCTTCGCCCATCACGCGAGCAGCGGCTCGGACCTGTGGTCGGTGCCGTACCTGCCGATCGACCCGGCGGACGTGGGGCGTACGTACGAGGCGGTCATCCGGGTCAACAGCCAGTCGGGAAAGGGCGGCATCGCCCATCTGCTGCGAAGCAACTACGGGGTGGACCTGCCGGCCGGGCTGCGCGCGGATTTCTCCCGCACGGTGCAGACCGCGACCGACGACAGCGGTCTGGAGGCCACGCCGAAGGATCTGTGGGAGCTCTTCGAGGCGGCGTACCTGGCCCCCGGACGGGACGGGAACGTGGCCCTGACCTCCTGGTCCACCGACCGGAACCCGGCCGGTGAGCACCGGTTCATCTGCACGCTGCGGGTGGGCGACCGGGAGGGCGACTACGAGGGCACCGGCAACGGCCCGGTGTCGGCGTTCACCCATGCGCTGGCCGCGGCGGGCATCGAGGTGGACGTCCTCGACTTCACCGAGCACGCGACGTCGACGGGGCGGGGCAGCCCGGCGATGGCGTACACGCAGTGCCGGGTCGGCACCGGCGGGAAGCGGCGCTGGGGGGCGGGCCAGGACACGTCCGTCCTCACCGCGTCGATCCAGGCCGTGCTGTCGGCGGTGAACCGGGCGGATTAGCGCTGCCGTCGGGCTTCGTCCGGGCACCGAGGAAGAGGGGCGCGCACCCACCCCGGCCGGATGTGGGGGTGTGAGGCCGGCCGGGGCGCGCGGAGGGGGTGTTGGTCCGTGGGCGTCGGGCGCGCCGACGAGCCGATGACGGTCGCGGTGCCCGAAGACTTCGTCGACGAGTCAGCTGTCCGCGCCTCGATCGCCTTCCGGGAAACCGGGGCGTGGTCGCCCGGCCGACGCACAAGAGCCCTGAAGTCCATTGGCCCGGAACGGTGTTGTCGGTCCTTGGCATCCCGGCCGAGGCCTTCGGCGCTCTCCTACCCGAAGACCGACGGCGGTGGCGCCGGTGAAGGCCTAGCGTCCGCGTCGCTCACCGCCGCCGCGCCACCGGTGAAGTCGGCGAGCGCCCGCCCGTGTTCGACGCGTCCGGGGTGCGGATCGGTCGCGACCCGGCGGGTCAGCTCCGCGACCTTCAGCGGCAGGTCCGAGGCGAGCAGCACGGCGTTGCCGAAGCGGCGGCCGCGCCAGACGGTCGGGTCGGCGGCGAGCGCCAGTTCGGGGAAGACCGTGGCCGCGGTGGCGATCTGGCCGCGGAGATGGGTCAGCGGCGGCCCGTCCGCCAGGTTGGCCACGTAGCTCCCGCCGGGCTTCAGGACCCGGCGCACCTCGGCGAGGAACTCGGTGCTGGTGAGGTGCGCGGGTGTGCGGGCCCCGCTGAACACGTCCGCGACGACGAGGTCCGCCCAGTCGTCCTGGATCTTCCCGAGCCCGGCACGGGCATCGGTGGACCGCACCCGGATCCTGGCCTGCGGGTCCAGCGGCAGCTCCCGTCGGACCAGTTGGACGAGCGCGGCGTCCACCTCGACGATCTGCTGGGTGGAGCGGGGCCGGGTCGCGGCGACGTAGCGGGCGAGTGTGAAGGCGCCGCCGCCCAGGTGCACGACGTGCAGGGGCTGCCCGGGGGGCGCGACGAGGTCGGCGATGTGGCCGATCCTGCGCTGGTACTCGAAGGACAGATACGTGGGGTCGTCGAGGTCCACATGGGACTGGGGGGCGCCGTCGAGCGTCAGCGTCCAGGCGTGCGGGCGCTCCCGGTCGGGCACCAGCTCGGCGAGACCGCCGTCCACGGGTTCGGCGAGGGGTTCCGCCCTGCGCCCGCCCACGCGTTCGGACCTGGCGTCGGCCTTGCGGTCGGACCGCTTACGGGCGCCCGCGCCGCTGCCCGGCGTTCCTCGACGTGCCACTGCTGCTCGCGCCTGCTCACTGCTCATCGCTCCGGGCCGGTACGGAACCGGCCGTGCCGGAGGGATCCGGCCACCGGCCCATTATGAGCGCGCGGGCAGGAAGGCGGTGGTCAGCGGCAGCTGTCGGCCGCCTCGATCAGCCGGGCCGCCTGGTCGAGCGCGGCCCGCAGCGCGGCCGGGTCGGTGACCGGGGCGTCCTCTCCCGGCGGCAGCAGCCAGCCGCTGCCGGTGACGGGCGGCTCGGCGGGGACGCGCAGCCCGCGGCCGTCGGTCTGCGTACAGGCGCTGCCCGGTACGTCCCACGCCTCGGCGGTGCCCGGCGGCACCAGGAAGCCGAGGGTGTCGCAGGCGCCGTCGTGCAGGACCGGGCCGACGGCCTCCAGGTCGGCGCCGCGGCGCAGGATGTCCACGGCCTCCAGTCCCTGGCGGGCCGGTACCGTCACCAGGTCGCAGGGTTC
Organism: Streptomyces sp. NPDC088252; assembly: GCF_044740965.1. Taxonomy (NCBI): domain Bacteria; kingdom Bacillati; phylum Actinomycetota; class Actinomycetes; order Kitasatosporales; family Streptomycetaceae; genus Streptomyces; species Streptomyces sp. NPDC088252. The sequence continues at coordinate 242,096 of NZ_JBIURS010000001.1, read as the reverse complement.
GGCGCCGTGGTCCTCCGTGAGGCCGGCGGGCGCCGTGGCACCCGTTGCGGCCGGGGTCGTCGCGGTCGTCCGCGAGCCGGTCTCCGTGCCGAGATGCAACAAGGGACCTCTCCTCTCATCGCCGGGCGGAGCCGGATTCCGTCTCCGCATGGACCAACGCGCCGACGGCGTCAAGGGCTACGGTGCCACGCCGCCGCAAAGGGTGGCAGTTCATGGCGGATCGCGGGCGAGATACCCCTTTTGCACACAAACGCTGAATGTGTGACCGGTCACAGCCGGTACCTTCTTGCTCCGCCGGGACACCGGAAGCAGGAACCCCGGCTGCAGAGGAGAGGGCCTATCCCATGGTGTCGACAGGGGCCGTTCCCAACCTCGCCTTCCGGCGGCTGCGCGGCCCGCGCTCCGCGGGGGAGTTCGCTGCCGCGGTACGCAGGTCCGCCCGCGAGATCGGCGAGCAGGTCGCGTGCGACGCCCGGTACATCGGACGCGTGGAGTCCGGCGAGATCCGCTGCCCCAACTACGCGTACGAGCGGGTCTTCCTGCACATGTTCCCCGGAACGACCCTGGCGGACCTGGGCTTCTCGCCGCGCGAATCCGTACGCGGCCGGGCTGCGCGGGCCGCTGCCGAAACCCCACCGCCCCCTGCGCTCCACAGCGACACCGATGAGGAGAGCGACGTGCTGCGTCGCGTATTCATGACGAGCGGCACCACCGCGATGGCGGCCGCGACCCTGGGCCTCGGCCTGGACGGCCCGTCCGCCGCCGCCCCCCTGCCCGACCCGCGACGCGTGGGCGAGGCCGAGGTGAGCGCCGTCGAGAAGGCGGTACGGCAGATCCGGCTGCTCGACGACCGGCACGGCGGCGACGGCCTGTACCGCAGAGCGTCCCGGCCGCTGCGGGCGGCGTACGCGCTGCTCGACTCCGGGACCGCCACCAAGCGGTCCACCGCCGACCGACTGCATGCCGGAGCGGGCGAACTCGCCATCTCGGTGGGCTGGCTGGCGCATGACTCGGGCCGGTTCGAAGACGCCCGCTCGCACTACGCGGAGGCGCTCGCCACCGCGCGGGTGGCGGGCGACGCGGCGCTGGAGGCCCATGCGTTCTGCAATACGTCGTTCCTGGCCAGGGACACGGGACGGCCCCGCGAGTCCGTACGCGCGGCCGAGGCCGGGCAGCGGGCGGCACAGTCGCTCGGCTCGCCGCGGCTGCTGGCCCTGCTCGCCCTGCGGGAGGCCGGGGGCCGGGCGGGGCTCGGGGACCGTACGGGCTGCGAACGGGCGATCGGCCGTGCGCACACCGCGTTCGGGCACGGGCCCGGCGACGCCGATCCGGAGTGGATGACCTTCTTCCGGGAGGCGGAGCTGGAGATGCTGGAGGCCCAATGCTGGTCGGCACTGGGCGACTGGTCGCGGGCGGCCCGCCACGCACTGCGGGCGACGCGTCTCCAGGACCCGCACTTCACCCGGAATCTGGCGCTGTACCGGGCCGAACTGACCACGGATCTCGCGCGGGCCGGCCGGGCCGCGGAGGCGGCGACGGCGGGCCATCAGGTGCTGGACCTGCTGGACCGCGTCCAGTCGTCCCGTATCCGGGCGATGCTGGCGGAAGCGACGGCGGTGCTGGCGCCACAGCGGGGTGCGGTGGAGGTACGGGGGTTTCTGGAGCGGTACGCGGAGGTCGCGGAGCCGGGCGCGTAGCGGCTTCGGCGGACGCGTGGCGTCGTCCGGCGGCGGACGAGCCCCCGCCGCGGTCCCGGAGGCCGGGACCGGTCGGGCCGGCGAACCGGGCCCGCCGGCCGTCCGGTCACGAAGTCCCCGCCCCTGGCCCGCGGAGCACGGGCGGGGCCCCGTCCGGCGGGCGGAGCCGCTCCCGCAGCGGCCGGGTCACCGCTCCAGGTGGCCGGTGTCGTTCCAGCGTTCCAGCGCGGGCGCCCCGTACGCCCACCCCAGCACCGAGAGCGATGTCGGATCGAGCCGGATGCGCGCCGCGAACGACACGTCCTCGCCGAGCCACCGCGCCCCCAGTGCCCGCAGGATGTGCCCGTGGGCGAAGACCAGGACGTCACGGTCGGCCGAGCGGGCCCAGTCCACGATCTCGTCGGCGCGGGCGGACAGCTCGGCCAGGGTCTCCCCTTCCGGCACGCCGTCGCGCCAGATGAACCAGTCGGGACGGATCGCCTTGATCTCCGCCGGAGTCATCCCCTCGTACGCCCCGTAGTCCCACTCCATGAGCGTGTCCCACGACTCGGCCCGGTCCGCGAAACCCGCGATCTCGCAGGTCTCCCTGGCCCGCAGCAGTGGGCTGGTGCGGACTTCGAGGCCAGGCAGGTCCGCCCACGGCCCGCGGTGCAGCCGCTCGCCGAGGAGCTTGGCGCCCGCACGACCGGTGTCGAGCAGCGGAATGTCCGTCCTGCCGGTGTGATTGCCCTTGACGGACCATTCCGTCTGGCCGTGCCGGGCGAGCAGGATACGCGGTGCCATGACGGCTCTCCCTGAAACTGAGATCTGAGGCCGGAGATCGGGACAGAACGGATCGTCCGGTTTTCCCATCATCGCGCACGCGTACGAGAGGCAACCCCCGGGGCCGAACAGGCGTCCCTCTCTGCACGGAGACATCCGACGGAGACATCCGACGGAGACATCCGACGGAGACATCCGACGGAAAAGTCCGACGGAGAAATCCGACGGAAAAGTCCGTACACGCACGGGGCCTTCGACGGGGACCCCCGGGGGAATCACGGCAGGCCTGCACCGTACGGTTGAACGCCCGCCGTCGGTCGCATTAACACATGATGGAGAGCTTCCGGATGCAGCATGCCAGCACCGCGCCCGTGGCGCGCCCCCGGCCCCGTTGGTGGACCGAGCTGCCGCTGCTGGCCCTGGTGTACGCAGCCTACTCGGCGGGCCGGCTGGTGGTGCGCGGCGACGTCTCCACGGCCGTCGACCACGGCCTGCGCATCCTGGACCTGGAGAAGACGCTCCACATCAACTTCGAACATCCGCTCAACCGGCTGTTCACCGCGCACTCCTCGATAGGCATACCCGCCGACTTCGTGTACGCGTCCCTGCACTATCTGGTCACCCCGGCCGTCCTGGTCTGGCTCTTCCGCCGCCGCGAGGCCCTGTACCGCAGGGCCCGCACCTGGCTGATGACCTCCACACTGCTCGGCCTGATCGGCTTCACCCTGCTGCCGACCTGCCCGCCCCGGCTGCTCGACGCCACGCACGGCTTCGTCGACACGATGGCGCAGTACAGCTCGTACGGCTGGTGGGGCAACGGGGCGAGTGCCCCGCGCGGCATGAGCGGAATGACGAACCAGTACGCGGCGATGCCGAGCCTGCACGTCGGCTGGGCGCTCTGGTGCGGAATCCTGCTGTGGCGCCACGGCCGCCACCCGCTCGTACGGGCCGCGGGCATCGCGTACCCCCTGGTCACCACGTTCGTGGTGATGGGCACGGCCAACCACTACTTCCTCGACGCGGTCGCGGGCGCCGCCGTGATGGGCGTCGGAGCACTGCTGGCCCGATCGGTGATGCGTCTCGCGGACCGGATCAGGGACCGGCTCGGAGCCCGCTTCCCGAGGCTCGTCGCGACCACGAAGTCCCCAGTTGTCAGTGCCGGATGCAACACTTCGGCGGGTGAGCGAATCCCTGGCCAGCGGACCACCTCCGCAGATTCCACCGACGCCCCGGCATCGCCCGACGCAGACGCCTCGGACGGCCGCGCGTCCCGGGCCGACACCGCAGCCCCCACAGGCGCTCGACCAGCACAGGACGACGCTCCGGCAGCGGCTCGCTGAGCTGCGGGGGCCGGCCGTCGCGGCCCGTCCGCTGGATGCCCGCGCGCTGGCGGCCCTCGCCGCCAACCCCGGCTGCCGGCGCCGCGCCCTGCTGGACGGCGCGGGGGTCGACAAGGCCGCGCTGGCCGCCGCGCTCGGTTCGCCGGCCCCCTTCGGCCAGTCCCAGTTCGCTCTCGTCCGGGGCAACGCCTTCGAGGCCAAGGTCAAGGCCGACGGTGGTACGGAGCTGATGCGGCTGCTGCACGAGCGTCTCGGCGGCGACGGCGAGGCCCCGCGCGAGGTGCTGGTCCCCGATCTGACCGCGGCCGGTCCCGAGGGCCGCGCGGCGCGTACGGCCCTCGCTCTGCGGGAGGCGACCGAGTCGGGCGGCTGGGCGCTGCTGGACCACCCGATGCTGGCCCTGGAGGTGGCCGGCTCCCCGGCCTACCTGGAGCCGGACGCGGTGGCGGTGCATCCCGACGGCACCTGGACGGTCATCGAGATCAAGTCCTTCCCCATGATCGACGGTTCCGCCGATGCCGCGAAGGTCGGCGCGGCGGCCCGGCAGTCCGCCGTCTACGTACTGGCCCTGGAGCGGATCGCGGAGCTGACCGAGGGCGCCGAGGTCGGCCACCGGGTCCTGCTGGTCTGCCCGAAGGACTTCTCCAATCTGCCCACCGCCTCGGTCGTCGACGTACGCAAACAGCGTGCGGTCACCCGGCGCCAGCTGACCAGGCTGACCCGGATCGAGGACATCGCGGCGACCCTGCCCGAGGGCGCCACCTTCGACCCAAAGTGCCCCCGGCAGCAGCTGGACGCGGCGGTCGAGTCGGTCGGCGCGGCATACGCCCCGGAGTGTCTGTCCGCCTGTGAGCTGGCCTTCCACTGCCGGGCGAAGTCCCGCGAGGCCGGTGCGGTGGAGACCCTGGGGCGCAGTGTGCGGGGCGAGCTCGGCGGGCTGACCACGGTGGGTGCGGTGCTGGCCGCCGCCGCGGGCAAGGAGGGCGACCCGGCCGATCCGACGGTCGCGGCCCTGCGGCGGGCGGCGGCGCTGCGCGCCGAGGCCCTGGAGGGCGGTCCGTCATGTCGCTGATCAGCACCCTGGCCCGGCTGGAGGCCCTGGAGAGCGGCCGGGCACAGCCGATGACGACTGTCCTGCACCGCCATCTCACCGACCGGCCGCTCGTCCTGGTGCCACTGACCACCGCCGGTGAGGCCGGCGCCCCGCTGGGCGCCCTCGTCGGGACCGACCGGGAGGCGCCCCGGCTGCTGACGGTCGCGCAGCCGCGCGACCGGGATCTGCGGTTCGCGTTCCTCGCCGAACTGGCCGAGGCGGTGCTGCCGCACATCGAGGCGTACGAGGACGTCGTCGAGCCCGCCGAGCGGAGCGAGACCGATCCGGAGACCGGGAAGAAGGTCAAGGTCGAGGTCGAGCTGTGCGCGGACGCACCGCAGTTGATCGTGCCGAGCCGGACGGGCATCGACTTCGTACGGCTGCTCGGCCGCTCGATGCGGTTCCGGCGCACGGCGGAGGAAGACCCCGAGGCCCCTTACCCCGCGCCCGCCCGCGTCCCGCTGCTGGGCCGCTGGCTGACGCATTACGGGGAGCGGGCCAGGGTGCCGGGCTCCTCCCTGCTGCTCGCCACGACGGATCTGCTGAACCGGCACTGGGCGACCGGGCAGAGCAGCCTGGAGGACCAGCATCTGGGCGCGCTGCTGGCCTGGATCGACGCCCCGGCGGGCGAGTCCGGGGCGCGGGCGGCACTCCGTGCGGAACGGGACCGCGACGGCGAAGGCCAGCTGCTGTGCCCGCCGGCCGGCCCGGCCACGGACCCGGCGTTCGACAACCGGCTGCTGGCGCCCGCCATCGAGAAGTACGACCGGGCGCGCACCTCGCTCGCGGCGGCCGAGGACGGTCTCGCCGCCGATGCCCGGCTCGGCGAACTGACCGCCGCCGAGCGGGAGATCCGGGCGCTGCTGGCCGGGGTGATGCGGCCGACGTGGGATGCGGTGTGGCGGGGGCTCGATCTGCTGAGGGAGCTGCCCGAGGGGGCCAGGGCCGAGGACCGCTGGACCAGGGACCGCTGGTCGTTCACCGGGCACCGGGACCGGGTGCGTTCCGGTGAGCCGCCGCAGCCGCGCCGGGACGACGCGGTGACGGCGGCGCAGAAACTGGCCTCGCGGGAGACGGCGCAGGCCCAGCTGGAGGCGCAGGAGGCCTTGGACGATGCGCTGGTGCTGGCCGGACGGCGGCTGGCCGGTGAGGCGTTCGTCGGCGAGGTGACGGAGGTGGTGATGGCGTACAGCGAGTCGAAGCGCCCGTCCCCGCGTCCACTGATCACGGTCCGCACGGACGAGCGCCCGCATCTCGGCGAGCGCACCAAGGTCTACCGCTCGCTCGAAGGCAGGCCGCAGACCGCCGAGTTCGTGGGATTCGCCGCGGAACCGGAGGACGGCGGCCCGCCGCCGCTGGTGCTGCGCATCACCGACCGGATGGGCAGGAGCAAGGAACCGGCCCCGGGTTCGGTGCCCGAGCAGGGTGACCGGATCTCCTGGACGCTGTTCGAGCACGATCAGCGCGGCGGCCCGAAGCTGCCGGACCCGGAGCAGACGCCGTGGACCCACGGCGGACCGCCGGGTGCGGCCGCGGAGCGCGCCGAGCATCCCGATCCCGTGACCGCGGAGGACCTCCTGTGACGGCCGTATTCGACCCGGGCGCGCAGGCCGCGCGGGCGACCGACGCGATCCTCGCCGACACCCTGAGCGGTACGTCGCGCGGCATCGTGGTGGACTCCCCGCCGGGCGCGGGCAAGTCGACGCTCGTGGTGCGCGCCGCTCTCGAACTCGCTTCGGCAGGGCACCCGTTGATGGTGGTGGCGCAGACCAACGCCCAGGTCGACGACCTGGTGGTGCGGCTGGCCGAGAAGGACCCGGGACTGCCGGTCGGCCGGCTGCACAGCAATGACACCGACCCGTACGACAAGGTGCTGGACGGCCTGGCCCAGGTGCGGAAGTCGGCCAAGGCGTCGGACCTCGCCGGGCTCGACGTCGTCATCTCGACGGCCGCCAAGTGGGCGCACGTGAAGAACGTCGAGCCGTGGGGGCACGCGATCGTCGACGAGGCGTACCAGATGCGTTCGGACGCTCTCCTGGCCGTCGCGGGGCTCTTCGAACGGGCGCTGTTCGTCGGCGACCCGGGCCAGTTGGACCCGTTCTCGATCGTCGGCGCGGACCAGTGGGCGGGGCTTTCGTACGACCCGTCCGCGAGCGCGGTCTCCACACTGCTCGCGCACAATCCCCGGCTGCCGCAGCACCGGCTGCCGGTGTCGTGGCGGCTGCCCGCCTCCGCCGCGCCGCTGGTCTCGGACGCGTTCTACCCGTACACCCCGTTCCGCAGCGGTACGGACCACGGGGACCGGCGGCTGTCGTTCGGCGTCGCGTCCGACGGCTCGGCACCGGACCGGGTGCTGGACGAGGCCGCGGAGTCCGGCTGGGGCCTGCTGGAGCTGCCGGCCCGGCACACCCCGCGCACCGACCCGGAGGCGGTGCGGGCGGTGGCGCTGGTCGTCCGCCGGCTGCTGGACCGGGGCGGCGCGGCGACGAGCGAGCGTTCCTCCGAGCCGGTCCCGGTGACGGCGGACCGGGTCGCGGTCGGCACCGCCCATCGCGACCAGGCGGCTGCGGTACGCGCGGCGCTCGCGGAGCTGGGGGTGACGGGCGTGGCGGTGGACACGGCGAACCGGCTCCAGGGCCGCGAGTTCGATGTGACGGTGGTCCTGCACCCGCTCTCCGGCCGCCCGGACGCCACGGCGTTCCATCTGGAGACGGGACGGCTGTGCGTACTGGCCTCGCGCCACCGGCACGCCTGCGTCGTGGTGTGCCGGGCAGGCGTCGCGGAGCTCCTGGACGAGCACCCGTCGACGGAGCCCGTGCAGCTGGGGGTCGCGGTGAAGTTCCCTGACGGCTGGGAGGCGAACCACGCGGTACTGGCGCATCTGGCGGAACACCGGGTGGCGTGGCGGCCATAGCGCGGAGGGGCCTCTCCCCCCGAGGAGGGGCCGGTCCTCACCTCGCTCCGGCGTGCGCGATCATCGGGTGCCCCCGGAGGGGCCTGGATCCTGCCTTCCGGAGGAAGCCCCCGTTTCCTTCCATTCCGCCATGGTGTTCGTAGCGTAGGTCTGTCCCGTACCGGTGACCTCCCGTCTGCCGGGCACAAAAGGTTCCTCCTTCAACGCTTCGGGATGGGCAACATGTCGTTCCATGGTTCCCGTGATCGTGGCAACGACGGACGGCCGTTCGCGGAACGCCGGACGGCCGCTTGCGCGACGTTGGACAATGGAGGGTGGCCATCGGGCCCACCGAAGGAGGAAACACCACATGGCGCAACCCGAGCGGAACGAGCAGCAGCGGCTGCGACCCGCGCCCCTGCTCTTCGAGCCGTCGGCGGCGGTCGCCGATCCCGAGCACTTCTTCGATCTGGAGTCGATGGACGATCCGCAGGAGCTGCTGGCCCGCGCCACCGAGCTGACCCTGGCGTTCCGCGCCGCGACCGACCGGGCGGTCGAGTTCCAGGCGATCGCGGCCGCCCAGCTCGCCGATCCGCGCCGGTTCGACCGGCTGACGACCGCGGACATCGCGCAGCGCGCGGAGTGGACCGAGGACTATGCCAAGAAGATGGTGGAGTTCGGCCGGAGCCTGCTGGGCGGCTCCGCACCCTGATCTCCGCCCCTGGGCCGGGCCCCGGCACCGGCCCTGACCGCGGGTACCACCACCTGACCGCGGGTACCACCAGTGGCATATGCCCGCGGGCAAGATACTCCTCCGGGCCCTCGCCTGTCCCGATTTCCGGCAACTCTCGGAATCCTCTTGATCACTCCCGGTAGACATGCTCGCATGAGCGCATGGCTGCCAGACGAAACGACCCTGCACACCAGCGACACCCCCCAGCAGTGCCCTGACGTCCTCGCCCTCCTGCGGGACCGGACCTCGGACCAGACGGCCCAGGTGACGGCGGCCGGCGCCGCCTGGCTCGCCGGCGCCACGGCCTATCCGCGCAGCACGCTGGCCCAGTGGGAGGCCCACCCCACTTCCCCGGGGGTACTGCCGTGCGGATCGGCCTTCGACGTGGTGAACGTGCCCACTCTCTTCGGCCGCCGGATGCTGGAACACCTGTGGTCCGACGGGCCCGGCTCGGGGCCTGTCGCCACGCATCGCGGACGGATGCTGCTCTTCGCCTCCCCGGGCACCGCCCAGCGACTGCCGTCGCTGCTCGACTGGGAGGAGTGGGGCGGCGGTCTCGAACCGCGCGCCGCCTCGGACGCGCGGGAGCAGGACGGCGGCGAGGCCAAGGTCCCGCCGCTGCTCTGCCACGGCACCGGGGACGCGGTGACCGTCCCGCCCCTGACCTGCACGGCCGCCACCCCGGGGCCCCGCTGGGTGGTCGCCCCCGACACTCGCGGGCCCTGGCTGCCGGGTCCGGACGTACTGCTCTGGGCCTGCGTACGAGTCACCAGGTCGACGCCCTCGTCGGCGGTCCGGAATTCGATTTTTCCTCCTGCCGATCAGGGTGCTAATGTCTACGACGTCAGCAGGCGCCGCTAGCTCAGTTGGTTAGAGCAGCTGACTCTTAATCAGCGGGTCCGGGGTTCGAGTCCCTGGCGGCGCACAGACGGAAGAAGCCCCCTCGCGGAAGCGAGGGGGCTTCTTCGTGATCACAGAAGCCTATGTGCCCGTGGTGATCCGGACCGTCCAGGCACCCGACGGCGTCCGGTCGGCGACTTCGATCCTGGCGTGCGCGCCGGGGATGCTGTACGTCTCGCCGACCCGCAGCGGGGCGTCGGCGAGCGGGGCGTAGACGGACCGGTCCCAGCAGGCGTCGGTGGTGGGGTGGGTGTCGAGGACCTCGACCGGTCCGCCGCCGGACGGGATCGTGTTCCGCACCCGGTAGAGCAGGACGCCTTCGGCGCACGTCGTCAGGTCATTGCCGGTCGCGCCCCGCGCCTCGATGGCCACGGCGCTGCCCTCACCGGTCCTGATCACCGCGAGCCGGGTGCCGAGGGAGCCGCCGGGCGCGGGCGCGGCGGCGATCGGCTCCAGGGTGATGTCCCGGCTGCGCTGGACACAGACCACCTGTCTGCGGTCCAGCCAGCCCAGCTTCCACTTGTGCCAGCCGAAGAAGTCCGGTGCGAGACCGAACTGGCTGCCCATCACGTCCCAGTCACCGACATAGGTGTCCCAGTCGCCCTTGCCGTCGGACGGCCTGTGGTAGAGGTCCGGCAGGTCGAAGACGTGGCCGGTCTCGTGGGCCAGCACGTTGTGGTCCGGCGGGTGCTGCTCGAAGACGGTGACGAGGCGCCGGATCTCCGTACCGTCCGCGTGCAGCGGCTGCTCGAAGTTGACGACCTTGGTGGCGTCGGAGTCGACACCCGGGGCGTCCGGGTCGGCGACCAGATAGACGATGTCGTACCGGGAGAAATCGACCTTCGGGTCGGCCGTCGCGATGGCATCGCGCAGATAGGCGCTGCGCCTCTCGTTGTTCCAGTCGCGCTGTATGCCGTACCAGTCGGAGGCCTCGGGCATCCGGATCCACTGCTTCAGCGGGTGCGGGCGCAGGGTGAACTTCCCGTACGAGGCGCGCTGGAAGAACTGGGTGGTGGCGGGGAAGTAGTCGGCGGTGAGTTCCTTCGGGGTGACGGTGGGGCGGTGGTCGGGAAAGGACAGGAAGACCATGACCGCGTCGAGGGAGCGGACGGGGCGGGGGTAGGCGTCGTTCCAGTCCCCCAGGCCGAGCGAATGGTGCGCCTCGGTGCGGGGCAGTGCGCACGGGCCCGCTTCGCCGGTCGCGGCCACGGCCGGCCCGGCGACGAGGGAGGTGGCCGCGAGGGCCAGGAGAGAGGTCACGGCCGCGGCCACGCCGCGCAGGCTCGGCCTCTCCACTCCCCCGGTCCTGTGCTGACGCGGCACATCTACCTCCGGGTGCGGACTGCGGTCACGCACCCACCCTGTGATGGTTCGGGTCTTCCGTCCTGTTGAGCTGCCCCAGTCGAGTCAGCAGCCGGCCAAGACGTTCACTCTCACGGACAGTCACAATCAATCACTGGAAGATCGCGAAAGAACGGAACCACTCAGGAACGACCAGTCGTGGGCGAACCAGATCAGCTTGGGACTGACCCATGCGGGGCGAACGCGGGGCGTGGAGGGGGCGGGCGCTGGAACGGCCGACGTGCCAGCCTCTATGCTTCACCAGGCTTTACCGCGTGGATCCCGCCTCCGACAGCGGCGTTCCGCGCGGTGGGCCAGTCCGGCCACACCTGTTCAGGACAGAACTGCACGGCGGGAGCGAACGGTGAGCGGAACCTCCGAAGGGCCGAGGCCCACGGCGGGCACACACCCCCACTCCGCAGGACCGTCGGTCACGGAGTGTCACACTTTGTGGCCCCCTGCCGGGGCCCATCGATCCGAGCCGCACGGCTACCGCGCCGCCTTCCGGGCCGCCACGCTCCCGATGGCCGTCGTCGACCACGAGGGCCTCGTCGTCGCCGCCAATGACGCTCTCGGCGGCCTCCTCGGCAACTCCGCCGCGGCACTGACCGCGCAGTCGGCGGCCGATCTGCTCGACCTCGTCGAGGACGGCCGCACCTGGCACGCGTACCGCGAGGTGCTGCACGGGCGGCGATCGCGGTTCCGCGTCACCCGCAGGCTCAAGCATCCCGACGGGCGCTCGCTGTGGGCCGAGATCACCGTCGTGCCGATGCCGGAACCGGAGGCCGGCCGGGCCGGTGACTCCGGTTCCGGCCGGGTGCTCCTCTCCGTCGCGGACGTCAGCGACCGGCGTGAGCTGCAGAAGCGGCTGCGCCACCTCCAGCTGCACGATCCGGTGACCCGGCTGCCCAACCGGACGCTGTTCTTCGAGCGGCTCTCGGCCGTCCTGGAGACCCCCCGGCACCAGGACGGCCGGATCGGGCTCTGCTACCTCGATCTGGACGGTTTCAAGGCCGTCAACGACACGATGGGCCACCGGATCGGCGACCGGCTGCTCGCCGCCGTCGCCGCACGGCTCACCGACTGCGTGGCCCAGGTCGGCCCGCACCGCCCCGGTGCCCATCTCGTGGCGCGCCTGGGCGGCGACGAGTTCGCCGTCCTGGTCGAGGACTCGGCCGGTACGCAGCAGCTCACCGACCTGGCCCGGACGGTCCTGGCCGCGCTGGAGAAACCCTTCGACCTGGCCGGGCAGCGGCTCTCCGTCTCCGCCTCGATCGGGGTGGTGGAACGGGCCGTGGCCGGCACCTCGGCGACCGGACTGATGCAGGCCGCCGACACCACGCTGTACTGGGCGAAGGCGGACGGCAAGTCCCGCTGGACGGTCTTCGACCCGGAGCGCAACGCCCACCGGATGACCCGGCAGACGCTCTCCTCCAATCTGCGGCCCGCCGTCGAGCGGGGCGAGTTCACCATCGAGTACCAGCCGCTGGTCGGGATGGCCGACGGAGTCGTACGCGGTGTGGAGGCGCTGGTCCGCTGGAACCACCCGCAGTTCGGCATGCTCTCACCGAATCGGTTCGTCGCCATCGCCGAGGAGGACGGCTCGATCGTCCAGCTCGGCCGGTGGGTGCTGCGGTCCGCCTGCCGCCAGGCCCGCCGCTGGCAGCTCGATCACCCCACCGAGCCCCCGCTGTTCATCAGCGTCAATGTCGCCGTGCGGCAGGTCTGGGACTCCGACCTGGTCACCGATGTCGCGGAGATCCTCGCCGAGACGGGCCTCGATCCCGGACTGCTGCAGCTGGAGCTGACCGAGTCGGCGGTGATGGGCTCGGCGGGCCGCCCGCTCCAGGCCCTCCAGTCGCTCAGCGACATGGGCGTGCGCATCGCCATCGACGACTTCGGGACCGGCTACTCCAACCTCGCCAATCTGAGCCGGCTGCCGGTCTCCGTACTGAAGCTGGACGGTTCGTTCGTGCGCGGCTTCCGCTACGAGGACGGCGCCCACCCGAGCCCGGCCGACGAGACGATCGTCGAGGCGATGGTGCACCTGGCGCACCGCCTCGGCCTGACCGTCACCGCGGAGTGCGTGGAGACGGCGGGCCAGGCCGAACGGCTGCGCCGGATCGGCTGCGACACCGGGCAGGGCTGGCTGTACTCACGGGCGGTGGCCCCGGAACGGATCGCCGAGCTGATCGGCGGCGGGCTGAAGGTCTGAACCCCCGGTGGTCCGGACCTCCCCCGGGGGGCCGGACCACCGGTTGCCCGGGTCAGGCCGCCGGCAGCCCGTACGCGTCCGCGATGAGCTCGTAGCTGCGCAGTCGGGCCTCGCCGCCGTGGGCGTTGGCGGTGATCATCAGTTCGTCGGCGCCGGTGCGCTTGGCCAGGTCGTCGAGGCCCGTGCGGACCTCGTCCGCCGTGCCCTGGACGATGTTGACCAGCCAGCTGTCGACGAACTCCTGCTCCATGGGGCTGAAGGCGTACGCCTCCGCCTCCTCGGGTGTCGGGACCAGGCCGGGGCGTCCGGTGCGCAGGCGGACCATGGACAGGGCGCCGGAGAGCACCTGGCGGCGGGCCTCGCGCGCGTCGTCGGCGGCCAGGGCCGAGACCCCGATCAGCGCGTACGGGGCGTCGAGCACCGCGGACGGCCGGAACGACTCCCGGTACAGATCGAGGGCCGGCACCGTGTTCTGGGCCGAGAAGTGGTGGGCGAAGGCGAACGGCAGGCCGAGCACACCGGCCAGCCGGGCGCTGAAGCCGGAGGAGCCGAGCAGCCAGATCGGCGGACGGGTCGCGGACTGGACGCCGCCCTCGGCCGTGGCCTGGACCGGTCCGGGGACCGCGTGGATACGGGAGTAGGGGTGGCCGTCGGGGAAGTCGTCGTCCAGGAACCGGGTCAGTTCGGCGAGCTGCTGCGGGAAGTCTTCGGCGCCCTCGCCCAGCCGGTCCGACCGGCGCAGGGCGGCTGCCGTGGCGCCGTCGGTGCCGGGGGCGCGCCCGAGACCGAGGTCGATGCGGCCCGGCGCCAGGGCCTCAAGGGTGCCGAACTGTTCGGCGATGACGAGCGGTGCGTGGTTCGGCAGCATCACGCCGCCGGAGCCGAGCCTGATGCGCTCGGTGTGTGCCGCGAGGTGGGCCAGGATCACGGCCGGTGAGGAGGAGGCGACGCCGGGCATGGAGTGGTGTTCGGCGACCCAGTAGCGGTGGAATCCACGGCGCTCGGCGAGCTGCGCGATGTCCACACTCGTGCGCAGCGCCTGGGTGGCGGTGCGGCCCTGGCCCACGGTGACCAGGTCCAGCACGGAGAGCGGAACGGTGGCCGCTCCCTCCGTCTTGCCACGGATCTCGTCGCCTCGAATCTCGTCCACGTCCTGGCCTCTCCGGTGTTGCGCCTACGTCCGGCTCGTACGTTCGGAAGAGGCCAACAGGAGGTGGTCTCCGTTTATTCCCCGCCGGTCGGACCGCCGAGCGCCCCGGCTCACCGGCCGGAGTGGGTCTGCCTCCCGGACCACCCCTTTCTTCCGGTGTGCGCGCGCTCCCGGCCGGCGCCCCATTGGGCCACCGGGGCCGGGGGTGCCTCGCGCTCGGCGAAGATCCTGCCGAGCCTCGGGGACCAGGCCCGGCGGTCCGCCAGCCGCAGCCCCTCGCGCACCGACACCTGGTTCCCGGTGAGGACCGGTTTGCCGAGCAGCCTCTCCAGCTCCGTCACGTGCGCGACGGTGTGCAGGGCGGTGTCGGGCAGCAGCATCACGTCCGCCTCCGGCCGGTCCGCGGCCATGACGAGGTCCTTCACCTCGTCCAGGTCCCAGGCGGCGGCCTCGGCGGCGGAGGCGAGACCGGCGGCGCGGGTGGCGGTCACCTCGATGCCCGCGGAGTGCAGGAAGGCGGCGAACAGCGCGGCGACGGGCTCGGGGTAGGTCGCGGCGACCGCCACCCGGGCGGCGTCCAGTTCCCGTACCGCGTGGACGAAGGCGAAGGAGGTACTGGAGGCGGGTACCCCGGCCGCCCTGGCCAGGGCGGCCGTCTGTTCATGGGCGCCCTCCCAGCCGTACAGGAAGCTGCCGCTGCTGCTCACCCAGACGACGGACTCGACGCCGGCGCGTTGCAGCTCCGTCACCCCGGCGGCCAGCCGTTCGGGCGTACCGGTCCGCATCAGCGTGTCCGTCCCGTAGTCGTCCTCGTCGACGTCGGTGTGGTTCACGACCAGCCTGACGGCGTCGAGCAGGATCTCCGTCCGCGGGAAGTCGTCCTCCGCGAAGTGGCCCGGGTAGAGAAAGCCGAGGGTCGTCATGTCCACCCTTTCTGTTCCTGCGGGTGCCTGGACGGGGCGGGAGCGGCGCACGCACGCGTGAGCGTTTTCGCCCGTCCCTCCCAGTATTCCCCCATCCGTCGTCGCTCCCCCGGTGAGCTGTTGACGAAGACGGGCGTGGCTGCGAGCGTGGTCAATCCGCACATCCCAGAGGCAGCGGAGCGACCGTCCCTCATGTCAGAGCCCACCCTGCTCGTCCTGGACACCGACCCGTCGCCGCGTCTCGGCCGGCTGACCGGCAGGGCCGACATCCGGTACACCGACGAGGCCGGACTCGCCGCACGGCTTCCGGCGGCCGACGTGCTGCTGGTGTGGGACTTCACCTCCGACGCGGTACGGGCCGCCTGGCCCGGCGACGGGCCGCGCCCGGCGTGGGTGCATACGGCCAGCGCGGGCGTGGACCGGCTGCTCTGCCCAGAGCTGACCGCGTCCGACACGGTGGTGACCAACGCGCGGGGCATCTTCGAGCGGCCCATCGCCGAGTACGTGACGGGTCTGGTGCTGGCGTTCGCCAAGGACCTCCCCCGCACGCTGGAGCTCCAGCAGCGGCGGCTGTGGTGCCACAGGGAGAGCGTCCAGCTCGCGGGCAGCCGTGCGGTGGTCGTCGGCGCGGGCCCCGTCGGACGGGAGATCACCAGGATGCTGATCGCCCTCGGGGTCCAGGTGGCGCTCGTGGGACGCAGCGCGCGGCGCACCATCCACGGGGTGGCGGAGCTGGACCGGCTGGCCTCCATGGCCGACTGGGTGATCTGCGCGGCGCCGCTCACGGAGTCGACCCGTTCCATGTTCGACGCGCGGTTCTTCGGGCTGATGCAGCCCTCGGCCCGCTTCATCAACGTGGGGCGCGGACCGTTGGTCGTGGAGGACGATCTGGCCGCCGCGCTGCGCAAGCGCTGGATCGCGGGCGCGGCGCTCGATGTGTTCGAGCGGGAGCCGCTGGAGCCGCACAGCCCGCTCTGGGGCGTGCCGGATCTGATCGTGTCGCCGCACATGAGCGGCGACACGGCGGGCTGGCGTGACCGGCTGGGCGAGCAGTTCGTGGAGATGTACGAACTCTGGGCGGCGGGTGAGCCGTTGCCGAACGTGGTGGACAAGCGGCGCGGGTACGTCCCCGTGCGGGACCGGAACGAGTGAGCTCGACCGGTCCGGCCCGTCGCCCGTTTCAGCCTTCCATGACGGGCATCTCCCCATGACGGGTGGTCATGGGCCTTTCCCGGCACGGCCGTACGCGCTGCGCACCGGCCGTCGCATTCCGCCCGCGAACGGACACGGGAAGGTCACCTTCCGGCCACCGTTCGATCACAGGCGGCGTCTTCCTGCATAGACGCTCGGGATCGGGCAGGCGCTCCCCCTGTCCGGACTGTTCGCCCGCTCCAGGAGATCACGAACCATGGCTGACTTCCCCGACCTGTCCCGCAGGGGCTTCCTCAACCGATCCGCAGCCGTGGGTGGCCTGCTCGTCGTCCCCGGTCTGCTCTCCGCATGCAGCAGGACGGACGCCGGTTCGGCGGACGGTGCGGGGGCGCTCGACAAGCTCCGCAAGCAGGGCTTCGTCCGGGTCGCGTACGCCAATGAGGCCCCGTACGGCTATCTGGAGGGCAAGCAGCTCAAGGGCGAGGCTCCCACCCTGCACCGGGAGATCTTCAAGGCCCTCGGCGTCGACGAGCTGAAGCCCACCCTCTCCGAGTGGGACGGCCTGATCCCGGGACTGCAGGCGGGCAAGTACGACGTGGTCAGCGCCGGCATGGCGATCACACCGGAGCGCTGCGCCAACGCCCTGTTCTCCGAGCCCGAGTTCATCTCGCCCACCGCGCTGATGGTGAAGAAGGGCAACCCGGGGAAGGTCACCGACCTGGCGTCGGCGAAGGCCGCCGGGATCACCGTGGGCGTGATGTCGGGCGCCGTCGAGGGCTCGTACGCCGAGGGCGCCGGTATCGCCAAGGACCGGATCAAGTCGCTGCAGAAGCCGCAGGACGGCGCGGACGCGGTCAAGGGCGGCCGGATCGACGCGTTCCTGCTCACCGGCATCTCGCTGCGCTGGCTGGCGAAGACGAATCCCGACACCGAGGTCACCGAACCCTTCCTGCCCGAGCTCGACGGCAAGAAGCAGTACAGCCCCGGCGGCGCCGTCTTCCGCAAGGGCAACGAGGACCTGCGGGACGCCTTCAACCGTGAGCTGAAGAAGATCGTCTCGGACGGCTCACGCTATGTGGGCCTGCTCCGGGACTACGGCTTCGGGGCCACCGAGCTCCCGCCGGCCACGTTGAGGACGGCCGATCTGTGCAAGGGCTGACGGGGACGGACCGCACCGCATGAGTGATTTCTTCACCGCCCTCTTCGACGATCTGCCGCAGTTGCGCTCGGGATTGTGGGTGACTCTCGAAGCCACCGTCCTCGGCGCACTGGCCGCCCTGCTCCTGTCGTTCGTCCTCGGCCTGATGTCGGTCGGCCGGCTGCTGGTGCTGCGCGGTGTGTCCCGCGTGGTCGTGGAGTTCTTCCGCGGCACCTCGCTCTACATCCAGCTGTTCTGGCTCTACTACGCGATGCCGACGCTGACGGGGTACGAACTGACGCCGCTGCTCTGCGGTGTCGTCGCCTTCGGTCTCAACTACGGCGCGTACGGGGCCGAGGTGGTGCGGGGGGCGATCAACTCCGTACCGCGCGCCCAGTACGAGGCGGCCGTCGCGCTGAACATGACGCCGTCGCACCGGATGCGGAAGGTGATCCTTCCGCAGGCCTGGGTGCAGATGATCCCGTCCTTCACCAATCTGCTGATCCAGTTGCTCAAGTGCACCCCGCTGCTGTGGCTGATCTCCGCGGCCGACCTGATGACCGTGGTCCAGCAGCTGCGCGACCGGACCGGTGAGACGCTCACCGCGTACCTGACCCTGCTGGTCGTCTACTTCGTCCTGGCCTACGCGCTGACCCTGTTCATGAACCTGCTGGAGCGGAGCGCCAAGCGCCGGCTCGGTCTGGCGACCGGTGCGGGCTCGCTGCTGCGCAGCCGCAGCGCCACGGAAGCCGTCGCGTCGGCGACCGGAGGTGCCCGGTGAACGGCTTCGACTGGAACGCCGCCGGGGACGCCCTGCCCCTGCTCCTGCGAGGTTTCGAGGTCACACTGCTCGCGACCGTGCTCGGCACGCTCGTCGCCGCGGTCCTCGGGCTCGCCATCGCGGTCGCCGGACGGGCCCCGAGCCGGTTCGTGACGATACCGGTGCGGGTCGTGACGGAGTTCATACGGTCCACCCCGCTGCTCGTCCAACTCGTCGGCGCGGCGGCCCTGTTCACCTCGGTGGAGCCGCTGGTGACCGGCATCGTGGTGCTGGGTGTCCACTACGCCACGTACACCTCCGAGGTGTACCGCGCGGGGATCGACGGCGTGCCGAAGGGCCAGTGGGAGGCCTGCCGGGCGCTCTCGCTCGGCCCCCGGCGGACCTGGCAGGCCGTGATCCTGCCGCAGGCGGTGCGCAATGTGCTGCCCGCCCTCGGCAACTACGCGATCGCGATGTTCAAGGAGACCCCGTTCCTCGCCGTGATCACGGTGCAGGAAATGGTCTTCGAGGCGCGGAAGTACGGCGCCGACCACTTCGCGTACACCGAGGCATTCACGCTCGCCGGGCTGGTCTTCCTGGTCGCGAGCTACCCCACCTCGCTGCTGATGAGAAAGCTGGAGAAGCGCCTTGGCCACTGAACCCCTCCCTCTGAACAAGACGGCGACCCCGGTCCCGGGGGACTCCGCACCGGTCTCCGCCGCACCGGGGACCGGCCAGCCGCTGGTCCGCTTCGACCACGTCGTGAAGCGGTACGGGGACCATGTCGTACTCGACGGCCTGGACTTCTCGGTGCGGCGCGGCGAGCACGTCACCCTGATCGGGCCCAGCGGCTCGGGAAAGACCACCATCCTGCGGCTGTTGATGACGCTGGAGAAGGTCAGCGACGGTGTCATCTGGGTGGACGGCGCCCCGCTGTCCCACGTCGAGGCACCCGACGGGTCGCTGAGGCCGGCGACCGAGAAGCATCTGCGCGAGGCCCGGAAGAAGATCGGCATGGTCTTCCAGCAGTTCAACCTCTTCCCCAACATGAAGGTGCTGCAGAACATCACCGAGGCCCCGGTCAGCGTGCTGGGCATGGACCGCGACGAGGCGGAGGCGCGCGCCCGCGAGCTGCTCGATCTGGTCGGACTCTCGGGAAAGACCGACGCGCACCCCTCCCAGCTCTCCGGCGGACAGCAGCAGCGGGTGGCGATCGCCCGCGCGCTGGCGATGCGGCCGGAGATCCTGCTGCTGGACGAGGTGACGTCCGCGCTCGACCCGGAGCTGGTGGCCGGCGTGCTGGAGCTGCTGAGCGACATCGCGAGGAACACCGACATCACCATGCTCTGTGTGACCCACGAGATGAACTTCGCCCGGGACGTCTCAAAGACGGTACTGATGTTCGATGCCGGACGCGTGGTCGAGTCGGGTCCGCCGGAAAAAATCTTCACCGATCCTGCACACGAACGTACGCGCGAATTCCTGGCCGCGGTGCTGTGACCTCGGCACTCGTCCCGCGTCATTGACTCTGACATATGCCAAACGGATGCGCCCCAGCTCCTGGAGCCGGGGGCGCACCGTGACATCACCAACACCCGTCCCGGAAAGGGCCCTTGGCGGCTATCGTGAGGGCAGAGCTTGCGGTCACAACCTGGTGGGGGGAAACCGTGACGTTGAAGCCCGAACCGACCGCACCGTTCCATTCGGTGCAGTACGCCCTTCGTGTTCTCGAAACGGTCTCCAAGCACGGCAACGGTGTGACGGACACCCAGATCTCCCGGGAGACGGGGCTGCCGCTCGGGCACCTCACCTCCCTGCTGCTGACGCTGCGCCGCGAAGGGTACGTCGAGCAGATCACCGACGGCGCCTACGTCATCGGCTCCTCGCTGCTGCTCCTGGGTTCCGGCGCGGCCCGTAGACAGGCACTGGAGACCAAGCTCCAGGGGATGCTGGCACAGCTGCGCGATTCGGTCGGCGCTGCGGTCTACATCAGCCGGTACGTCGACGGCGAGATCCGCGTCACGCAGTACGCCGACGGTCCCCGCACCCCCGCCGTGAACGAATGGGTGGACTTCCGCTCCTCCGCGCACGCGTCGGCGGTCGGCAAGTGCCTGCTGGCCCAGCTCGACCGGAACGGCCGCCGCGACCATCTCTCGCGCCACAAGACGGCCCGGCTCACCTCACGGACGATCACCAACGAGAAGGTCCTCTTCTCCAAGCTGGACAGCCAGCCGGCCACGGTCCCGGTGCTCGACATCCAGGAGTACGCGGTCGGCACGGTGTGCGCGGCGGTGCCGCTCACGGCCGGCTCGTCGGCGGGATGCCTGGCACTGTCGCTGCCGATCGAGGACGCGCATCGCCTGCGCGCGGCGGCGGACACGCTCAACCGTCGGGCGGCGCCCGTGCTCCTGTCGCTGGCGCTCTGACGCCGCGCGGGGCATCCCGGGGCGGCCTCGCCCCCAGGGAGCGGAGAGGTTCGATGCCGCTCCGGCCGACTCGGCCTTCCCGGATCGAACCGGTTCGGACCGTCCCATCCGGTTTCGTCCGGCTCTGCCCTCATTCATTCCCGGTGTCATCAGTACCCCTCGGGAGCAGGTACTATTTTCCTGTCAGCAGGCGCCGCTAGCTCAGTTGGTTAGAGCAGCTGACTCTTAATCAGCGGGTCCGGGGTTCGAGTCCCTGGCGGCGCACAGACAACGCACTGGGCGGTTCACGTACACACGTGAACCGCCCAGTGCGTTTTTGCTGCCCAAGGTAATGAACGAACGTCTTACACAATCGTGCTAGACAATCGTATTACACGTCCGTATATTCCCAGGCATGACGAAAGCCACGAGCACCACCGCCGCGCGCGGCGACCTCGCCGGTCGCCGGGAATGGACCGCCTTCGTGGTCCTCCTGCTCCCCCTCCTCCTCGTCTCGATGGACGTCTCCGTCCTCTTCTTCGCGATCCCGTCCATCGACCGGGACCTCGCACCCAGCGCCACTCAACAGCTCTGGATCTTCGATGTGTACGCCTTCGCCCTGGCCGGCCTGCTCATCACGATGGGCTCGCTCGGCGACCGGATCGGCCGCCGCAAGCTGCTGCTCCTCGGCGCGTTCGCGTTCAGTGCCGCGTCCGTCGTCGCCGCGTACTCCACCAGTCCCGAGATGCTGATCGCGGCCCGCGCCGTGCTCGGGATCGGCGGTGCGACGCTGATGCCGTCGACGATGGGGCTCGTGCGGAGCATGTTCCGCGACGAGCGGCAGCGGGGCCGGGCCATCGGCATCTGGTCGGGTGCCATGGCCGGCGGGATCGCGCTCGGCTCGGTGCTCAGCGGTGTCATGCTGGAGCACTTCTGGTGGGGCTCGGTCTTTCTGATCAATGTGCCGGCGATGGTGCTGCTGCTGGTCCTGGTGCCGGTGCTGGTTCCGGAGTCCAAGGACCCGAACCCCGGCCGGTTCGACTTCCTGAGCGTGCCGCTGTCGATGGGCGCCGTGCTGCCCGTCGTCTACGGGGTCAAGGAGAGCGCCGCCCACGGGTTCGACGTGCCGCGCGGGCTGTTCATCGCCGCCGGGCTCCTCGTCGGGTGGCTCTTCGTCCGCCGTCAGCGCGGTCGCGGCGACGCGATGATCGGCCGGGAGCTGTTCCGGGACCGCGGCTTCGCGGCGGGCATCGGGCTGAACGCACTGGCCACGTTCGCCATGATGGGCTCCTCGTTCTTCACCACGCAGTATCTGCAGTCGGTCCTCGGCATGGGCACGATGGAGGCCGCGCTGTGGAGCCTGGCCCCGTCCTTGGCGGTGGGAGCCGCGGCCCCGACGGCCACGGCGATCGCCCAGCGGACCGACCGCACGCGTGTCATCTGCGCCGGTTTCGTGATCGCCGCCGCCGGTTTCTCCGTCCTCGCCCTGACCGGTACGGACTCGCTGTGGCTGCTGCTGGGCGGTTGCGCCGTGATGAGCTGCGGCATCGTCACCGTGATGGCGCTCGTCTCGGATCTGGCGCTGTCCACCGCCCCGCCCGCGAGGGCCAGTTCGGCGGCCTCGCTGCTGGAGACCGGCCAGGAGTTCGGCGGCGCGATGGGCATGGCCCTGCTGGGTGCGGTGGCCACGGCGGTCTACACCGCGGAGATGCCGGGCTCGGCACCGGAGGCCGCCCGCAAGACGCTGCCGGGTGCGGTGGCCACGGGAGACGATTCGCTGATCTCCGTCGGGCGGGAGGCGTTCGTGCACAGCATGCAGTACGCCTCGGTGGCGGGGGCCGCCCTGCTGCTGGTGGGGGCGGTGCTGGCCGTGACGCTGCTGCGGCGGCAGAACACCGCACCGGCGAGCCGGGACGAACTGGCCCTGACGAGTTAGGGGCTCTCATGTGAATCGGGTGGATCGGGTGGGTCGGCCCGGATCGGGGCGCGGCGCCCGGGCAACCGGTGCCCCTCACCGGTCCCGGTCAGCGGCAGCCCCCGGGTGGGGCGCAGCGGGGCGGGCCCGGGTGGGGCCGCCCCGCTCCGCACGGACGTCGACTATGCGTCAGAACTGCACATCGGAGCAGGCGTAGAACGCGTTGGCCGTGTCGGCGATGTTCCAGACGCTCAGGATGATGTGCTTCCCGGTCTTCTGGGTGGGGATGGTGCCCTGCTGGGTCAGGGTCGCCGGGGGCTGCTTGCCGCCGTACGGCACCGTCATGAAGGGCTGCGGCTCCAGGTCGGCCCTGGTGAGCGGCTTGGTGGGGTCCCAGCCGTCCTTGGTGATGTAGTAGCGGAAGTCCGTCGTGGCGTGGCGTGCGGTGAACTGCCAGCGGAAGCTGAAGCCCTGCCCGGCCGTGACGGCGGTGGCCGGCCAGTTGCCACCGCGCGGGTCGTCGAGCTGGGCGAACTCGGAGTGACCGCCGGAGCAGATCTTGCCGTCGGCCGGACCCGCGGCCGGGAAGCCCTTGGGGCCCTCGACGCTCTGCGGCTCCCACTGGATGTTGCCGCAGCCCGTCACCGTGCCGTTGGCACAGAGCTTCTGACGGCTGATGGGGTTGTCGGTGTAGCCGTGGCTGCCGGCGCTGCTCGTCGCGAACATCGAGACGGCCGCCACCGCCAGGCCGACTACGGCCGCGCTTGCCCGTTTACGCATTGCTGTCGCTCCTCAAGAACGTGGGGGAGGTTCCATGAGCCCTGCTGCGCGCGTGTTGCGGTCTAGACCAAGCCTTAGATTATTGACGGGATATGAACATGTCCAGACCAATGGGAGTTGGATTCCGCTTCGCCTCCCGAGCGCCCCCACGAGGCCCTCAGGCCCCCTCCCCGCCACTGCGTCCGGTGTAGAAGGCCACCGTCAAGTCCCTGACCAGTGACTTCCGTTCGTAGTCGTCCAGCTCCACGATCCCCCTCGCGGTCAGCCGGTTGACAGTGTCGTCGACCGCGTCGACCACCGAAGTCAGCACGCTGTCACGGTGCTTGGCGTCGATGGCGGCGATCCTGCGCCGCTGCATGGCCGCGGCGACCTCGGGCGCGTACTCGATGCCGGTCGGCTGCGCCGAGTACACCTCGATGCCGACGGGTTCGCAGTCGGCCTTGAGCATGCGGGTCAGCGCGTCACCGACCGCCTCCGCGTCGCGCAGCGTGTGCGCGTCCTCGTGGAACGCGTCGGCGGGCAGTTGCGAAAGGACCCGGGCCATCGCCGCCTCGACCTGTTCGCGCAGATACGTCTCGTGGTCGGCGACCCCGAGCGTCGCCCGTACGGTGTCCCTGATCCGCCACACGACGAGGACGACGACGCGCAGCGCCGTACCGTTGGCGTCCACCGAGGGGAGCGGTTCGCTGCGCCAGTGCCGCAGACGCACGTCGACGCGGCGGCGCAGCAGCAGGGGGCTGATCCACATCAGTCCGGTCCGGCGCACGCTCCCCCGGTACTCGCCGAAGAGCGTCAGCACCCAGGCGTACCCGACCCGTCCGCGGCTCAGACCGCCGAGAGCGAAGAGCACCACCGTGACCAGCGCGGCGAGCGCCGCCCAGGCCCCGAGGCCGATTCCCTGGTACGGACGCGAGCCGATCCCGAGCCGGTCCGGCACGACGGCGGGCAGCGCGCCGACCCACCAGAGGACGGCGAACCCCGCGCCGATCCCGGCCAGTCCGGCGAGCAGCGCGACCCAGCCGGGCAGCGCGGGCCCCGGCCGCTCGGCCAGCCGGGCGTCACCGGCCGGTGCCGGCCTCGTCGACGGCCGCACCCGCGGTCCCCTCGGCGCGGGCGGTCGCCGCACCCGCACCGCCGGGCCGCCGCCGTCGGCTCCCCCGGGCAGCGCACCGGCGGGGAGCGCGGCGGCGTCGGTGTGTGCGGAGTCCTCGCGAAAGAGCAGGTGCACGGGAATGGACGCGGTCCGCTCACCGGCGATGACGGCGTGGTGCCGCCCGGCGCCCCACGGGCTGCCGCCGGACCGCTCGACCCCGTCGCCCCCGGAGACGGGGAGGGAGCCGAAGACGGTGTCGGCTGCCGCCCGGTGCCGGGAGGAGGGGGACGGGAACGGGGTGTCGGAACCGGGCCCGGTGCGGTGCCCGGCCAAGGCCGGCACGGGCGCGGGGCCCGGCACCGAGTCCTCGACGGCCGCGCC
Source organism: Streptomyces sp. NPDC088252 (assembly GCF_044740965.1). Lineage (NCBI taxonomy): Bacteria > Bacillati > Actinomycetota > Actinomycetes > Kitasatosporales > Streptomycetaceae > Streptomyces > Streptomyces sp. NPDC088252. The sequence goes on along the minus strand of NZ_JBIURS010000001.1, from coordinate 217,425 downwards.
GGCCGAAGCCGCGGCCGGGACAGGTGCGGCACCCACGGCCGGGACAGGTGCGGCACCCACGGCCGGGACAGGTGCGGCACCCGCGGCCGGGACAGGTGCGGCACCCATGGCCGGGACCGACACGGCGGCCGAGGCCGCGCCGAGCGTCGCGGAGTCCACGGACTTCCTCGGCACCAGGTCCAGCACGAGGTCGACCACGGAGTCCGGATCCGCGCCCGACTCCACGTCCCGGGCGGAACCCGGCCCCGGGCCCGCACCGGCCGCCCGGTCGGGAGCCGCCTCCGCCTCCGCCCCCGGAGCCGTATCCGGCCCCCCGCCCGCTCCCGGAACCGGAGCCGTGCCCGGCCTCCCGTCGACCCCCTGCTCCTCTTCCCGTCCCCTCCCGTCCTGCGGGGTTCCGGACCTGTCCGACACCGTGGATCCCATTCCCGCCTCCGTCATGCATGTCCGCCGTCGTGTCACGCGAAGAGTCGCCGCCAGGTCTCCGGACCGGGGTAGCCGTCGGCCGCTCCGCCCCGCCAGCCCTGGGCCCGCTGGAATGCCTCGACATTGCGCCGGTCCGCCTCGGTCCAGCGGGGCCCCGGTCCCGACCGGTAGTACGTGCCGTATCCCTTCTTCACCAACTGCTTGCCGAGCCTGTCGACATGGCTGTTGGACTGGCCGGGCCGAAAGTGGCCACGGCCCGGGAACGTCGAATCAGGGTTCGAACCCCCCTGAGCGTCTCCACTTCCGGTGGGGACGTCACGACCGGTTCCACCGATCAGCAACCGCCAGGTGTCGGGGCCGGGGATCCCGTCCGCCTCCTTGCCCTTCCAGCCCTGGGCCTTCTGGAAGGCCCGCGTCGCGAGCCGGTCGGCGTCGCCCCAGACCGGGCCGGGACCGACCTTGTAGAAACGTTTGCCGCCCCGCTCCACGAGCATCTTGCCGAGCCGGGTGACGTACTCGTTGCTCGCTCCGGGACCGAACTTCCCGGCGCCCGGGAACTCCGTCGACGACGACGGACCGCTGCCTCCGCTGCCGCTCCCGCTGCTGAGCCCCTTGTACCGGTAGGCGACGTACTTGCCGGAGTTGGTCCAGTACGCCATGGGCGTCGTCTGTTTGCGGGTGTGCGGCTTCGTCTGCTCGTACGCCGTGTAGTGGGTGTGCGTGTAGTCGGTCCAGCCGCCGAAGATCGTGACGTGCGAGCCCTTCGCGGGGTCTGCCGGATTGTGGAAGAGCAGGATGTCGCCCGGCTGCAGATCCTTCCGCGCGATCCGTTGCCCGAACTTGGCGAGGCTGCCGGTCCACTCGTTGCCGGGCAGGTTCCAGGCCATCGACACATAGCCGGAGCAGTCCTGCCGGTATCCGTCGGACCAGTACTTGTTCATACTGTACGGAACCTGCGCGGCCACCCACTTCTTCGCGCGGTTGATGATCGCGGCCCTGCTGGTCCTGGGCAGCGTGCTGCCCGTGGACGAGGGCGGGCCCGAGGCCCCCGCGCCCTTCAGCGGTCCGGGCCTGCCCTGCGGGCTGTCCGGATCCCCGTCGGCCCGGGCGAGCGGGTCGCCCTCGTCGGCCGGGTCCGCCGGAGCCGTCGACGCCGTCGTCCCGTCCGTCCGGGCGGCTCCGGCCGACTCCACCGGCCGGTCGCCCGGCGCGCTCGCCGCCTCCGCAGCGCCGGTGCTCAGCACCACGCCGGCCGCGGTGACCAGCACCAGCGCACGGCGCGCGCCATGTGCGGCCGGATGACCTCCGTACCGCACGGGCAAGGCACCGGCGGCAGTTCGCCGTTGCGCGGCGCAGCCCGCACAGACGCAGTCGATGTCGGGCACGTACTCCTCGAAAGCCGGCACAGTCATGCGATTCCCCTCCGCACTCGTCAAGATCTTTGGGCGCATCTGCACGGGCGTCAGTGTCTCAACTCTCCTGACATAATGCATTTTGACGGACAGAAGAGAAAAAACGACCATCCGACAGGCCGTGAGGGGCTGGAAATGGTCAGGAGCACGCCCCACCTTCGGGTAGAGTTCTCCAGGTCAGCAGGCGCCGCTAGCTCAGTTGGTTAGAGCAGCTGACTCTTAATCAGCGGGTCCGGGGTTCGAGTCCCTGGCGGCGCACGCAAAGTCAAGACCCCCTCACTACGTGTGAGGGGGTCTTGCTCGTTTCCGAAGAAGGCCTCCACATCGCCGCCTTCGCGGGTATCACGTAACCACCACGCAGCCGACGCGCGGTCGCGCACAGTCGGCCCGCCGCGGACACACGGTCACCCTCCCGTCACGCAGCGGCTCGGTCTCCTCCGCCACAGGAGGGCCCGCACCACGCGCGGACCGAGGACGGCAACCACAGCTCGGCGAGGGCCCGACGGCGTGGGCGGATCCCTTCACCCGGCAGCCCCGCCGGCCGCGGGGACGTACGAGACGACCGCGAGCAGTACCGGAAGGAGTTCTTCCCGCCCCCCGCGGGCAAGCTCCTCGACTGTCACCGAGTTGATCACCTCTACCCGGCGTCCGCCCTGAACTGGACTCTCGCGGCACCGAGTTGTGCTCCGACCCTGGGGACGGGTGTCTCGGGCGCGCAGATCGACCCGACGGTCGGGATGATGCTGTACGGCTGCCGTACTGTTCGCCGCGGTAAGGAAGTTGGACACATCGACGGCGAGGCCGTGCGCCGCCCACGGCCTCAGGTGCCGTCGCTCCCGCCGGACTTCCTTCCGGTCAGGTAGGCCGACACGACCACATTCGCGTCGTAGGAGTGCGATGCCCGGTCGTAGGTGCCACCGCAGGTGATCAGGCGGAGTTCCGCGCGGCCCTGCTTGCGGGGGCCGTAGGCCTTGTCGGCGTTGAAGCGTTCACGCGTGAAGACCTGGACGTCGTCGACGGTGAATTCGGCGACGCTGCCGTCCGCGCGGGTCACCTCGACCTTGGCGCCGGGGCGGGCCGCGCTCAGTCCGTAGAAGACGGCCGGCTCGGTCTCGGTGTCGACGTGGCCGACGAAGAGGGCGGGGCCCTTCGCGCCGGGCTCGGTGCCGTCGCCGTACCAGCCGACGGTCCGGGGGATGTCGAACGACGGTGGTTCGATCGCACCGTCCCCGTCCAGGCCCCGGGCGATCACGGGCGCCTCGATACCGAGCGACGGGATCTCGACCCGCTTCGGCACGGAGCCCTCGACCGGGTCGTGCGGCGGCGGCAGCGGGACGCCGAGCGGGCGTCCGACCGCGGCGATGTCGCCGGTGGTCGGGGCGGAACTGGCGCCGGAGCCGTCGGTGATGTCGCGGCCCCAGAGCCACAGGCCCATCAGCAGGACGGCCCAGGCCACTCCGGTGAGCAGTCGGCCGTGGTCCGAGGGGCGGTCCGGGGCGGACACGTCAGTCCTTGGCCGGGCGGCGACGGCGCACGCTGCGGAACACGACGACGGCGACCGCGACGGCGGCCAGGGCCAGGCCGATCACCGCGTGCACGAGGCCGGGGCCGTTCTGATGGGCGCTCTGTTCGTTGAGCAGGGCGGTGCCGCCCCCTCCGGCGCGGACCGGGGCCAGCGGCGTGGGTCTGTTCCGGTCGGCGACCGTGACCTTGCCGGACATCGTGGTGCCCCGGCCGTCCGAGCAGACGACCCGGATGTCGTGGTCGCCCGGGGAGGCGTCCGAGCTGATCCGGGCCTCGGCGGAGAGGCCCCCGTCCGTGGCGGGCGAGAACCGTGCCTCGGAGACGAAGGCGTCGGATTCGCCCTTCGCCTCCTTGCCCTCGCAGCTGTCCAGCCGCAGGTCCACCCCATCGCCCGGGGCGGCGGAGAGCGGGGTCACAGAGAGGCCGGCACGACTGCCGGTGCCCGTCCCCGGGCCGGAACCGGTGCCGGAGTCGGCCAGTGCGGCGGAAGCCGGCACCATGGTCGCCGCGACCACCGCGACGGCACAGAACGTGAGGGGTATGGAACGCATCGTAAACCTCCTCAGGAAAGGTTCACGCCTGCGTCGGCATTCCGCATCCGCAGGAGCGGGGGGAACGGGGCGCGCGGGGACCGCCCCGGATCGTCCCCGCCCCTCTCCCGGCGGCGCCCGCCGGGCTCAGCCCGCGTCGATGAGGTCGACCAGGTCGGCGATGGAATCGACGACCCTGGACGGCCGGAAGGGGTACTTGTCGATATCGGGGACGGTGGTGAGACCGGTCAGGACCAGGAACGTCTGCATCCCCGCCTCCAGGCCGGCCAGCACGTCGGTGTCCATCCGGTCGCCGATCATGGCGCTGGACTCGGAGTGGGCCCCGATCGCGTTGAGCCCGGTGCGCATCATCAGCGGATTGGGCTTGCCGGCGAAGTACGGGGCCTTGCCGGTGGCCTTGGTGATGAGGGCGGCGACGGACCCGGTCGCGGGCAGCGGGCCCTCGGCGGACGGGCCGGTCTCGTCCGGGTTGGTGCAGATGAAGCGGGCGCCGCCGTTGATCAGCCGGATCGCCTTGGTGAGCGCCTCGAAGCTGTACGTACGGGTCTCGCCGAGGACCACGTAATCGGGGTCGTGGTCGGTCAGGACGTAGCCGATGTCGTGCAGAGCGGTGGTGAGCCCGGCCTCTCCGATGACGTACGCCGTGCCGCCGGGCCGCTGGTCGTCCAGGAACTGGGCGGTGGCCAGGGCGGAGGTCCAGATGTTCTCCACGGGCACGTCGAGGCCCATGCGGTCGAGGCGGGCGTGCAGGTCACGCGCGGTGTAGATCGAGTTGTTGGTGAGGACCAGGAAGGGCAACCCCGAGTCCCGCAGCCGCTTGATGAAGGCATCCGCCCCGGGGATCGGCGTCCCCTCGTGGATCAGGACTCCGTCCATGTCGGTGAGCCAGGATGAGATCGGCTTGCGCTCTGCCATGTGGGACTCCTGCCGTACGCCGTGTGCGGGGACGCCGGCGGCACCGCGTTGTGCAGCGCCGACGTCCCCGATTTTAGAGCGTCCGTTCGACCGACAGGTACTGCCGGAGCGCTCGGTGCGAGCCGGGACCTGGACCACGGCCGTCCGGTTGGATCGGCCCGGCGCGATCCGACCGGACGGACCAGACCCGTTATCCTTTCGCGACGATGTGCCGGGGCCCGGTTTCCCTGCGATGCGTCTGCGGGCCGCGGTCAGCTGCCGGTGGCCGACTTCCAGGCCCCGACGTACGTGTCCAGGTTGGTGCCGATGTCCGACCAGTCGGGCGCGAAGACCTCGACGCCGTCCATCAGCTCGGCGAGTGCGAGGGCGTTGGCGTCGGTGGCCTCGACGTCCTTGCGGGCGGAGAACCCTCCGCCGACCGCGCTGACGTCCTTCTGGGCCTGCTCGGAGAGCATGAAGTCGAGCAGCTTCCTGCCGTTGACGCTGTGCGGGGCCTTGTCGACCAGGCCGGCCGCGTACGGCAGGGCGAACGTGGTGGGCTTGCCGCCCTCCTTCGCGGGGAACCAGATCCCGAGGTCGGGCATGTCCTTGGACTGCGCGTAGTTCATCTGGACGTCGCCGTTGGCGGCGAGCAGTTCGCCCTTGTCGACCTTGGGGGCGAGCTTGCCGGTGGAGGCGGACGGGCCGACGTTGTTGGCCTGGAGCTTGTTCAGGTACGCCATCGCCGGCTCCTTGCCGCCGAAGTCGTGCATGGCCTTGATGAGGACGGCCGTGCCGTCACCGGCGACTCCGGGGGTGGAGTACTGGATCTTGTTCTTGAACCTGCCGTCGAGCAGCTCCTCCCAGGTGGTGGGTGCCGACTTCAGCTCCTTCTTGTTGTAGATGAACCCGAAGTAGTTGTTGACGACCGAGGTCCACTTGGAGTCGGACGCCTTGTCGGCGCCGTCGACCTGGTCGGAACCGGCCGGCGCGTACGCCGCCAGCAGCCCCTTGCTGTCGGCCTGCTGGATGAACGGCGGCAGCGTGACCAGCACATCGGCCTGGGTGTTGGACTTCTCGCGGACGGCGCGCTGCACCATCTCGCCGGAGCCGCCCTCCACGTACTTGACCTTGATGCCGGTCTTCTTCTCGAAGTCCTTGAAGACCTTGTCGTACCAGCCGTCGCCGTTCTCGCCCCTGAGGCCGTCGGCGCTGTAGACGGTCACGACCTTCTCGTCGGAAGCGGCCGAGGAGCCGCCGCAGGCGGAGAGGGTGGCGGCGAGGGCGAGACAGCCGCTGACGGCGGCTATGGGCTTGAGGTGGTTCTTGCGCATGGCAGTCGTATCTCCTGGAAGTCGGCCGGGAGCCGGCCGGAGTCAGTACGGGGGTGTCGGCGGATCAGCGGAACGAGGCCCTGGTGCGGATCCGGGAGACGCCGAGCAGCACGAGCAGCGTCGTTCCCATCAGGACCACGGCGACGGCCGCTCCGGTGAAGAGCGAGCCGCGGTCGGTGGCCGCGAAGATCCGCACCGGGAGCGGTGTCCAGTCCGGCGGGTAGAGCATCATCGTGGCGCTCAGCTCACCCATGGACAGTGCGAAGCAGAGCCCCGCCGCCGCCGTGAGGGACGGCAGCAGGAGCGGCAGCTTGATGCGCCACAGGACGTACGAGGGCCGGGCGCCGAGACTGGCCGCCGCCTGTTCGTACATCGGGTCGAGACGCACTGTCGCCGCCGAAACCGACGAATAGGCGAACGCCGTGACAAGAATCGTGTGCGCCAGGATCACGATCCAGCTCGTCCCGTTCAGCAGCATCGGCGGTCTGCTGAAGGCGACGAGCACGGCGAGGCCCACGACGACGGACGGCACGGCGACCGGCAGCATGAACAGCGCGTCAAGGAACCTCCTGCCGCGGCTGCGCAGCGAGGCGGCGGCCAGGGCGGCCCAGGAACCGACGGTGAGGGCGAGCAGACTGGCGCTGACGGCGGTGATCAGGCTGGTGGTCAGGGCCTGCAGGGAGTCGCCGCCGGTCGCGGCCGCGTAATGCCCGGTGGTCGGCCCCGAGGGGAAGGCGCCGGACCAGTTGGTGGTGAACGACGCGGCGAGGATGACCAGCAGCGGCACCGCGAACAGGGGGACGAAGAGCACGAAGAACACGGCCCGGGCGGCCCACTTCCCCGTACGGCTATGCACCAACACGGCGGCTCACCATCCGATACAGGCTGTAGAGACCCACGGAGATCGCGATGTTGACGACTGCGACGACACAGGCTGCCGGGTAGTCGGACTCCAGGATCGCCTTGCTGTAGACGAGCATCGGCAGGGTCGTGACCCCTTTCGCGCCGGTGAACAGCACGATGCCGAACTCGTTGAGACACATCACGAGGACGAGGCTGCCGCCCGCTGCGAGCGCGGGAACCGCCTCGGGGAGGATCACCTGCCGCACGATCCGGGCCGGCTTCGCGCCCAGCGAGGAAGCCGCCTCCAGCTGCGCGCTGTCGAGCTGGGAGAACGCGGCGAGCAGGGGGCGCATCACGAACGGGGTGAAGTAGGTGATCTCGGCGAGCAGGACACCCCACGGAGTGGTGACGAAGTCGAAGGGGCCGCTCGACGCCCCGGTGACGTCCGTCCAGAGGCCGTTGGCCATGCCGACGCTGCCGTAGATGAACAGCAGGGCGAGCGTGATCAGGAACGACGGGAAGGAGAGGAAGACGTCGATGAACTTGGCGACCGCCTTGCCGCCGGGGAACGGCACGAACGCGATGACCATGGCCAGGACGAAGCCCAGCACCAGGCATCCGACGGTCGAGCCGGCCGCCAGCCAGACGGTGGTCGTCAGCGCGGAGCGGAACGACTCGGAGGCGAACACCTCGCCGTACGGGGCGAGCGAGGTGCCGCCCTCGTCCGGGCTGAAGGACTGCTGGACGACGAGGGCCAGCGGGTAGAGGAAGACGAGCGCGAGGACGGCGACGGGCGGCAGCGCCCAGACGAAGCGGGGGATGCGGCGGGCCTCGCGGGCCGGGGCCTGCGGGCCGGCCGCCGGGGGCGTCGCCCCGGACGGGCCGGTCCCACCGCCGCCGGTGCGCTGACGGGGCGTCTTCGCCGCCGTGATACCGGGCGTGACGGGGTGCGCGGTGCTAGCCATCGGCCCCTCCCCCGGCTCCCGGCGCCGCGCCCACGGGGAGCAGTACCGCGTCCTCGGCCGCGAAGTGCAGCGTGACCTCGTCACCGAGCGCCGGGGTCTCGCGCAGTTCGCGGAGGTCCGCCTTGACCCGGTGCCCGTCGATGTCGACGTACAGCCGGTGCGTGGAGCCCCGCCACTGGACCTCGGCGATGGTGCCGCTCAGGGCGTTGGGCCCGTCGCCGAGCCCGACCAGGTGGGGCCGGACGCACAGCGTGGCGGTGGCACCGCCGGGCACTTCGCCGGTCGCTACGTCGAGTGCGCGCCCCGCGAAGTCGACGGTGTCGGCGCCGTCGGCGACGGTGACCGGCAGCAGATTGGCGTTGCCGACGAACGACGCCGTGAACTCGGTACGCGGACGGCGGTACAGCTCCTGCGGGGTGCCGCAGTCCTGCAGCCGCGCCTTGTCCATGACCGCGATCCGGTCGGCGAGGGTGAGCGCCTCCACCTGGTCGTGGGTGACGTACAGGATGGAGACGTCCGGCAGCTCCCGGTGCAGTCGCGCCAGTTCGGCGAGCATTCCGGAGCGCAGCTGGGCGTCGAGCGCGGAGAGCGGCTCGTCCAGCAGGAGAACGCCGGGGCGGATGGCCAGCGCGCGGGCGATGGCGACGCGCTGCTGCTGGCCGCCGGAGAGTTCGCGCGGGTAGCGCTCGGCGTAGCCGGCCATGCCGACGAGTTCGAGTGCCTCGGCGACCCGCTCGGGGATCTCCGCCTTGGCGACCTTGCGGGCCTTGAGCCCGAAGGCGACGTTGTCCCGGACGCGCATGTGCGGGAAGAGGGCGTACTGCTGGACGACCATGCCGATGCCGCGCCTGTGCGGCGGCAGGCCGGTGACGTCGCGGTCGCCGAGGTACACCCGGCCGGAGACGGGCTGGACGAATCCGGCGACGGCGCGCAGGGCGGTGGTCTTGCCCGACCCGGAGGGGCCGAGCAGTGCCATGACCTCGCCGGGTTCGACGGTCAGATCGAGCCGGTCGAGGACGGTGTTCCCGCCGTACGCGACGCTGACCCGGTCGAACCTGATGCCGCTGCGGACGGTGTCGGCCCCGCCCGTCATGCCTCTGCCCGCGCGATCAGGTCCGGGAGCTCGGCGACCGAGCCGAGCACATGTGTGGCGCCGTGACGGGTCAACCGGTCCTTGTCGTGGGCGCCGGTGAGCACGCCCGCGACGATCCCGGCCCCGGAGCGCACACCGCTGAGCATGTCGTACGAGGTGTCGCCCGCGACCACGATCCGCTGGACACCGTCGACGGCGCCGGTGCGCAGGAACGCGGCGAGGACCATGTCGGGGCAGGGGCGGCCGCGACCGCCCGCGTCGGCCGGGCAGAGGGTCAGGGCGACCAGGTCCTGCCAGCCGAGCGCGGCCAGGATGGCGTCCTGGGTGGTGCGGGCGAATCCGGTGGACAGGACCACGGTCCGGCCCTCGGCCTTGAGCCTTTCGATGGCCTCGCGGGCGCCCGGTACCGGCGCGATCCGGCCGCCGTCCACCAGCTCCCCGTACGCCTCCTCGAAGGCGGTGTTGGCCCGCTGGGCCCGGTCCTCGTCGCCGAAGAGGTGACGGAAGACGGAGATCTTGGACTCGCCCATGGTGGCGCGCACGTAGTCCAGCTTCTTCGTGTGGTCGGCGGAGCCCGGCTCCACGCCGAGGCGCTCGGCCGCGACGGAGAACGCCTGCTCGACGAGGCCGCCGTCGGCGACGGTGGTGCCGGCCATGTCGAGGACGATCAGGTTCAGCCGGTCAGTGGTGTTCGACGTGTCGGTGTTGCTCAACTTCTTCACCAGCCCAGCTCGTTGGCGGTCGTTTCGGCGATGGCGGGCGAGCAGGTCATGCCGCGCCCGCCCGGACCGGTGACCAGCCAGACGCCGTCCCGCACCTGCCGGCGGTGGACGACACGGCTGGTGTCGGTGCACTGGGCGTAGACGCCGGCCCAGCGGTGGCGGATCCTCGGCAGCGGGCGGCCGAGGAAGGACTCGACGACTCCGGTGAGGTGCTCGTACGGCTCCTCGACGGTGTCGAAGGAGAAGGGGTGCTCGTACTCGTGGGTGTCGCCGATGGTCAGCCCGCCGTCGCGGCGCTGGACCATCAGGAGCTGCATCCCGTGCTGTGCGGCGGTGGGCGCCTGCGCCTGTTCGGCGTCGAGGGTGTCCAGCGCCTCGCTGCGGTACGCCGGGTAGTAGCGGAAGCTGTCGGCATCGGCGACGGAGGTGGTGAGCCGCTCACCGAGCGGGTCGGTCTGCATCATCTGGAGCCGGACGCGGCGCACCGGCAGATCGGGGCCGGCCAGTTCGCGCACGAGTCCGCCGAGCCAGGCTCCGGTGGCCAGGATCACGGCGTCACCGGTGTGGACATCGCCGTGGTCGTCGCGGACGGAGGCGGTGCCCACCACCTCCCGGACCTCGCGCCCGCCGAGGTACGTATACCGGCCCGACTTCAACAGCTCTCGCTTGAGGGCCAGTTGGGCGGTGCGCGGCTCGACCGCGGCGTCCCGCTCGCACCACAGGGCGGCGGTGAATCCGCCGCGCAGCGCGGGGTTGATCGCACGGGCCTCGTCGGCGGTGAGCAGCTTGTAGCCGCGGGCCGCCGCGTCGGGGCGGGCGACGGCCGCCTCGGCGACGGCGATCTCCAGCCCGGTGCGGAGCGGGGTGAGCGAGCCGCAGGCCCGGAAGCCGAGATCGGGGACCCGGTCCCCGATGCCCTCCCACAGCTCACGGGCGCGCAGCGCGGTCTCCAGCTCCTCGCCACCGGCCCGGCCGCTGACCCATATCTGTCCGAAATTGCGGAGCGATGCCCCGCGCGCCTCGCTCTCTCGCTCGATCTGTACGACCTCGTGGCCGCGGTTCACTCCGTGCCAGGCGTGCATGGATCCCACCACGCCGGCTCCTACGACGATGACTCTCACGGCGGCCACGCTCCTCGGGGCCGGTGACCCGTACGGATCGCCACGGCAACGGGACGGTGAACTGGGCCCCAAACTTGGACTAGACCCGTTACATTCTCGTGATAACGAGGGGTCGGCCGGCCACCGCCGCCCCGGAGTCGTTCAGCGCCCGTCCTGCGCGCCCAGGTGTGCGGTGAAGGAGAACCTGTCCCCGCGGAAGAGGGTCCGTACGCGCTCCAGCGGCTCGCCGTCGGTGTCGCGCGAGATCCGGTGGATCAGCAGCATGGGCAGCGCGGGCGGCGTACCGATGAGCAGCGCCTCGCGCGGCGTCGCGAGCACGGTCTCGATCCGCTCGTCCGCATCGCCGAAGGAGATCCCGAGCCGGTCGCGCAGATGGGCGTAGAAGGACGAGTCGGGGTCGAACCCCGTGTCCAGATCCGGTACGCGTGCGACGGAGACGTAGGTGCTCTCCAGGCCGACCCGGTCGTCGTCGGCGAGCAGCACCCGCTCCAGGTGCCAGACCGGTTCGCCGCGCGCCACCCCGATGTCGGCGGCCAGCGCCTCGGGGCAGGGGAACCGCTCCAGACCGATGAGGCGGCGGCCGGGGGTACGGCCCTGGCGGCGCACACCCTCCGTGTAGCTCGCCAGCGAGAGCGGCTGCTCCAGCTTGGGGCCCGCGACCACGGTGCCGCGGCCCTGGCGGGCGAGCCGCCCCTCCAGCAGCAGTTCGCGCAGCGCCTGGCGCACCGTCTCGCGTGAGACCTCGTAGCGCTCGGCGAGATCGCGCTCGGTGGGCAGCATGCCACCCTCGCCCAACTCCTCTATGAGGAGGGAGACATGAGCCTTGACCGCGTAGTACTTGGGGATGCGGCCGTGCTCCGGGATGCCGGAGCGGATGGGTGCGCCAGGTGTCTGGTCGTGCGGGTAGTCCACGCGCCCGATGGTGGCAGACGGACATGAACACGCGTGAACGGCCGATGACGGGAAGGCGGCGGGAAGGGGCGGTTCAGCGGCGCTGGCGGCGCGGGCGACGGGTCCAGAGCACCATGGCCCCGCCGCCGATCAGGAACCCGGCGACGGTGATGCCGGCGTACGCAACGGCGTCCGAGCCGGTCGCGGCCAGCTCGGGCAGACCGCTCTCCCCCGGGGCCCGGCCGGGCCGGACCGGACGCGGGGTCCCGCCGCCACCGACGGTCCGGGCTCCGTCGGGCGCGGCGTCACGCGGGGTGTCGCGGGGGGTATGGACGGTGTCCTTGGTTCCGCCGATGTCTCCGGGCTCGTCGACGTCCCCGGTTCCGCCGATGTCCGTGGGCTCATCGGGCTCATCGGTCCCGCCGCCCTCGTCGACGACGGTGAACGGGTAGTCGTCGGTCTCACCGACCCAGGCCCCGTCGTCCTTCCCGGACGTGCCGCTCGCCCCGCGCTGTCGCTGGACGATCGCGGCGTTGGCGGTGATCCGTCCCGGGCCGGTGTCGGAGGTGAACGCCATCCGGACCTCCACGGTGACGGTTCCGCCCGCGGGGATGGTGAAGCCCTCGAAGGTGTCGTCGCCGTCGTCGCCGTCGTCGAAGACGCCGATCTGCTCGTCCTGGTCGCTGGTCTCCCAGCTGACCCGGTGCTCCACCTCGGGACGGGTCGGCTCGGAGAACTTCAGCTGGATCTGGTCGGAGGTCAGCTTGCGGTCCTCGTCGGTGAGGACCAGTACCGGGTGGATGGCCCGGCACGGCTCGGTGGTGGTGTTGGTCAGGTCCAGGTACCAGGTCCCGTAGCCGCCGCCGGGCGCGTAGGTGTCCGGGCCGCCGCGGATACGGGCGCTGATCGGGAACTCGCTCGCCGCCGGATCACCGCAGGCGGGCGGCTGGTCGGCGGTGGCGGCCTCCGGCTTCGAGACCGGGGCGGACGAGGACGCCGCGGCGGCCGGAGCGGCGGACGCGCCGCCGAGGACGGCGGGAACCACGCTCGCCGCCGCCAGCCCGAGCGCCAGCCCGTGCCGTGTCCGCCCGGGGAGCGGCGACACGCGCAGGGGCGGCGAGGGGGGCCGCGCGGAGGCGGTGGACACGGGGATGGACGCCCCGCCGGAGAGCGGGACGGACACGGGGCCCGCCGTGGGGAGGGACGCGATGCCGGACGTGAAGGGCGACACGGCGTCGGCCGCGCGGCCCGCCCCGGAGCCGGCCGGGGAGGGCGTGGCGGACGAGGGTGGTGTGGAGGGCATGCGGGGATCACCCTTCGCGGCTCGCGGGACGGTCGGCTGGGAGAGCGCTGAAGACCTTGGCCGGACCTGGGAGCGGCGGCCGACGCGTACAACCACAAGGCGCCGGAGCTGTGCGCGCCGACCGCCACGGGTCCGGCCAAGATCCTCAGCACCCGCCCAGCCTTTGTGTGCCGGAGTTCACCGGTCGTGGACGGCGACGCTGCCACGCACGCGCGAGGCGACCGGCACCGACATGCCGGTGGGTCGGCCGGCCGGCCGCCGGGCACCGCTCGATCAGCCCAGTCGCGCGCCGCGCTCGCCCGTGTCCGCGCTCCCGACCCGTCCGAACAGCGGGGCCAGGACCAGTTGCGCGGCTCCCTCCGCGACCGGCCGGTCCCCTCCTCGTGCGGCGGTGACCGGCACCGGCGCGTCGAGCCCGCCCCGGCGGGCCCGCTCGTCGATCACGGCGCGGACGCCCCCTACGTACGGCTCGGGATCGGCGGCGACGGTGCGGCCGCCGAGCACCACCCGGTCGATGTCGAGCAGCCCGACGAGATTGGCGGCGCCGGTGCCCAGCACCCGGGCGGCCTCCGCGACGTCGCCGCGGGCGACGGCGGCGAGACAGAGCGCCTCGATGCAGCCCCGCCCGCCGCAGCCGCACACCGGACCGTCCAGCTGGACGGTCTGGTGCCCGAACTCACCGGCCCCGGTACGGGCCCCGCGGTGCAGCGCCCCGCCGAGGACCAGCCCGGCGCCGAGCCCCGTCCCGAGGTGCAGATAGGCGAAATCGCCCGGGCCGGCCGCGCGCAGGGCGAGCCCCAGGGCGGCGGCGTTGGTGTCCTTGTCGACGACGACGGGCAGCCCGGTCCTCGCGGCGAGAGCGTCCCGCAGCGGATACCCGTCCCACTGCGGGAACCCGGTGACGCGGTGCAGCACCCCGCCCCGGTGGTCGAGCGGCCCCGGCACCGCCACGCCGACCCCGAGCACCGGCCGGCCCGCGGTCGACACGCCCCTGCCCCGCCCGGCCGTCCCCGCGCCCGCGCCGCGCACCGCCGCGACCGCGTCCGCCGCCGTCGCCAGTACCTCGTCCGCCGGGGCGCCGAAGTCCAGTGGGGCGGTGCGGCTCGCGGCGACCGCGCCGGCCAGGTCGACGAGCACCACCGTCAGCTCGTCACGGTCCAGGTGCAGGCCGACCGCGTACCCGGCGTCCGGCACCAGCCGCAGCACGGTGCGCGGCTTGCCGCCGGTGGAGGCCCGGTGGCCCGCCTCGGCCACCAGACCGTCGGCCCGCAGCCGGGCGGTGATCTTGCTGACGGCCTGCGGTGTGAGCCCGGTGCGCTCGGCGAGTTCGAGCCTGCTGATACCGGGCTCGCCCGCCACCCGCAGCAGATCCAGCAGCAGCGCCGCGTTGTGGCTGCGCAGCGTCGGCAGGTTCGCGCCGCTATTACTCCTGTTCACCGCACCATTGTCCCTGTCGCTTGCACTTTGGCAACAGCGTTGCTTAAGTGACACGCATGACTGGCAACGCGACTCACGAGACGCCCGGACTGCCCGGGACCCCCCTGCGCGTCGGGCTCGTCGGCTACGGCCTGGCAGGTTCCGTCTTCCACGCCCCGCTGATCGCCGCGACCGAGGGCCTCGCCCTCGACACGGTCGTCACGTCGAACGAGGAGCGGCGGGCGCAGGCGCGCGCCGAATTCCCCGACGTGCGGTTCGCCGCGTCGCCCCAGGAGCTGTGGGACCGCGCGGACACACTCGATCTCATCGTGATCGCCTCGCCGAACAGGACCCATGTCCCGATCGCGACCGCCGCGCTCAGGGCGGGTCTGCCGGTCGTCGTGGACAAGCCGGTCGCCGGTACGGCCGCCGAGGCGCGGGAGCTCGCGGCCCTCGCCGAAGAGCGCGGGCTGCTGCTCTCGGTCTTCCAGAACCGCCGCTGGGACAACGACTTCCTCACCCTCGCCCGGCTGATCGCGGACGGCGAGCTCGGCGACGTCCAGCGCTTCGAGTCCCGTTTCGAGCGGTGGCGCCCGCAGCCGAAGGGCGGCTGGCGCGAGTCGGGCGATCCGCAGGAGATCGGCGGACTGCTGTACGACCTGGGCAGCCATGTCGTCGACCAGGCGCTCGTACTGTTCGGACCGGCGGTGCGGGTGTACGCGGAGTCCGACGTACGCCGCCCCGGCGCCGCTGCCGACGACGACACGTTTCTCGCGATCACCCATGCGAACGGGGTCCGCTCGCATCTGTACGTCAGCGCCACCGCGGCCCAGCTCGGTCCGCGCTTCCGGGTGCTCGGTTCGACCGCCGGCTACGTGAAGTACGGCCTCGACCCGCAGGAGGCCGCCCTGCGCGCGGGAGCGCGTCCGACGCCGGGCGGTCCGTGGGGCGAGGAGCCCGAGACGCTGTGGGGCAGGATCGGTTCGGGCGAGTCCCCGCTGACGGGCGGCGGCGCCCCGATCCGCACGCAGCCGGGCGACTACCCCGCGTACTACGCGGCGGTCACCGACGCGCTGCGCGGAAGGGGTGACAATCCAGTGACCGCTCTGCAGGCCGCCGCGGCCCTGGACGTCCTGGAGGCCGCCCGCCGCTCGGCCCGCGAGGGCGTCACCGTGACCCTGCCAGCCGCACCCCCGTCCGCCTCCGCCGACAACGAGGAGCAGCCCGTATGAACCCCACCGCTCCGACCATCTCCGAGCTCATCGCCCAGGAGCGCCGACTGACGCTGCCGCACTTCAGCTACGACGACGCGTACGCCCTCGGCGGCCTGCTCGTCGCGATGGCCCGGGAGAGGCACGCCCCGATCGCGATCGACATCCGCCGCGGCGCACAGCAGCTCTTCCACGCCGCGCTGCCGGGATCGAGCGCCGACAACGACGCCTGGATCGACCGCAAGCGCAAGGTCGTGGAACGGTTCGGCGAGAGCTCCTACCTGGTGGGAACCCGTTTCCGGGCGAAGGGGACGACGTTCGACGACGCCTCGCGCCTGGACCCCGGCACGTACGCCGCGCACGGCGGTTCGTTCCCGATCGCGGTCGAGGGCGCGGGCGTCATCGGCTCGGTCACGGTCTCGGGCCTGCCCCAGGCGGAGGACCACGCCCTGGTGGTCGAGGCGCTGGAACAGTTCGCGACGACGATCGGCGCATGACGCGAAGGAGGGGTGGGGTGCCATCGACGCGGCACCCCACCCCTCCGGTCGGTCTTAGTTCAGTACTTTTCGGCCCGTCCGGTGATCGAGGACGAAGCGGCCACCGGACGCCCCGGGCGCGGCGTCTTCCCGCTAGGCGTCCTTCAGTTCCTGCCGCTGCCGCCCCAGCCCCGTGACCTCCAGCTCCACGACGTCCCCGGCCCTCAGATACGGCTTGGGCTCGGGCTGCCCCAGCGCGACGCCCGCCGGTGTCCCGGTGTTGATCACATCGCCGGGGTACAGCGTCATGAAGTGGCTGAGGTAGCGGACCACTTCGCCCACCGGGAAGATCTGGTCGGCCGTCGTGCCGTCCTGCTTCAGCTCACCGTTGACCCAGAGCTTCAGCGGCAGCGCCTGCGGGTCGGCGATCTCGTCCGCCGTGACCAGCCACGGCCCCAGCGGGTTGAACGTCTCGCAGTTCTTGCCCTTGTCCCAGGTGCCGCCGCGCTCGATCTGGAACTCGCGCTCGGAGACGTCGTGCGCCGTCGCGTATCCGGCGACATGCGCGAGTCCCTCCTCGGCGGACTCCAGGTATCGGGCGGTGCGCCCGATGACGACGGCGAGCTCGACCTCCCAGTCGGTCTTGACGCTGCCGCGCGGCACCAGCACCGTGTCGTGCGGCCCGACGACGGTGTCCGGCGCCTTGAAGAACAGGATCGGCTCGGTGGGAATCTCCGCACCGGTCTCGGCGGCGTGGTCGTGGTAGTTCAGCCCGATGCACACGATCTTGCCGATCCGGGCGAGCGGCGGCCCGACCCGCAGGCCCCCGGCATCGAGCGCGGGCAGCTCTCCGGGCGCGGCCGCGGCGGCCCGCACCCGGGCGAGCGCGGACTCGTCGGCGAGCAGCGCACTGTCGATGTCGGCGACGATTCCCGACAGGTCACGCAGGGTTCCGTCCCGGTCCAGCAGCGCCGGCCGTTCCGCACCTGCCGTTCCCACACGAAGCAGCTTCAACGGTCTTTCTCCCCTTGGTAGAGATCGGGCCCGTCGGATGGGTGGCGGCCATCGCAGGCTTGTCCGATCGTCCAAGACATCCGATCACTCCGCAAGACCCTGTTCACACACTGGACCGGTGCACTCGCCGCCCCGATCACGCCGCGGTGGCCACGGCGGAGCCCGCGGCCGGCATGTCGCGGTAGAGGACGGCCCGCTCGACTGCGGTCCAGGTGGTGCTCGTGACGACGTACAGCGCGGCGGCGAGCGGCACGACGGAGACGGTGAAGAGGGTGGCGAAGGACATCAGCGGCATCAGCTTCGTCATCGCGCCCATGCCCGGCACCGGCTGTCCGTCGGGGCCGGTGGCCGGGGTGACGGGGTTGGCGGCCATCTGCTGCTTCGTCCGCCGGTAGTTGAAGGTGGCCACGACGGCGACGATCGCGTACAGGCCGAGGTAGACCATGCCCTGGGCCCCGAACGGTCCGCCGTGCGCGAGCGCGTCGTGCCAGTGCTCGCCGAGCGGGGCGCCGAAGAGCTGGTGGCCGAGCAGCTCGTTGGGGTGGCCGTCGATCGTCTGGCTGGAGAAGAGGTGGTAGAGGAGGAAGAAGGCGGGCATCTGCAGGAGGCTGGGCAGGCAGCCGGAGAGCGGCGAGACGTTCTCCGCCTTGTGCAGTTCCATGAGCGCCTTCTGCATGCGCTCGGGATTCTTGCCGTGTTTCCTGCGCAGCTCGGCGATCTGCGGCTGGAGTCTGGTGCGGGCTTTCTGTCCGCGCGCCGCGGCCCGCGACAGCGGGTGCACGGCGAGCCGTACGAGCGCCGTGAACAGCACGATCGCAGCAGCGGCGGACGCGCCCTGGAAGAGCGGATGCATCACATCGGCCATTGCGCCGACCAGAGCGGCGAATGCGGACATGAAGACGGACATGGGTGAGCCCTCCGGGGGTCTCGTCGTGCCGGGAAGAAGAATGAACTCGGCATGACGAACCGCGAGGGGTGCCTACGGGTGGTGCGAGCCCCTACGCGGCCGTCGGGAGGGCACGGCCGGGGGCTCGGGGGCGCCTGCGCCCCTTGGCGTCCGGGTCTCGCTGCGGCAGGAACGCGGTGCGTTTCTCCCGGTCGCGGATGGCCGTACGGACCCGGGTGCGGGGCACGGGGACGGCGCAGCGGGCGCTGATGACCGAGGCGGCGACGAGCGCGGAGCCGACGGCCGCCGTGGCGGCGAGCGCGACGGCGGCGGAGAGGCTGCCGCCTTCGGCGAGGAGGACTTCGGTGACGAAGAAGAGCAGCAGCCCCAGGGGGCGGAGCAGCCGGGCGAGGCCACCGCGCAGACGGTTCACGTCACCGCTCATCGGCCCCTCCCTCCTTCCCCTTCACGGCCTGACGGCCGGGCTCACACAGCCACGCTCTTCGCGCAGGTGTGCGTTCGGCTCTCCAGCTGTTATACACGATGATTCCGGCACACTCGTCCGCCCTCAGGGGCGTCCGGTGTCCAGCGGTCGCAGCAGCCGGTGCGGCACCAGCAGGGCACGGCCGACCGGATCGGCGGGGTCCGGATCGAGTCCGTCGCCCGGCCGCATCTCGACGTCCCGGGGCGGCACGGGCCGGGCGCAGGCCGGGCATTCGCCGTACGAGCCCAGTTCCGTACCGCAGGACGCGTGGACGAAGAAGCGCATCCGCAGGGTGCCGGGGAGGTGGTCGCGCCCCCACGCCCCGAGGGTACGGACGACCGGCCAGAGGGCTTCGCCGCTGTCGGTGAGGACGTACTCGTCGCGCGGCGGCGACTCCTGGTAGCGGCGTTTTTCCATGACTCCGGCCTCGATGAGGGACTGGAGCCGGGTGGCCAGCACGGCGCGGGGCATGCCGAGGTGGGCCAGGAAGTCGTTGTAGCGGCGTACGCCGAAGAAGGCGTCGCGGACCACCAGCAGCGTCCAGCGCTCCCCGACCACCTCCAGCGCACGGGCCATCGAGCACTGCTGCGCCGCGTAGTCCTTGCCGAGAGCCATGGCGCCCACTTTACCCCGCGACAGTTCAATGAACGAACCTGCCGTGCTAGCGTCGGCACAGACACATGAGTTCAATGACCGAACCTTCTCTTTCCCGTCGAACAGACCGCCCGGACCGGTCCCGGTCCCGATCCCGGTTCCACAACAGCCCGTCAGCCCCCCTCCGCAGCCCACAGTCCCTGGAGCGAAGCCATGGCACAGCCCGTACGCCCCGGCCCCCCACAACCCTCCGCCGCGCAGGAGACACCCGAAACGCACCGGAGCCGCGATGCCCCGCCCCGGCCCCTGACCCGCTCCCCGACGGTCACCGTCGCCACCGACCCCCTCACCCGCCGCCGTGCCGCCCTCCGCCCCGGCGCCACGCTCGCGACCACCGCGACCGCCACCGCCGTCGCGCTGATGAACTACACGTCGCCGATGACGACCGTCCCCGACATCTCCGCCGCCCTCGCCACCCCCGTGTCCGGCCGGGCCTGGCTGCTCAACGGCGCCCCGCTCGGTCTCGCGGTCTTCCTCCTGATCGTCGGCAGCCTCGCCGACGACTACGGCCGCCGTCGGCTCTTCCTCATAGGCACCCTCGCCCTCGGCATCACCACCGGCCTCGGCGCCCTCGCGACCACCACCGTCGCCTTCACCCTGGCGCGCGTGGCCCAGGGCGCGGCGAGCGCCGCGATCCTCGCGGCCAGCCTCGGCCTGCTGGTCGGCGCGTTCCCCGCCGGGGCGGCCAGGATCAGGGCGACCGGGATCTGGGGCGCGTTCGTCAGCGCGGGCATCGCGCTCGGCCCACTGCTCGCGGGCTCGCTCGGCTCCGTCGACTGGCGGCTCCCGTACGCCGTGCTCGCGCTCGCGGCCCTGCTCACGGGCGCGTTCGCGTTCCGTACGCTCGAAGAGTCCCGGGCGCCACGCGGTGGCCGCCCCGATCTGGCGGGGGCCGCGGCGCTGGGCCTCGCGATGACGGCGCTGCTGACCGCGCTGACGCTCGGCCGGGACGGCTGGCTGCGCGCGCCCGTCGGGCTGTTGCTGCTCGCCGCGCTCGCCCTGACCGCCGGGTTCGTCGCGGTGGAGCGCCGGGCCGCGGCGCCGCTGATCGATCTGTCGCTGCTGCGCAGCCGCCTGTTCCTGGCGTCGTCGGCCGGCGGGCTGTTCACCGGCCTGTCGGTGATCGGTCTGTTCAGCTATCTGCCGACGCTGATCCAGCAGGCCCTGGGAATGTCGGCGTTGGGGACGGCCTGGCTGTTCCTGCTCTGGTCCGGTACGTCGTTCGCGGTGGCGTTGCAGGCGCGGCGGCTCGCGGGCCGGGTCGTGGCCCGGCACCAGCTGGCCGTGGGCTTCGCCCTGCACGCGGTGGCGGTGCTGTCGCTGCTGGGCACCCTGGACACGGCGGGCACCACGCACATCGGCGCGTCGCTGTGGCTGCGGCTGCTGCTCGCGCTGGTCATATCCGGCATCGGCAGCGGACTGCTCAACGCCGCGCTGCCGCGTCTGGCGGTCGAGTCGGTGCCGCCCGAGCGGGCGGCGATGGGTTCGGGCGCGAACAACACCGCCCGGTACATCGGCTCGTCGGCGGGCGTGGCCCTGACGATCGCGATCGCCGCGACGGGCTCGGGCGCGAACGGCGCGCTGTTGCTGTCGGTCGCCCTGGCCCTGGTGGCGACGGTCAGTGTCCTGCTCCTGCGCGAGCGCCGCTGACCTCCTGCCCGTCCCCCTGCCCGTCCTCCCCGGTGCTGATCCCGTCGCGCGCGAGCACGTCGTCGTCCGGCCGGTCGTCGCGTTCGCGCGGCCCGGCGTACGTCACGGCGAGCGCGACGACGAGGTTGGCGGCGAGCGCCACGATGCCCGCGTTCACCCCCCACAACGGATCGTGCTCCGTGAACACGAACCCGCACACCAGGCCCACCCCGACGACCAGCCCGCTCATCGCCCCGAGCAGGGTCAGCCGCCGCCACATCAGCCCCAGCAGCACCATGGGGAGCAGCTGCGCCATCCCCTCGTACGAGATGAGGGAGAGCCGTACGAGGGTGTTCGGCGCGGTGTACGTGAGCACGAGCGCGATCACCCCCGCGACCACCACGACCGTCTGTGCGGCGCCCTTCTGCCGCCGCTCCCACCGCGGCACGAGCGAGAGCACACTGCGCCCCCACATCGTGCCGATGACCAGCATGAAGACGGCCATAGGCACGATCGACGAGAGCGCGGCGGCCACACCGATGATGCCGACCGCCCAGGCCGGCAGGGAGTCCACGACGAGCTTGAGGAGCGCCAGGTTGGACTCGGCGCCGACGAGCCCCGGCACGACGAAGAGAGCCGCCATGCCGAGCAGCATCGGCACGAAGAGCAGCACGTTGTAGGCGGGCAGCAGCATCGCGTTGCGGCGCAGCACGTCTGCGTTCTTCGCGCCGAGATAGCCGGCGACGGTCGTCGGGAAGATCACCACGGTGAGGGAGTTGAGGAACGAGGTGGTGATGAACCACGCCTGCCCGAGCCCGCTGTCCCCGTGCCCCGGGAACGTCAGCCACTCGCTCTTCTCGGTGACGAGCCGGTCGAGGAACGGCCCGTACCCGTCGAAGTAGTGCAGCGGAACGTAGAAGGCGAGGAAGCCGAGCGTGGCGATCACGAGGACGTCCTTGAGGACGGACACCCACGCGCTGCCGCGCAGCCCGCTCACCACGACGAAGCCGGTGGTGACGGCGAAGGCTATGAAGTAGGCCCAGTTCAGGCCGATGGCACCGTAGGAGATGGTCGAGACGACCACGCCCATGCCGGTGATCTGGAGCTGGATGTACGGCAGCAGGAAGACGGTCGCGAGGACGGCGACCAGCGCGCCGAGCCAGGGCCGCCCGAAGCGGTGCGCCACCATGTCGGTGATCCCGACCAGCCCGTGCTTGCGCGCGTACGCCCAGAGCATCGGCCCGACGACATAGCCGACGGCGTAGCCGCAGGACATGTACGCCACCACGTAGAGCACCGGCGCCCCGTAGTTGTAGCCCCATCCCGCGGCGCCCAGGTAGCTGAAGCTGGTGTAGCCCTCACCGGCCATCAGCACCCAGATGAACACGGTCCCGAGGCTGCGTCCGCCCACGGACCACTCCGCGAGCCCGCCACCGCCCCCGCTCCCGCTCCGCCGCCCGCGCATCGCGAGCAGCCCGAGGGCGACGGTGGCGGCCATGAAGACCCCGAAGACGGAGGTCGCGATCGTGGCGTTCACCGGCGGTCCCCCCGTCGGGTCAGCCATACGGCGACGGGTGTCAGCAGGGTCGCACCGAGCAGCCACACGAAGAGGAACGGCAGTCCGAGAACCACGGGATGGACCCGGTTCACGAACGGCAGCGCCCCCAGGTACAGCACATAGGGAACCAGCAACCACAACAGATGCGGACGTCTTCTGAGCACGTCAGGGAACCTTACGGCCTCGCTACCGCGCCCGGACATCCGTCAGCCTCCCCCATACGACAAGCCGGTATCGGGAGGTGAATTCGGGCGTGCACGTAGTGAGCGTCACATAGGAGCCGGCCGCGGTGTAGCCGGGGTACGGCTTCACATTGCTGCGCGGGACGGCCGCGATGACACCGCCGTCGCGCGCACTGGTCCGCCCGAGCGTCCGGTCGACGGTGTACGTGTAGACGGCGTCCCGCGTCTCGACGTCGATCCGGTCCCCGCGCCGCAGCCGGTTGATGTGACGGAAGGGCTCGCCGTGCGTGTTGCGGTGCCCGGCGAGCGCGAAGTTCCCCGCCCGGCCGGGCTGCGCGGTGCCCGGGTAGTGCCCGACGTACCCCTTGTCGAGCACCCCGCGCTTGCTGATGCCCTGGGCGACGGGGGCGGCGAGCCCGAGCCGCGGGATATGGATGACGGCATACGCCTGATCCCGGCGGGGTCCGGTGGGTGCGGTGCGCCCCGCGGACGCCCGGCCACCGGAGGCCCCGGGGCCGGACCCGCCGCGGCCCCCCGTACCGTCGCCGTCCCCCTGCGGCTGCCCTTTCCCGTCTTGCCCCGCTTTCTCCCGTTCCGGCTCCGCCCACTCCCGCTGAAGGGCCCGCACCTCGTGCCGGGCGTCGGCGCGGGCCTGCCGGTTGGTCCACCACAGCTGATGAACAACGAGCAACAACAGGACGACGCCGAGGGTGACCACCGCCTCGGCACCCGTCCAGAGCCCGCGCGCGGCGGCCCTGCGCCCTCGCGAGTTCCGCTGCGTCACAACCGGTATCCGCTTCCGCACGGCCCGCACGATAGGGCCATGTCCCCCAACTCTCCAGAGCCGGAACCGCCCTCCGTGCAGGTGCCGCACAGCAGTACGGTGTGATTCATGCGCCCCGACACGCCTGCCGACCACACCACCGAAGCCGAGCGCCTGCTGCGCACCGCGGCGCAGTATCCGGAGGACCGTGAGCCGCTGCTCCTCCAGGCCGCGGCCCACCTGGAGCTCGCCGGCGACCGCGCCCGCGCCACCACCCTCTACGACGAACTGCTCGCCTCCCCCGACCTCGACCACCCGCACCTGGTGAAGGCCCTGAACGCGGCCAACCTGTGGGAGTACGGCCACGAGGCCGAGGCCCGCGCGATCCTCGACGGCATCCGCGCCGCGGGCCCGCTCGACCCCGCGCCGTGGGAGATCGTGGCCGAGACCCTCGAATCGCACGACGAGCTGACCGCGGCCCACGACTGCTTCACGACCGCGCTGACCCTCCTCCTGACGCCGGGCGAGGAGGTCCCGTACGCCACGCAGTCGCTGCTGATCGGCCGCCACCGTGTGCGCAGGCTGATGGGCACCGACCACGACGTCTGGGACGAACTGGCCGACACCCTCCACACCGCCGCCGTCCCGCTGGACGAGTTGCACGACCCGAAGCGCCTGTGGGCGCTGGGCTCCTCGGACCCGGGCGAGCTCCGGGCCGAGATCACCCGCATCCGCGCCGAACTGGGCACGTACCGCACCGCGCTGTCCCGCCCGTTCCCGGTGGCGGTGCTGCACTGGCCGGCCGCCGAACTCGACGAACTCCTCACCGCGTACCCGAACCTGCGCAGCGAGTACCCCTCCCACCCCGACCACCTGGCCCGCCTGGAGGCCGCCCTCCGCGACCTCCACCACGCAGGCACCCCGAACCTCGGCATCGTGACCGGCACGGTCCCGTCGTACGAGGCCTTCGCCGCCTCGGAGGCCACGTCCCCGGCCGACCCGGACCTCCTCCCCCAGTACGCCACCACCCTCGCCGCCCGCGGCCGGGCGACCCCCTGGCCCCCGGCCCGCAACGCGGCGTGCTGGTGCGGCTCGGGCCGGACGTACCGGGAGTGCCACGGCACGGACTGAACCGACGACTCGGAGGGGCGGCCCCGGCCCGGCCGGGGCCGTTCCCGTACCGCACGGCCACCCATGACCTCGCGCGCGAACGTGACACATCGGGCCGCGAGTGTCACGACACGACGACGGGGGTGGCGTCCCCCGGAATCCCGATGGCCCCGTCATGCCGCCGATCCGTATGGTGCAGCCATGCCCGACCTCCAGCGTCTCCACCTCGATCACGCCCCGGCCCTGCTCGCGTTCGAGCAGGAGAACCGCATGTTCTTCGCCGCATCGGTCCCGGACCGCGGCGACGACTACTTCACGAACTTCGACGCCCGCCTCGCGGCCCTCCTCGCCGAACAGGCCACGGGTGCCTGTCACTTCCACGTCCTGGTGGACGACCTGGGTGTGATCCTGGGCCGCTTCAACCTGGTCGACGCGGCGAACGGCTCAGCCGAACTCGGCTACCGCGTAGCCGAGAAGGCCACCGGCCGAGGCCTGGCCACGGCCACCGTCCGCCACCTCTGCACCCTGGCAGCCGAGGAGTACGGCCTGACCACACTGCGGGCCTCCACCACACACGACAACCCGGCCTCACAAGCGGTCCTGACCCGCGCGGGATTCGTCCCCACCGGAGAAGAAGTCGTGCTGAGCGGACGGCCGGGGCTCGGGTATGTGCGGGACCTCGGCAGAAGCCCCGAAGGTGGGACCCAACAACCGAGACGCCAGTGAAGGCATGGGCAGACCCACAGCTTGTCAGCCCCGCTTGATACAACTGCACGGGTAGGTGACGAGATGAGGGGGACTCGGTCATGCCCAACGACTTTGCAGGCGACGCAGCTCCGGTTGCTGGGCTTTACGAGACGCTGATCACCCGTCGTCTAGAAGAGCGGATGAAGCGGCTTGACTCAACAGGCTGGCGTTCCATCGATGACATAGTCGGCCACGAGTCCGTGCCTCACGTGCTGTCGCGCCATATCGCGACCGTCGTGCGCCACGTCCTCCAGGGCCTGTCACCTGCGGAGCAGGTGATCGCCGCCAACCACATCCTGGAGTCGCTCAACACGATCGAGGGTGCGGCCGAGTGGGCCGACCTCGTCATCGACGGCCCCCGGCAACTACTCGCAGTCGCGGAGCAAGAGGCTCCCGGCGTATACGCGATTCGCCCGGCGACACCCCTCTCCGAGACGGCGTTGATCACCAACTCGCCGGATGACCCGAGCCTGGGTTTTGAGCTGCGCGCCGAGTTGGCTACGGCGGACAGCGTTGATCTCCTTTGTGCCTTCGTGAAGTGGCACGGACTGCGGGTCCTTGAGCAGCCACTTTCCTCCGCACGCGACCGTGGTGTGCCCATCCGCGTGCTGACAACGACCTACATCGGAGCAACAGAGCGACGCGCGTTGGATCGCCTGGTCCGCGAGTTCGACGCCGAAGTAAAGGTCAATTACGAGCTCCGCTCAACACGCCTCCATGCCAAGGCTTGGCTCTTCCGCCGCGGAAGCGGCTTCGACACGGCGTACGTGGGCAGCTCAAACCTGTCCAAGGCTGCGCTTCTCGACGGGCTCGAATGGAACGTGCGCCTGTCGTCGGTCGCCACCCCCTCCGTCCTCCGCAAGTTCGAGGCGACATTCGACGCGTACTGGAGCGAGCGCTCCTTCGAGCCGTACGACCCCGACAGCGACGCCCAGCGACTGGACGATGCGCTGTCTCAGGCGGGCCGATCCAACCAGAATGGCGGCACCACGATCACGCTCTCTGGACTTGAGGTCCATCCCTACCCTCACCAGCGCGACATGCTGGAACGCCTCGAAGTGGAGCGCACCGTCCACGATCGGCACCGCAACCTCCTCGTTGCCGCGACCGGCACAGGCAAGACCGTGATGGCAGCTCTGGACTTCAAGCGGCTGCGGCAGACGCTGGGCCGTGACCCACGGCTGCTCTTCGTAGCCCATCGCAAGGAGATTCTGGAACAGTCTCTGCGCGTCTACCAGGACGTGCTGATTGACGCGAACTTCGGCGAGCTCCTTGTCGGTGGGGAGATCCCCGACAACCAGACGCATGTGTTCGCCAGCGTCCAGTCGCTCAACTCACGTGCGCTGGACCGCTTCACTCCAGACCACTTCGACGTCATCGTGATCGACGAGTTCCATCACGGCACGTCCCCCACGTACCGGCGGATCCTGGATCACTTCGACCCCAAGGAACTGCTGGGACTCACCGCTACCCCGGAACGCATGGATGGACTGAACGTCCAGGACGAGTTCTTTGGAGGTCGGATCGCAGCAGAGATGCGCCTCTGGGAAGCCCTGGAGAACGACCTGCTCAGTCCATTCCACTACTTCGGCATCACCGACAACACCGACATGAGCGCCATCGCCTGGAAGCGGGGATCGTACGACGCCACGGCCCTCAGTAATCTCTTCACTGGCAATGACGCACGAGCCAGGCTTGTCGTGCAGGCTGTGAAGGACAAGGTTGCCGACCCAAGCTCGATGCGCGCTTTGGGCTTCTGCGTGTCAGTCGCCCACGCCGTCTTCATGGCCGACTTCTTCCGACGAGCCGGCCTCCATGCGGTCGCCCTGTCTGGCGAGACTTCACGCCACGAGCGCAAAGACGCACTGGATCAGCTCAAGGCCGGCACGCTTCACGTCATCTTCTCCGTCGACCTGTTCAACGAGGGACTCGACATCCCTGACGTCGACACTCTGCTCCTCTTGCGCCCTACTTCCAGCGCCACAGTCTTCCTCCAACAGCTGGGACGAGGCCTGCGTCGGACCGAGGACAAGGCCGTCCTCACTGTGCTGGACTTCATCGGTCAGCACCGCAAGGAATTCCGCTTCGAGGAGCAGTTCCGCGCGCTGACCAACCTCACTCGCAATCGCCTGCTCGCCAACATCGAGCACGACTTTCCGCAGCTGCCGTCTGGCTGCCAGATCATCCTTGAGTCGAAGGCCAAGGAGCTGATCATTGACAACATCCGCAGCCAGATCAGCGTCAATGTCACTCAGCTAGCACGAGAGGTCGCCGCGTACGCCGAGCCTCAGCTAGCGGAGTACCTCAAGGAGAGCGGTCGAGAGCTCAAGGAGCTCTACCGGGGCAACGGGAATTCATGGACGGGTCTACTCCGCAGGGCCAAGCTCCTCCCTGAGACCGGGCCGGAGGGAGAAGCTCCGCTGCTGAAGCGCGTATCGGCGTTCCTTCACGTCGATGACCCGCTCCGAGTCGCCGCGTACAGCAAGCTCCTCGCTGACGAGGCCCCCACATACGACGACCTCAGCGAGCAGGAACAGGCGTACGCGCGCATGTTCTTCTTCTCTCTGTGGCCGTTGGGCGGCGACTTCAACAGCTACCAGGAGGGCTTCAACACACTTCGTCCTCAGCACGCCTTCCGCGACGAGCTCCGCCAGGTCCTCACCCATGTCCTGGACCAGGTCGACCACGTACCCGTCCCGCTGCTCGGCAGGCATGCAAGCCTGCCGCTGACAGTGCACTCCTCGTACAGTCGGGAAGAGATCCTCCCCGCCCTGGGGCAGTCCTACGTGGGTGGCTTCATGCCGGGACACTTCCGCGAAGGTGTGAAGTGGTGCGAAAGCATCCAGACTGACGCACTACTCATCACCCTCGAAAAGGACGAGAAGGACTTCTCACCAGAGACTCGCTATAAGGACTACGCCCGGAACGAGTCCCTGTTCCACTGGGAATCCCAGAACCAGACTTCAGAGGCATCCCCCACGGGGATCCGCTACCAGACCCACAAGGAGGAGGGCACCCACGTCCTACTCTTCGTCCGCCGCTACAAGAAGACGGACATCGGCGGGCCCCAGCCGTGGATACTCCTTGGCCCCGCCGAGTACGTGGAACACAAGGGCAGCAAGCCTATGGGCATCGTGTGGCAGCTCCGCCACGAGATGCCAGCAGACGTGTGGACCTACTCGACAATCGCTGCCAGCTAATCCCCCGCTGTGCGATGTCGGGAGAGCTAGACACCATCTGAACGATCTGCCCACCGCGAGCGATGCTGGTGCACACACGCTGGGTCAATCTGGTGCTCGGGCTCCACGTGGAGATCTCCGAGCACCCGTCGGCTGAGGGCGTCCACGACCTTGAGGTCATCAGTGATAAGACGTGCCCCGCTATCGAAGAGCACGTGGCAGTTCGGGCACAGACACAGGATGTTGCTCCGGATGTCGCGACCACCATGTGGTCTACCGAGTGCATGTATGTGCGCGCCCTCGCTGTACCGCGCGCCATTAACGTCTACCACGACCGGGACACGGCACATCTGACAGGTGTTGTTGTAGAGCGCTTTTATAGCGCGGGCCTCCTGAGTGTTACGCACACGACGCTGGGTGCTGACGTACCTTGCAGCCGCTTGCTGAACCGGGGGCGTCTCGTCACGCACACCTGTATCGCTCACCTCGTCCGAGCCCCAGCGCTCCCCCGCCGAGGCTTTCGCAAGACGGAACTGCCACATGAGGTGCCCACCCTCAGTCAGCACGCTCCAGTAACCCTCCACGAGGTACAGACCCCGGTATCGGTAGCCTTCCGTCGCCTTGCGCCTCTTTATCCCTAGACCGCGTACGTATCGGATGGGCAAGCCCTCCCGATAGTTGATCAGCATCCCCTCGTTGACCCCAGTCAGTGACTGATTCTCCGTGATGTGACCGTCCTTGTCCGGCGATCCGCCTTGCGCCGTATAGATGATGGTGTCACCCAGGTCCTCATCACCGGCATAGCCACCGCTGGCGACTATCGAGTCGACACCTTCGTGCGGCGTTCCCGAGATGCCTTGACCACGAAACCGGTGCACATCGGCCGCATACAGAGCGTCGTGAGTTCGAAACCATTGCCCCTCGCTCACGTCAGGAGGCGGGCCAAAATAGATGGGCTTCGATGGCGACATGCGAACATATTGCCGAGTACTAGTGTTCGATCAACTCTTCCGGCTGATCATGGCCATTTTCCATCGAAAAATGTCCCAAAGCGACGCATTGGCAATGCCTTGCGGCTGGGGCGAGCGCCAGGGCAAGCCGCCCACCCCATCGTGGCCGCGGCCACAGAATCAGCCCACCTCGCCCTGCTCCTACCCTCTGGACACTGCTACGCATTGCCACAATGCCGAGCAGCGATCACGAGGCACCACAGGTTGCACGAGCCCGTCCAGCCGCATCGCACATCCAAGTCGGCCGCCTCTGTGGCGATTTCGCCAAACTCCTCAACCGAGGGTCGCTTCACGCTGGCTCCGCCACCTCGGACTCGAACTGCGTCCGCGCGCAGTCGAGGGCGTCGTCCGGATCGCAACCGTGGGCACGGAGCCAATGAAGGAGGTCGACAACGAGATCGATGACCATCCCCCTCCCTAGGGTGAGATTCAGCCGTTCACGCTGCGACCTCGCCGGGACGCCGCTAAGTCCGCAGAGCCCCAGCAGTGCTTCCACTTTCGCGATTTGGGGACTATCAACGTGATCGTTTGATGACCGGAGGCCGGTAGCTAGCTCACACCAGGTGACCTTGGAGTCACCTCGCAGGATGACACCCCAGCAATCTGCGACCCCGTCCACAAGGACCATGCCCCGCCCGGCCTCGCTCTCCCCCGCCGCCCTAATGAGCGTAGGAAGTGCTCGCAGATCGGGATCGCTCACCTCGATGCGGAGTCGGCTCCCGTTCATGGATACGGCGAGACACGACGGGGTCCCGGGACCTACATGCCTGACCACGTTTGCAACCAGCTCCGTGACACAGATCTGCGCCGCGTAGATGACCCCCGACAGGCCCCAGAGCTCCAGGTGTAACCGCATCACTCGCCGCAGGCCGGCAACCTCCTCCGCGCTGGCCAGAAACGCCAGATCCCATGCCTTTCTGTCCACGCCGAACCGACACTCATCCAAGCCGATCACCCCTCACGCAAGACGGTCACTGTGTGTGTCCGATCTTTCTCATACAGTGGCACTGAGACTCTCAAAATGGAACTCTCATCCAGCAGTAGTGGGAGCACATGAACCAACGCGCGCCCCCGAAGTGCGCTGTCTTGCTCGATGCACCCCGCACGCGGCACGCTCTGAGGGATCAACATGAAGGACCACAGCCATGCCAGTCGGACCAACTACCCGCAGACGCCAACTCGGTGCGGACCTGCGCCGCCTCCGCGAGGGCAAGGGCCTCACATTGGAAGAGGCCGGAGCTCGGGTCGGCATCTCCAAGGCAACCTTGAGTCGCTACGAGACGAAGGAAGGCACGGTCAAGTGGCCCGCAGTCGATGCCCTCTGCCGTGAATACGGCGCCTCGGATCAGGAACGTGCGTCGCTGGTCGAGCTGGCCAAGGGTGCACGGATCCAGGGTTGGTGGCGCTCTCTCGCAGACCCAATTCCTGAGTCAATGAACCTCATGCTGACTCTTGAAGACGAAGTGGTCAGTGAGGACCATTACGCCTGCATGTACGTGCCCGGCCTACTACAGACGCGAGCGTACGCCGAGGCAGTGCACCGCGCTTCGGAGATGCGGTGCACGGACGAGGAAATCCACCACATGGTGGACATCCGCATGAAACGGCAAGAGCTCCTCGTTCGGGCGGAGCCTCCGCACATCTGGGCCGTGATTGACGAGGCAGTCATCCGACGCATCGTGGGTGGCCGCGCCATCATGCGCGAGCAGTTGGAGCATCTCTGCGCACAGGCCTCGCAGCCCCACGTAACCGTTCAGATACTGCCGTTCATGGCGGGCGCCCATGCCGCAGCGGTAGGAAGTTTCGTCGTCCTCGGCGGCCCTGCACCTGAACTCGACGTCGTGTACGTGGACATCATCGGCGGCGGTCTCTTCATGGAGAAGCCGCAGGAACTCGCACGCTATAGATTGGCATTCGAGTACTTGCGTGCGCAGGCGCTGGATATCGATCTGTCTGCCGCGCTCCTGAATGAGGCCTGCAAGGAGCTTTGATGGATCACGAATGCGTGCACTGGTTCAAGTCGTCGTACAGCGGCGGTAGCGGCACCGAGTGCGTCGAAGTTGCTGACCTGGTATCCGCCGTCGGCGTACGCGACTCGAAACGCCCCGGAGGGCCCCGCGTATCCGTCCAGAGGAGTGCCTGGGACGAGTTTGTACGAAACCTGCGACAGACCATGTAGAGGCGCGTGGGTGCACGTGATCAGATCCGGCGCCCTCGGGCAGCAGTTGAGACCAAGCACCCAACTTCAAGTTGCGGAACACGTCAGCGAGCGTCGACGCTCCGTCGAGCCTGGGCGATCACGTGTTGTGTCTCCGCCCCTAACAGGGCCGACTCATTCAGGGACTGCCACACCCGCTGGTACGTGGCAATGGTGTCCACGTCGTCGAGCCATAGTTCGGCATGCCAGTCCTCGGTGCTCACGGGCGGGCTTCGAAGCTCCAGAAGCCGTTGGCCGGGGGAACCTCCATCGATGCGTGGAGGGGGACGACACCGAGGTAGACAGTGTCCATGCCGATGACGTCGGCCAGGCGATCCAGTTGAGCAGCCAGTACCTGTGGAGGGCAGATCAGGTTGGGCAACGCGATTGCCCACCTCAGGACATGAAGCCTCTTGCCTAGGCGATACAGCCACTACTGGAAAGCCGACAGCGCCCACTCGCGGCCCCGGCAGGCGCCTGCTGGATACTCTCCCGGTATGAAGATCACGATGGGTGCTCTTGCGGCTGGGGCGGGATTCGGGGCGGCCACCTCGCTCATCAACGCGCTCTCCTCCCCCTACGGGGAGCTCGGCGCCCCTCTTAGGGGCACCGTTTGGGCCGGCGCTGCCAAGGTGCTCAGCCTGCTGGTGGACGCAGGCTGGTCCTGGGCCGCGCTGGCGGTGGCGGTGGGCTGGCTGGCGGGGACACCGGTCCGAGGCGCGCTGGCCGGGGCCTTGGCGCTGATCGCTGCCACGGGGGCGTACTACGTGACGGACGCCTTCGCCTCGGGGGCCGAAACGGAGATGGTCAGGTGGTGGGTGGCGGGAGTGCCGCTCGGGCTGATCCTGGGCGCGGTGGGTGCAGCCATCCGGCGGCCTGGATTGATCGGCTTGCTTGCGGCGTTGACGGTTCCGGTGGGTGCTGCCGTGCAGATGGTCGTGCTACCGCCCCGACCGCACGCCACCTTGACCCCGACCATTGTTCTCGCCGAGGTCATCGTCTGGACGGGCGCTGTGTTCACTGCCGGCTGGGTTGTCCACCGTTTCTGGGCGGCGAGGCGTGCAGCCGTGGCCGGATAGCGGAACCACCAGGGATGCCCGTTCTGGTCAACGGCGAGCCGACGGCCGTCTCTCTCAAGATTTCCCGCGTGGACTCAGAGCCTGTCGGGTGACCTCGGATCGGATGGCGGACGCGGTCTGGTGCGTGCGATTCCAAGGCGGAGGAGGGAGTCGACGCGGAGCGTCGGCGACCGACGACAACGCGGGAAGCGTGCGCACCAGGGCGTGGCCGCCCGGTCGGAGGTCACCCGGCAGGCTCTCAGCAGCCGGCGAGCGGGAACATCCGGCTGAGACGTGGCAGCCGACGCGACGCTTCGTCCGCGTTGCGTATGTCCCACGCCTCTCCGCTCGGTTCGGGGTTGCAGGGGAGGTCCAGGCCCTCGGCCTCCAGTGCCTTCTCAAGGCCTTCCTCCTCGCCCGTCAGCATGTCGAAGGCCTCGGCCGCGACGTAGTCCAGCGACTCCCACTCGGGCCACTCGTCGTCCGACCAGTCCTGCAGGGGGCGTCCGGCCAGTGCGCGCAGCTTCGGGGTCTCCGCCAACGAATCCGGATCGGCCACCACCCTCTCGTACGTCTCTCGGCCGAGGCCGAGCACCCAGAACTGGAAGTACCAGAAACTGTCGTCGGAGCACGATCCTCCGTGGATCTGCTCGGCGGCCACCCACATCTCCCACGTGTCGATCCGCCGTCGCACCCGGTGCAGGCACGCCTGGAACTGCACGATCTCTGCCGGTGACCGCTGCATGAGTTGCTCACGCAGTGCCTCCAGCCGCTGGTCCGGGTCACCGGTCCGCTGCTGAGAGCCCTCCAGCAGGGCCCAGAAGGAGTTCTCATCCATGGGCCGCACTATGGCAGTCGGGTCGGACAGTCCTACTGTCGCGCGGGCAGGGCGGCCGACGTCCCGCTGATTCTCGCGATCCGTTCCCGCCACGGGATGCGGTCGGGCTCCGGCGCGGGGGCGCCGTGGAGAGGCGCCTGCGCTGCGGACCGGCGGCACGGTGCGCATTCCGTCTCGTCGGCCAGTGGGCGGAAGACGTGTTTGCCGCCCGGACCCTTGCACTCCAACAGCTCGCGGACGGGCTGGGGCTGGTGCGGCAGCGGTGGGAGCCGGAGCTCGGGGAGCTTCTGGATGAGGCGGTGGCGGAGGAAGCCGACGGCCGAGCGCACGCCGTTCTCGGGGCGTTCGGCGAGTAAGGCGTGGCGGAGGTCGGACTCGGTCAGGCCGCGTTCCAGCCACTTGACCGCCTCCACGGCCAGCGCGCGTGCTTCCCTCACTCCCAGGTGGAGTTCGCGGCGCGTGTGGCGCAGGGAGAGCAGGACGCGTTCCGCTCGGGCGAGTTGCGTTGGGTCCGGTGCCGGGGTCGTCGGGGTCGGTTCCGGTGCGGGTCCGGGCGTCGGCTCGGGTTCGGAGGGTGGGTGGGGAGTGGTCTTGTCACTGTGGTCTTCTACCGGTTGATAGCCACCGACCGTCCGGGCAGTCGGTTCACCGACCGTCGGGAACCGCTTACTCGGTGGCGGGGCGGCCGTGGGCGAGGTCTCTCTCAGGTGCCCCGCCTGCTCGCTCGTCAGAGGGTTGTTCGCGACCAACTGCTCGGTCAGCCAGCGGCCCCCGCCGCCCTGGCTCCGCCACTCGTGCACGTATCCGTGCTCGACCAGCTGTTCCTTCGCCTTCTGGTACGCGCGGCCCTTGATGCCCAGCTTCTGGGCAAGCTCGCTCAACGGCTTGTACGTGGGGCCCTCGGGCAAGCCCTGGACGTACAGGAGCAGGATCTTCGCGTCACTACTCAGACGCGGATGGCGGACGACATCGTGTGATGCCTTCGTATAGCGCGCGGTGGGCGCGATAGCATGACGCAGCATTTCCGGTGGGTCTCTTCCACTGGTGGTGTAGGCCCTCGGATGGTGTTACCAGCACCGCCGGGGGCTGCCCCATGTACACGGACGCGCACAGAGGGTGATGGTTTCGTCACCGTACCGCATCGCCTCCATCTCCCGCCACGCGAACGGAACTTCGCCCCGTCAGGCGAGCCGGATCGAGCTGCGCCGGTGATTTGCCGGTGGTACGTCCACCATCTCCGCCGCTTCGCACGCGAGTTCACCGGTGGGGTTGTTCACCGGGCACCGGATGGTCCCGGCCTGTGCGCGGAGGCGCGCGTGCCTGCACGGCAGCCTGTTCGTCCAGCCGCTGTGCGCCCCCGCCCTCGAAGTCGCGGAGCACGGGGGCACACAGGAATCGGCGCGTCAGTGCTGCTGCTGCGCCTTGCGACGACGGATCACCAGGAAGCCGCCGGCCGCGACGAGCGCGGCGGCCGCTGCGGACAGCAGGCCGACGGGTGCGCCGTTACCGGTCTCGGCGAGGTCCCCGCCGGTCCGGCTGGAGGGTGACGAGGAGGCAGAAGCGGAGGAGCCCGAAGCCGGGGACGCCGGGGCAGCGCCTTCAGGGGCGGACGACGCGGGCTCCGCGGTCGACTGCTCCGGGCCGGACGGGGTCACGGACGTCGACGGGGCCGCGGACGTCGACGGAGTGTCGGACGGGGACGGGGTGTCGGACGGGGACGGCTTGCCACCACCGGGCTTCTCACCGCCCGGCTTCGAATCTTCGCCGCAATCGACCCAGAAGACCTTGTGCTTGGCCCGGCCGTGCTCACCGGCGAAGTTCCAGAACAGCTTGTAGTGACCGTCGGGCAGGGACTGGTCCTGCGAACGACCATGCCCCTCACCGTCGAGCGTCAGCGAACCGGACTTCACGGTCTCGCCCTTGACATGGGCGGTCGGGGCCCAGGCTTCGATGCGCCAGTCGACGCTCTGCTCGGCGTCGAAACCGAAGGCGTCGAGATAGAAGGTGCACACGTGAGGCTCGTTCTTACGGAGCTCCTCACCGGTCGAGGCATCGTGAATCTTCACGGTGCCGTTGTCGCCGGGGGCGGTGGCGTATGCCGTAGGGGCAAGCAGCAGGGCCGCGGTGACGGCGGCCGTGAGCGTGCCTGCGGAAGCAACTGTGCGCATGGGTAATCCAACGGTTGGGAGTAGAAAGGGCTTCCGTGGGGGGCTGCTCAGCTTCCTGCGACCGTCGCGTACCCGTCAATGAACCTATGACCACATGCGTCACACAGTGCATCACTTGCCCTCTTAGTCCCGCATAACGATTGGATCAGCGCTCTGGCCGATTTCGACGATTTGACTTGCGCCTACATATCGAGAAAGCTAGATATGAACCAGAAGCCGAACGGAGAGGCAGGCCGGTGGACCCCCTGGCCGTACACAAGGCGCTCGCCAATCCCGCACGCCTGCAGTTCATGCAGTGGCTGCGGGAGCCGGAGAAGTACTTCGACGAGGACTCCTACCGACAGCAGGGGCTCGGCTTCCACATCGGGGTGTGCGTGGGCGACATCCAGAAGCGTGCCGGACTGGCGCAGTCAGTGGTGTCCGGGTACCTGCAGACCTTGAAGGACGCGGGGCTGCTCACCTCGGAACGCATCGGCAAGTGGACGTACTACCGGCGCAACGAGCCGGTGATCGCGGAGTTCGCCGCGCACGTCCGCGACGAGCTGTAGACCCGACGAATCCCCTGCGCGCGCCGCCTCAGGCTCGCATATATCTACTTTTCTAGATTTGATGAAAGGTCGCCATGAGAAAGGCCTCCGTCACCGTCCTGGTGCTCGCCCTGGGCGTGTTCGGGATCATCACCACCGAGAT
The DNA here is from genome assembly GCF_044740965.1 of Streptomyces sp. NPDC088252. Lineage (NCBI taxonomy): Bacteria > Bacillati > Actinomycetota > Actinomycetes > Kitasatosporales > Streptomycetaceae > Streptomyces > Streptomyces sp. NPDC088252. The sequence goes on along the minus strand of NZ_JBIURS010000001.1, from coordinate 181,076 downwards.
GGGCATGGTCGGTGTGCTCCCCCAGGTCTCGGCGGAACTCGACGTCGCACCGTCCACCGCGGGCTGGCTCGTCGGAGTGTTCGCCCTGGTCATCGCCGTATCCGGGCCGTTCACCACGCTGCTCGCCTCCGGCATCGACCGCAAGAAGGTGCTCGCGACCGCGATAGCCGTGTTCGCCGTATCCAACGCCGTCTACGCGCTCACCACGCAGTACGAGGTGATGCTCGCCTTCCGTATCGTTCCCGCGCTCTTCCATCCCGTGTTCTTCGCGGTCGCGCTCGCGACCGCCGCGCGGCTGGTGCCCGCCGAGGACGCCACCCGCGCCACGACCACCGTGTTCGGCGGCGTCACCGTCGGCTTCGCCTTCGGGGTGCCACTGACCTCGTACCTCGCCGAGCATGTGTCCCTGGCCACGGCGTTCTGGTTCGGCGCGCTCGTCAATCTGCTCGCCTTCATCGGCATGCTGTTGTTCGTCCCGCCGATGCCTGTCAGTCAACGGGTCTCCTACGGTGCCCAGTTGAAGGTTCTGAAGCGGCTGCGGTTGTGGCTGACCATCGCGTCCGTCGTTCTCGTCTTCGCGGCGATGTTCTCGGTCTACGGCTACTTCGCCGAGTACCTGGGCCAGGTCACGCACATGGACGGCACCTGGGTCAGCGCCATGCTGATGGCGTTCGGCGTGGTGATGGTCCTCGGCAACTTCGTCTTCGGTGAGCTGTTGCGGCGCGACCTCATTCGTACCGCGGTCGGCTACCCGGTTCTGTGCCTGCTCGTCTACGTGCTCCTGTACACCGTGGGCCCCCTGTTCGCGCCGATGGTCGTCGCCGTACTGGTCTGGGGGGCCGTGCACTCGGGCGGGCTCGTCGTGAGCCAGAGCTGGCTGGGGCGGGACGCCTCCGACGCGCCCGAGTTCGGCAACAGCCTCTTCATCTCGTTCTCGAACCTCGGCATCACGGTCGGAACGGCGGTCGGGGGGTGGGTCCTGTCCGCGTACGGAGCACGTCAACTCACCTGGTTTGGAACGGGGTTCGCCGTCGCCGCACTGTTGGTCACGGCTCTGCGGCTGAGCCTGGACCGCGCCGGGGTGCGGCAGGCACCGTCGGTCGCTTTCGGCGAACAGATGCACGGAGAGGTGCGGACCTGAGACCCGTCGCACCCCTCGCACCCGTCGCGTCTCCGATCCCCGGCCGCCCGGGAGACGCCGTAGTGTGTGCGGCCACGAACCGTCCGGAGGGGGAACGTTCATGGGAACGACCGGCGCCGACGACGCACGGGCCGGGGAACGCGAGGATCTTCTCGCGATCGTCGCCGATCAGCGCACCAACTTCCTCTACACCGTCGCGGACATCGGTGACGAGCAAGCCGGACTCACCACCACCGTCAGCGAGCTGACGCTCGGCGGCCTGGTCAAGCATCTCGGTGACGTGCAGCGGACCTGGCTCGCCGTGGTGGACGGTACGGCGCCCGGCGAGGTCGGCTGGGCCGACCTCGATCCCGACAGCAATCGGATGACCGACGGCGAGACCTTGGCCGGGCTGCTCGACGCCTTTCACGCGGCGGCGGCGGAATTCGATCGCACGGTGCGGCAGGAGCCCGATCTCGGCCGTCTCGTGACACTCCCCCGGTATCCCTGGTCACCGCCGGAGCCGATCGCGTGGACCGTACGGCACGTGCTGCTGCATGTCTTCCGGGAGATCGCGCACCATTGCGGGCACGCGGACATCATCCGCGAGGCGCTGGATGGCGCCAGCACCACGGCCCGGATGGCCGAGGCCGCCTCGCGCGGCGCCGAAGCGGATGGTGGCGACGGCAGCGACATCGGAAGTTGACGGCCCGAGCGGGCCTGGCGGCCGGCCGGGGCGGGCCTGGCGGTCCCTTTCGGTTGTGGGCCCCGCCCCCGGCCCGGATCCCTCCTGGCGTGGGCCTCGCCCCGGTGGCGGGTCCACCTCGGACGCGTGACCGCCCCGCACGCGTGACCGCCGCGGACGCGTGACCGCCCCGCACGCGTGACCGCCGCGGACGCGTGACCGCCCCGGACCAGCGCGGTACGCGGTCCGGGGTGCGCGTCCCCCGGTGTCACCGGACACGAGCTGCCTCGCCTTCCGCGAACCGACGCATCTCCCCCGCGAGACCGCACCGGGCAACCGCCGATCCGGCATCCCGGTTCCGGCCCCCGATGCGTCACCCCCGAACCCTGAAGCGTCGCCCCCGGCCCTTCACCCTCACCACAGCCTCCGGCAGCGAGTACGAGCATCGGCGCCCGCGCCACGAAATCCGCACGCCCTGCCGTCTTCTGGCGCATCGTGTTCCGTCGCCCCTCCTCGTGCCGCGCCGCGTTGCGATGCGTAGACCGCGGCGGTCCGGCAGGGCACCCCACCGATGAAGCGCATGCGGCCAAACGAGTGCCTCTTGGTCGGTCTCGGGGCGCGCGGCAGGAGGATTCAGGAGACTGGCGACCAGCACTGGAAGCGGCTCCTGACTGTGCGTGCCGAAGCGTCGATTTCCGGCCACAACACAACGCCCCTTACGCTGCACCACATCGGTCACCAACGGTCGGCCGGGAGAGAAGGGCGACAACATGACCTCAGAGACCAACACACTGGGCACCATCGATGCCACAACTGCCGTGCTGGAGGCGGAACTTCCCCGCCTGGAGCAGCACCAGCAGGCCCTGGAGAAGGAACTCGCGACTGTCACCGAGCGGCTGGAGTCGGTGCGGACCGCGCTGACGGCACTGCGTTCGCTGGCCGCCTCCCCCGTTCCCGCGAACACGGAGGCGCGTGAGGTCAGGACGGAGGACGTCAAGACCGAGGACGAGGACGTCAAGGCCGAGGCCGAGAGCGTTGTCGCTGCCGAGGTTCCGCAGACCCCGCAGATCCCGCAGCAGGCTCAGGGTTCCATCGATTCCGCTGTCCGGGCAGAGGCCGCGCAGGAGCCGGCAGCGGCTGCCCCCGCACGCCGCACCGCCCGGAAGACGTCCGCCCCCAAGGGCCGCAAGCAGGCTGCCGCCGCCAAGCCGAAGAGCGAGCGCGGCCAGGCCAAGAAGGCCGTCGCGACCAAGGCCGCCAAGCCCGCGAAGACCACGAAGTCCGCCGAGCCGGCAGCCAAGAAGGCCGCCGCTCCGAAGGACAAGAAGGCCACCGCCGCGTCCGCCAAGGCCGCCAGGTCCGCAAAGGTCGCGGCCCCGAAGAAGGCGGCACCCGCCGCACCGGCTGTCGACGACAGTGGCAGCCTCACCGAGATGGCCATCAAGGTGCTGTCCACTTTCGGCGACACCCCGGTCCGTGCCCGTGACGTCACCAAGGCCCTGGGGCGTGAGCTGACCCCCAACGGCATCAACACCGTCCGCAGCACCCTGGACCGGCTCGTCGCCACCTCCCGCGCCCACCGCGCCGGCCGGGGTCTCTACCAGGCCCCCGCCAACTGAGGGGTCCTCGCAGGGGAACAGCGCGCGCCGTACGTCACCGCTCCTGTTGCGGCCTCCGGGCCGTAACAGGAGCGGTGACGGGGGTCGTCGGCCGGCCGGAGCCCGACGACGTGCGGTGCGGCCCTCGGTGACATGCGGTGCGGCCTTCGGCGCCGGGTGCGTTGTGCCTGCTGTGGCTGCCGCGCCCGCTGTGCGTGTGGTGCGTGACTGCGCGCCGCGGCCGGAAATGATCATGGGCCCCGACGGGTGGGAACGGACGGATCACCCGACGCGGTCGGCAATGATCCGGGCGCACTCCATGGACTCGCTCCGCGTCGTGTCCACCTCCAGGTCGTAGAGAACTCCCCGGTGGACCACGTCCGCCTGCGACGCCGCCATTCCTGTGCCCCGGTCACCGCGCGCGACCTCGCGGGCCGCGGCGACCTCGCTCTCGCACCGTACGCCGACCCACAACACGCCTACGCCGTCCAGCGCCTTCTGCCAACGCCGCTGGGACTCCGCTCCGCCGAGGAAGACCTCGTCGACGATGACCCTGGCTCCGGCACGGGCCATCGCGGCGACCCCCTCGATCCACGCCGTCTCCAACGTACGGAACTCGGGGCCCACGATCACCTCACCGTCCGGTGCGAACTCGATGCCGGCGTCCGATGCCCGCATGGACGCGGGCATCGCGTCGACCAGTGTGTCGACGCCGAAGGCCAGCCAGGGCTCCGGCAGGACCGCCTGCAGACACCGGGCGATCCCGGACTTCCCTGAGCTGGAGCCACCGTTGAGCACGATCATCCGGGTCATCACGGCGCCACTCTATGACCACGCCTGTGAGCTCGCCCAACAGATTCATAAGCTCTGGACGTCCCCGCCGGAATCATGAGTCCATAGGAGACCGGACCGGGCCGGATCAGCGTCGTCAGGGGGTCGTCAATGCCGCGCCGCGGAGTGAGAGTTCCAAGTGTTCGGCTGTGCGCGGGGATCGTGCTCGGCCCGGCCGCCGGGCTGGTGACACTGTGGCTGCTGACCCTGCTCGGTCATGCCCTCTACACCTGGGAGAGCACGCTCGGACTGTTGCTGCTGCTGGGGAGCGGCATTGCCGTCGGTTGCGCCCTGGCACTCACGCGACTGGGCACCGGCATCGGGTACTCGTGGGGGTTGCTGGGAGGGATAGCGGCCGGGTTCTTCTGCGCTCTGCACATGCAGTACCTCTCGTCCAACGCCCTGCACGACCGGGGCCGGGAGGTGTACGGCGTGATAAAGGAGGAGACCTCCTCGTCCTCCGACCCGGACGGCATCACGACCTACACCTACGCCGTCTCCTACCCGGGGAACCTGCGTCAGCGCGAGCTGTCCACAGTGAGCAGGGAGTTGCGGACCGGAGGTCGGTATCTCATCACCATCGACCCGCAGCGCAAGGTCCGCCCGGCCCTCGGTCCCAGGCCCGGTACGGACGTCTTCCGCCTCGTCTGGGAGATCGTGAGCGGCGTATTCGTCGTACTCTTCTGGACCGCCTCCGTCATGATGCGTTTCCGGCCGGACGAACTCGACGGCTGGTGGGAGGCTTAGAGCTCCCCATGCGGCGCGGGTTGCGGGCGGGCCGTGCCTCAGGGGCGAACCAGGGGCCCGGCCAGGGGTGAACCAGGGGCCCGGCCAGGGTGATCACCGATGGGCGACGAAGGTTGCTCCCAGGAGAGTTGACCTTGCCACCAAGGCCCGTCGACTCTGCTCCGGAGGAACCTCGATGCCTGCCCGCCTCGCCCTTACCGCCCTTGCCCTGGCCGCCGTTGTCACCACCGGCCCGGCGGCATCCGCGACCGCCGCCGGGCCGGACCCCGTGCTACGGGGACTGGAGACGTTGGTGCGCTCCGATGGCGCACCCGGTGCGCCGGCGAGTGTGATAGAGGGAGGCCGACGGGAACGTCCGCACCTATGCCGCGGGTGAAGGCGACCGGGACACTCACGCGAAGGTGCCCCGGGACGGACAGGTGCGGATCGGCAGCGTCACCAAGACGTTCACCGCGGTGGTCGCGCTGCAATTGGTCGGCGAAGGCGAGATCAGCCTCGACGACCCGGTGGACACCTACCTGCCGAATCTCGTGCGCGGGAAGGGGATCCCGGCGAGACGACCATCCGGGAACGCCACCCCCAGGGCTACCGCCGGGACCGGCCGGGCGCGCCCCTGCGCAACGTCACCGAGATCGACCCCTCCGCGTCCTGGGCGGGAGGCGCGTGGTCTCCACCAACTCCGGCCTCAGCGCCTTCTTCTCCGCGCTGCTGGGCGGCCGCCTTCTTGAGTTGAGAAGGCCCAGCTCGACCAGATGCGCCCCACCGTTCTCATGGGGAAAGACGGCTACAACGCCGGCCTGGGAATCATCAGCACGCCACTGTCGTGCGAGCGCGTCGCCTGGGCCCACAGCGGTGCCATCCCCGGCTACCGGACCTGGGCCGCAGCCACCGACGACGGCCGCGCCGCCGCCGTCACGATGACCCTTGAACCGACGTCCGACAGTGCCGTCGAGCACCTTGAGGCAGCCGTGGACGCGGCGCTGTGCCGCTGAACCACACCTCCTGGTCGGCGCTTCTCACACCACGCCTCCGCACCCCGGGATAGCGTTCACCGTCAATTCATTGCAACGAACAAGAGAGAAGCTGTTGCATTGCTTCTTGGAACATTGCAATGATTTATCGGCCTTGAGCTGCACTGATGTCATTCGTGAGCAACAAGCATGTTGCCGAATCAGTGAATGCTACGTAGCGTTTCCATCATCAGAAACAACGAGCCGAAGGAACGCACGATGCAGAAGAAGCAGGGCACCATGCAGAAGTTCGACACCCCCGCCCCGGTCTCGGCCACCCTCGACATCCCCGCGGGACACATCCGGTTCATCGCCGCAGACCGGGCCGACACCACCGTCGAGATCCTGCCCGCGGACGCCTCCAGGAGCCGCGACGTGAAGGCGGCGGAGCAGATCGAGGTCGTATACGGCGACGGCGTCCTGCGGATCGAGGCCCCGGCGGCGAAGAACCGCATCCTCGGCCCCTCCGGATCCATCGAGGTGACCGTCCAACTGCCCGTCGGCTCCCGGATCGAGGCGAAGGCGGCCGACGCCGAGCTCCGGGGCGTCGGACGGCTCGGCGACGTCACTTTCGAGGGCGCACAGGGCTCGGTCAAAGTCGACGAGGCCGCAAGCGCCCGCCTGACCCTCCAGGCCGGTGACATCTCGGTCGGCCGCCTGGGCGGCCCCGCACAGATCAGCACCCAGAAGGGCGACCTCCACATCACCGAGGCCGTGCGCGGCACACTCACGCTGCGCACCGAGCACGGCGACATCTCGATCGGCGCCGCCCAGGGGATCTCCGCCTCCCTGGACGCCGGCACCACCCACGGCCGGATCCACAACACGCTCAAGAACACCGACGGCGGCGCCGCCGGCCTGAACATCCACGCCACCACCGCCTACGGCGACATCACCGCCCGCAGCCTGTAGCCCGCAGCCTCTGGAAGGGGCCCCCACATGTGACCGACCCGGCCATCGCGGCGAACGGCTGGCTGCGCAAGTCCTACGGCGACAGGACCGTGCTCGACGGCATCGACCTGACCCGACCGTCCCGGAAGGAACGATCTTCTCCCTGCTCGGCCCGAACGGCACCGGCAGGACAACGCGGGCCACTTCCCGCAACTCGTCCCACCCGAGGGCGGCGTGCACCGACACCCCGACGGCGTGCGCCGCCCCGTTCATGTGCGAGGCGGGGCAGGTCGCCGCGGTCCCGCGCTAGGCCGGGAGCAGCATCGCGACCGTCACCATGGCAAGCAGCCCGATGTACGCCCAGGCGTAGGTGCGGTCCGGGATCCGCGGCGGGCGCCGTCGCAGCACCGCGATCACCGGCAGCGCCCCGAGGAGCAGCGCCGAAGCGGCGCGGAGGTCGATGAGACCCACCAGGTGCACATGCGCGTCCTGGGCGGCGGGAACCGCGGCACCGCCCAGGGACCATGCGGTGGCCGGGAGCGCGACGGCGAGGGTGAGGGGGTTGGCGAGCGCGGTCGCCACCTGCATCGTGTGCCCGGCCCGCCGCATCGCGGGGACCGTCATGACGCTGCCTCCCACGCCGAGGAAGGCCGCGACCGCACCGATCGGCGCGCCGAGGACGGCCGACGGCGGACGCGGAGCGTCGGAGGTCGCCTCGGCCCGGGTGCGCGGGCGCAGGAACCCGGGGCGCAGGAGCACGTCGGCGATGGTGAGAGCGACGTACGCGACGAACGCCCAGCGGACCGGATCGGCCGGGGCGAGGCGCGCGGCGAGCGCGCCGGCCGAGGCACCGGCCGCCAGCAGGAGCAGCAGCGTGCCGCTGCCGCGGAGCGCGAGGAGGACCCGCCGTGGTGTGACAGCCGTCGCGAACCCCGCGTTCACCAGCATCACCAGGGCCGAGGTGGCCGTCGCCACCCGCATCGCGTCCGCTCCGAGTGCGGCGTCCGCCCACACCACGACCGGCACCGCGACGAATCCGCCGCCGAATCCGAACAACACCGTCGTCGTCCCGGTGAGGAGTCCGATCCCGATCAATGCCACAACGTCCATGGTCCCCACTCCACCAGCTCGGGCGGAGTTCCCGCATGCGATGGTCGGCACCATTCCTTCGCGTCTCGGCCAGTAGGGTGGCTGGGGTGAAGAACGTCTCCCTGGACGGCGTCGACCACGTCGACCGGGCCGTCCTGCCGATCGGTACCGACTACCCGCCCGGCCATGTACTGGACTGGCACGAACACCGGCGCGCGCAGTTCCTCTACGGCGCCACCGGGGTCATGGTCGTCGACACCGCCGACGGCAGCTGGACCGTTCCGCCCGAGCGGGCCGTACTGATTCCGGCCGCCACCCGGCACCGTGTCCGCATGATGGGGGTGAGCACCCGGAGTTTGTACATCGAGCCGGATGCCATCCCCTGGTGGCCCGGCACCTGCACGGTTGTGGACGTGTCGCCGCTGCTGCGCGAACTGTTGCTGGCAGCGGTCGAGTTCGAGGCCGATTACAGCCTTTCCGGGCGGGAGGGAAGCATCGCCGCGCTCCTCCTGCACGAGATCGCCGAGCTCTCCCCGCTCCCGTTCCACGTCGGTATCCCCGCTTCCGCCGATCTTGCGAGGCTCTGCCGGGAGTACCTGGCCGCCCCTGACGCCGGCGTCACCAATGCCGCATGGGCCGCGAGGACGGCCATGAGCGAACGGGCCTTCACCCGGCACTTCCGCTCCGAGGTCGGTGACAGCCCCGCCGTCTGGCGGGCCCGCGCCCGCCTGCTCGCGGCCGTCCCGCTGCTGCGCACCGCCTCGGTCAGCGAGGTCGGCGGTCGTCTCGGCTACGCCTCTCCCGCCGCGTTCACCGCCGCCTTCACGCGCACCTTCGGCATGCCCCCGTCCCGCTTCGCCGCCGGGGCCTCTCGTCCGGATCACGCCGGGCGTCGCGCGCCGGTGCCCCCTTCCGGTCACAGCACCGGCCACCGAAGCGGCGCTCCCAGCCGCGCCGGGGCGGGAGGCAGGGGGCGCCTGCAGTGACCCGGCCGCGACGAGCTACGGCACGTCCCCCAGCCAGTCCCACCTGTTCGGTGTGCCGGGCCTGGGCCCGTACTCGGCGTGGCCACCCGGACCGTAGGCGCCGATCTCCGTGGTCAGCATGGCTCCGGTCGCACGTTCCTCGGCTGTCCACCCGGTCACGTCCAGCAGCAGCCCGTCGAGGGGGCCGCCGACCAGTTCCACGTACTCGTGGCCGGGCTGCGGCCCGGGATCGGGGTCGTCGTGGTCGGCGCCATAGACCCGGCGCCGCATCAGCTCGTCCATGCGGGCAGGATCGCATCGACCACTGACATCGATGCTCGTACGCGGGTTCCGGTGGTCGTGGCTCCGCCACTGACTGACATCACCGGGCCGCTTCGCACTTCACGAACGGTCTCGGTGCAGTCCTCAGCGAGCTTGTCACCGGTGACGGTGATCTTGATCGACACGGTTCCGGCAGGAGCCCCGTGCGGCGTGGCCCACGCACCGTACCGCTCAGGAACGTCCCGCCAAGCCGTCCCGGTACGGAACTTCCACACGGTCCCGTTGAGCACGGTGCGGTAGTCCAGCCGCTTCCTGCCCCGCAACGACCTGGGCAGCAGCGGCCGGACGAACTCCCGCTCGGCATCCGACAGTTCATGTCGACGTATCACCCGACGCGATCCACCACTCAAGATCATTTGAAGCACCACCCAGCCGGGGCCAGGTTGGACCGATCGGCATGCAATCCCCCTGGGAAGGGACGTGAATCGGTATGACCGTCGCCTCACAAGCCCCGGCCCAAGCCCCGACTCAAGTCCCGGCCCAAGGTCGGGCCGCCCGGTTGGTGGGGCGGACCCCCGCCGGGGTGCGGCCGTATCTGGAGTTACTGCGGCTGGACCGGCCGGTGGGGGCCTGGCTGCTGGTGGTGCCCGGATGGATCGCGCTGGGAGCGATCGCCGGGCCGGGCCGGGGTGCGGTCGGCCGCCGTGCTGCTGGGGCGGCGTAGCCGGGTGGTGGTGGGCGGCGTGTACGCGGGGTGTGTGATGCTGCTCGCCTGGTTCGGGATCGTGGCCGGGCTCGGGCCGCTGTACTGGCCCGGACTGTGCGTGGTCGCGGGGCAGTTGGGATGGCAGGTATGGCGGGCCGATCCTGCGGATGTCGGAGCCTGCGGGCGGGCGTTCGGCACCAACCCTCTGTGCGGACTGCTCATCCTCGTGGCCGTGCTCGCCGGGCGGGTCGGTACCCTCGGCTGAAGGACACGGATCCTGGAGGTGCTGGTGGGACTGCGGGAACGGATCGCGGCGGAACTCACGGCGACCATGCACGGCGGGGATCTCAAGCTGGAGCGGTACGCGGGGCCGCCCGGTGATCCCGGGCTGTTCGGGATCGCGCCGGGGGATCCGGTGTGGCGGGTGCACGGGCACGCCACCGGGATGCTCACCGGCGGGTTCGCCGCGCTCATGCTCCAGTCGTTGCATCCGCTGGCCATGGCGGGGGTCGACCAGCACTCCGACTTCCGCGCCGATCCGGTCGGGCGGCTGAACGGAACCGTACGGTTCATCACCACGACCACTTTCGGCTCCTCGGCCGCCGCCCGCGAGGTGATCGACCTCGTCCGGCGGATCCACACCCGGGTGCACGGCACCGCCCCCGACGGCCGGCCGTACCGCGCGGACGACCCCGACCTGCTCACCTGGGTGCACACCGCCGAGGTGCGCAGCTTCCTCGCCGGCCACCAGACCTACGCACCCCGGCCGCTCCGACTGACCCCCGCCGAGTGCGACGCCTACTACCGCCAAACCGCCCCCATGGCCGAGGCGTTGGGCGCACGGAACGTACCGCGCACGTCCCTCGAAGCCGAGCGGTACCTGGCTCGCCTGCGCCCCCAACTCCACGCCACTCCAGCCGCGTTGGACTCGGTACTGTTCCTCCGCCGCTTCGGACGCACACGACGGGAGCGGCTGGTCGTGAGCCTGCTCACGAACGCCTCGGTCGGACTCCTCCCCGACTGGGCCCGCACCGAACTCGGCATCCATCGCCCGGCCCCCGTCCGCACCGGCTGGGACCGGCCCCTGGCGACGGCCGTCGGACGCACCCTCCAGTGGGGGCTCGGGCCCTCCCGGATCCAGGCCGCCGCACGGGGGCGGCTGGCGGGGGCGCGGCAGGGATGACGTCGAGATCTTCGAGGCGTCCGGCAGCAGCGTGCTTCGGTGGAGGGGAACCGGCGGCTCACCGGGTTTCACGCCCGGAGGGCGGGCGCCGCGGCGCCCGCCCTCCGGGCGGACGACGGTTTCACTTCGTCCGCGGCGAGTTGGCTGGTGAGCCGGCGAGCCGGTCGCGGGAGCGGCGGTGCACGAACTCCAGCATCGCGGTCAGCAGGCCCTGCCGGTCCACGAAGTGGTAGTGGATGAGGCCGTTGGAGACGCCGGCCTCTTTGGCCACGTCGCTCACCCGGAGGCCGCGGATCCCGTTTCGTGCAACGCACCGGCTTCCGGCTTCGAGGATCTTCTCCTCGGCTTCGTCACTCATCCTGGTCTCCTTCCCCTCCGGGCTGGTCACTGGCGGGCGCTGCCGCCACCGCAGGGGCCACGGCGGCCCGGGCACGCGATACGGTTCATCGAGCTCGGATCGGAGCTGGATGGACCACTTTGTGGCCTGGGTGAAGAACCCGCTCCGGCGAAGAGCGGACAAAGCCCGAACACCGCTCCGTTCAAACTGTTTTGGACGCGGGGCGATGTGTCAACCACGCTTTGCCCGGTGGACCGGCGGCCCGCGCGTAGCGGGTGTCCAACCGGCTCAGGGGAGCTCGTGATCCGATACCCAGATGAGGGAGCCGTCGCGCCGCATCGAACGGGCCACCTGCACCTCCTGAAGTGCCAGCCGCAGGTCTAGCCACTTGTCGTACACGTCCCAGGCGGAACGGCACAATCATGTCGGCGCAGATGCCGTGGTTGAAGTCGTCAAGCTTGTCCATGCGCACCCGCCAGCGACGCGGCGCACCGTCCCAGTCACGACCTTCGTAGACCCATCCGGCATCATCGTCGTCTACCTTCTCGTGTCGCCTGGCCATCGGTACTCCCCCCTCGGATCGACAACGGCCCCTCAATGAGACGTGGAAGCCGGAGCGCCCGGTTGCCGGACGCCCGCTTGCCCTCCTCGGCCTCACCTGATCAACACGTAGGTGTTCTGCTACCCGCACAGCCGACGGCCACGCGCCGCGAAGGACAGGAGCCGGGCGGCGCGTCACAACACAACAGGGCGAACGCTGCCTGATGCGGCACCAGCTGTGACCGCATGGGTTCGCCGGGTTGAGCCGTCCAAGACCATCATGACGAGCGGTCGGCCGCCCCTCCGAACAGCCGGTGCTCAATCCGGTTCCACTTCGAAGTGCCGGGAGGCAGGTGGCAGACAGAGATCTCCAGGCCGGACTCTGCTGCGAACTGGGCGAGCTCAGTCTTCCAGGTGCGGGTGCGGTAGCCGTTGGAGCCGCCCGCGTCGGCGGTAATCAGCAGCCGGCCGGCCGTGGGATAGGTGTCTCGTCCTGCTCCGTTCCACCAGCGGCGGATGGATTCGACGGCGAACGCGGCGGTGTCGTGGTCGGTGCCCACGTTGACCCGGCCGGTGTTCGCGGCGACGTCGTAGATGCCGTAGGGCACTGCTCTGCCCAGCTCGCGGTCGGGGAAGTCGTGGGTGTCGACCCGCGCTGGCTCGCCTCTGGGCTCCCATTCACGGCCGCAGTTTTTGAAGGGGCCGACCAGTTCCTTCTTCTTCGTGACCACGCTGATCACCGGTTCTCCGCAGTCTTGGTGATGGCGGGCCCGGTCGTTGAGATAGCAGAACTGGGCGTCCCGGTCGGGGTGCTGCTTGCCCTCCAGGGTCTTGGCGTTGCTCTGGAGGCTGAAGCCCTCCTCGCGCAGGAGGTCGCCCACCGTATCCGCGCAGATCCTGTGGCCTTGGCGGGTCAATTCCTCGGCGAGCTTGCGGGTGGATTTGGTGGTCCAGCGCAGCGGTGACATAGGGTCCCCGCGGACGTCGGGCTCGACCAGCGCGAGGAGCGCCGCCCGAAGTGCCGGGTTGAGGTCGACGACCGCCGTGGCCGAGCGACCGAGCCTCCGCCCCTATCAGCAGACGACGCTGCCGCTCGTCCAGATGCGGCAGGATCGCCTCGAACTTGACTACCAGCACGTCCCGTTGACCATCCAACCCGCTCATATCAGAGCAACGACCCATCGAGCAGGAAGCCACGGGTCAAACATCTGCACGCCCTTAGGGTGAAACGGCGACTTCTCTGCCGGAAGACCCGCCGCCGCTGTTCAGCGAAGAAGACCGGGACACGGCGCGGTCGTGGACGCCGAGGGTTTGCGGACTGGGTGGAAGGACCTGCGCTACAAGGACCGGCGGCGTTCCCGCTCCGGCGGCCCGAGGATCCGGATCTCCGGAACCATGCGGACGGTTGAAGATCCGCCACGCGCGGCGTTGAGACCCATCCGGCATTGCGATCACCGGCACCCGGTTCCCGTCGGCCGAGGCCATCGGCATCGTCGCGCGCCGGAACCGCGACGACCGACAACCCGCGAACCACCCGCCAGCCGCGTCCCCAACAGGGCAATACAGCCAGTGCGGGTTCGCACGTGACCCACATGGCCGCTGGCAGAACCGATTCAGCAGTTCCCGTCCGGGTGAAGAGATCCCTTATTCGTCGGTAACCGCAGGTCAGAGACACAGACTTGGGCGGGTTCCGATTTTTCTTCCCCCGCACAAGGAGTGCCTTTCATGCGTCTTCGTTCCACCGTGGCTGCCGCCTTCGGAGCGCTCGCGCTCGTCGTCGCCGTGCCGGCCTCCGCCGACGCGGCCTCCGGAGACTTCGGCTACACGTACAGCGGCCTCGACGGCGCCCCGCAGATCGGCCTCCTGTTCAACCCGCCGAGCGGGGTCTGCATCACCCTGCCCGAGGTCGCCGACCCCGCTTCGTCGAGCCCCGCCCACACGCCGTGGAACCACACCGACGCGACCGCCACCGTCTTCACCGGTGTCGACTGCGAGGGCGACTACTTCACCCTCCGGCCGAACGGCGGCCACGCCTCCAGCCGGCTGAAGCTGCGGTCCGTCGTCTTCAGCTGATCCGTCACCACCGCGCGCGCCGTGGCGCCCGCGGACGTACGAACCGTTCTGTACGGCGGCCTCGCGGCACTCCCGCATCTCCACCCGGACGACGACACCGATCCAATTCGCCGGCGCCGATCGCCGCGAGGCCGCGCGCGGCCCTTCCGGGCCGCCACGGCGAAGGGACGGGCGGGCGGCCGTCAGGCCAGGATCGGGATGAGTCCCAGGCCGAAGACGACGTAGAAGAGTGCTGCCACGGCCAGTCGCCCGGGGGTGAGCTTGTGGGCACGCATCGTCACCAGGAGGTAGACGATCGCGGCCATGGTGATCAGTCCGGCCCAGAGCAGGGCGCCGTCGAACTTCCAGCTGGTGAACAGCAGTCCCAGGCCGCTGGGGACGGTCGCCTGGATCATCATGGCGCCCGAGATGTTCGCCAGGGCCAGCTTGGTCTTGCCCTGACGGACCCAGATGATCGCGTTCATGATCTCGGGCAGCTCCGTCGCGATCGGCGAAAGGAGCAGCGCGGTGACCGCGGCCGAGAGGCCGAGCATCGGGCCGATCGCGTCGAGCTGCTTCACGAACAGCTGGGACGCGAAGAAGATGACGACCAGTGTGGCCAGGGTCTGGACCACGACAGCCCAGGTGGCCGGGGTGGCGGCCTTGGGCCGGAGCTTCAGCGGCTCCAGTACCTCGTCCTCCTCGCCGTCGTCGCCGCTGCGGATCTCGCGCCAGAAGTAGACGGCGTAGGCACCGAAGAACAGCAGGCCGAGGGCGGGCTTGAAGGCGAAGGCGACCAGGCCGAGGGCGACCTTGACGACGAAGATCGGCAGGAACCACTTCTGGTCCTTGGCCAGCCGCTTCATGTCCTTCTCATCACCCAGCGCCTCGACTCCGTCGGGGCCGTCGGCCGGCCTGCCGGTGGTGGCCAGGACCAGGCTGCGCTCCTTGCGGCGTTCGAGAAGCAGCATCCCGCCGGTCACCCCGTAGGCGACCGTGGCCAGCGCCAGCGGACCGCCCATCGCCGCGCCGACGCCGATGTTCCTGGCCTCCTCGGTGGCGCCCGTGGTGACCGCGACCAGCGTCACCACCGACTCGGGCAGTGCCGTGCCGAACGCGGCCAGGATCGTGCCGACCGCCATCTTCCCGACATTGAGGCGCTCGCCCAGCCACTCGACCGCGTTGACGAACCACTCGCACGCGAGATAGATCGCCACCGCACACATGATGAGCAGAACGAAATGGATCACACTGACCGCCCGGCTTTCCCGCACCGCGGGTTCCTGGGCGACACGCGGCGGGAGTCCCGGCGTACGACCTCGGCCCCGCGACGTACGTACATCGTCGACAAAGAGCCGAAGGTCTCGCCCACCCGGCAGATTCTGCACGGGCCCGGCCACCGGGAGCCGAGGGGCTCCAGCATGTCGACGACCGGTTTTGCGGGGCTACTCCCCTTCGCAGCCGCCCACTGTACACAGACCCGGCACACCCCGGAACCGGCCTGCTCCGTCGATGGTCCTCCGGGCGGCCCCGACGTCACACCGCGGGTCCGGTGCCGCCCGCTCCTGAGCCGGTGATCAGGGTCTGCAGCGCGGGCGCGTACAGGTCCGCGATGTGTTCGGGGCCTGCCTCCGCGCCGGCGCCGTCGCGGTGGAGGCTGAGGGTGGCGCCGAGGCCGAGGAGGTGGCCGGCGATCAGTTCGGCACGCAGAGCGGGTTCGGGGCCGGGGAGGCGGGCGGCCAGGGGGTCGGTGACCTGTTCGTGGAAGCGGTCGCGCAGCAGGGAGCGTTCGTCGCGGTTGCCGAGCGAGAAGACGACCCGCAGCAAGGGGTCGGACTGCAGTTCCCGGCGTCGTCTCACCAGCGTCACGACCATGTGGCGGCCCAGCGTACCGAGCGGTGCGTCGAAGAGTTCCGCGGCTGCGGGGCCGAAGTCGGCGACGGTGTTGAAGAGTTCTTCCTTGCGGCCGAAGTGCTTGACGACCAGCGACGGGCTCACCCCCGCGTCGGCCGCTATGGCCCTGATGGTCACCTCGGCGTACGGACGCTGTGTGAACGCCCGGCGTGCGGCGCGCAGGATCGCGTCCCGGCCCGTGCCCGCCGCGTCCACGGCACCCGGCGCCGGTACGGTGGCCTGCCCGCTGGTCATGTGCCCTCCCGGATCGACATCGTCCGCACACCGTCCTCCCGGTCGCGGGCGGCGTCGCGGCTCCCTTCGACCGTACCCGTCGCGGACCTGCGGGCGCCGGGCAGGAACAGCGTGACCAGCAGCGCCGCGAGCGCCGCGCCCGCCGCGATCAGGAAGACCACCTGGTAGGCGTGGAGCGTCGGGGCCGTCCGGCCACCCGCCAGGAACGTGAGGTTGGCGAGCACCGCGGCCACCGTCGCGCTGCAGAACGCCTGCCCGACCGACCTCATCAGGGTGTTGAGACCGTTGGCCGCGCCGGTCTCGCCGACCGGGACGCCGCGCATCACCAGTGCGGGCAGCGCCGAGTACGCGATGGCCGTGCCCGAGGCGACGACCGTCGCACCGGCGATGATCGCCCAGAGGCTGTGGCTGGTGAAGTACCGCACCACGTATCCGGCCGCGATCACCCCCGCCGCCACCGCCAGGCTGACCTTCGGACCGTACTTCGCGGAGATCCGCGCCGAGACCGGTGAGAGCGCCACCATCATCACGCCGCCCGGCAGCAGACACAGCCCGCTGACGACGAGCGAGGCGCCCAGCCCGTATCCCGTCGCCTTCGGTTCCTGCACCATCTGCGCGGTGACCAGGGAGTTGGCGTAGAAGGCGAAGCCGATCAGCAGGGCCGCGACATTGGTCAGCAGGACGGCCGGGCGGGCCGAGACGCGCAGGTCGACCATGGGCGTCGCGACGCGCAGCTCGTACGCGCCCCAGACCGGCGCCAGCACCACGGCCGCGACGAGCAGTGAGACCGTACGGGCCGATGTCCAGCCCCAGTCCGCGCCCTGGGTGACCGCGAGCAGCAGACAGACGAGGGTCCCGGACAGGCCCAGCGCGCCGACGGCGTCGAAACGGCCGCGGGTGCGGATCGGGGACTCCGGTACGCACCACAGCACCAGCAGGATGTCGATGACGCCGATCGCTCCCGAGACCCAGAACATCGTGTGCCAGTCGAAGTTCTCGACGACGAGTGCCGCGACCGGAAGTCCGATCGCCGCGCCGATGCCGAGCGTCGAACTCATCAGCGCCACGGCGGACAGCACACGCTCGGGCGGGAGTTCGTCACGCAGGATGCTGATGCCCAGCGGTGCCACGGCGAGCGCCGCGCCCTGCAGGGCGCGGCCGGCGATCAGCACCCCGATGTGGGAGCTGACCGCGCACAGCACCGAACCCAGCACCAGCACCATGAGCGAGGCCACGAGCACGCGACGCTTGCCGTACATGTCACCGACGCGGCCCAGGACGGGCGTGAAGACGGCGCCGGTGAGCAGGGTGACGGTGACCAGCCAACTGGCCGCGGCCGGGGAGGCGCCGGTGAGGGCCGGGATGTGCGGAAGCAGCGGTACGACGATCGTCTGCATGACCGCGACCACGACGCCGCAGAAGGCCAGCACGCCGACGGCGAAACGGGGGTGCGGGGCCTGTTCACCATTGATGGTGGCGGCAGTGGGGGCGGGTATGTCCGCGGGCATGGCTCTCCGTACGGTGCTCGTCGGCCAGGGCATCGCGCAGGGGGTGCACGAGCGTTCACCCCCTCAGGGTAAACGCCCGTGCACCCCCTCGGCGACAGGAAGTACGGACACCGCGTTAGCCTCGAAGACCCGGGCTCCGGGCCCGGACGACACGGACGAGAAGGCGAAGGTGGCTGCGATGGCGAAGGTTCCTGCAGCGGCGGTGGCGGCGAGCGGGCTGGTCGGCGGGTACGCCGTCGCCCGGTGGACGAAGAAGCGCCCGCTGGGCGGGGTGGCCCTCGCCGCCGCGGGCAGCGTCGCCGCGTACGAGTGGAACCGGCAGGCGGGACCGCGTGCGGCCGCCGGGCTGACCGCCGCGTATGTCGCCGCGTTCGCCGGTTCGCACCCGCTGGCCAAGAAGGTCGGCGCCTGGCCCGCCGTCTTCGCCGTGGCGGGCGGCGTGGCCGCCGCGTCGTGGGCGGTCACACACCGGGCCGCCTGACTCAGGCCCCTGCGGGCGCCCGGCGCCCGTCCTCGCGAACGGCCCCGGGGCGCGCCGGGCCCCGGCTTCCGTGGGACCGGATGCCCCGGACCCCGCGCGCCCTGCGTCCTACGCCCCCAGCGCCCGCGACACGGTATAGATCAGCAGCCCCGCCAGCGCACCCACCACCGTGCCGTTGATCCGGATGAACTGCAGGTCGCGGCCGATGTGCGCCTCGATCTTCTTCGACGTCTGGTCCGCGTCCCAGCTCGCGACCGTGTCGCTGATCAGCGACGTGATCTCCGTGCGGTACGTCGTGACGACATAGACCGCCGCGTCCTCCAGCCAGCCCTCCAGCTTGGCCTGCATCCGCCCGTCCGTCGCCAGCCGCGCGCCGAACGTCAGCAGCGAGGCGCGCGCCCGCAGCCGCAGCTCGCTCTGCTCGTCGTCCGCCGCCGCGATGACCATCGTGCGTACGGACGACCAGGCCGACGCGATGACCTCCTGGACCTCACCGCGCCCCAGGATCTCCGACTTCAGCCGCTCCACCCGCGCCCTGGTGTCCGTGTCCGTCCGGAGGTCGGCGGCGAAGTCCGTCAGGAAGGTGTCGATCGAGGCGCGCGCCGGGTGCCCCGGCATGTCCCGCATCTCCGTGATGAAGCGCAGCAGCTCCTTGTAGACCCGCTCCCCCACCCGCTTGTCGACGAACCGCGGCGTCCAGCCCGGCGCCCCGCCCTGCACCGCGTCCATCACCGAATCGCCGTGCAGCACCAGCCAGTCGTGGGCGCGCACACAGATCAGGTCCACCATCCTGCGGTGGCCGCCGTCGGCGACGATCTTCTCCAGCATCTTGCCGAGGCCGGGGGCGATCTCCGCCGCGTTGGCCCGCCGGGTGATCGCCTCGCCCACCACGGCCTGCACATCGGAGTCCCGCAGCACCGTCAGCGCACCGCGCAGCGCGGTCGACAGCTCGGCGGTGACCCGGTCGGCGTGCTGCGGCTCGGCCAGCCAGGCCCCGAGCCGGCCGCCGATGCCGAGGGAATGTATACGGCTGCGCACGACATCGCCGGAAAGGAAATTCTCCCCGACGAAGGAACCCAGAGAGGCCCCCAGCTGGTCCTTCTTGGTGGGGATGATGGCGGTGTGCGGGATCGGCAGGCCAAGCGGACGCTTGAACAGCGCCGTGACGGCGAACCAGTCGGCCAGCGCACCCACCATCCCCGCCTCGGCCGCCGCGGCGACGAAGCCCGGCCAGCCGCCCACGCCCGCGTTCTTCGCCCAGGTGGCGAGGACGTACACCAGCGCGACCAGCAGAAGGAGGCCCGTCGCCGTGGTCTTCATCCGGCGTACACCGCGCCGCTTCTCCTCGTCGGCGGCGGTGTACGCGAACGAGGCAAGGGGGGCCGGACGGCCGCCGGGCCCGGAACGGGCCGCGCCCACCGCCTGCTCGTGGGCACGCTCCGCCTGGCCCGCACCCTGTTCCCCGGGTCCGGTCCGATCGATCCGTTCCATCCGCTCCACCCGTCCGCGTACGTATCGCCCCCGGTGTCCCGTACGCATTGTCCTTACCTGACCTACTCCCGGGCCGCACGTCGAGTTCCCGGAGCCCTGCCCCATCATGGGACCAGCCCGACCATCACGAGGAGACACACCGCCCATGCCCAGGCGTCAGGGGTACGCCCTGCTCATCGCCCTCGTGGCGGGCACCGCCGCACTCGCCGCCGGGGTGGCGTTCGCCGGCCCGTTGCTGTTCTCCGGTTCCGGCACCGGCCGCAAGCAGATCGCCGCACCCGATCCGCGGTCCGTGGCCCGTACGCCCGCCGCGCCCGCCCACTCCACCGGCCTCTGGCTCAGCACCTGGACGGCGGCACCCACCACCGGCGTGATCGACACGTACCACGGCGGCGACCCGGCCCGGCGCACCATCCGTAACGTCGTGCACACCAGCGTCGGGGGCGACGCGGCCCGCATCACCCTCTCCAACCTCTTCGGTACGCGCCCGCTGGTGATAGACCACGCCACGGTGAACACCCGCCCCGTGACCTTCCGGGGCGCGTCCGCCGTGACCGTCGCCGCGGGCGGGCGGGTCGTCAGCGACCCGGTCGTCGTCCCGGTCGCCGCCGACGCGGATCTCGTCGTCGCCCTGCGCACTCCCACCGCCGAGGGTCCCGTCACGATCCACCCGGGCACCCACCAGACGTCGTACGTGGAGGACGAGCGGGGCACCTGGCGCACCACCGACTGGCGCTACCTCACCGCCGTCGACGTCCACAACGAGACCGCCGCCGGAACGATCGCGGTGATCGGCGACTCGCTCACGGCGGGCACCGGCTCCACCCTCGACGCCAACAGCCGCTGGCCCGACGTCCTGGCCGACCGCCTGCACGACCGGTACGCAGTGGCCAACGCGGGCATCGCGGGCAACCGCATCCTGCGCGACGGAAGCGGTGTGCGGGCGAGTGCCCGCTTCGACCGCGACGTACTGGACGTCGCCGGGGTGAGGACCGTCGTCATCGCGCTGGGCATCAACGATGTGCAGCAGTCCCCGCAGGAGACCGACCCGCGACGCATCGCGGACGCCCTGCGGTCCCTGACCCGGCGCGCCCACGCACAACGACTGCGGGTCGTCGGGGCGACGCTGATGCCGTACGAGGGGTTCCGCACCTGGACCCCCGCCCGGAACGCCGTACGGGAACAGGTCAACGACCTCATCCGGGCGGGCGGGGTCTTCGACTCGGTCATCGATTTCGACAAGGCGGCCCGCGACCCGTACCGCCCCTCCCGGCTCCTGCCGTCCTACGACTCCGGCGACCACCTCCACCTGAACGACACGGGCTACCGGCGGCTGGGTTCGCTGGTGGACCTGGCGGCCCTGCGGCACGGACAGCCCGTCTCCGACCAGCTCTGAGAGAAGGACGGGGCCGCCGCGGCGAAGGGCCGTTCGGGCAGGGCGCGGGACAGAACAGCCTCGGGGCTCAGTCCTCGAACCGGCCCGAGGCCCCCTCGCCCTTCTCCGACCCGCCGCGCCGCCGGTCCAACTCCCGGGCCCGTTCGGCCTCCTTCAACCGCTGCTTCTCCGCCTTGCTCCGCTTGCGCTCCACACCGACGCCGCCCATCAGCGCGAACCCGGTGATCCGCACCCGCGGGGAATCCGGCGACAGAACCCCCTCGTCCTTCGAGTGCTCCCCGAAGCCGCCCATGATGCCGATGCCCCTGACGTCGGCATTCAGTTCCGGCGGCACCACCACATGAATGCCGCCCATGATCGTGATGCAGCGGATGACCACCTCACGGTCCTCGAAATTGGCCTCGCGCAGATCGATCTCACCACCGCCCCACATCGCGAACGCGGTGAACTTCCGGCCCACCGTCCAGTTCCCCCGGCGGCCGAACCCGCCCCAGAACGCGAAGGCCCCGCTCGACGTAGCGGGCTTGCCGACCCGGTCCGCCCAGCGCGCCCCCGATCCCGTCGCCGCGCGTACCGGGGCCTGGCTCAACGAGGCGATCTCCGCTCCCGGCGCCGGAAGGTCACGTACGAGCGGCTCCAACTCCCCGTGCGTACGCGCCTTGTAGGCCGATTCGAGCCGCTGCTCGAACTCCTCCATCTCCAGCCGGCCCTCGGCCACCGCCTCGCGCAGGGTCTCGGCGACACGCTCACGCTCGGTATCGGAGGCACGCATTTCCGGAAGGTCACTTGTCATACCGCGCAGCCTATTGAACGCGTACGCTCCCGTCACCGACCCGCAGGCCGCCGGACGACGCGTACATCTTCGCGATCACGGCCTCGATGTCGGGCTCGCGCACCGACAGGTCGACCAGCGGGTAGTCCGCGGCGATCCGGGCGACCAGCGGCGCGGCCGACTCCGAGGCCGGGAAGGCCAGCCACTGGCGCGGCCCCTCCACCTTCACCGTGCGGACCGAAGGCGACGAGTCCAGCCGGATCGGAGGGAGTTCACGCTCCAGGTCGACCACCAGGGTCCGCTCGCTCTCGCCCACCTCGTGCAGCCCGGCGAGCGCGCCGTCATACATCAGCCTGCCGTGGTCGATCACCATCACGCGCTTGCAGAGCTGCTCGATGTCCGTCAGGTCGTGCGTGGTGAGCAGCACGGTCGTTCCGCGTTCGGCATTCAAGTCCCTCAGGAATTGGCGGACTTTGACCTTGGACACGACGTCCAGGCCGATCGTCGGCTCGTCCAGGTACAGCACCTCGGGATCGTGCAGCAGCGCCGCCGCGATGTCACCGCGCATCCGCTGCCCCAGCGACAGCTGCCGTACGGGTACGTCCAACAGCTCGCCCAGGTCCAGGAGTTCGACGCATCGGTCCAGATTTTCGCGGAAGCGGGCGTCGGGAATCCGGTACATCCGGTGCATCAGCCGGTAGGAGTCGCGCAGTGGCAGGTCCCACCAGAGCGTGGTGCGCTGGCCGAACACCACCCCGATCCGGTGCGCCAGCCTCGTACGCTCCCTCGACGGGTCGATGCCCGCCACCCGCAGCCGGCCGCCGCTCGGGGTGAGGATGCCGGTCAGCATCTTGATCGTGGTCGACTTCCCGGCGCCGTTCGGCCCGATGTAGCCGACCATCTCGCCCCGCGCGATGCGGAAGCTGATGGAGTCGACGGCGCGTACCTGGTGGCGTTCACCACGCATGAAGCCGGTCTTGCGGCGCACGTCGAAGACCTTCTGTACGTTGTCGAGCTCGATGAAACCGGCGCCGGTGCGTGTGGTGTCGGTGGTGTCGGTGGTGTCCATACCGCTGACAGCGGTATCGGTGTCGGGTCCCGCGTCCATGTCCCTCATCCCTGACCTCGTCCCTGCCCTGGCCTGTCCTGTCCTGCCCGGTGTTCCGTCAACTTCCCGTGCTGCGGTAGGCGCGCAGCCCCGTGCGCCAGGCCAGACCCGCGAGCAGCCCGCACAGGCCCGCCACCACCGGGGGCAGGAACGCCACCCAGTCCGGCAGGTCCAGCGGATAGTCCCGGCCCAGCACGTAGAGCGCGGGCAGCCAGTTAACGAAGGCCAGCGGCACCACGAACGTCACCCCGCGCACCAGATCCTTCGCGAAGATCGACGGCGGGTACTGGAGCAGCGTGTTCCCTCCGTACGTGAAGGAGTTCTGCACCTCGGAGGCGTCCTGCGCGACGAACTGGAACGCCGCCCCGGCCACGAACACCGCGGCGAAGATCGACGCCCCGCTCAGCAGCATCAGCGGGACCATCACCACCCTCAGCGGCGTCCAGTCGACGTCCAGCGCCACCAGCGCGTACCCGAGAACCAGCGCCCCCTGGGTGATCCGCCCCAGCCTGCGCAGCGCGAACCGGTCCGCCGCCACCTGGGCGAGCACCGGCACTGGCCGTACCAGCAGCGTGTCCAGCGTGCCGTCGCGCACTCGCCGCCCCAGTCGGTCCATCGAGCCCATCACCAGATCGGCGAGCCCGAACGCCGTGCCCGAGGCCCCGTACAGCAGGGCGATCTCGGGCAGTGAGTAGCCGCCCAGCGCGTCC
Source organism: Streptomyces sp. NPDC088252 (assembly GCF_044740965.1). Classification (NCBI taxonomy): domain Bacteria; kingdom Bacillati; phylum Actinomycetota; class Actinomycetes; order Kitasatosporales; family Streptomycetaceae; genus Streptomyces; species Streptomyces sp. NPDC088252. The sequence goes on along the minus strand of NZ_JBIURS010000001.1, from coordinate 157,426 downwards.
ACGTGCGAGAACATCAGCAGGATCGCGACGAAGTCGAAGGCGGTCGCCGCGAAGTTCCCGAACGCCGTCATCGCGAACGAGGCGCGGTACGCCATCGTCGAGCGCAGCCACATCGCCGCGATCAGCCCGTATGCCCGGACCCCCTCGACGAGCCTCGACCGCTCGACGAACACCACCTCGGGCGGGTCCGCCGTCCCGGCCCCGGCCGCCTTCGCCGCCCCGGCCGTCTCAGCCACCCTGGACCACCACCCTCCTCGTCGCCACCGACTGCACCAACCGCCCCACCAGCAGCAGCGTCACCGCCCAGCCGCCCTGGAAGGCGTACGCCTCCACCAGACCCCACCCCGTGTGCTTGCCGAGCAGCACATCGGCGGGGACCTGGAGCAGCGACGACCACGGCAGCGCCCGCGCCACCTCGCCCAGCACGCCGGGGAACAGCGTCAACGGCAGCAGCATCCCGGAGAAGAACATCCCGGCCAGGGCCGTCATCTGCGACACCCCCGCCCCGTCCAGCAGCCAGAACGCGGAGAGCGCCACCAGATAGCGGATGGCGAAACTGACCACGACACCGAGCGCCACCGAGACGAGAAAGGCCAGCCAGATCCCCGGCGAGCCGGGCAGCGCCAGCTCGAAGGCGAGCGAGCCCAGGAACATCGGGACGATGCCGCGGCCCAGCAGATGGAACGCCGCCCGCCCCAAGTCCCCTGCCAGCCACCACAGTTGAAGGTCCACGGGCCGATAGAGATCGACCGCGACATCGCCGGTACGGATCCGCTCGATCAGCTCGTCCTCGAAACCGCCGCCCATCATGGCGCAGGTCATCAGCAGAGCCTGCCCCAGCCAGACATAGGTGAGGGCCTCGGGCATGTCGTAACCGCCGAGCCGCGGACGCTGGTCCCACAGCGCCACATAGGTGTACGTCATGATGAAACCGAAGACGGTGTTGGTGAAGACTCCCGCCGCCGTCGCCGTCCGGTAGGTGGCATAGCGCCGGAACCCGCCCGCCGCCACCACCGCGTACAGCCGCACGCATCCACCCCCGTCGCTCGTCGCTCGGGCGCCCAACGGCGTTGGACACCAAAGCGCAAGACCTTAGACCAGTGGAGGCAGCCGCCGCGACCGCTTTTCGGGGGTCGATCCGAGGCATATTCCATCAAAAAGGGCACTATGAGGGAACTGACCGCGGCCGAGGAGTCTGCACGGACATGAGCGACGAGCCACAGCAGCCGAGCGGGGAGAACGAACCCCGGCCCTGGGCCCCCAGGGATCCGTCCGCCCACGACGACAACAGCGCTCACGCCGTCCACGGCAGCCAGAGCGGCCACGGCGGAGAAGCGGGCGGCGGGCACGGCAGGGCGAAGGAGCCCGAGCGCCCCAAGCGCACCGGTTGGCGCCGCGCCGTCCCCACCTGGCGGATGGTCGTCGGCGCCGTCCTCGTCGTCGTCGCCCTCCTGATCGGCGGCTTCATCGCCGGGTACGAACTCGTCGGCATCCCGCCCGCCAACGCCAGCGCCACCGCGCAGTCCAACGTCTACCTCTACAAGGACGGCAGCGTCATCGCCCGCTCCGGCGAGGTCAACCGGGAGAACGTCGAACTCGCCCAGGTCCCACTCACCGTCCAGCACGCGGTCCTCGCCGCCGAGGACCGCGACTTCTACTCCGAACGGGCCGTCGACCTCATGGCCATGGCCCGCGCCGCCTGGAACACCTTCACCGGCAAGGGCACGCAGGGCGGGTCGACCATCACCCAGCAGTACGTCAAGAACTACTACCTCGGCCAGGAACAGACCGTCACCCGCAAGATGAAGGAGTTCTTCATCGCGGTCAAACTCAACCGCGAGGAGTCCAAGAGCCAGATCTTCCAGGGCTACCTCAACACCAGCTACTTCGGCCGCAACGCCTACGGCATCCAGGCCGCCGCCCAGGCCTACTACAGCAAGGACATCGGCTCGATCACCACCGCCGAGGGCGCCTACCTCGCCTCTCTCCTCAATGCCCCCAGCGCGTACGACGTCGTCGTCCACCCCGAGAACAAGACCGCGGCCCTCGCGCGCTGGAACTACGTACTCGACGGCATGGTCAAGGAGAAGTGGCTCGGCGCCGGCGAACGCGCCGCCATGAAGTTCCCCGTGCCGGGCAAGGTCAAGCCGCCCACCGGACTCTCCGGACAGCGCGGCTACATCGTCCAGGCCGTCGACGACTACCTCACCAGCAACAAGATCATCGACGAGAACACCCTGGCCACCGGCGGCTACCGGATCACCACCACCCTGGAGAGGAAGAAGCAGAACGCGCTCGTCAAAGCCGTCGACGACAACGTGATGTCCCAGACGAGCACCGACCGCCAGGCCGACCGCAACGTCCGCGTCGGCGGCGCCTCCATCGACACCGCCACCGGCCGGGTCGTCGCCATGTACGGCGGTATCGACTACACCAAGCAGTACGTGAACAACGCGACCCGCCGCGACTACCAGGTCGGCTCCACCTTCAAGCCGTTCGTCTTCACCTCCGCCGTCGCCAACGGCTCCACCACCCAGGACGGGCGGCGCATCACTCCCAACACCGTCTACGACGGCATGAACAGGCGCATGGTCGAGGGCCCCGACGGACCCACCGGATACTCCCCCGCCAACGAGGACGACACCGACTACGGCCCCATCACCGTCCGCAGAGCCACCGACAAGTCCGTCAACGCCGTCTACGCCCAGATGGCCGAGGACGTCGGCCCCAAAAAGGTCGAGCAGACCGCCATCGGCCTCGGCATCCCCGAGAACACCCCCGACCTCGCCCCGTACCCATCCATCGCGCTCGGCGTCGCCACGGCGAGCGTCCTCGACATGGCCGAGGCGTACGCCACCCTCGCCGACCACGGCAGGCACGGCGCGTACGTCCTCGTCGACAGGGTCAGCAAGGGCGGCACGGACCTGGAACTCCCCGGCAGGAACACCGGGCGGGCCGTCAGCCGGGAGGCGGCCGACACCACCACGGCGATCCTCCAGAGCGTCGTCGAGAGCGGCTCCGGCGCCGCCGCCCAGGCGGCCGGCCGCCCCGCCGCGGGCAAGACCGGCACCGCCGAGGACGACAAGGCGGCCTGGTTCGCCGGATACACCCCCGACCTCACCACCGTCATCGCCGTCATGGGCCAGGACCCCGAGACCGGCGTGCAGAAATCGCTCTACGGAGCACTCGGACTGGCCCGCGTCAACGGCGGTGACACACCCGCCCGCACCTGGGCCCAGTACACCGAGGCCGCGCTCCGCGGCACCGTCATCCAGGACTTCGACCTCAACCTCGAAAGCGGCGCCGAGGAAACCGCCCCGCCCACCGAACAGAGCAGCAGCCCCGGCAGCACCGTGACACCGTCCGGGCCCCCCGTCGGCACTCCGCCCGGCAGCACTGGAAGCACCTCGCCCAGCGGCCCGCCCGGACCCGGAACCGGCGGACCCGCCATCGGCGGCACGGAGACCGGCGGCCCGACCGGCGGCGGCGCCGCGAACGGCGGTGCGGTGAACGGCGACGGGAACATCGGCGGTCCGGGCGGCCCCGACACCGGGAACCGCCACGACTTGTTCCCGGGCGCCCCGGGCACCCCCGTCCCCTCGGCGCCCTCGCTGCCCATGGCACCGCCGGCACCCGTGGCACCGCCGGCACCCCAGGCGCCCGTGGCACCGCCGGCGCCCCCGGCGCCCGTGGCACCGCGTCAGTGACCCGAGGTCGCCTTCAGCCCCACGACGGCCACCAGCAGCAGACAGACGAAGAAGATCCGGGCGGCGGTCGCCGGCTCACCCAGCACCACCATGCCGAGGATCGCCGCACCGGCCGCACCGATGCCGACCCACACGCCGTACGCCGTACCGATCGGAAGCGTCCTCGCCGCATGGGACAGCATCACCATGCTCGCCACGATCCCGAGCCCCGTGAACACACTCGGCCACAGCCGGGTGAACCCCTCGGTGTACTTCATCCCGATCGACCAGGCCACTTCCAGCAGACCGGCGACAACCAGCAGAACCCACGCCACGACAGCACCTCCGACAAGACAGAACGCGAACAACACGGGTGCGTCGTCTTTGCGAAACCCGGTACGGCGCGTCTCGTCGGGGTGGCTCCACCGTAGCAAAGAACAAGCAAAAGACCTGGTGACACCGGTCACCAGGTCACTCGCGACTGCCACGGCCTACAGATACAACCCGGTGGAATCCACCGATCCCTCGAACCGGTCCGCCGCCACCGCGTGCAGATCCCGCTCGCGCATCAGCACATACGCCACACCGCGCACCTCGACCTCCGCACGGTCCTCGGGGTCGTACAGCACCCGGTCACCCGGCTCCACCGTCCGCACGTTCTGACCCACCGCGACCACGACGGCCCAGGCCAGCCGACGGCCGACCGCGGCCGTCGCCGGAATCAGGATGCCGCCGCCCGAACGCCGCTCACCCTCGGGCGTATCGGACCGGACCAGCACACGGTCGTGCAGCATGCGGATGGGCAGCTTGTCGTCGGTGTTCTCGCTCACGCCCCGCAACCTACCTGCCCGCCGCGGCTCCGCACGCCCCCGGGGTACGCGGATCGCGGCATCAGTTGTTCCTGCGCCGCTTCGACACCACGACCAGGCCCACGACACCCACCGCGAGCAACGCCGCCGGGATCACCCGCTCCAGACGCGGAGCACCGTCCTCGGACACGAACTGCGCCTTCACGTCCGAAACCGTCCGGTTCACCGCGACAAAAGCCCGCCCCGCCGTCCGGTCCACGGCCTCGGCGGCCTTGGCCTTCGCATCACCCATGATCGTCTTCGGGTGCACCCGCACCCCGATCTCATCGAGCACCACCGCAAGCTGCTCACGCCTGCTGATGATGTCCGCCTCGATCTGCGCAGGGGTCCTGGCATCCGACACCGCGCCGCCTCCGTGGTCCTCGTCCGGTAAACCTTCATCGACAGTCTGTCAGCTCGACCGCCCACGCACCCGACGGCACCCCTATTACGCTCGGTCCCGTACACCCCACGTGCCACCTGAGGAGAACCATGAGCGAGCGACTCCAGCCCGGCGACACCGCCCCCGCCTTCACCCTCCCCGACGCCGACGGCAACGAGATCTCGCTCGCCGACCACAAGGGCCGCAAGGTCATCGTGTACTTCTACCCGGCCGCCCTCACCCCCGGCTGCACCAAGCAGGCCTGCGACTTCACCGACAACCTGGAGCTGCTCGCCGGCGCCGGATACGACGTCATCGGCGTCTCCCCCGACAAGCCCGAGAAGCTCGCCAAGTTCCGCGAGAAGGAGAACCTCAAGGTCACCCTGGTCGGCGACCCCTCCAAGGAGACCCTTGAGGCATACGGCGCCTTCGGCGAGAAGAAGCTCTACGGCAAAACGGTGACGGGCGTCATCCGCTCCACGATCGTCGTGGACGAGGAGGGCAAGGTCGAGCGAGCCCTCTACAACGTCAAGGCCACCGGCCACGTGGCCAAGATCATCAAGGACCTCGGCATCTGACCCGAAGTTCCGCCGGCCCTGGAATGCTCTGCACCGCTTCAGCCCCGACCGAAGCAGTGCAGAGCATTCCGCATCTTGTCGGATATCGGACGTGACCCTCCGATAGACGACTCGTCGATCCGTACGAGGCCGCGAATCACCAGGAAGCGCGGCTGCGCGAGGTGGTCGCCGATTCCGCCAGCATGAAGGATGTCCTCCGACGCCCTGGCGTCAGCCCGTTCGGAGGCAACCACACTCACATCAGCCGCCGAATCACAGCGCTGGGTATCGACCCATCACACTTCTCCATGCCCTCACGCCGCCCAAGGGGCCCGCATGACAGTCTGCTCACTCTGAAGTCGCCACTCGACGGAAGGACTCCCGGCGACCGGCTCCGCCGGGAACTCATCCGCGTGGGGGTGCCGGAACGCTGCGCATCGTGCGGTACGGGCACCGGGTGGAACACCAGGCCGCGCTGCCCTCCAACCACCCGCCGTGCAGCGCAGGACATCCTGCAGCGGCTACCCGCGGGGGCACCGAGGACAAAGACAGCCCTCCTGCGACGAGCACTCGACGAGACCGGAGTACCGCAAGTCTGTGGCGAATGCGGCCTGGGGGGAGTGTGGCAGGGCAAGCGCCTGGCCCTGGAAGTCGACCACGTCAACGGCGACCGGCTCGACAACCGCGCGGAAAATCTGCGGTACCTGTGCCCGTCCTGCCACAGCCAAACCCCAAATTTCTCCAGTCGCTCCCGCCGGCCCCGCGCAGCACGGTAACCTTGGCTTCGTTCTGCGCCCGTACGCCAACTGGTGAGCGGCGATCTTTAGGTGGTCGTGTTTGTGTCGGTTCGAATCCGACCGGGCGCACCGAATGGCCGAGCACGCCCGGCCCTCTCAACGAGGGGCCGGGCGTTGCCGTGTTACCCCACCAACTCCCGCACCACCGGCACCAGCGCCCGGAACGCCTTGCCGCGGTGGCTGATCGCGTTCTTCTCCGCCGGGGTCAGCTCGGCGCAGGTGCGCATCTCGCCCTCCGGCTGGAGGATCGGGTCGTAGCCGAAGCCGTTCGTGCCGGACGGGGTGTGGCGCAGGGTGCCCAGGAGGCGGCCCTCGACCACGCGTTCCGTGCCGTCGGGGAGGGCGAGGGCCGCCGCGCAGGCGAAATGGGCGCCGCGGTGCGGGTTGTCGATGTCGGAGAGCTGGGCCAGGAGCAGGTCCAGGTTGGCCCGGTCGTCGCCGTGGGTGCCGGCCCAGCGGGCGGAGAAGATGCCGGGGGCGCCGCCGAGTACGTCCACGCAGAGGCCGGAGTCGTCGGCGATGGCGGGGTGGCCGGTGGCCTCGGCGAGGGCGTGGGCCTTGAGGAGGGCGTTCTCGGCGAAGGTGACGCCGGTCTCCTTGACGTCGGGGATGTCCGGGTACGCGTCCGCGCCGACGAGTTCGTGGTCGAGGCCTCCGTCGGCGAGGATCGCGTGGAGTTCGGTGATCTTCCCGGCGTTGCGGGTGGCGAGGATGAGGCGGGTCATGTCACCCAGTATCGGTGGTGGTCAGGGCGTGCAGGGCCGTCACGGCTGTCCGGGCTGTCAGGGCGTGCAGACCTTGCCGATCTCCTGGGCGGCCTCGGTGACGGGGGTGATGTCGGGGGTGGCGTCGCCCTTGTCGATGGCGTCACGGACGTTGCCGACGCCGGACCGGAGGTCGTCGACGGCCTTGCCGAGGTCGGCGTTGTCGGTCTTGTCGCCGAGGTCGTGGAGCTCCTTCTCGATGGCGTCGAGGGCTTCGGATGCCTGGGTGGGGTCGTTCGAGGCGTTGGAGACGGCCTGTTGGAGGTTGTCGACGCCGGTGGCGATGGCGTCGGCGGTACGCACGCAGTCGAGTGCCTTGTCCACCACGCCGCAACCGGCTGCCGCGGTGAGGGCGAGGGCGGTCAGGGTCAGCGCGAGGGTGATGCGGCGGTGGCGGGCGGCCTTGGCCATGGTGCGGTTCCTCCCCGGGTGCGGATACGCGGACGGGCGCACGGTTCGACCCGTGCGCCCGTGTTCGTAACGACGCGTTGTGGTGCGTATTTGGTTGCTTCTTTACCTGCGTGCCCGAGGCCTGCCCGTACTCCTCGTGGGCTCGCGGGGGTTACTCGCCGAGGGTGCGGGCGAGGGCGTCGTTCTGGAAGACGGTGAGGTCCGCGCAGCCGGCGGTGGCGAGGTCGAGGAGGACGCCCAGTTCCTTGCGGTCGAAGGGGGTGGCCTCGGCGGTGCCCTGGACCTCGACGAAGCGGCCGTCGCCGGTGCAGACGACGTTCATGTCGGTGTCGGCGCGGACGTCCTCCTCGTAGCAGAGGTCGAGGAGGGGGGTGCCGTCGACGATGCCGACGCTGATCGCGGAGACGGTGTCGGTCAGCGGCTTGCGGCCGTGCTTGACGAGCTTCTTGCGCTGGGCCCAGGTGACGGCGTCGGCGAGGGCGACGTACGCGCCGGTGATGGCGGCGGTGCGGGTGCCGCCGTCGGCCTGGAGGACGTCGCAGTCCAGGACGATGGTGTTCTCGCCGAGGGCCTTGTAGTCGACGACGGCGCGCAGGGAGCGGCCGATGAGCCGGCTGATCTCGTGGGTGCGGCCGCCGATCTTGCCGCGTACGGATTCCCGGTCGCCGCGGGTGTTGGTGGAGCGGGGCAGCATGGAGTATTCGGCGGTGACCCAGCCTTCGCCGCTGCCCTTGCGCCAGCGGGGGACGCCCTCGGTGACGGAGGCGGTGCAGAAGACCTTGGTGTCGCCGAAGGAGATGAGTACGGAGCCTTCGGCGTGCTTGCTCCATCCGCGTTCGATGGTGACGGGGCGGAGCTGTTCGGGGGTGCGGCCGTCGATGCGAGACATGGCGTCGACTGTATCCGGTGCGGGGACGGCGCCCGTTCGGGTGCCCGGGGCGGCTGCCGGAGCGATGCGGTGCGGGGTCCGGCGCGGCTTCCGTTCCGGTGCGGCACAGGCCCCGTCCGGGTGGGCGGGGCCTGCGTGGAGCTGAGCGGTCCGGCTCAGAGCCTGTCGGGTGACCTCCGGCCGGGCGGTCACGCCCTGGTACGTACGCTTCCCGCGTTGTCGTCGGTCGCCGACGCTCCGCGTCGACCCCCTCCTCCACCTCGGAATCGCACGCACCGGACCGCGCCCGCCATCCGATCCGAGGTCACCCGACAGGCTCTCAGCGGGGGGTTATGCGGAGGGTTCGACGGCCGGTCACATCATGTCTTCGATGTCGGCGGCGATGGGGTCGGCGTCGGTGCCGATGACGACCTGGATCGCGGTGCCCATCTTGACGACGCCGTGGGCTCCGGCGGCCTTGAGCGCGGCTTCGTCGACCTTGCTGGGGTCGTGGACCTCGGTGCGGAGGCGCGTGATGCAGCCTTCGATCTCGTCGATGTTCTCGATACCGCCGAGCCCGGCGACGATCTTCTCAGCCTTGCTGGCCATGGCCTTCTCCCTGGTTGTTCACATGCGTGCGACGGCCCACCCTGGGTCCGTTTCGTCACCGTAACGCACGTTTGGCCCAACTTCGCGAGCGAGTGTCTGGACCGTCCTCAATGATGACGATCATCGGTGCCCTGTCTTCCAGGCGGGTTACGCACCGTACCCCAACTGGTCTACACCAGTGTGCAACGACTGCCGACCGCGCCGTGTTCCGGGAGGACGCCGATGAGCTCGACGAGCAGCGCAGCAGTACCGCGGAGGACATGGTGGAACGGCTTCTTCCAAGGCCTCCAGAAGATGGGCCGCAGCCTCCAGCTCCCGATCGCCGTCCTGCCCGCGGCAGGCATTCTCAACCGGCTCGGCCAGCCGGACGTATTCGGCGACGAGGGCCTGCGCTGGGGCAACGTGGCCAAGGTGTTCGAGGCCGCGGGCGGTGCGCTGCTCGACTCGGGGCTCGGCCTCCCGCTGCTGTTCTGCATCGGTGTGGCGATCGGCATGGCGAAGAAGTCGGACGGTTCGACCGCGCTCGCCGCGGTGGCCGGCTTCCTCGTCTACTACGCGGTGCTGCACGCCTTCCCGGTGGACTGCGCGCCCGGCTCGACATTCACCTCGGGGGGCACCTGGTTCGGCACCTGTGTCACCGGCAACGCCAAGGTGACGGCCGCGCAGTACCAGAACCCCGGGGTGTTCGGCGGCATCGTGATGGGCCTGCTGTCCGCCTGGTTCTGGCAGCGGTACCACCGGGTCAAGCTGGTGGACTGGCTGGGCTTCTTCAACGGCCGCCGGCTCGTCCCGATCATCATGGCGTTCGTCGGCCTGCTCTTCGCCGCGCTGTGCGCCTGGCTCTGGCAGCCGATCGGCGACGGTCTGACCAGTTTCTCCAAGTGGCTGGTGGACCTGGACTGGGCCGGCTCCGGCATCTTCGGTGTCGCCAACCGCGCGCTGCTGGTCATCGGTCTCCACCAGTTCCTGAACACGTTCGTCTGGTTCCAGTTCGGCGACTTCACCAAGCCGGACGGCACGGTCGTGCACGGTGACATCAACCGCTTCCTGGCGGGCGACCCGACGGCCGGCCAGTTCACCTCGGGCTTCTTCCCGATCATGATGTTCGCCCTGCCCGCGGCGGCGCTGGCGATCCACCACTGCGCCAAGCCGCATCGCCGCAAGGCGGTCGGCGGCATGATGCTCTCGGTCGGCCTGACGTCGTTCGTGACGGGCATCACCGAGCCGATCGAGTACTCGTTCCTCTTCGTCGCGCCGCTGCTGTACGCGATCCACGCGGTGCTCACCGGCGTCTCGATGGCGGTGACCTGGGCGATCGGGGTCAAGGACGGCTTCAGCTTCTCCGCGGGTCTGATCGACTACGTCATCAACTGGAGCCTGGCGACCAAACCATGGCTGATCATCCCGATCGGCCTGGTCTTCGCCGCCGCGTATTACGCGATCTTCCGGTTCGCGATTACCAGATTCAACCTCCAGACGCCGGGCCGGGAGCCCGACGAGCTGGAGGCGGAGATCGAGCGGGATCTCACGAAATAGCAGATCAGAGGGGTCTTTCGACCTCATCGACAGAGGCCCTCGGACCCTTGAGTCCGGGGGTCTTCGTCATGTCACCGAACGTGGGTGATAGCTCATGCGAAGTAGTCGGATCGTGAAGGTTCCTTATCCCGCCCACACCGTGCTACAACTGGTCTACACCACTGAGTGGTTCAGACCACGTGGCGATCTGCCGCGTTCTTCGAGTCGCCGCCTCCCCCCTCATCGACCTGGGCGGCGCCTTGTCCAATGGAGGAAGTTGATGTCCACGGCAGACACCGCGCCCGCGGTCACCAAGAAGAAGGGCGCCGGCGCGATGGCGGTCATGCAGCGCATCGGCCGCAGCCTCATGCTGCCGGTCGCCGTGCTGCCCGCGGCCGCGCTCCTGGTCCGTCTCGGCAACGACGACATGCTCGGCAGGGACTCGTTCCCGGGCTTCATCACCAAGATCGCGAGCTTCATGGCCGCGGGTGGCAACGCGATCCTCGACAACATGGCGCTGCTGTTCGCCGTCGGCATCGCGATCGGCTTCGCCAAGAAGTCGGACGGCTCGACCGCCCTCGCCGCCGTCACCGGTTACCTGGTCTTCCAGAAGGTGCTCGCCACCTTCACCGACAGCAACCTGCCGCAGGTCGCGACGGTCGTCGACGGCAAGGTGGTCATGACGGACGCACCCGTGGACGCCAAGGTCCTCGGCGGTGTGGTGATGGGTATCGTCGTCGCGCTGCTCTACCAGCGGTTCCACCGGACGAAGCTGCCGGCCTGGGCGGGCTTCTTCGGCGGCCGCCGTCTGGTCCCGATCCTCTCCGCGTTCGCGGGCCTGGTCATCGGCATCGTCTTCGGTTACATCTGGCCGGTGCTCGGCACGGGACTGCACAACTTCGGTGAGTGGCTGGTCGGTTCGGGCGCGGTCGGCGCGGGCATCTTCGGTGTCGCCAACCGTGCGTTGATCCCGGTCGGCATGCACCACCTGCTGAACTCGTTCCCCTGGTTCCAGGCCGGTGAGTACCACGGCAAGAGCGGCGACATCAACCGCTTCCTGGCCGGTGACCCGACGGCCGGACAGTTCATGACCGGCTTCTTCCCGATCATGATGTTCGCCCTCCCGGCGGCCTGCCTCGCGATCGTCCACTGCGCCCGCCCCGAGCGCCGCAAGGTCGTCGGCGGCATGATGTTCTCCCTCGCTCTCACCGCGTTCGTCACCGGTGTGACCGAGCCGATCGAGTTCACCTTCATGTTCATCGCCCCGGTGCTGTACGCGGTCCACGCGGTGCTCACCGGTGTCTCGATGGCCCTCACCTGGGGCCTCGGCATGAAGGACGGCTTCGGCTTCTCCGCCGGTGCGGTCGACTTCTTCCTGAACCTCGGCATCGCGAGCAAGCCATGGCTGCTGGTGCTGGTCGGTCTCTGCTTCGCGGTGGTCTACTACGTGGTCTTCCGCTTCGCGATCACCAAGTTCAACCTGCCGACCCCGGGCCGCGAGTCCGACGAGGAGCTGGCCGAGCTCCTCAAGGCCGAGGCGAAGTAGCCCTCGGCGCGGGCCCGGCCCGTACGCCGCAACGGCTCGAAGCCCTCACCTCCCCGGCGGGAGGCGAGGGCTTCGTCGTGTCCCCGGCGTCGGTCGGGCTTCAGATCTCGTAGACCGCGCCCGGTGCCGCCACCTCGACCGGTCCGTCGTAGAACATGCGGGCATCGGCCAGGTTGAGGTCGGCGTCGGTCCAGGGCGGGATGTGGGTGAGGACGAGACGTCCCACTCCGGCGCGGGCGGCGATCTCGCCCGCCTCGCGGCCGTTGAGGTGGAGGTCCGGGATGTCCTCCTTGCCATGGATGAACGATGCTTCGCAGAGGAACAGATCGACGCCCTCGGCGAGCTCGTCCAAGGCCTCGCAGGCGCCCGTGTCGCCGGAGTACGTGAGCGAGCGGCCGCCGTGCTCGATCCGGATGGCGAAGGAGTCGACGGGGTGGCGGACCTTCTCCGTGCGGACCGAGAAGGGGCCGATCTCGAACGAGCCCGGCTTCAGCGTGTGGAAGTCGAAGACCTCGCTCATCGCCCGCTCGGACGGGGTGTCGCCGTGCGCGGTGGTCAGCCGCTGTTCGGTGCCGTCGGGGCCGTAGACCGGGAGGGGGCCGGCAGGGCCACCGTGCCGGTAGTAACGGACGACGAAGTAGGCGCACATGTCGATGCAGTGATCGACATGGAGGTGGCTGAGAAAGACGGCGTCGAGGTCGTAGAGACCGACATGGCGCTGCAGCTCGCCGAGGGCGCCGTTGCCCATGTCGAGGAGCAGCCTGAAGCCGTCGGCCTCTACGAGGTAGCTCGAACACGCCGATCCCGGGGACGGGAACGAGCCGGAGCAGCCGACGACGGTGAGCTTCATGGAGCGTGAACCTCCGAGACGTGGGAACGGGGAGGGTTCGTGCGGTCTGTTGAGCGGTTTGTCGAGCGTAAGGCGCGAGACAGCCGGTCGCTCCTCCACGGCCGTCCGTTGTGGGGGAACTCACCTGCTCTGTCACCGGTTCGATGGAAGAGGTGGGAACGCCGGTACGGTCGGGACATGGACATGTCCTGGTGGTGGATCGCGTTCGCTGTTGTCGTGCTGCTCGCGCTCGTGGCGGCGCTCGCCGATGGGCGGGGGCGGGGAGGGCGGCGGCCGGGCGGGCGTTCCGGCAGGTGGGCGGGGACGCGCTCGGGCGGGCGTCCGGGCGGGCGGACGCGCCCGCCGGCGGGGCCGGGGCGTGGGACGGGGCCGGAGCGCGGGCCGCGGCCGGGTGAGATCTGGTGGGCCGAGGTGCCCTACGAGGACGGGCCCGGGGCGAAGGACCGGCCTTGCCTGGTGCTGTCGGTACGGGGTGGCTCGGCGCGCGTCGCGAAGATCACCAGCAAGCATCACCAGGAGCGGCCCGGGGTGATCGCGCTGCCCGCGGGAACGGTGGGGGATGCGCGGGAGCGGGCGAGTTTCCTGGAGACGGACGAGTTGCGGGAGGTTGCCGTGCGGGGGTTCCGACGGCGGGTGGGGGTGGTGGACCCGGGGGTGTGGGAGCGGGTGCGCGGGCTCGGCTGAGGTCGGGGCGCGAGGCGCCCTGGGCGCGGCCCGGAGACGGGCCCGATCGCCGGACGGGCCGGTGGTCCGGTCTGTTCGGCTCGTCCGGCGATCGAGTACGAGGGGATTGCGGGACAGCCCTTACGCCCAGAGCTGGCCGTGCAGCGTTTCGATGGCCGCTTCCGTCGTCGGGGCGGTGTAGACGCCCGTCGACAGGTACTTCCAGCCGCCGTCCGCCACGACGAAGACGATGTCGGCCTGCTCCCCCGCCTCGACGGCCTTGTTTCCCACTCCGATCGCGGCGTGGAGCGCGGCGCCGGTGGAGACGCCCGCGAAGATACCCTCCTGCTGGAGGAGTTCGCGGGTACGGGTGACGGCGTCCGCGGAGCCGACCGAGAAGCGGGTGCTGAGGACCGAGGCGTCGTACAGCTCGGGCACGAAGCCCTCGTCGAGGTTGCGGAGCCCGTAGACCAGGTCGTCGTAGCGCGGCTCGGCGGCGACGATCTTGACGTCGGGCTTGTGTTCGCGCAGGTAGCGGCCGACGCCCATGAGCGTGCCGGTGGTGCCGAGGCCTGCCACGAAGTGGGTGACGGACGGGAGGTCGGTGAGGATCTCCGGGCCGGTGGTGGCGTAGTGGGCGCCCGCGTTGTCGGGGTTGCCGTACTGGTAGAGCATGACCCAGTCGGGGTGCTCGGCGGCCAGTTCCTTGGCCACGCGTACGGCCGTGTTGGAGCCGCCGGCCGCCGGGGAGGAGATGATCTCGGCGCCCCACATGGCGAGCAGGTCGCGCCGTTCCTGGGAGGTGTTCTCCGGCATGACGCACACGATGCGGTAGCCCTTGAGCTTGGCCGCCATGGCGAGCGAGATGCCGGTGTTGCCGCTGGTGGGCTCCAGGATGGTGCAGCCGGGGGTCAATCGGCCGTCCTTCTCGGCCTGTTCGACCATGTGGAGCGCGGGGCGGTCCTTGATCGAGCCGGTGGGATTGCGGTCCTCCAGCTTGGCCCAGATACGGACGTCGGCCGAGGGCGACAGCCGCGGCAGGCGGACGAGCGGTGTGTTGCCCACCGCGGCGAGCGGGCTGTCGTACCGCATCAGTTCATGCCCGCCCGTCGCCCGACCGCCGCCCCGGCCGGACGGGGCTTCGCCCCGGCGGCTCCTCCGGCGACGGCCGGGAGGATGGTGACGTTGTCGCCGTCGCTGAGCTTGGTGGAGATGCCGTCCAGGAAGCGGACGTCCTCGTCATTGAGGTAGACGTTCACGAAGCGGCGGATTTCGTCGCCGTCGACGATGCGCTCGCGGATCCCCTTGTGGCGGCTGTCCAGATCCGTGAAGAGGTCGGCGAGGGTCTCTCCGTCGCCCTCGACGGCCTTGGCGCCGTCGGTGTAGGTGCGGAGGATGGTCGGGATTCGGACCTCGATGGCCATGGCGTGGGCTCCTGTCGGATGCGGAGAGGTGGCGTGGGGCGCGCGGCTCTGCCCCCGCGCGGGGGTTGGTGCGTTTCGGACGGGTGCTCGGGCCGCGGGCCCGGCTCAGGCCCGGCGGCCGGCGGGCAGGCGGCTCGTACAGATCGCGCTGGAGAGCCTGCACAGGTCGACGTGCAGCCGCGCAACGAGCAGCGTGCCCGGCGTCTTCTCGCTCACGTCATGGGGAACCATGCGGTCATCGTATCGATTCCCGGTCCGTGATCCGGAGTGTGATCTCACCTGATGGATGATTGATGTTCGCCAGGCGGACAGGGCCGTGAAGGGCCCGGCCCCGCCCGGCCGACGGGGCGCCGGGGCGGCGGGGTCGGGCGGCGGGGTCGGGCGGCGCGAGGAGGTCAGACGGGCTCGTACGCCTCGACGACCTCGACGGGCTCCTCGGTGATCTCGCCGTCCACGATGCGGTAGGAGCGGAACTGGAAGGGGCCCGCGTCGTCGGTGTCCGCGGTGGAGACGAGGACGTAGTGCGCGCCGGGTTCGTTGGCGTACGTGACGTCGGTGCGGGAGGGGTAGGCCTCGGTCGCGGTGTGGGAGTGGTAGATGATCACCGGCTCCTCGTCGCGGTCGTCCATCTCGCGGTAGAGCTTGAGGAGGTCGCCCGAGTCGAACTCGTAGAAGGTGGGCGAGCGGGCGGCGTTGAGCATGGGGATGAACCGTTCGGCCCGGCCGGTTCCGGCCGGGCCCGCGACCACGCCGCACGCCTCGTCGGGGTGGTCGGCGCGGGAATGCGCGACGATCTGGTCGTAGAGCGCCTGGGTGATGGTCAGCATGGCGCCCAGGATAGGCGGGCGGGCCCCCGCGTACCGAGGAGTGGTACGCGCGGGCCCGCATGGTGGACGCGGCCGTTGGGACGGCGGTCGCCCGGGGATGGTTCGGGGTTCGTACGACGTGGCCTCAGCTCTTCGCGAAGGCCTTGTTCTCGGGGTTGCGGGCCCTGAGCACCAAGTACGAGACGCCGAGGGCGGCCGCCCAGAGCGGGGCGCAGTACAGCGAGACCCTGGTGTCCTTGTCGATGCCCATCATCACGACGACCAGGCCGATGAAGGCCAGTGCGAAGACGCTGGTGTACGGGGCACCGGGAGCCCGGAAGCCGGATCGCGGGAGTACGCCGAGGTCGGCGAGGCGGCGGTAGCGGATCTGGCAGACGAGGATCATGATCCAGGCCCACATGCCGGAGATGGTGGCGAAGGAGACGACGTAGGTGAAGGCGTCACCGGGCCACTGGTAGTTGATCCAGACGCCGACGAGCATCAGGGCGGCGGAGAAGGTGGTGCCGACCAGCGGGGTGCCGCTCCTGGTGAGCCGGGTGAAGAACTTCGGGCCCTGTCCGTTGAGCGCGAGGTCGCGGAGCATGCGGCCGGTGGAGTACATGCCGGAGTTGCAGGAGGAGAGGGCCGCGGTCAGTACGACGAAGTTGACGATGCCGGCGCCGACACCGAGGCCCATTTTCCGGAACGCGGCGACGAACGGTGAGACGCCGGGCTGGAACTCGGCCCAGGGAACCACGGAGAGGATCATGACGAGGGCCCCGATGTAGAAGACCGCGATGCGCCACGGCACGGTGTTGATGGCCCTGGGCAGGACGGTCTTCGGGTCCTTGGACTCGCCCGCGGTGACGCCGACGAGTTCCACGGCGAGGAACGCGAACATCACGATCTGCAGGGTCATCAGGGTGCCCTTGATGCCGTGTGGGAAGAAGCCGCCGTCGGCCCAGAGGTGGGCGACGGACGCGGTGTCCCCGGCGTCGGAGAAGCCGAGGGTGAGAATTCCGGCGCAGATGAGGATCATGCCGACGATGGCCGTCACCTTGACCATCGAGAACCAGAATTCGAGTTCCCCGAAGAGCTTTACGGAGATCAGGTTCACGCCGTACAGGATGACCGTGAAGACCAGTGCCGACACCCATTGCGGAATGTCGAACCAGAATGTCATGTACTGGGCAGCGGCGGTGACTTCGGTGATTCCGGTGACGACCCAGAACAGCCAGTAGGTCCAGCCGGTGACAAAGCCTGCGAAGGGCCCGATGAATTCGCGGGCGTACTCCGAGAAGGATCCCGACACCGGGCGGTACATGAGGAGTTCGCCCAGTGCGCGCATGATGAAGAAGATCACCAGACCCGCGACGGCATAAGCCAGGACGAGACTGGGGCCGGCCTTGGAGATCGCCTTTCCCGCGCCGAGGAAGAGGCCGGTGCCTATGGCCCCGCCGATGGCGATCATCTGGATCTGACGGGCGCCGAGGGCCCGCTGGTACCCCTCGCCCGTCGCGCCGGCATCCGCGGCCGGTGCGGCCTGTCGGCCGCTCTGTCCCTTGTCGACCTGTGCCGATGTCATGTGCTGCGCCTTTCTCCACGCCGGTCCGCGCGGTCGGAGCCGCGGACCGGGTCCTGATCCCCCCGGATATGGATGGAGTGCCACCGGCGGTCGCCGGTTTGTAGCGCCCTCGGGAACAAGGGTGGCGTCCCCGAGTGGTCGTGAAGATTTATCACGGGCACACGGGTGAATCATCGGAGCCGATGTGGCAGACAGCACAGGAAAAAGCGGACAAGGGTTTTCAGTCGCCGCATAAGCGACCGTTCAGGTGACGGGATCGTTATTCGGATTTGAGCATCCGTTGAGCGAACCCGCCTCGCCCGGGAGACGGGGAATCGGGACGCGGGAAGCGCGGAAACCCGGATCGGGGCCCGGAAGCGCGAAAGCCGCGACTGAATCGGGGCCTGGCAGCACGAAAGCCGGGGCCGGGAAGCGCGGAAACCGGGACCGCCCGGCGGAGCCGCAGAACCGGGGCCGGGAGCCGGGAGACCGGAAAGGCGGGAGCTACGGCATCAGGGTTTCCACCAGGGTTTCCTGGAGCGCGCCGAGCCAGAGATAGGCCATGACCATCGGCTTGCGCGGATCGCTGTCGGGAAGCCGGTACAGCGATCCGGCCTCGCCCTCGTCGTCGTCGGACACCTCCAGACGGGTGCCGATGGTCAGCCGGAGATCGTTGAGGGCGCCGAGCCAGTGACGGCATTCGTCACCGGAGAGCTTGAGTACGGCGCCGCCGTCCTCGGCGACGGACAGGGCGTCCAGGGTGCGTACGACGGTGAGGGCGTCATCACGCTTGCGGGCGCGCAGATCGTTCTCGGTGAAGCGGCGGAACTCCGCGGAGGCGGCTCGCAGTTCGTTGTCCTCGTCGCCGTACGCCTCGGGGAAGAGGCGGGCCAGCGCGGGGTCGGTGGGCGGCTCACTGGGCCCTTCCGCGAAGAGGGCGGCCAGCGGGTCCTCGCCGTCGGCGGGTTCGTCGCCGGGGCCGATCAGTTCCAGCAGCTGGACGGCGAGGGAACGCAGGATCGCGATCTCCACGTCGTCGAGCGCGACGGCCGCGCCGCCGCCGGGGGTGGCCTCGAAGTGGCCGGCCATGGGTTTTCTCCGATGGTGGGTCGGGCGGGGCAGAGGGGAACTGATCGGTCTAGTTGCGGTCCTGCGTGAGGGTGGCCCACAGCCCGTAGCCGTGCATGGCCTGGACGTCACGCTCCATCTCCTCGCGGCTGCCGCTGGAGACGACGGCCCGGCCCTTGTGGTGGACGTCCAGCATCAGCTTGTGGGCCTTGTCCTTGGAGTAGCCGAAGTAGGCCTGGAAGACATAGGTCACATAGCTCATGAGATTGACCGGGTCGTTGTGGACCAGCGTCACCCAGGGGACGTCGGGCTCGGGGACGACGAGACTCTCCTCGGCCGATTCGGGACGCTCGATCTCTGTGGGGGCGACGCTCACCCACCCCATGCTGCCACTCGGGAGGGGTCATCGCACAAACGACCCGGGATCTCGTCACTCTGACGAAATAGGGGTAGCATCCGGAACATGAACTCTGCGGACCTTGGGCGACGGGTCGGTGTGCCGTCGACGGCACTCTTCACCGACCAGTACGAGCTCACGATGGTGCAGGCCGCGCTGAAGGCCGGCACGGCCGACCGGCGCTCGGTCTTCGAGGCATTCACCCGCCGGCTGCCGGAGGGCCGGCGCTACGGCGTGGTCGCGGGCATCGGACGGGTGCTCGACGCGGTGGAGAACTTTCACTTCGACGACGAGATGCTCACCTTCCTGCGCGAACAGGACGTCGTCGACGGTCCCACGCTCGCCTGGCTGGCCGACTACCGCTTCAACGGCGACATCTGGGGCTACCCGGAGGGCGAGGTGTACTTCCCCGGCTCGCCGATCCTGCGGGTCGAGGGTTCCTTCGCCGAGTGCGTGCTGCTGGAGACGGTGATCCTCTCGATCCTCAACCACGACTCGGCGATCGCCGCGGCGGCGTCGCGGATGTCCGCGGCGGCGGGCGGACGCGGCCTGATCGAGATGGGTGCACGCCGCACCCATGAACTGTCGGCGGTGGCGTCGGCGCGGGCCGCGTACATCGGCGGCTTCGACACCACCTCCGACCTGGCCGCGGGCTTCCGCTACAACATCCCCACCGTCGGGACGAGCGCCCACGCCTTCATCCTGCTCCACGACACCGAGCGCGACGCGTTCCGGGCCCAGGTCGACTCGCTGGGCCGGGGGACGACGCTGCTGGTCGACACGTACGACGTCGCCGAGGCGGTCCGTGCGGCGGTCGAGGTCGCCGGGACCGACCTCGGTGCCGTACGCATCGACTCCGGGGACCTGCTGCTGGTCGCGCACCGGGTGCGGCAGCAGCTGGACGAGCTGGGCGCCACCGGGACGAAGATCGTGGTGACGTCGGATCTGGACGAGTACGCGATCGCCTCGCTGGCCGCGGCGCCCGTCGACGCGTACGGGGTGGGCACGCAGCTGGTGACCGGCAGCGGGCAGCCCACCTGCTCGATGGTCTACAAGCTGGTCGCCCGCGCCGGATCCGCCGACCCCGCGGAGCCGCTGCGCCCGGTCGCGAAGAAGTCGCTCGGCTCGAAGGCGTCGGTGGGCGGTCGCAAGTGGGCCGCGCGCAGGCTGGACGAGAACGGGGTGGCCGAGGCGGAGGTGGTCGGCACCGGTCCCGTACCCCCGGAGCTGGCCGATCGGCAGCTGCTGGTCGAGCTGGTCAGGGGCGGCGAGGCGATCGCCCGTGAGCCGCTGGACGCGGCACGCGAGCGGCACGTCGCGGCGCGGGCGGGGCTGCCGATGTCGGCGATGCAGTTGTCCCGCGGGGAGCCCGTGATCCCCACGGAGTTCGTGTGACGGGGCGGGCGCGGGGAAGGTGAACGGGCGGCCCGGCGGCCGTGTCGTCCCCTCGTCGCCGAACGGGCCCGACGGTGCCGCCGGCAGCGCTTGAGCCCGCCGCCGGCGCACCGCCCCCTCCCTGAACCGCTCCCGACTCCCTAGGCTCGAACACGTCCCCCATGACCGCCGACCCGTCCCCCACCGAAGGACACCCGCCATGCACCGCGCCTTGATCGTCGTGGACGTCCAGAACGACTTCTGCGAGGGCGGCAGCCTCGCCGTGGCGGGCGGCGCCGATGTCGCCGCCGCCATCACCGACCTGATCGGCGAGGCCCAGCCCGGGTACCGTCATGTGGTGGCCACCCGTGACCACCACGTCGACCCCGGCAGCCACTTCTCCGCACAGCCGGACTTCGAGCACTCCTGGCCCGCGCACTGTGTCGCCGGTACGGAGGGGGTGGGCTTCCACCCGAATTTCGCCCCCGCGGTCGCCTCGGGAGCGATCGACGCGGTGTTCGACAAGGGTGCCTACGCCGCGGCGTACAGCGGCTTCGAGGGCCTCGACGAGAACGGTGTGGGACTGGCCGACTGGCTGCGGGACCGCCACGTCACCGAGGTCGACGTGGTCGGCATCGCGACCGACCACTGCGTGCGGGCGACGGCGCTGGACGCGGTCCGGGCCGGCCTCACGACGCATGTGCTGCTCGACCTGACCGCGGGGGTCGCCGAGGAGACCACGGAACGGGCGCTGGAGGAGCTCCGCAGGGCGGGCGTGAAGCTCTCCGGCAAGCCCGTGGTGTAGCCGGGCCGAACAGCCACGGGTCGCCCCCGCCGTCGCCCCGGCCTCAGGCCGGGCGGCGGGCCGGTACGGTCGGGCGGAGCAGCGCTCGGATCGGATGCCAGAGCTCCTGCGCCCGCTGCGGCCGGGCCCGCCAGAGCATCCCGTCGGGGTGGTGGAGCACGGCGGTGATCTCGTCGGGGGTGGGTGGCTCGGCGTTGCCGCGGAGATAGACGGCGCGCAGGCCCAGATTGCGCAGCCTGGTCAGCGCGCGGGCCCGGTTGGCCGCGTGCACCAGGACCCGGACCGGGGTGCCCGGACCCGTTCCGTCCGTCGGGCCGGTCAGGGCGATCGCCACCACCACCGTGCCGTTCGGCAACTTGCTGAACCCTCCGCCTGCCATGCTCCGCGCTCCCCCGTGAGACGTCGTGTCAATAAGGATCTGAACAAGAGGCACCTAAACACGATCGGCCGCCGCCCGCTAGAGGGCGACGGCCGATCAAGCTCTGACCTGCGGTGATGTGGAACTACTTGTGCGAGGGCCCCACCTTGACGATCATCGTCGAGCCGTCGCGCGGCTCGCTGACGACCGTGATCCGGGTGTTCGTGTCAGTGACCTGAACGCTTCCGGTCTTGTTCTCCTTGTACCAGTAGGTTCCCTTGTGGTCGTCGAAGACCGGGATGCCGAGCTGCGGCTTGATCTGCACCGGCACATCGGCGTTGTGCAGGGTGAAGCCGTCGGTCGCGTACCGGCTGAAGGGTGCGTCGAAGGGCTGGATCTTGTTGCGGATGATCGTGCCGTCCACCCACTTCAGCGGCTTGGCGTGCGCGTCGATCGGCAGGATCAGGCCCTTGCCCGGGTGGGCCGAGACGTTGTTGTCCTTCTGGGAACGGTCCCACTGCCAGATGAGCAGACCGTTCTGGTACGGGTAGTGCTCGACCCAGTCCGGACGGGTCTTGGAGAAGCCGAAGTTGTACGGGCCGACCTTGAGGGTCTTGTCGTAGCTGACGTACTGGCGGTTCTCCGCGATGTAGTACTGCGGGTAGTCCTTGGTGAACGACTCACCGACGCGGGAGAAGCCCTTGGCGGTCCAGCCGTTGTCGTCGCCCTCGGCGTTGTCCGTGAAGAGCGCGGCACCGTCGGCGTCGACCGCGATGGTGTCGGCGGCGAAGCCGACGCCGCCCGCACCGCCGTCGGTGGTGTAACGGAAGCGGATGTCGATCTTCTTGCCCGCGTAGGCGTCCAGCGGGTAGGAGAGCTTCTGGTACGCGCCGGAGACGTCGGTCAGGGCCGGCTTGTCACTGGCGTCGCGCGGGATCGCCTTGCCGTCGGCCGTGCCGTCGATCGCGGTCCAGCTGGTGCCGCCGTTGTCCGACACCTCGGTGTAGAGGAAGTCGTAGTCCTTCTCGATGTCCCACCAGCCCGCGAGGTCCAGGGAGGCCTTGGACTTGCCGGTCAGGTCGACCGAGCGGGTCAGGGTGTTGTTCAGGTTGTCGCCCATGTCGCTCCACCACTGCTTGGAGCCCTCCGCGGGCTTCGTGACAGCGGTGGTGACGGGCTTGTCGGGCAGCGTGACGAGGAGCGCCTGCTTGTCCTTGGTGTTGTACTCGGACACGCCCAGCTTGTGGGTGGAGTTCGTCGCGGCCTTGGCCTCGCCGTAGTTGAGCCAGCCCAGCTGGAGCTTGTCCCAGGCGGTCATGTCGCCGGGCAGGTCACCGATCTGGTTCTTGCCGGTGCCGAGCCAGGAGCCCGCCGACATCAGGGACCAGAAACCGACCGAGTTCTCGGCGGTGTTGGTGGTGTCGTACAGGTCGGGCAGGCCCAGGTCGTGGCCGTACTCGTGGGCGAAGACGCCCAGGCCGCCGTTCTCGGGCTGCGCGGTGTAGTCGCCGACCCAGAAGCCGGTGTCACCGATCTCGGTGCCGCCGGCCTTGTTCTCGGCCGGGCCGGTCGCACCGGCGTTGGTGCCGTAGGCGTACCAGCGGTGCGCCCAGATGGCGTCGGTGCCCTGCGCGCCGCCACCCGCGGACTCGTCCTCACCGGCGTGGACGATCTGGAAGTGGTCGATGTAGCCGTCGGGCTCGTTGAAGTCGCCGTCGTTGTCGTAGTCGTAACGGTCCCACTGGTCGTACTGAGCGAGATCCGCCTTGATCTGCTCCTGGGTACGGCCCTTGGCCTTCTGGTCTGCGACCCAGGCGTTCACGCCGTCGCGGATCATGTCCCAGGCGTTGGCGCAGTTGGTCGCGCCGCAGTAGTTGGAGCCGTAACGCGCCTCGTTGTACGGCACCTTGACCCAGTCGGAGACCTCGCCGTCGACCGAGTAGCGCCCGGAGGACGTCTTCTCGTAGTAGGTCTTCAGCGAGTCCTTGCCTGCGCCCTCACCGAAGTAGAGGTCCTGGAAGTGCGCCTGGTTGTAGTCGGCCTGCCAGGCGGTGCTGTTGTCCTTCTTGGGGTCCGGCTTGGCGATCGTGTTGTGCGCCGGGCCGGGCGTGCCGCCGTACTTCTTGACGGGAGGCTTCGGGCCGTCCCCGTCCGGGTCGAACATGGTCGTGTCGTCGACCTTGTCGCCGAACTCGACCAGGATCGTGAAGATCTTGTCGGTCTTCTCGCGGCCGAGCTCGACGTACTTCTTGTCGTCGAGCTTCACGACCTGGGAGCCGTTCCGCTTCGATATCTTCTTGTCGCCCGATATGACCTTTTCCAGGGCGGCCTGACGCTGCGCGTCCTGCTGCTCGCTGAAGGGGCCCTTCAGATCGTGCTCGTTGCCCTTGGCCGAGCCCGGGTCGCGGCGCTCGACCGCGGAGGCCTTGGCCCCTGATGCCTGGTCATCCGCCTGAGCGGTGGCGAAAGCTGACGCCGTGGCGGCAGTGGCGGCCATGGCCACGACAACCGCTGCGGCGCGAAGCGCCCGTCTGTGAGTGGTCACTTGATGCAGTCCTCCCCGGCGCCCGCGGCTGCGGCCTGGGGTGGTGTGGTGGGGCCGCGCGCGGATACGCGTCACAAGTGACGACATTCGACCGGAGTTACGAGAGAAAAGACAGATCTTGACTTGAACAGGCCAAGTGCACTATGCAGGAGCACACTTCCGTTATCCGGACGTTCCCCAGGCAGGCAACCGGCGCGTCACAGCCCAGGCCCGGAGTGCGGAATGACTCCGTGCGCCCCCCATGCACCGGTACCGTGGGTTAGGTCACGCTTACCACCGGCCCCGCTCGGGCATCCACCGTCGTAGAGTCGCTCGACAGTGCGACCGTGTTGAGAGACTGCCCATCCGACGCCCCGAGGACGGATACCGCCATGCCGCGTATCACTGCCGCACAGTTCTCCTACGGTTCGGTCACCGTCGTCTTCTCGACCCTCGCCATGCTGCTGCTCTCCCGTACCGGTTCGGGCCTCGGCATCGCCGTCATCGGGACCGCGGCGCTCGCGCTCGGCCTGCTGGTGGCCGTGACCGTACCCCTCCCGTCCCGGGCGAAAACAGCGAAGTCGTCGAGGGCCGGGGCCGCAGCCCGTACGAACCAGGACGTGGTTTCCGCCGCCGTCGAGGCCGAGGGCCTCGCCCGCGACGGGGTCCCCACCCCGATCCCGGCGGCCCGTGCGGCCGAGCAGCGCGTGAGGGCGCGTGCGGACCAGCGCCCGAACGAGCACTCCCTGAGGCGCTGACGCTCAAAGGCCTCGGTCTCCGTACGGGTCCGGCGAACGAGCCCGTACGGAGACCGAGGTCTTTGTGGCGCGGGATGAGGGCCTGCCTCAGTTGGTCTGGACGACCACCGTCTTCGCCGCCTTGTCCTGCAGGCCCTGACGGTAGGGCTTGTCCGTGAACATGAGCACGATGTTGATCAGCCACCACAGACAGGGGCAGCACAGCAGCGCCGGCAACCAGAGCACCACGGCCCGCAGGAACGCCGCCCCGGTGTCCGGCACCCGGCCGTCGTTGAGCATCGCGACCCGCAGCTTCAGCAGCCGTTTGCCGATGGTCCGGCCGTCCTTGTGCGTGAAGTACGTGTCGTACGCGACGTAGACCACCAGCCCGATCAGCGACCAGAGCAGCTGGTGACTGCTGTACGTCTGGCTGAAGACGTTGCCGACACCGTTGTTGCTGGTGTTGTCGTTCGTCACCTCGACCGCGCCGCCCCAGGGCAACGAGATCAGATACAGCGGGATCGAGATGATCAGGAAGTCGATCAGCCGGGCCAGGATCCGCTTTCCCGGTTCGCCGAGCGGCGGCATACCGGCCAGTGGATCGACGCCCCCGTACGGGCCACCGCCGCCGTAGGGACCGGGTTCGTACGGCGGCGGAGGGGGAGCGCCGCCGTAGGGCGAACCCGATGACGGCCCCTGAGGCCCCTGGGGCCCCTGGGGCCCGTGAGGCCCCTGCGGCTCCTGCGGCCCTTGTGACCCCTGCGGCTTCTTGAGGAACGGGTCGTCCTCGGGCGGCTCACCGGACGTCGGCTGATCGTTGCTCATGGGGGCAGTGCATCCCGGCCCACGGGCGCCCGCAACGGCTCAGGTGCGTTCGGGGGAACGGGGCCTCCCCCGAGACCCCTCACCCGATGGGCCGTCACCCGGAGGAGTGCGCGCGGCGGCTCCCCACGCGGGTCGGCCCCGATGCCCCGAAGCCGACCCGCGTGGTCGGAACGACGCGTCGGCGCCCGGGGTCAGCCCGCGACGAAGGTGTGCGCCGCCTTGTCGTGCCAGCACTGCCGCCACGGCCGGTCGAACAGGCACCAGAGCACATTGACCACCCCGACCACCAGGACGCCCAGCACGCCGTAGACCAGCCAGCGGCGCAGCGCGGCACCGAAGGCCGGGGCCCCGTGGGACTCGATGTCCCGTACTTCGAGCCCGCAGAGCTTCTTGCCGAGCGTACGGCCCCACTTGGCGGTCGGCAGCGCCTCCAGCAGGACGCCGAGCACCAGGAACGCGCCGAGCACCGCGCCGAACAGACCGGCCGTGGTGGAGTCCACCAGCCAGACGGTGACCGTCTCGCCGGACAGCTTCGCCGCGCTGATCTTCTCGTCGATGTGGTCCATCGCCCGCGAGACGAGCGGGAACCCGATCGCGCCGACCGGCGCGGCCAGCACCACCGTGTCGACGAGCCGGGCGGCGAACCGCTTGCCGAGTCCGGCGGGCCTCGCCGATGCCTGGGCCTGCGCGAGCTGCTGGAAGGGGTCGTCGACCGGGGGCTTCCAGGGCACGACGGGCTGATCAGGCTGTCCGCCCTGCGCACCGAACCGCGGAGGCGGCTGCTGCGCCTGGAGCGGGAGCTGGGGCTGGGGGCGGGCGGCCTGCTCGGGATGGGCCGGCTGATGGACGTGCTGCGCCCAGGAGGCCGCCCCACCGCCCGGACCCGGCGTGAGAGGGCCGTGGGGCTCGCCCGGGGCGGGGGCGGCCGGGGCGGGGGCCGGCGCGGGACGCGGGTCCGGAGCCGGGGCGGGGGGCTGCGCCGGGGTCTGCGCGGGAGGCCGCGGACCGGTCCCCGGGGAGAGCGCGCGGATCGCCATCGTCCCGTCCGCGGGCGGCTGTTCCGTCGCCCTGGGAGCGGGCGGGCGGGTGCCCCGGCCCACGGCGCGGATCGCGACCGTACCGTCGGTGGGCGGCCCTCCGGCTTCGTCGCCGCTGCCCGTACCGCTGCCACCGGGGCGGCCCGTGCGGTCGCTGCGGATCGCGATGGTGTTCTCGGGTGCCTGGCCGCCGCCGCGCACGGCCGGCAGCGAACCGGCCGCCGGGTCCGGGGAAGCGGGCCGGCGCGGGTCCGCGGGAGCCCGGTCGACGGGCGTCCGGACCGCGGGGGCGCGATCGGCCGGGACCAGGCCGCCCGGCGCCCGGACCGCGGGGAGACGGTCGGCCTTCGGCCCCGGGCCGGACCCGGCCCCGGACTCCGGCCCCGACGGCCGACTCGGCTCACCGCGTTCGTCCTGCGCGCCGGGGTGCCCGGTGCCGCCCCAGGAGACCCGCCGGTCGTGTTCTCCGCCGAAGCCGGTCTGCCGGGACGCGTCCGCCTGCCAGGCGGTGGCCGGTTCAGGACGGTTGTCCGTGAGCGGCTCCTCGTCGAGGAAGACCGGACCGGTCTCGTCCACCGGTGCGTCGGCCGACGCGGATGCCGGGGCCGTCGGCTGCGGTCCACCCGCCGCTCCGGCGGGCGCCGCGGGCGCCGAATCGCCCTGCGGAGGGGCGGGCCGGCTCGTGCCGGGCACCCACGAGGCGCCGTTCCAGTACCGGACGTATCCGGGAATGGACGGGTCGGGGTAGTACCCCTCGCGGGGGCTTTCGTCACCGGGTGCCGGGGTTGGGGCGCTCATCACCGTGGTCCCGTATCTCTTCGAGGCCGCATTTCAACGGGTCCACATCTATCAGACGCCCGCGTACCCCTGGGCGGCTCCAGGGGATTGGGCCACTTTCCGGTCACCCGGAAATTTTTTCCCGAAGTCGCGTAATAGGTGGCGGGGAGGGCGCTCTCTCCCAGTGCGGACCGGTCACGGGACCGGCCCACAGGCACTGGAAGGACGCACTCATGCACACCGTCGTGGAACGCGAGCTGGAGTTCAAGCTGGTTCTGTCGCCCGAGCGCAGCATCCCCGTCCCCGCCAGGCTGACGTATCGCACGGAGGATCCGTACGCCGTGCACGTCGCCTTCCACATCGGCTCCGAGTTCCCCGTCCGCTGGACGTTCGCCCGCGAGCTGCTGGTCGAGGGCGTGTTCCGGCCGTGCGGCCAGGGGGACGTACGGATCTGGCCGACCAAGGTCGACGTCCGCAACGTCATCTTCGTGGCGCTGACTTCGCCGGACGGCGACGCGCTGCTGGAGATTCCGTCCGCCGCGGTGGCCGCCTGGGTGGAGCGGACGCTGCGGCTGGTACCGCCGGGCACGGAGTCCGAGCGGCTGGGTATCGACGAGGGTCTCGCCGAGCTGCTCGCGCCGCTGCCGGCCGACGATGTGTGGCTGAGCGACCCGTGGGGGCCGGACGATTCGCGGGACGGCGACGCGTGAACGGCCACGGCGCCGACAGGCCGTCAGAACACCTTGCCCGGGTTGAGCAGCCCCAGTGGGTCGAACGCCTGCTTGATGCCCCGGTGCAGTTCCACGCCCACCTCGCCGAGTTCGCGCGCGAGCCACTCCTTCTTCAGGACCCCGACCCCGTGTTCGCCGGTGATCGTGCCGCCGAGTGCCAGGCCGAGCGCCATGATCTCGTCGAAGGACGCACGGGCCCGCCGGGACTCGTCGGCGTCGGTGTGGTCGAAACAGACGACGGGGTGGGTGTTGCCGTCGCCCGCGTGTGCGCAGACACCGATGGTGAGGCCGTACTTCTCGGCGACGGCGGCGGTGCCTTCGAGCATCGCGCCGAGTTTCGAGCGCGGAACGCAGACGTCGTCGATCATCGTGGCCGACTTGACTGTCTCCAGCGCGGTGAGCGACATCCGCCGGGCCTGGAGCAGCAGGTCGGACTCGGCGGTGTCCGCCGCGGGGACCACCTCGGTGGCGCCCGCGGCGGTGCACAGCTCGGCGACGGCGGCCAGGTCGGCCGACGGGTCCGGGGTGTCGAAGGCGGCGAGCAGGAGCGCCTCGGTGGTGTCGGGGAGGCCCATGGAGGCCATCCTGTTGACGGCACGGACCGTCGTACGGTCCATCAGTTCGAGGAGTGACGGGGTGTGACCACGTTCCATGATCCGGCAGATCGCGTCGCAGGCGGTGGCCGCGCTCGGGAACTCGGCGGCCAGGACCAGCTGCCGCGGCGGCCGGGGCTTCAGCGCCAGCACGGCCTTGACGACGATGCCGAGGCTGCCCTCCGAGCCGACGAAGAGCCGGGTGAGGTCGTAGCCGGCGACGCCCTTCGCGGTGCGGCGGCCGGTGGTGAGCAGCCGCCCGTCGGCGAGGACGACGTCCAGGCCGAGCACGTACTCCGCGGTGACCCCGTACTTCACGCAGCACAGACCGCCGGAAGCGGTGCCGATGTTGCCGCCGATGGTGCACGTCTCCCAGCTGGAGGGATCCGGCGGGTAGTGGAGACCGTGCTCCTCGACCGCCCGGGAGAGCACCGCGTTGACGACGCCCGGTTCGACGACCGCGATCCGGTCGACCGGGCTGATCTCCAGGATCCGGTCCATCTTCACCAGGGAGAGCACGACGCACCCGTCGGAGGCGTTGGCC
This sequence comes from Streptomyces sp. NPDC088252, assembly GCF_044740965.1. Lineage (NCBI taxonomy): Bacteria > Bacillati > Actinomycetota > Actinomycetes > Kitasatosporales > Streptomycetaceae > Streptomyces > Streptomyces sp. NPDC088252. The sequence goes on along the minus strand of NZ_JBIURS010000001.1, from coordinate 128,366 downwards.
GCGCCCGACAGACCGGTGCGGGCCCCCTGCGGGACGACCGGGACGCGCAGGGCCGTGGCCGTGCGCATGACGTGCTGGACCTGCTCGACCGTGCGCGGGAGCACGACGACGGCCGGTGTGCCCGATGCGCAGAAGCTCGCCATGTCGTGGGCGTACGAGGCGGTGATGTCGGGATCGGTGATCAGGGCCTCGTCGGGCAGCCCCGCACGCAGTCGTTCGAGAAGACCGTTCATGATCCAAGCGTGACACCCGGGCCCATTGGTGTGAACCCGTCTGCGGCTGCCTCCGCAAGGCGCGGTGTGCTCTTCGTACTGACGCAGAGTGATCGGCATGGATGTCATGCCGCAGCAGCCTCCGGAGTCCCCCGATTCGACCGAGCCCCCTCTTGAGCCCCCCGGAACCCGGTCGGCACCGCCGGACCCGGTGTCGTCGGACGAGCTGCCACCCCTGTCGCTGCGGACGACGCTGCGCAGGGCGGCCATGGGCATGGTGGCGGGTGCGGTGCTGGTGACGGGTGCGGTGGTGGCGGTGCCGGAGGACGAGAAGAAGTCCGCGCCACCGCCCGCGCCGGGTCCGGTCTCGCGGGCCCTGAAGGCGACGGACCTGGGCTATCCCGCCTCGCTCTCCGATCTGACGGCGCTGATGGGGGACCGGCAGCAGTGGGTGGGCACGCATCCTTCCGACGCGGGGGCGTGGGCCCTGCTCGGTGCGTCCTATGTGGAGTGGGGGCAGCGCTCCGCGGACGCGGCGTACTACGGCCGGGCCGAGCAGGCGCTGCAGCGCTCGCTGAACGTCGAGCCGGGTGAGAAGGGGAACACCGCGGCCTGGGTGGGACTCGCGACGCTCGCCGATGCCCGGGGCGACTTCGGCGCGGCGAAGAAGTGGGGCGAGAAGGTCCGTGCGCGGGAGCCGAAGCAGTGGACGGTCTACCCGCCCCTGATCGACGCGTACAACGGCCTCGGTGACTACAAGGCCTCGCGCACGGCGGTGGGGAAGTTCACGGCGCTGCGCCCCGGCGGCGCCGCGCTGCTGCGTACGGCGCGGATGTACCGGGACGACGGCCGGCGGGAGGACGCGCTGGCGAACGCGCAGGCCGCGGCCGACCGGGCCACGACCCCGGCGCAGAAGGCGGAATGCCTGTATCTGCTGGGCGAACTGGCCTGGGAACGCGGCGAGCCCGAGGAGGCGGTGGCGCAGTACGGCGCGGCGCTGCGGACCGACCGTGCCCACCCCCCGTCGCTCGCGGGCCGGGCCAGGGCGCTGGCAGCGCTCAGCCGTACGGACGAGGCGCTGCGCGACTACCGGGCGGCGCTGGCTCATCTTCCCCGGCCCGAGTACATGCTCGAACTGGGTGAGTTGTACGAGTCGCTGGGGCGGGACGACGAGGCCCGGAGCCAGTACGGACAGCTCGGTGAGGCTCTCACGCGCGGCGACGCCCAGGGAGTGGACAACGCGCTGCTGCGCGGCCGTTTCGAGGCCGCTCACGGGGATCCGGCGGTGGCGGTGAAGCTGCTGCGGGCGGAGTGGGGCCGATCGCACCGCAGCGCGGCCGTGGCGGACGCACTGGGCTGGGCGCTGCACCGCTCCGGCGATTCGTCCGCCGCGCTGAAGTACGCGACGCAGGCGGTCGGCACGGGCGGGCGGAACGCCTCGTACATGTCCCACCTGGGCGCGATTCAACAGGCGTTGAGGGACTACGGTCCGGCGCGCCGCAATCTGGCGGCGGCACTGCGCACCAATCCGCACTTCTCACCGCTGGAGGCCCCGGCGTCCCAGGAGGCACTGGACTCGCTGGCCCAGCTCCCGTCGGGCGGCCCGCAGGACATGCGGCCCGCCCCGGAACCCGAGCCGGCTGCGCGGGCCGATCCGGAGACGCCCGCGCCGGCGCCGCAGCGGCAGGTGACCGCGAGAACCCCGGCCCCGGTCCCGACCCCGGTGGCGGAGCCGCGCGCGCCGGGCGCCGGGCCGCGACCGCCGGATCCGGACCTGCGACTGGCGGCGGGAGCGCCCGGCCCTGGCACACACGCGTCGGGCAGCCGCTGACAGGCCGCCGGGGCCGATCCGCCCGCGCGCCGGGTGCCGGGGGGTGCCCGCCCGGTGCCGACCGCACCTGGGGCGGGGCCCCTGTTTCGCCGGAGGCCCCGCCGTCACGTCCTGGGGATCAGAGGTTGCCGCGCTTCTCCTGCTCGCGCTCGATCGCCTCGAACAGGGCCTTGAAGTTGCCCTTGCCGAAGCCCATCGAGCCGTGGCGTTCGATCATCTCGAAGAAGACGGTCGGGCGGTCCTGGACCGGCTTGGTGAAGATCTGCAGCAGGTAGCCGTCCTCGTCCCGGTCGACGAGGATCTTCAGCTCGCGCAGGACCTCCACGGGGACCCGGGTCTCGCCCGCCCACTCGCCGAGGGTGTCGTAGTACGAGTCGGGGGTGTCCAGGAACTGGACGCCGGCCGCCCGCATCGCGCGTACCGAGGCGACGATGTCGTTCGTGGCGAGCGCGATGTGCTGGACGCCCGCGCCGCCGTAGAACTCCAGGTACTCGTCGATCTGCGACTTCTTCTTGGCGATGGCCGGCTCGTTGATCGGGAACTTGACCTTGAGCGTGCCGTCGGCGACGACCTTGGACATGAGCGCGGAGTACTCGGTGGCGATGTCGTCGCCCACGAACTCCTTCATGTTGGTGAAGCCCATGACCTTGTTGTAGAAGCCGACCCACTCGTTCATCCGGCCGAGTTCCACGTTGCCGACGCAGTGGTCGATGGCCTGGAAGAAGCGCTTGGCGGGCGGCTCTACGACCGGGGCCGCTGCGACGAAGCCGGGCAGGTAGGGGCCCTCGTAGCCGGTGCGCTCGACGAGGGTGTGACGGGTCTTGCCGTACGTGGCGATGGCGGCGAGCACGACCGTGCCGTGCTCGTCCTTGACCTCGTGCGGTTCGGCGAGACCGAGGGCGCCGTGCTCGACCGCGTACGCGTAGGCCGCTCGGGCGTCCGGGACCTCGATGGCCAGGTCGACGACACCGTCGCCGTGCTCGGCGACATGGTCGGCGAGGAAGCGGCCGTGGTCGGTGGACGCCTTGATGACGGAGGTGAGGACGAAACGGGCGGAGCCGTTGGTCAGGACGTAACTCGCCGTCTCGCGGCTGCCGTTCTCCGGTCCGGAGTAGGCGACCAGCTTCATGCCGAAGGCCGTCGAGTAGTAGTGCGCGGCCTGCTTGGCGTTGCCGACGGCGAAGACGACCGCGTCCATTCCCTTGACCGGGAAGGGGTCGGCCTGCCGGGCTGTGTCGGGGGTGGTGTGCAGAGTCTCAGTCATGTTCGAAGGCTCTCGCCGCTTCGCAAGGTGCGCAACAGTTCGCGAATTCACTGGGCAATCTGCACAGCCGAAAGGGACCATGGCCGGGCTATCTGTACATGATGACCATCACAGCGACCCCCGGAGGCGGACCATGGCGATCGATCATCTGGACGGGCGGCTCATCGTGCTGCTGGCCCGCGAACCCCGTATCGGCGTCCTGGAGGCATCGCGCCGGCTCGGCGTGGCGCGCGGGACGGTGCAGGCCCGCCTCGACCGGCTTCAGTCGAATGGAGTCATTCGCGGATTCGGCCCGACCGTCGATCCGGCGGCGCTCGGCTACCCCGTCACCGCGTTCGCGACCCTGGAGATCAAGCAGGGTCAAGGCGTCGATGTACGGGCCCACTTGAGCGGTGTTCCGGAGGTGCTGGAGCTGCACACGACCACGGGCCACGGCGACATGCTCTGCCGTCTCGTCGCACGTTCCAACGCCGATCTTCAACGGGTGATCGACCGGGTCGTCGGTTTTGATGGCATCGTCCGGGCCTCCACGGCCATCGTCATGGAGAACCCGGTTCCGCTGCGCGTCATCCCGCTCGTCGAGCAGGCCGCGGGGGACGACGACTGAGCCGAGGAGTGACGTGTGAGCTTCTGGGAGTATCTGGGCAACCGGCACCAACAGCTGCTCACCGACGCGTACCAGCACGTCAGCGCCGTGTTCCAGTGCATGGTCATCGCCACGCTGCTCGGCGTCCTGATCGGCGTCGTCACCTATCGCAGCGGATGGGCGGGGTCGCTGGCCATCACATCGACGGCGACGGTCCTCACCATTCCCTCGCTCGCCGCGATCGGTCTGCTCATCCCGCTGGTCGGGCTCGGGGTCGCACCCACGGTGATCACACTGACGCTGTACGGGCTGCTGCCCATCGTCCGCAACTCCATCGTGGGGCTGCGCGGCGTCGATCCGGCGCTGGTCGACGCGGCGCGGGGCATCGGGATGTCGCGGACGGCCCGGCTGTGCCGGGTGGAACTGCCGCTCGCCTGGCCGCCGATCCTCACCGGCATCCGGGTCTCCACACAGATGCTGATGGGCATCGCCGCCATCGCCGCGTACGCCTCGGGCCCCGGCCTGGGCAACGAGATCTTCCGCGGCATCGCCTCGCTGGGCAGCGCCAACGCGATCAATCAGGTGCTCGCGGGCACGCTCGGCATCGTCGTCCTCGCCCTGCTCTTCGACGCCGCGTACGTCCTGCTCGGGCGGCTCACCATTCCCAGGGGGATCCGTGTCTGAGACCGCCGGTCCCGAAGGCGCCGGTTCCGGCGCCGCCCACGGGAGCACGGCCGCCGGCGACACCGCGACGACGCGGACCACGTCAGGCGCCACCATCCATCTGGACAACCTGACCAAGCGCTACCCGGGCAATCCGAGCCCGGCGGTGGACAACGTCTCGATGGACATCAAGGCCGGCGAGACGGTGATCTTCGTCGGCCCGTCCGGCTGCGGGAAGTCCACCACCCTGAAGATGATCAACCGGCTGATCGAGCCGACGTCCGGGCGGATCAGGATCAACGACGAGGACGTCACCGACATCGACCCGGTGAAGCTGCGCCGCAAGATCGGATACGCGATCCAGTCGTCCGGGCTCTTCCCGCACATGACGGTCGCCGAGAACATCGCCCTCGTACCGAGGATGGTCGGCTGGTCGAAGTCGAGGGTGAAGGACCGGGTCGAGGAGATGCTCGATCTGGTCGGCCTGGACCCGCGGGAGTTCCACGGGCGCTATCCGCGGGCGCTGTCCGGCGGACAGCAGCAGCGGGTGGGCGTGGCACGGGCCCTGGCGGCCGATCCGCCGGTGCTGCTGATGGACGAGCCGTTCGGCGCGGTCGACCCGATCACCCGTGACCACCTCCAGGACGAGCTGATCCGCCTCCAGCACGAGCTGCACAAGACGATCGTCTTCGTCACCCATGACTTCGACGAGGCGATCAAGCTGGGTGACCGGATCGCCGTGCTGCGCGAGCGTTCGCACATCGCGCAGTTCGACACCCCCGAGGCGATCCTCACCAACCCGACGGACGACTTCGTCTCGGGTTTCGTCGGTGCCGGGGCGGCGCTGAAGCGGCTCAACCTCACCCGCGTACGGGATGTGGAGATGGCCCAGTTCCCGACGGTGACGGTCGACGACCCGCTCCAGTCGATCTTCAACAGGCTGCGCGGCGGTCCGCACAACGAACTGCTGATGCTGGACCGCAGGAACCGCCCGTACAAGTGGCTGCGGCGCGGCGACCTGATGCGGGCCCGGGGTTCGCTCGCGCGTGCCGGGCAGCTGGTCCACGACACCGTGACGCGCGACGCGACGCTGCACGACGCGCTGGAGGCGGTGCTGACCGACAGCGGCGGACGGGTCGCGGTGACGGGGCGGCGCGGCGAGTTCATCGGGGTCGTCGACATGGAGACCCTGATGAACTCCGTCCATGAACTGCTGGAGGCCGACCGGCTCGCCGCCATCGAGCACCAGCACGACCTGGAGGAGCTCCGCACCCACCAGACCGAACAGGAGCCGGAGGGCGGTGCGGGCTCATGACTCCCGACAACCCGCTGAACCCCGAATCGAGGCGGTCCCCGCGCTCACTCCGCCCGGCGCCCGCGTCCGACAAGGACCGCCCGCCTGGCGAACACGACGTCAGCGGCCACGCCTTCCACGACGAGGAGGAGGAACCCGCACCGCCACCGGCCGGGCCGCGGCGCCGGGTCACCTGGCCCAAGCTGGTGTTCCTGCCGCTCGCGCTCGCGGTCGTCCTGGCCGTCACCTATCTGTGGATCACCAGCGTCCACCTCGATTCGATCGCGCGGAACTCGCTCACCGGCGGCAATGTGCAGCTGCGCTGGTGGCAGCATGTGAAGCTGACCGCGATCTCGACGTTCTGGGTGCTGATCATCGCCATCCCGCTGGGGATCGCGCTGACCCGCCGCAGGCTGCGCAGGGGCGCCCCGCTGGTCACCGCGATCGCCAACATCGGGCAGGCGACCCCGGCGATCGGCCTGCTGGCACTGCTGGTGATCTGGCTGGGCATCGGCCCGTCGACGGCGATCATCGGCATGGTGATCTACGCGGTGCTGCCGGTCTTCTCGAACACGGTGGCCGGTCTCAAGGCGATCGAACCGAACCTGGTCGAGGCCTCGCGCGGCATCGGCATGTCCGCGATGGGGACGCTCACCAAGGTCGAACTGCCGCTCGCCGTGCCGCTGATCCTGGCCGGTGTACGGACGGCGCTGGTGCTCAACGTCGGTACGGCGACCCTGGCCACCTTCGTCGGCGGCGGCGGACTCGGCGACCTGATCACCTCGGGCATCCAGACCCAGCGGATGCCGGTGCTGGTGCTCGGTTCCGTGCTGACGGTGGTGCTGGCGCTGCTGGTGGACTGGCTGGCCTCGCTGGTCGAGTTGGCACTCACGCCGCGTGGCCTGGAGGTGGGGTGAGGATGGGCCCGCGAATTTTGGTGCGTGCCGGGCTCGTGGGGGTGCTCGCTCCGGCACTGCTGCTCTCCGGGTGCGGGCTGAAGAGCGGTTCGCCGATGGTGGACGACGTGGTGCCTGGCTCCGTAGGCCGGGGCAGGCCGCTGTCCGGCGCCTCGCTGACCGTCACCTCGAAGAACTTCAGCGAGAACATCGTCCTGGGCCAGATGATCGGCCTGGTCTTCAAGGCCGCCGGGGCGGAGGTCCTGGACCGGACGAACCTGCCCGGGTCGATCAGCGCGCGCGAGGCGATCGTCAAGGGCGGGGCGGACGCCATGTACGAGTACACGGGCACCGGCTGGATCACCTACCTGGGCCACGCGAAGCCGATCGCCGACCCGTTGAAGCAGTGGGAGGCGGTCCGTGACGAGGACCGGCACAACGGCGTGACCTGGCTGCCGCCGTCCACCCTCAACAACACCTACGCACTCGCCATCAGCCGGAAGAACAACGCGAAGTACCACCTGAGGACGCTCTCCGACGTCGCCGCGCTCGCCGGGAAGAACCCGTCGGCGGTGACGATCTGCGTGGAGAACGAGTTCGCCTCGCGCGACGACGGGCTGCCGGGCATGGAGAAGGCGTACGGGATGAGTCTCCCGGCCGCCAACATCAAGAAGATGGACGCCGGGATCATCTACACCCAGGTCTCGAAGTCCAACTCGTGCCTGCTGGGCGAGGTGTTCACCACGGACGGCCGGATCAGGGCCATGGACCTCGAAGTGCTCGTGGACGACAAGCACTTCTTCCCCAACTACAACGCGGCGCCCGTCGTCCACAGCAAGACCTTCGAGAAGTACCCGCAGATCGCGGGGCTGCTCGACCCGGTCAGCAGGAAGCTGACGACGGAGGTCGCCCAGGTGCTCAACGCCAAGGTGGACGTCGACGGCCAGGACCCGCACGACGTGGCGAAGGAGTGGCTGATCCAGGAGGGGTTCATCAAGAAGGGGTGAGCCGTCGCGAGCCTCCGGGCAGGTCGCAAAGAAATCGCTGCAAAAAAACCGTTGCAAAGAGAGTTTTGCAACCCTACGGTTGAACCATGTCCGCAACAGAGGACGACGGCGAGAGCGCCGTCGTCGATCCGACGGTCCACACGGTCGACGCCCGCACCCTGCGCGGGCTCGCCCACCCCCTGCGACTGCGCCTGCTGAGCGCGCTCCGCGAGTTCGGCCCCGCCACCGCCTCCGGTCTCGCGGACCGGCTGGGCGAGTCCAGCGGCGCCACCAGCTACCACCTCAGGCAGCTGGCGACGTACGGCTTCGTCGAGGACGACCCCGAGCGCGGCAAGGGCCGCGAACGCTGGTGGCGGGCCGTCCACACGGGCACCGCCTTCAACAGCGACCGATTCCTGAGCCACCCGGATCCCGAGGTGCGCGGCGCGGTCGGCGTCGTACTCCACGAGATCGCCACCGCACACGCCCAGGAACTGAACACCTGGCTCGGCACGATGCACGAGTGGCCCGAGGAGTGGCTGCACGGCTGGGACGCCAGCGATTTCAAGGTGCGCCTCACCCCCGATCTCTCCAGGGAGCTGATCGGGAAGATCCACGCTCTCATCACGAGCTATGAGGACCGGGTGCCGGAGGGCACGGAGGGCTCGGCCACCGTCCGCAGCCATGTGCACCTCTTCCCTCGCCCCGCCGAGTAACGAACCCACCGAGCGACGAACCCACCGGGCGACGACCCGAAGAGCGACGGACCCGTCCGACGGGCGGGTCCACCGCGCGACGCCGCCTGCCGGCCGTGCGGGAAGCCCGCCGGACCCCGGGCCGGCCGTGCGACGAAGTCACCGAGGAACGAAGTCGCCGAGGAACGAGCCCCTCCGACCGGAAGGACACCACCATGCACTCCGACACTCATCTGCTGCTGCACGACCAGCGCTCCGCCGAACTACGGCAACAGGCAACGGATTTCGATCTCGTCCCGGCTGATCCGCGCGCCTCGCTGCGCGCCCGACTGGGCCGGATCCTCGTGGAATCGGGGCTGCGCATCATGCCCCACAGCCCCGACCGCCCCTCCATCGCGCCCGGTACGGCATGAGCGGCCGGGGGGACCGCAGTCGCGACCGCATCCCGCTCATCGCCGTACTGTCCGCCAACTCCATCTCCACGGCCGGTACTTCACTCACACTGATCGGGGTGCCGTGGTTCGTCCTGGAGACCACGGGCAGTGCGGGGCGGGCCGGTGCCGTCGCCTTCTGCGCGACGCTGCCGATCGTCGTCTCCGCACTGATCGGCGGGCCCGTCATCGACCGGATCGGACGCCGCCGGGTCTCCGTCGCCTCCGACCTGGTGTGCGGCCTCGCCGTCGCCGCCATCCCGCTGCTGTACTACGCGGACGCCCTGGCGTTCTGGACGCTGTGCGCGCTGATGGCCGTCAGCGGGCTCCTGCACACCCCGGGCAACACGGCGCGCTACGTCCTCGTGCCGGATCTCGCCGAACACGCCGTCACCACCCTCGCCCGTGCCGCCAGCCTCTTCGACGCCGTCTCACGCGGCGCCCGGATGGTCGGCGCGGCGCTGGCCGGCATGCTGATCGCGCTGGTCGGCGCGGAGACCGTGCTGCTGCTGGACGCCGCGACGTTCCTGACGTCCGCGCTGCTGATCGCGTTCGGGGTGCGCGGAGTGCGGGCGGCCGAACCCCGCAGGGCCGCCGCACCGGTGTCGCTGCGCGCGTACCGCACCGAACTGCGCGAGGGATACACCTACTTGCTGGGCAACCGGCTGCTGCTGGCGGTCGTGGTGATGGTCATGTTCATGAACGGCACCGATCAGGGCTGGAACGCCGTCCTGCTGCCGGTGCACGCCTCCGCCGAACTGGGCGGTGCCCGGGACATCGGGCTGCTCACCGCGCTCTTCGGCGCCGGTGGACTGACCGGGGCGCTGCTGTACGGATGGTTCGGCGACCGCTTCTCGCGGCGGGCCGTGTTCACGGTGTGCGTGCTGTTGTGCGGTGCGCCCAGGTACGCCGTCGCGGCGCTGACCGGTACGACGCTGCCGCTCGCCGTGACCATGGCGCTGAGCGGCATCGCGGGCGGGGTGCTGAACCCGGTCCTGACGACGGTGATCTACGGAAGCGTGCCCGACGAGCTGCGCAGCCGGGTCTCCGGGGTCCTCACGGCGGGCGGCGAACTCGCCATGCCGGTGGGCGGTCTCGCGGCGGGCCTGCTGGTGGAGAGCGCGGGTGCGCGCGGCGCGCTGCTGGCGATGGGCGGGGTGTATCTGCTGGCGACGCTGAGCCCGGTGGTGTTCCCGGTGTGGCGCACGATGGACGAGGTGGGGTCCGGGGTCGAGGAGAGGCCGGGGTCCGGGGCGGTGGAAGCGGTGGAGGCCGCCGTCCCGTCACCGGCCGCCGCCGAGGTCAGCAGCTCGGTACCTTGTGGCCCTGCTCCAGCGCCCGGAGCGAGGACACCGCGTTCTTGAGGGTCGTGACCGGGATCAGCCGGAGCCCCTTGGGAAGCTCGGCGCCCGCCTCGGTGCATTCGGCCTTCGGGACGAGGAAGACGGTCGCACCGTCGCGGTGCGCGGCCTGAGTCTTCAGCGACACCCCGCCGACCGCCCCGACCTCGCCGTTCGCCTGGATCGTTCCGGTGCCCGCGATGGTGCGGCCACCGGTGAGATCGCCGCCGGAGCCGTCGCCCGCGAGCTTGTCGACGATGCCGAGCGCGAAGAACAGTCCCGCGCTCGGGCCGCCCACATCGGCGAGGTGCAGGGTGACGTCGACCGAGCCCTTGGGCTTGCCGAGGTAGTTCAGGGCCGCGTCGACGGCGGAGTTCTGCGACTTCCTCATGTCTTCGAGGTTGTGCTTCTCGATCTCCTTCTCGGAGCCGCCGGTCGGGTAGACGGAGTTGCGGGGCAGCACCGCCCGGTCCGTACGGAACCAGCCGTCGATCACATCGCCGATGCCGACGTCGGCGGTGGGACCGGTCGCGACGATCGTCGTCATCCGCAGCTCGCCCTTCGTGGGGCGGGTGGGCGCGCCCTTGATGCTGATCACCGGCGTGCCGTGATCGTTCCCGAGCACGTTCGCGGTCGTGCCGGGCTGCGCCAGCGTGAACGGCAGCGGCGCGAAGGCCGCCACACCGAACAGGGCGAGGACGGGCAGGGCGCACAGGGTGAGGGTGCGGGAGCGCGAGAGACGAGTGAGCACCCGCCCAATCTAACCGCCGGGGCGACCGCGCGCGGGCCGGGTGGCGCGGACCGCACCCACCGAAAGCCCTACCTGAGCGCGTCCGCCACCTCGCGGGCCGCGTCCACCACACGGGGGCCGACCCGTTCGGGTACGGAGTCGGCGAGCATCACCACACCCACACTGCCCTCGACCCCCGTCACCCCGACCAGCGCGGCCGCGGCCCCGCTCGCCCCGGCTTCCAGTTCGCCGTGGGTGAGGGTGAAGGCCGTCTCCCCCACCGGCTTCTGGCGGGCGGCGAGTATCGCCCGGCCCGCGGCGCCCCGGTCCAGCGGGTGGCGGAAGCCGGCCCGGTAGGCCACGTGATAGTCGGTCCAGGTCGGCTCGACGACCGCGACCGCCAGCGCGTCGCTGCCGTCGACCAGTGTGAGATGAGCGGTGGCGCCGATGTCCTCGGCGAGGGAGCGCAGCGCGGGGAGCGCGGCCTCCCGGACGAGCGGATGCACCTGGCGGCCCAGGCGCAGCACGCCGAGACCCACTCTGGCCCGGCCGCCCAGATCGCGGCGCACCAGTGCGTGCTGTTCCAGGGTGGCGAGCAGACGGTAGACCACGGTTCGGTTGACGCCGAGTCTGTTGGACAACTCGGTGACGGTCAGGCCGTGGTCGGTGTCGGCGAGCAGTTTGAGGACCCTCAGTCCCCGGTCGAGCGTCTGGGAGGTTTCCGCGGTCACGACGCCCTCTCCTCTTTGGTGAGCGGCGGCGGCTGGTCCCACGGAAGGTGCGCCGCCGGTCCCAGCGGCTGCGCACGGAGAGGCCGCCGGCCTGGCCAAGGCACCGGCTGCGCTCCGCGGCGGCGTTGCCACGGGGCGTTCATTTTTGGGGACAGTAGCGAGCCAGTCCGCTCAGCGGAAGACCTCGTCCAGAATCCGGGCGTCAGCGGAAGGGGAGTTGGCTTGAAGAAGCATAAGGGCCGGTCAGCGCGGCGTCGGCCGAATCCTGGACGTCTACGCGCGTCCAGGTCGGCCGACGTCCCGGCGACGCTTCGTGCACCGGACGTGAACGGGCGTTAGCTCACCGTGAACGACTGTTGCACAATTTTTCCGTTCACGAGCACCTCGCAGGCCCTGATCGCCTTCGTCGCCGGGTCGCGGACGGTGAAGTTGAGAGCGAAGGTGCCGTCCAGTCCGATGACCCGGGTGACGTACGAGTCCGAGGTCTGCTTCCCGTCCGCGGTGCGGCCGGTCACCGAGACCGTGGCAACGGGGGCGAAGCCCCGCCCGGTCACCTGGACCGCCGTGCCGACCGGGCCCTCGGGCGGCGAGAGCGCGAAGGCCGGCCCGGCGGGAACGCTCCCGTCCTGCACGGTGAACGCCGCCGTCTCGGTCCTGGGGTTGACGAGGACCTCCCGGACCCGGATCGCGACGGTGTCGGTGGCGTTGACCGTGAAGGTCTGTGAGAACGCCCCGTCCAGCCCGACCACCTTGGTCCTCGCCGGGTCGGACGTCTGCGATCCGTCGGCCCGCAGACCGACGATGGACACGGTGGCGACCTTCGCGAAGCCCTGACCGAGGACGGTGACGGCGGTGCCCTTCGGGCCGGCCGACGGGGTGAGGACGACGAAGGACGGGGCCACGGTCAGCGGGGTGGCCGCCTGCGCTCCTGCGGCGGTGACCCGGAGCGCGTACACGGCGCGCGGGGTGGGTCCGGCCACGGTGACCGTACCGGCGAGCGTTCCGTCGGCGCTGATCCGGAGAGTGGAACCACTGATCCGCGCGCTGTCGCAGCCGCTGCCGTCGGCGGCGCAGAGCGCGGCGACGGGTGTGGTGCCGGTGGGCCAGTCACCGCCGGAGAGGGTGATCGTCCCGCCGGGTTTGACCTTCGCCGCGCCCGCGGAGAGCGTCGCGGAGGCGTCGGTCACGGTGAACGGCGTGGTCAGCACGGTGGCCGGATCGTTGCCCTCGTCGACCTGGATCGCGGCGATGGCCGGGTCGGAGACGGTGAAGTCGACGCTGAACGTGCCGTCGGGGGTGCTCTTCACATAGACGGCGGTGTCGTCGAGCGTCGCCCCGCTCGCGTCCAGGCCGACGGTGTTGATCCAGCGGTCCTGGAAGTAGTTGCTGCCGGTGACCTGGACGACGCTGCCGACCGGCGCGCCGGCGCGGGAGAGCGCGATGGCCCGCGGCCCGCCGGGGACGTACGCCTTGACGGTCAGGGGCGCGGTCGCCTCCTTCGTGCCGTCGCCGACCTTCACCAGGTACGAGCCGTCCGGCACCGTGCCCGCGGGAGCGAGGACCGCGTTTCCGGTCAGCTCCCCCGCGCCGCTGATCGCCAGGGTGCTGGAGACGAACTTGCCGGTGTCGCAGCCGCCGCCGTCCGCCGAGCACAGCGACGGTACGGGGGTGGCGCCGACGGTCCACAGGCTGCCGGTCAGGGCGACGGCCGCGGACGGCCGGACGGCGGTGGCGGGCGCGGTCAGGGTGGCCGGATGTCCCGCGGTTCCCTCGGCGGTCACGGTACCGATGGAGCCGCCCCCGCCGACCACGTCGCACGGGGTCTCATAGGTGGAGCCGAGCACTTTCGTACGCGTCAGATTGCGCACCGGGGCGAAGGAGATCGGCCCGCTCGCGTCGGCCGGGATGATGAAGTCCCCTTCGTACGGAGGGATCTCGATGGGCTTCCCGGACGGGATGTCGAGGTTGATCTGGGGCCCGGTGACGGTGACCGTGCCGGTCGCGCCGCCCGACATGGCGAAGTCGATGCTGGGGGTGGTGGGCACATTGCTCAGGCTGAGCCCGCTGGTCGCGGGCGACGGTCCGAGGGTGACCTTGGCGTGGACCTTGCCGCCGGGGTCGACGATGGCCGGCGAGAGGTCGACGCTCATCTGCTGCGGCCCGGTGGCCTCGCCCTGACCGGCGGGCAGGGAACAGTGGACGGTCGGGGCGACCGTACCCGCGTGGGCGGCGGGGGCGAGTACGACGGTCCCACCGGTCCAGACGAGCACGGTCCCCGCGGTGAGCGCGACGGCACGACGTAATACCGCACCCGACCCTCCTCGCCTTCCCGGTCCTTCTGGTCTTCTCGATCTCGGCCGTACGGACATGCGGCTCCTTCGCGACTACGGAAATGTTTCGAATTCGAAATGGCGACGCCCGCCTGCTCCATTGCGATACGGAGCAGGCGGGCGTCTCCGGTACTTTCCCTGACTTCCCTGGTTTCCCTGGCTTCCCTGGTTTCCCCGACGGTGACGGATCTCAGAGAAGAGTGAGTGTCAGGGTGGCGCTGTAATCTCCGGGCCGGGTGAATCCGGGCACCGTCAGAGTGAGATCGGCATCGGCGTCGAACCGGCCGCCCGTGAACGGGCGGGATCCGTCCGGATTCATCCGGCAGAGGCTCGCCGCCTCGCTCCCGAGCGCGGCGGGCGAGCCGGCCACCGGCACCCCCACGCTTCCGTTCTGCGCCGTGCATCTGGGTGTCCACCGGACGGCGTCCGCCGGGATGGTGCCCCCGTCGGCGCTGGTGAAGCCGGTGAGGGTGGCGGTGAGGGACCAGCCGCTGTTGACGCCTCGGGCGTCCTCCACCTCGACCCGGTTGAGCCGGGAGCGCTGCACACCGCTGCCGGTGCCCAGGACCGTCGTGCCGAAGTCGACGGTGTCGCCGTCCTGGACCATGGACAGCGTCCCGGCCCGGACCGAGGCCTTCAGCCGCTGGTCGGCGCTGCCGCCGCCTCCCCCGCCCGTGGAGACGGTGAACGGGGCGGTCCGTACCGTCGCCGGATCATTGCCCTCGTCGGCCTGGACGGCGACGACGGCGTCGGAGATCACGGTGAACTCGACGGCGAAGGTGCCGTCCGGGCCGCTCTTGACGTAGACCGCGCTGTCGTCGAGCCCGGTGCCCGTCGCGTCGAGACCGATGACATTGATCCAGCGGTCCGGGTTGTAGTTCTTGCCGCTGACCGTGATCACGCTGCCGACCGGCCCGCTGCTCTGCGACAGCGAGATCTCGCGGTCGCCGGCCGCGACGGCCCTGACCGTGAGAGGGGCAGTGGCCTCCTTCGTACCGTCGTTGACCTTCACCTCGTACGCGCCGTCCGGCACCGCACCGGCCTCCGCGAGGGTGGCCGTGCCGTGCAGCGTTCCGTAGCTGTCGATGGTGAGGGTGTGGCCCTTGAACTTCAGCGGATCGCAGCCGCCACCGCCCGCCGCGCAGAGCGACGGCACGGGCGCGCCGCCCGGTGTCCATCCCGAACCCCCCAGTGTCACGGCGGTGTTGGGACGTACGGGGTCGGCGGGAGCGGTCAGGTGCGCGGGCTCGGAGCCGGTGCCCTCCACCGTGACGGTGCCGACGGAGCCGCCCCCGTCGACCACGTCGCAGGGCGTCTCGAAGACCGAACCGAGCACCTTCGTCTGTGTCAGCGTACGGACCGGGGCGAAGGAGATCTCGCCGGAGGCGTCCGCCGGAACCAGGAAGTCCCCCTCGTACGGCGGGAGTTCGATGGGCGTACCGGCCGGGATGTCCATCGTGAACTCGGCGCCCCGCACGGTGACGGTGCCGGTGGCCCCGCCGGACATGGCGAGGTCGAGACTGGGAATGGTGGGCACGTCGTCCAGCGCGAGAGCGCTGGTGGCGGGGGACGGGCCGAGTGTGACCTTCGCGTGCACCTTGCCGCCCGGCGCGACGACCGCGGGCGACAGTTCGACGGTCATCTGCTGCGGCCCGGTGGCCTCGCCCTGACCGGCGGGCAGGATGCAGTGGACGGTCGGGGCGACCGTACCGGCGGCCTGCGGCGCGGGCGGCGGAGCGGCCTGGGCGGTGGCCCCGACGCAGCTCAGGGACAGTACGAAGCAGGCAGCGAGCAGACCGGTCACGCCGGGTCTTCGTCGTCGAATCACCAGACACCCCTCCATGGCCCATTGATTGCGCACATTGAGGAGGTCGCGTGCGGAGAAGTCAAGAGAGAATTGACTGATCCTTATCTGAAATGCCCGAAAAGCATTTCCACGGGCACTTTAAGTGCACCTGTTGGCATCTCTTGACATCTCTGAAGATCACCGTTTCACTGCACCCGACATGCCGGGCCCGGCACGCAGATCCGCAAGAAGATCGCACATCGAGGATTGCGCCGAATCCTGCGAATCTGCGGAATTCAACCGGAAGGAGTTCCCCTCGTCATGTCAGTCCCTTCATTGCGTTCGCCGAACCGAAGACGCCTCCCGCTGGTGCTGGCCGCGGCCTGTTCCGTGGCCGGCGCGCTCGCCCTGGCGCCGACCGCCCAGGCGGTGACCCCGTCGACCGCGACGGCCACGTACGACTGCGGAACCTGGGGCAGCGGTCTCGCCACCCTGACCGCCGTCGACTCGGGCACGACCAAGACCATCAAGATCAACTCCACGGCGATCACGATGCCGCCGGGCACCAGCGCCGACCCGAACAGCATCACGACGACGCTCAAGCTCACCAAGACCTCGGGCGGCGTCACCAGTCAGGTGCAGTTCTCCGGGAAGACCAACCCCGGCATGACCAGCCCCAACCCGATCACCCTGGGACCGCTCAAGCTCACCTCCGGCACCCTGGCGGCGGGTGACCGCACCGACTCCGTGGTGCTGTCCGGTCCGCCGAGCGCCACGAACTGGTCCTTGCAGATCGTGGCCTCGTCCCCGACGTCGGCCACGGTTCCGTGTGTGGCCACGGTCAACCAGTCCGCGCCCTTCACCTGGTAGCCGTCGGCCCGGGATCCCGGTAACCGCCCGGTACCGGTCCGTCCGACACCGGTCCGTCCGACACCGGCCCGTCCGGCATCCGCCCGTCAGCGGGCCGTCCGTCCGTCCGCCCGGCGTCGACCGGGCCCGACCAGCACCCGATCCGCACCAGGTCCGCACGAACGACGCCGGCCCGGGGCGAGGACCGCTGTCCCCGCCCCGGGCCGGCACTTCGTGGGAGCGGACTCACCTCATACGGGTGGCCCACTCCTGAACCTTCTTGATCCGCTGCTGGATCTGCCCGGCCGTGGCCTCGGCGCTCGGCGGCCCGCCGCAGACCCGGCGCAGCTCGGTGTGGATCACACCGTGCGGCTTGCCGCTCTGGTGCGTGTACGCCGACACCATCGTGTTGAGCTGCTTGCGCAGCCCCAGCAGCTGCTTGTGGGTGACCACCGGCCGCGCCTCGGCCGGCTTCTCCAGCAGATCGGCTTCCCCGGCCGGCTTCTGACGGCTGTGGGCGATCTGACGGGTCTGCCGCTTCTGGAGCAGCAGCTGCACCTGGTCGGGCTCCAGCAGTCCCGGAATCCCCAGGTAGTCCTGCTCCTCCTCGCTCCCGGGATGCGCCTGCATGCCGAATTCGGCACCGTCGTAGAGCACCCGGTCGAAGACCGCGTCGGATTCGAGGGCCTCGAAGGGCAGCTGGTCCTCGGTCTCCTCGTCCTCCAGCTTCTCGGCATCGGCGAGGAGCTTGTCCTCCTCCGCGAACGGGTTCTCCTCGTCGCTGCCGTTCTTGGGCTTGTCGAGGACGTGGTCCCGTTCGACCTCCATCTCGTTCGCGAAGTCGAGGAGCATCGGGATGGTCGGCACGAAGACGGAAGCGGTCTCGCCGCGCCTGCGCGAGCGCACGAAACGCCCGACGGCCTGCGCGAAGAAGAGCGGCGTGGAGATGGTGGTCGCGTACACGCCCACGGCGAGACGCGGCACGTCGACGCCCTCCGACACCATGCGGACCGCAACCATCCAGCGCGATTCGTCCTGGCTGAACTGGTCGATCCTCTTCGACGCGGCCTTCTCGTCGGAGAGGACCACGGTGGCCTTCTCGCCGGTGACCTGCTTCAGGATCTTGGCGTACGCGCGCGCCGACTCCTGGTCGGTGGCGATGACCAGCCCACCGGCGTCCGGAATGCCCTTGCGCACCTCGGTCAGCCGCTTGTCGGCGGCGCTCAGCACATTGGGGATCCAGTCCCCGGTGGGCGAGAGCGCGGTACGCCAGGCCTGCCCGATGGCGTCCTTGGTCATCGGCTCGCCGAGCCGGGCGGCGATCTCGTCACCGGCCTTGGTCCGCCAGCGCATGTTGCCGCTGTAGCTGAGGAAGATCACGGGCCGGACGACGCCGTCGGCGAGCGCGTTGCCGTAGCCGTACGTGTAGTCGGCCGAGGAGCGCCGGATGCCGTCGTTGCCCTCCTCGTACACGACGAAGGGGATCGGATTGGTGTCGGACCGGAACGGCGTACCGGTGAGCGCGAGCCGCCGGGTGGCCGGGTCGAACGCCTCCTGGCACGCCTCGCCCCAGGACTTCGAGTCACCGGCGTGATGGATCTCGTCGAGGATCACGAGGGTCTTGCGCTGCTCGCACCGGTTGCGGTGCAGCATCGGGCGGACGCCGACACCCGCGTAGGTGACCGCGACGCCGTCGTACTCCTTGCTCAGCGGGCCCGCACTGTAGTCGGGGTCGAGCTTGATCCCTATCCGGGCCGCTGCCTCGGCCCACTGCTTCTTCAGGTGCTCGGTCGGCGCGACGACGGTGACCTGCTGCACGACGTGGTGGTGCAGCAACCATGACGCGAGGGTCAGCGCGAAGGTGGTCTTCCCCGCGCCGGGGGTGGCGACCGCGAGGAAGTCGCGCGGCTGCTCCTGGATGTACTTCTCCATGGCGCCCTGCTGCCAGGCTCGCAGCTTGCCGGCCGTGCCCCAGGGGGCGCGGCCGGGGAAGGCGGGTGAGAGGTGGTGGGAGGCGGTAGTAGTCACGGTCTCCGGTTCGGGTCTCTCGGGTACGTGGGGCGCTGTCCGTACGGACCGGGACGGGCACGTACGCGATACGACAACCGGGCCACCTTACCGGGGGGCCGACCGGAACCCCGTATGGACGAGCGGTGGTTCGAGCCTGCTGAGACCCTCTTCACAGGTCGCTGCTACGCGGCGAACCCGGGGAGCCGTTCCGCGATCCTGGGCATGTCGAGGACCCCCTGGCACACGTCCAGCACGAACTTCTCGGCCTCGTCGACATCGAAGTCCACGCTCAGCCGGTGCCCGTTGATGTGCAGGAAGACCCAGGTGGCATACCAGGCGATGCGCTTGTTGCCGTCGACGAGCGCGTGGTTGCGTGCGAGGGACTCCATGAGTGCGGCGGCCTTCTGCCAGACGTCCGGATAGGCGTCCTGGCCGAAGACGCTCGCCTGCGGGCGGGCGAGTGCCGAATCGAGCAGCCCGTAATCGCGCACTTCGGCAGCCCCAAGACGCTCAGCAAGATTAAGCAGCTCGGGCAGGGTCAGGTACTTCATCAGGCGAGCCTCCGGTTGAGCTCCTCACTCACCTTCAGCACGTGGTCCGCCGCCTCGTTGAAGAGGCGCGAGTGTTCGTTTATGGCGGTGATCACCGCGTCGTGCGCGAAGGACTGCATGCTCCGCCCCTCCGACTCGGCACGCGCGCGCAGTGCGTCCAGCTCTTCCTCGGTGAACCGCAGATTCAGACCAGCCATGCGCGAATGGTACCGCGCGGTACCACGCGGTGCTAAGACTTTGCCCGCACCCGCCCCGCCACCCACGCCCCCACCAGCGCCACCCCCGCCATCGGCAGGAAGACCACCGCGAACGCCCCCGGGTGGGATCCGGAGACCCCCGCCTCCACGGCCTCGTGCACCGCCCCCACCGTCCCGCCGCCGAGTGCGGCGAAGGCCGCCCCGCCCGCGGCCAGCAGCAGGACGTTGGACAGTCCGTCGGAGATCTGAAGGGCGGCCGAGTTCGCCCCCGCCTCCTCCGGCGCCGACAGCTTCAGCAGCAGCACGCTCGTCGATGCGATCACCATGCCCATGCCGAAGCACCCGAAGGCCCAGGCCACGGCCACCGTCCAGACCGGCACCGCGTCGATCAGCACCGACGGCGCCGCCGCGATCGCCGCGGCGACCAGCACCATGCCGCCCACCATCAGACGTTCCCGGTACGGCTCCAGGCGCGGCCGGGACTGCACGTACGAACCGAGTGCCCAGGTCCCGCCCCCGGCCGCGAGCGAGAGCCCCGCCAGGGTCGGGCTCAGTCCGCGCTCGGTCACCAGCATCAGCGGTACGAACGACTCGGCGGCGATGAACGACCCGGCCGCCACCCCGCGCAGCAGCACCACCGACGGCAGCCCACGCGCCGCCCGGCCCGTACCCGGGGGCAGCAGCCCCCGCACGGCGGGAACGAGCAGGGCAACGCCCACCACGGCCGGCAGCAGCGCGAACCAGTTCCGCTCCTGCCCCGCGTACTGGAGCAGCCCCGCCCCCACCGAGATCCCGAGCGCGAGCACGATGCGGCGCCGGTCGTACGGCTCGACGGGAGCCGCGGGATCGGCCGGTCCCGACGCCCGCCGCCGGATCGCGGGCAGCGCGAGCGCCAGCGGGAACACCACGAGCACGGGGATACCGATGAAGACCCACCGCCACCCCAGGTGCTCGGTCACGCTCCCGGCGGCGAGCGGTCCGACGACGGACGGGATCACCCAGCTCGCGGCGAACGCGGCCATGATGGACGGCCGCAGACGCTCCGGATAGGCCCGGCTGATCACCACGTACAACGCCACGATCACCAGCCCGCCGCCGAGCCCCTGGACGGCCCGTCCGGCGATGAACATCCACATGCTGCCCGCCGTGCCCGACAGCAACAGCCCCGCCCCGAACGCGCTGATCCCGGTGGCGAGCGGCGCCAGCGGCCCACGCCGGTCCGCCCACTGCCCGGAGAGCACCATGGCGAACAGGCTGGTGGTGAAGTACGCGGAGAACGCGAACGCGTAGAGCGGAATGCCGTGCAGCTCACGGGCGGCGACCGGCATCGCGGTCCCCACGGCGGTCGCCTCGAAGGCGATCAGGAACACGACGGAGACGATGCCGACACTGAGCGCCCGATAGGTGCGACCGAGCACGCCTTCGGATTCGACGGGTGGGGTCGACATCGCCGCAGGGACGGCGGTACCGGTATCGGTACCGGCGTCTCGTGGTTCCAGGGCACTCATGAGCCCAAGAGTAAGGGGCAAGATCTCATATGGACCCTGTCGCGAGACGGTCCGCCGCTCGTCCGTTGGTCGTAGGACCGCGACGTGCCGGGCGGGCGGGGCAGAACCCGATCGTGAACGCGGTGTGGCAGTCGCATTGCGACCCGCCCCGCGCTCTTGAGCACCGAGAACACCCGCCCCTACGGTCGAACCACAGCAAGAAACACACGGCCGTGTGCCCGAGTGGTTCAGGGGCTCGACTGCAACTCGAGTTACACCGGTTCGAATCCGGTCACGGCCTCCACGCAGTACGCCCGCCCAGCACGCGTCATACGTCGCGCCGGGCGGGCTTTCGGCCTTTCAGGAACAGCCCCGCGTCCCAGGCGCGGTCCCACGCCTCAGGAACAGCCCCCTCTCAGGAACAACCGTGCGTCTTGAGCGCGGCGGGTGCATACCCGTCGACGAATTCCTTCAACGCCTTTCGCCGGTCGGCGACGTTCTCGGGCACCGGATCGGTCTCGGAGAGTTCGACGAGTACGGCGTACTTCCGCGCGGAATCAGGATCCGCACACTTCGCCACGGAAAGCGCAAAACGGTCCAGGACGCGAACGCCCTCGTAACGCGCCCCGTCCTTTCCCCCCGCGTCCTTCCCCAGCCTCAGATACCAGTCCGCTTTCGCGAAGGGGTCGGCGCCGGCGTCCAGGACGTCACCCAGAACGGACAGCGCCGGCAGTCCGTCGACAGTGAGCGCACAGCGGGCACTGCCCGGCACGGAACCGGAATCCCGCTCTTCGAGCTTCTTACCGGTCGGCAGCAACGGGGCCAGCGTGCCCTCATCGACGTCAACCCCGCACAGCCGGTCCGGCACGGCGTAGTCGCGATCTTTGCCGTCGTCACCGCCACAGGCCGATACGGCCAGCAGCATGGCGCACAGGCCGGCGGTAACGGCCGCGTGTCGTGTGAGGAGCCGGGTACGGCCCCGGCCGGTCGAGATGTTCACTGAACCCCCAGAAGGCCCTTGGCCCGATGGTTGCCGTCGAAAGCCGCCCCGTTGATCTCGTCGGTCGCGGTGTAGGTGCTGCGCCCGCTTTCCGGGTTGGCGGCCTCCCACTGCCGCGCGAGTTCGGCCAGTTGCTGCTCCCGCTGCCCGAACACCTTCGAGTTGGTCTCCTGTATCTCCCCGTCTATCCGGGCCTGCTCCTCCAACTGCCAGCGGTAGGCGAGGGCGTCGACACCACGCTGAACGGCATCACCGGCCACCGGAATGAAGTTCGCCGCACCGCCGAAGCCGTGGTACAGCCACTTCGCGTCCCAGGAGGGGTCGTCCTTGTCGGTCTTGAGCGCCTGGTAGCGCGCCTCTTCCAGGAACCCGGTGGTGTGACCGGCCCGCAGCAGGGTCTCCCTGGGATCCTTGGGATGGTCGTCGTGGATGTCCCGGACCATCTCCTTGTTCAATGCCTCGTTCAGAACACCGTAGGCGTTCTGATCACGTGACACCTGTTTGGCGACCTCGACCAGATCGTGCCGGTCGAGAAGCTTCGGGTCATTCGGATCGTCCGCCAGGGCACTCGCCGTGTAGTGCACTTCGTCGGAGTGATTGCCCAGCACGATGGCCATGTCGTCGCGCATCTCGGGCGGGAAGTCGTCGCCCGCCTCCGCGATGTACTTGAGTGAGCGCTCCAGTACTTCCCGGTGCTGCGGGCCGTGTGCCGCCAGGGGGGCATCGGGATCGTTCGGGTTCATTCCGGTGGCCGCGGCGAGCAAGGCCTTGCCCGTGGCGTCGTTCGCCTGGTTCGCGTCACCGTGGTTCAGCGGAGTGTCGTCGAACACGTCACGCTTGCCCGAGAGCAAATACTGCGCGTTGTCGTTCGGTTCCGTCGTGTTGAAGAAATCCGTTGCCGCATCGGGATTGTTGGACAGCGCCGTCATGAAGCCCGTCATCGGATCCCGACCGAACTCCTCGCCCATGAAGTTCAGTTTTCCAGGCCCACCCATACCGTTGTTCCAGTAGTGGGACGGCAGTTTCATCTTCTGTTCGGTGGCAACCAGCGCATTTCCGTAGTCGTTGAGGAACTTGCTGTCGTAGTCCCCGACCCGCATGAAGTTGCTCATGATCTGGAAACCGTAGACACGTGTGCCCCGGCTCTGGATCTGCTCGTCACCGAGCTTCACCATGTCGCGTTCCCAGCTCTGCATCGCAGGACTGTCGGAATGCGTCGCTCCGGCCAGAACCAGGCTGAAGTTCTTCTGCATCTCAGCCATGTCGCCACGGCGGGAACGCATCAGATCACCGCCGTCGCTGACATCGGCCAGATCCGCCCAGAAGTCGAGCGTCCCACGCGCACCGAGTGTGGTGGCGAACTTCTCCTGGAAGAGCGGATTGTCCTTGTACCGCGCCAGCGTCTGGTTGAACTTGTCGAACTCCTCGGGGGACATGTCGTCCCCCTTGCTCTTGGCGAGCCGCGCCATGTCCTCGGCCGCCTTGATGGCCTCCACGGCATCCTTCTGCTCCTCGCCCAGGCTCTCGTACTCGGGTGCGTTGAAGTCGGGGCGCTCCGTCACGTTCGCTTCGAGCGCCCGCTTGAACGATTCGTCAGTTTCATTGCAGTTCTTGACGACCTGATCGATCTTCTTCTGCCAGGCATCGACTGCGGCGCGCTGCTTTCGCAGAGCGTCCGGGTAGTCCGGGTCGTGCCGCGCTCCGAAGTCGTCCTCCAGCGGGTGCCGTGCCGTCACCTTCCCCTTGGCATCGACATGGACGCCGGCGGCGGGCCCCTCGTCGTCACGTATGCGCACGAGGTCGTCACGGGCCTGCCGGACAGCCGTATGCGCGTCCTGAAGGAGCTGCTTGACCCCCTTGGCCTCCGCGGCGGCATCAGCGAACTCCTTCGCGGACTTGCCGATGAACGCCTTGGTCACCCCCGCGTTGGCCCCTTCCCATTCGGCCTTGTCGGCCTTGGCCTTCATGCCGTCCCGTGCATCCTCCGCCAGACGGTCCAACTGGGTGACCATGTTCGACCACGCCTCTGCGGCCGTCTTGAGTTTGGCCACCGGCGCGTCAATGATGTCCTCGAACTTCAACATGCACATTCCCCGTGAACTACTTGAGATATTCGTTGAGTTTGGACACCGAGATCAGGTCGCCACCGATCTGGACGTCGTCCTTCGCATGCGCGGATTTCGTGTAGTCGAGATGGTTCGAGATCTGCGCGCAGGCATCGAGCAGCGTGTGCAAGTGCGTGTTCCAACGGTCGTGGACCTTCAGCAGCGCCGAACCGCTCTCGAAGTTCCCGTTGGTGAGCGCGATCGCCGCGTCGAAGGTCGAGGGCCGGGCCTGATCGCCATCCTTGGACAGCCGGGTATGCAACTCATAGGCTTCATGCCCGATTTCACCCAGGTTATCTTGATTTACTTCCAGATCCGGACCACCGGATCCGCCTTGTCCTCCGCCGGTACCATTGAGTCGCATATTGACTCGTTGCGTGGATTCCGCACGAAGCGTCGCCCATTCCGCGTCGAACGTCACGCGATCCCCCGTATCAACATCCCAAGCAGCGCCGAACCCTGCGTTCCGCGTTCGCTGGGCGTCAACGCTATCCGCTCGCATTCACCTGGGCGAGTCAGGGCACCTTCCCGGCATCTCGCACATGGCCCGCGTCGCCCCGCCCCTGCTCCGGCCCGCCCCACTCACTCCATCACCCGCGCCCGGCCGAGCTCCGCGAGGACCGCGTCGACCGTCTGCTCCACGGCCTGACCGGTCGTATCCAGCCAGAGCCCGATCGGCGGCGTCTCCTCCCGCAGCACCCGGTCCAGCGACTCGACCGTCCAACCGGCCCCGTAACCGCTCTTGCCCCGCCCGGCCTCCCGCTCGGCAACGACTCGCGGCTCGGGGGCGAGCACGACGACGTACAGCGGCCGGGTCCGTACGAGATCGACGTACGCGGCCAACTCCTCCCCGAGCACCACGTCCTGCACCACGACGGTCCAGCCCTCGTCCGCGTACGTGTCGGCCGTCATCGCGGACAACCGGTATCGGAGCCGGAGTTGAGCGGCAGCCTCCTCGTACGCCCCCGGCACCATCTCGGCCCGCCCGGACACCACCATCCGCCGGAAGACATCCCCCCGCACATGGACAGCGCGCGGCAGCCGCTCGGCGAGCGCCTGGGCGACGGTGGACTTACCGGAGGCCATCACACCGGTGATGAGGATGACAGCGGGACCGGGATCGGCAGCTTGCGACACGTTCGCGGTCAGCCCGCGACAGCGCCGGCCAGGAAGGCGGCCCATGCGTCGGGGGTGACGGCGAAGGTGGGGCCGTCGGTGACCTTGGAGTCGCGGACGTGGACGGTGTGGGGGCAGGTGGCGACCTCTACGCAGGCTCCGCCCTCGTTGTTGCTGTAGCTGGACTTGCGCCAGTCGTAGGCGACTTCGACGCAGGCTTCGCCCTCGTTGCCGCTGTAGCTGGACTTGAACCAGGAGAACTGGGGCCCGGTGGTCACAGTTGCCTCGCCTTCGTTTCGATGATCTCCGCCGATTTCCAGGGGTTGAACGCCTGGGCCCGCAGGATGCCGAAGAGGTCGAACGTGTCACCCACCTGCTCCGGCCTGGAGATCAACCTATCGCCGCCCTGGCTCTCCGCGAAGACCAGATTGCGGCCTTCCGCCGTACACATCAACTGCATCGGCCCGTTCAATCCCGCGTGTGTGTGCTGATCCGAGGGCATCACCTGCACCGTGAGGTGGTTCATCCGCCGCATGCACTCCAGCAGATGCAGCAACTGCTCCTTCAGCACCTCCGCGCCGCCGAGCGTCCGGTCCAGGATCGACTCCTCGATGACGAACCCGACGTACGGCGGAGGCGTACGCATCAGCACGGCCTGCCGCTCCAGTCGAGCCTCGACGTGCCGGACGATCTCGTCCTCGGTGTACGCGGGTTTGCGCGCCCGGTAGAGGGCGTACGCGTACGCCTCCGTCTGGAGCAGCCCCGGGATCAGCATCGTCTCGTACGCGCTGATGACCCGCGCCTGCCGTTCCAGCCGCGCCCAGTCCAGGAACTTCGCCGGGTACTTCTCCTCGTCGATCAGCTCGATGCACGCCTTCAGCGCACCGCCCGCGACGAAGACCCGGTCCGCGTCGGCCAGCAGTTCCAGCGACGGAATGCGCTCCGCCCGCTCGACCGCCCCCATCAGCGACTCCGAGATCAACAGCTTGTCCGCCGCGTCCTTCTGCGTGAGCCCGGCCCGCACCCGATGGATACGGATCAGTTCGCCCACGAGCCGCCGCACCTGCGACGGCTCACCACTCGTCCCCACAGCCACCACCACCCTCACCACATCCCGTCGATGTGGACCGCGTCCTCCTGGTCACGCTATGCATATGCCTGGATGCTTGAGGTCATGACGAGCAAGAAACTCCCCGAATGGGTACCTGCTGCCGGGCTCCAACTCCACCTGGCCGGAATCCACTTCGACGCCATCCGGCTACGAGGAGTTAGAGGCGAGGCAGTACTTCAGCACCTCGGGACGCTCACCGAAGGCGAACCGGGCCCGGTCGTACGGGAGATCGCGGGCGCCCGGTGGACGTACTTCCTGATCCCGCCCGGGTCGAGCAAGGAGTACGACTGGCCACCGGGCACCAGGTGCTTCGGGCCGGCTGCCTGTGACCAGTACGTAGGAATCCCCGCACCGGACGGCAACACGTACCCGCTGAGCTGGCGATGCGGGGCACCGGAAGAAGGGGAGTTCGTGGACGTGGAGCTGCTGTACGGGCTGGTGATGGCGCAACTGGCTCCGGAGGAGCCGTGAGGCGGACGGCGCCGCCCTCATCTGCTCGGCCTTCGACCCTCCCGGCCGTGTTCGCTACCGGTCCGGACAAGCCGCGAGCGCCGACGCCCGAAGCACACATCGCAGAAGCCGTACTGGTGTCACCGCGCACGTCATCCCGGCACCACGGTCTGGTCCATGGACGCAGTCCGCTTGTCGTGCCAGCGAGGCATCGGCGGCCGAGCTCAGCCTCCGGCCCCGGCCGCCACCGTCCGCAGGAAGTGGTCGGCGTCCTCGGGCTCGGCCAGATTGCCGAGCTCCAGCCAGGAGCCGTCCGCGAAGCGGATACGGAACGTGGCGAAGCCTCGCGGCTGCCCCGCCTCCGCCTCGATGCGCGCCTCGTCGGCCCTGAATTCCGCCACGACCTCGAAGTCGTTGGCCTTCGTTGCCGCAAGACGGCGACGCGGCGAGGCCGCGACACAGACACGGTCCCGGTCCAACAGGACCAGCCGTCGCGGACTGGGCGACTGCGAGAACCACCGCAGCAGCAGCTGACCTGCCGCCAGGTTCCAGTCTCCGTCGAAGACACCGTCCCCGGGCCCGCGGTCTCTGGACGGCGTCTCTCTTCTCCGGCCGGGCTCACTGCGCCGCGCCCGACCCTGGAGCATCCTGTCGATCCGCTTCCCGAGCATGTCGATCAGATAGACCGGGATGATGACGACACAGAACACCACCGCGCCCACGTACAGCAGCCAGTGGTGACGCCCTTTCAGCCGCCCCTTGCCGGCGGCCCGGTGTACGTCTCTCGGTGGCTTCGGTATGGCCTGGGGAATGCTGCACCACACCAGGGCCGACGGTTCAGCACCCAGGACCTTCTTGGTCCTCTGGTGCACCTTGCGCTTAGCCATGCCTTGATCGTAGGGCCCCGACCCGGATACGCCGAGGCCGCGGCCGGCAGCGGCGAAGCGGCAGGTTCGACGGGCGGGACACGGGACTCTGAGTGCAACAGCCTTTTCGGGTCAACGACTCGCGCCGGACGACCAGAAGGCCGACTGCCCCCGACTCCTCCGACTTCGGTCCACCAGGGCGGCCGGGTGCACCCGTCGGACAGGTCATCGCAGAGTTCTCGGCACAGCTGAGTCCCGCACTGAGGGATACGTTGCCGATGCCGCCGACTTCCATGGAGACGGTGGACCCGTCGGGGTGCTCGCCCCGGATCCGGGGCGTGTCGTTGTCGCGGACGACGCTGACGACGTGGAAGCCCTGCTGCTCCCAGTACCCGAACCGACAGCCGGTGACGCGCGAAATCGCCTGGTGCATCAAGACGGCGCTTCAGCGCTGCCCTTCATCGTAGGGAGGCCCACCGTAGGGCGAGTGGGAGCCGGGGGGAGCGGTCGGGAGGGGCGCATTGGCCGGGTGTGCGGACTGCTGGTGAGGCTGGGATTGCTGGTACGGGTTGGGGGACGGGGATTGGGGCGTGTACGCGGGTGGGGTGACTGCGGCGTCGGAATCTTCAGAACGGTCCTCGGCCGACCGCCGCCGTACCTCACATAATCGTTACGCTTGACCCCGTCGGCCGGTCCACTGGCAGTATTGAGCATGACACGCAGAACTTGATTGTTCGTCCAGTCCGGGTGCTTGGACCAGATCAAGGCTGCGGAAGCGGAAGTAATTGCAGTCGCGTCACTGGTTCCGCTTGTCTCGCAGAGCTCGGCCCCACCACCACATGCATGGATCACGCCCGTCCCAGGGGCCGAAAGATCAACCTGTGGCCCGTGCTGCGACGTCTTGTCCGTCGTGAGATTCTTGCCGATCGATGCCACTCCCACAACACCTGGGGTCCCCGCCAGGTACTCAAGCGAGTTGCCCTTGTCACCGCTATTCCCGGCAGCCGCGAAGACGAGCGAGCCCTTGTCGAGCGCATATTTCACGGCATCCGAAAGCTGTCGCGTTCCAACCTCGTTTCCTAGCGAGACGTTGATGACCTTCGCCCCTTTATCCGCAGCATAGCGAATTGCTACGGTCAGATCTCTGTTGAAGTTGGCACTGCCCGTAGCACCATTGACCTTACCGGAGTCATCCCGCAATCGAATCGGAAGAATCTTCGCGTCGGGTGCAAGGCCGAAGGCTCCGTCTCCGCCCCCAGATTCGCCTGTTCCGGCAATAAGACCCGCTATTCCGGTACCGTGACCGTTGCAGTCAACGCGTTCATCGCCAGAAGAGTCCGGCGCCAGATCCTTGCCCCTGAGCACTTGCCCCAGAAGGTCCGGGTTCGAAGAGTCCACACCTGAGTCGACGACTGCAACGGTCACCTTCTCACCGGTGCTAACTACCCACATGTCATTGGCCTTCATGGCATCCAAGTGCCATTGCCGGGAACGCACAGAATCCGCATGCGCGGACAAGGGGGTGACACCGACCAGCATCAACCCCAAGGCAACGGAAACCACAGTTCGACAGCGAGTGACTCCCAAGCTGCTGCTACGCATCCGATTCCTTCACATGTCTCTTGGCGATCAGTCGATGACCGGAGGCAAGACACGCCGGTCGCCCGTATGCCAGGTCGCCTCATCCTCTGTGACGTAATTCGGCCTCTCTTCGCCACGTCGCGACGGACATCGCCCTGGCGTTGCCGAGCGAATGCGCCCGCCCGTCCTGCCGGTCCGCTGGCACCCGCGACCTCAGCTCCCCGTACCAAACCGGTGCCACCTGGAGTGAAGGGGCGAGCACTCGCACGTCCGGGCTGCTGTGGGCGGCAGCCGGTCGCACCTGACAGACGTCTACTGCCAACGATGCACTTCTGGCCGCACCGATGCCGCTCATGCCCTGCCATGCCCCATTGACGCGCGGCTGGAGCAGGTTCCTCGCCATCGATTGCAGTGCCGTGAGAAAGACTGCCCGTCAGTCAACCGGAAGCCTGCGGAGCAAAAATGGCCGCCGACGATGTCGTCCCCGTCTGACGGTCGGCTGGCCGGCTTTGTTGTCTTTCAGCGCCTGATCAGTTCCTTGGCTCTTCACCGTATGGAGGTCCGCCGTAGGGCGAGTTGGAGCCGGGTGGGGGACCGAAAGCCGGGTGCGTGGGCTGATGTTGCAGCTGGGGTTGCTGGTACGGGTTGGAGTGCGGAGGCTGGTACGGGTACGCGGGTGGCGCGGCTGCGGGGGCGGACCCGCGGCGGCGGGATCGGATAGCCAGAGCGGTGGCCACTGCGCCGACGAGCACGGCTCCGCCGATACCTAGGCCGATCCAGAGGCCGGTCTTGCTGCTGGTGTCGCCGGATGCCGGGGCTGCTGCGGCGGGTTTGTCAGTGTCCTTTGAACTTCCGGTCGCCTTGGAAGGCTCGGCGGAGGGGCTGGGGCTCTCGGCCGCTGCGAGGTCAGGGAGCGGGTACACGTCTGCCGGTCCGGGGTTGCCCGGGTTCTTCAGCACAATACGGGGACGGACAGAGCCGTAACCCACGTAGTCATTCCGCTTGGCACCGCTGGTCGGACCACCGGCCGTATTCAGCATGGCGCGGAGGACCTGATTGTTGGTCCAGTCAGGGTGCTTGGACCAGATGAGGGCGGCGGATGCGGAGGCGATGGCAGTGGCGTCACTAGTTCCGCTCGTCTTGCACAACTGAGTTCCGCCTGTGCAGGGGTGGACCATGTCAATGCCTGGCGCCGTGAAATCGATCTGCGGCCCGTGCTGGGACTCGTCAGTCTTCTTCCCATCCTGGTCGATGGCCCCAATACCGACAACCCCTGGTGTACCAGCTGGATACTCGACCAGGTTGGCTCCGTCACCGCTGTTGCCCGCCGCAGCGAAGATCAACGACCCTTTGTCAAGTGCGTACTTCACGGCATCCGACAGCGCCTGCGACCCTGCGTGCGCGCCCAGGGATATGTTGATGACCTTTGCGCCTCGGTCGACCGCATACCGAATCGCCACGGGAGCAACTCGGTTGAATTCGGCATCCCCCTCTGCCTGGTTTGCACCAACCCCGGACTCAGGCATACGGACTGGGAGAATCTTGGCCCCCGGCGCAAGCCCGAACGCACCCCTCCCTCCGTTGCTCCTTCCCGTCCCTGCGATCAGCCCCGCCATGCTCGTACCGTGACCGTCGTAGTCGGTGTGCTCGTCACCTGCGGCATCCGGCTCCAAGTCCTTTCCCCTGAGCACCTGCCCGCCAAGGTCAGGGTTCGATGGATCCACACCACTGTCGAGCACGGCCACAATGACTCCCTTGCCCGTGCTCGTCTTCCACATCTCTTCGGCCTTCATGACATCGAGGTGCCACTGCATGGAGCGTGCGGTGTCGGCAGACGCGGGCATGGCGGCGCCGCCCATCAGAAGCAGGCTCAACGCGGCCGACGTCGCGGTTTGCCGTCGTGTTAGTTCCCAGCTCCTGATGCGCATCCGAATCCCTTATCAGTTCTGTGTTGATCAGTCGATGACCGGCGGGACAACCCGTCGTTCACCCTGTTGCCAGGTCTCATCGTCTTCAACCAGGTAGTCCGGCCGCTTTCCGCCTTCGTCACGCCCTGCCCCATTCGTCCGAGGGCCTTGAGGAGCGATCCCACCACCCCGTCCTGCCAGCCCTGCGCCGCGCTCCGATTCCCCCGAGGCGCCACCTCTCAGCAGACCTGACCCTCCAGGCGTGAACGGTCGGACACCCGCTCGGCCCTGCTGCTGGCGCCCCCCGACTACGCCACCCGCCTCGCTGGCCAGTCGACGTCCGCCGCCAGCTGAGTTCGGAGAGACGCCGGGACCAATCCCACCGCTCATGCTTGGAGCACGTCCCATGGGTGCCGAGCCGTGAGCGTTCTCGGTGCCCATGACCATCCCACGCGGAATACCGACCGCAGGACGGCCTGAGGTTGGGGGCACAACACGCCCGCCGGTGATCCCAGGCCCGGCGGAACGGCCCACGGGCCCAGAGGCAAGCGGATTCACACCCGGTGCAGACACCGGCGTACGTGGCATCCCGAGCGTTCTGCCTCCTCCACTGGTGCGGGGCGGTGCGGAGGGGCTGATATTGGGGACAGGCGGAAGTGTTCCCACAGTCGGCGGGAGGACGGTGTCCTGCCTGGGTCCGGTCGGCGGCAACACCGGGTTGGCCAGCGGGGTGGATGGAGCATCCGGCAGCACGGCCAGTCCGTCAATCCCCATGTCCACCGGTCTCGACGCGGGCGGCGACACGGTGTGCGAGGTCATGCCCATGCCCCCGAGCGCCGTCACACCAGTTGTTGCATCGGTGCTATGTCCCGATGCAGTGGTGGTGTATCCCGCGCCGCTGGCAGCAGGCCCGTATCCACCTCCAAGCGCGACGTGTCCGTCTTGTGCCCCGTCGCGCTTCTGTGTAGCCTGCGGCGCGATCACCTCCGGCATAGCCGGGAACACCGGCTTCTCCAGGCCGGCCATCTGCGTCGACGAGAAGCTGTACGTCTGCGCCAACTTCCGCATCTGCGCAGCCGCCTCTTCGCGGTTCTTCTCCCTCGACGCGATCAACGTCTCTGCTGACTTCTTCGCCACCGCCGAAGCGTCAGGATCGTTTCGTGCGGCGAGGGCGGCCTCCAGATTCGCCTGTGCGCCCGCCTCCGTCCGAGGAATCGACACCTGTGCCGACGCGATCGCGTTCGATGCCTCACCGAGCCACTTCGAGGCGCCCTCGCTGTAATCACCCAGGCGCAGCGTCGCGTTGGCCAGGTCCGCGCTCCACGTACGGAATGCTTCGGCGCCCTCGCCCTTCCACTCCACCCACTGCGGACGGACCTTCAGCTCCTCGGCGATCTTACGGATCTCCGACGCGGCGCTCTTCAGACGGTCAGCGGCCCCCTGGATCTCACCGCTGTGTGCCTGGTCCAGCCACTTCAGCATTTCCTCGTGAGTTTTTTTGTCAAAATCCGTACCCATGACGCCGCCTCTCTCCCCGCCCTCGTCCCTGTCCTTCGCATGCAGAGAACAACTCCACCGGCATCAATAGGCACGGCTGTCAGACGTGTCCCCCGGCTCATCCGACTTGGCCGGAGGCTTGTGTGCGCTCTTCGCAGCAACGTCCGCCGCGGCCTGTTCGGCCTTGTGGTGCGCCTCCGTGCTGCCCTGGATCGCAAGCATTCGCTGACGGACGTCCAAGTCGACGTGCTCGTAACCCTTGTGGGACGCGAGGACCGCGATGCTCATGCCCTCGATTGAGTCGGACAGCAGCTTAGACAGCCCTTCCAGCTCCTTGATGACCGCGGAGTACGAGCCGTGGAGAGCCTCGGCCTCTATCCACCCCTTCTCACCGCCGCCGAACTTCTCGCGCCCCATCGTGTCCTCGCCGACCTTCCCCGGACCGGCCGGAGACGCCTTGAGGTTGCGCAGGAGTTCGTCGATGCGGTCGCGGAACTTGGTGAACGACGACAGCTCGGTGAACAGTTCGTTCGCGGCGCCCGGGGCCACCGCCCCCATCCCACCCACGGCACCCACGAAACTCAGTGGATACGGCGAAGACTCCGCCCCCGGATCACTCTGTCCCACAGCAACCTCCCCCGTTTAGCAACAGCCGATTGATGCTTCGACTTCAGCCTCGGGGTTCACCTTAGTCACCACCGGTGACAGCGCGCATCTCCGGGTTGCACCTGCAACCCGGACCGCATCGGATCACGCCAACCGTGCAGGGCTCAGGACTTGGGGGCTGCCACCGCCGCCTGGGGTCGGATCGGGAGGCGGTTGATCGGGCGGCCGGTGGCGGCTCGTACCGCTGCGGCCACCGCGGCGGGGGAGGTCACCACGGGAACCGCGGAGGCGGGCTTGGCGCCGAAGGGGGCGACCACGTCTCGTTCTTCGATGAGTTTGACGATGCGAATGTCCGGAGCGTCCAGGGCGGTCGGCAGTGCGTAGCCGGTGAGGTCCTGGTGGCGGATGAGGCCGCGGGCGCTGCGGAGGTTCTCGGTGAGGGCGGCGCCGATGCCCTGGGTGATGCCCGCCTCGATACGGGTCGCCAGTTGGGACGGGTTGAGGACCCGGCCGACGTCCTGGGCGACCGCCATCTCCACGACCCGGACGGAGCCGAGTTCGATGTCCACGTCCACCACCGCGCGGATCGCGCAGAAGGCGAGGCCGACGAAAGCGTCGCCCTGGCCGGACTCGTCCAGGGGTTCGGTCGGGTGGGGGCGGCACTGGGCGGTGGCCCAGAGTTCCTTGCCGTCCATCGCTTCCGCGACGGTCGTGGACAGCACCCCGTCGTAGGAGGTGATCTTGCCGCCCGCGATCTGCAGCAGTTCCGTGGACATGCCGAACTTGTGGGCCAGGGGCTGGAGAAGCTGCGTACGGACCATCTTGGCGGCACGTTCCACCGCTCCGGCCGAGACCCAGGTGTGGCGGCCGTGCGTGGCGGGGCCCGCCGGGGGCTGGTCGGTGTCGACGGACGCCACATGGACCTCTTCGATGCCCAGGGTCTCCTGGACCACCTGGCGGGCGAGGGTCGAGAAGCCCTGGCCCGTCTCCACCGCGGCGCAGATGACCGTGGCGACGCCGTCGTGAACCCTGACGGTGGCCGTGGAGACCTCGTCGGCGCCCTCCGCTCCGAGCATGTGGACCATGCCCAGCGCATAGCCGACGCCCCGGCGCACCGCGCCGGGCTCACCCGCGCCCTCCGGGCCGCCGGGGAGCAGCCAGTCGTCCTCCGGGGCGTCCTTGGGAAGAGCGGGGAGGGGGAGGTCGCGTACGGAGGCGAGGAGTTCGGACACCGGTGCCGGGCAGGTCACCGTCTGGCCGGTGGGGAGGATGTCGCCGGTGGACAGGACGTTGCGCAGCCGCAGCTCGGCCGGGTCGATGCCGAGTTTGGCGGCCAGCTTGTCCATCTGGCCCTCGTAAGCCGCGCAGACCTGCATCGCGCCCTCGCCGCGCACATGGCCGGACGGCGGGTTGTTCGTACGGACCGCCCAGCCCTCGATGAAGGCGTGCGGGACGACGTACGGGCCACAGGCGAACGCGACCGCCGCGGCCAGCGACTCGGACGAGGCGTCGGCGTACGCGCCCGCGTCGAGCAGGATCTGCGCCTCGACCTTCACCAGCCGGCCCTCGGCGTCCGCGTGGTGGCGGTAGCGCAGGAGCGTCGGGTGGCGGTGGGCGTGGCCGAGGAAGGACTCCTCGCGGGTGGCGGCCAGTTTGACCGGGCAGCCGGTACGCAGGGCCAGCAGGCCCAGCGGGAGCTGGAAGCCGGGGTCCTCGCGGTCGCCGGTCGCGCCGGGGACACCGGTGACGACGACCTTCACCCGGTCCGGTTCCAGGCCGAAGCAGGCGGCGGCGAGGTCGCGGTCGGTGTGCGGGTCGGTGGAGGCCGTGTAGATCTCCACGCCGCCGTCGAGCCGGGGCACGGCGAGTCCGGCCTCGGCGCCGATCGGGGCCGGGTCCTGACGGCCGATGCGGTACAGGCCCTCGACGATGACCTCGCCGGTGACCTCCGGGTCGCCGTAGCGCAGCGGGATGTGGCGGATCAGATTGCCGTCGGGGTGCAGCGGTTCGGCCTCGAACGCCTTCTCCGGGTCGGTGACCGGTTCCAGGACCTCGTACTCGACGGCGATGGCCGCTGCGGCGAGCCGGGCCGTGTCGGGGTGGTCGGCGGCGACCGCGGCGATCGGCTCACCGTGGTGGCGGACCAGGTCGGAGGCGAAGACCGGACGGTCGACGACCCTGCGTCCGTACGCGCTCTCCCCCGGGACGTCCGCGTGCGTGATGACGGCCCGTACCCCCGGCATCTCGGCGGCGCCCGAGGTGTCGATGGACAGGATGCGGGCGTGCGGGTGCGGGGAGCGGAGGACGGCCGCCCAGAGCAGGCCCTCGGCCCAGAGGTCGGCGGCGTAGGGGAAGGTGCCCTCGGTCTTGGCGCGCGCGTCGGCGGGCGGGAGGGAGACGCCGAGGCCGAGTGCGGGCGGCTCGGTGTCGGGACCCTCGACCGATGGGGCGGTGATCCGTGTGCTGGTCGCGTTGGCAGCGGTGGCTGCGTCGTTGCTCACGCCATGCCTCCGTCCTGCGAGTGCGACTCGACACCACCGGCGCCGGCGGCGGCCTGATGCGGAATGCGAGCCTCGTCGGACTCCGGGGACGGGGAGTCCGACGAGGCGGGTCCGGCGCCGGCCTCGCGGTCTGCGATGACCTCGTTCACGGCGTCGAGGACGCCCCGGTAGCCGGAGCAGCGGCAGAGGTTGCCGCAGAGTGCCTGACGCGTCTCCAGTTCGCTGGGGGCGTGGTTGCCCTCCAGGAGGTCGTGGATGGTCATGGCCATGCCGGGGATGCAGAAACCGCACTGGACGGCACCGCACTTGGCGAGGGCGCGCTGGACGTCGGACGGCTCGCCGTTCACGGCCAGGCCTTCGACCGTACGGACCTCGCTCCCGGCCGTGGTCGCCGCCGGGACCAGGCAGGAGGCGACCAGACGGCCGTCCACCTGGACGTTGCAGGCGCCGCACTCGCCCTGCGAGCAGCCGTCCTTGGCACCGGCGAGGCCGAGGCGCTCACGCAGCACGTAGAGCAACGATTCGCCGATCCAGGCGTCGGTGACGGGGCGGTCGGCGCCGTTCACGTGCAGGACGTAGGAGGTGGCGGGGTGCTCGCTGGGGACGTCGAGGGGCTGGACTTCGACAGGGGCTTCGACAGGGGCTTCGACGGGTTGGGCTTCGAGGAGCTGAGCTTCGACGGGTTCGGTTCCGGGCGGCTCGGCCTCGTGGGATCGAACTTCGGAGATCTGTTCTTCAGGGGATCGGGCTTCGGCGGAATGGGCTTCGGAGGTCTGCGCTTCGGAGGTCTGCGCTTCGAGTGGTGGGGCCTCCGGCAGTGGCGCCTCTCCCGGGGTGCCCCCCAGGGGCGTGCCGGAGTCCGTGTCGGCTGTCGTACCCGGCTCGGAGTCGGGCGCCGCGCCGGTCGACGGCTCGGCCGGGCGCTGCTCGGGCCGACCGTCGACGTCGACCGTCGCGGCGGCGTCGGCGGCGGGGACCTGCGTGAGGTCCACTCCGAGAACCGGAGTGTCTCCGGCAGCGGGTGCGGGGCCGTCCTGCGCGGCGGCGACCGGTGTCTCCGATGCCGCCCCGGGGACCTGCGGGGACTCCCCGTACGCCACGGAAGACGTCGCGGAGGATGCCACGGAAGACGCCGTGGGCGTCGCGGAAGGGGATGCGGGCGCGGTCTCCGGGGGCGCCGCGGAGGGCGTCGTGGAAAGCTGCGCATCGGGTGCGGAATCGGCTTCCGGCGCGTGCTGCGGCTCGATGTCCGCGCCGGGGGCCGGCTCCACCGCGGGCTCGGGCCCGGCCTCGACCTCGGGCTCCGCGACCGGCTGCTGTGTCGCCCACGGCGCGGGAGCACCGCCCGGCAACGTGGCCGGAGGAGTCCGGTCCGCGTACCACTGGGATGCCAGGGCCGAGGCCGCGAACTCGCCCGACTCCTCCGGGAGGTCGCCGTCGGCGACCGGAATCGTCCACTGACCGGTGTGGCCGGACTGGCCCATGTGGTCAGCGGGTCCGGACTGGCCCGTGTGGTCGGAGTGATTGATGTGACCAGCCGAACCGCCGTGGCCGAGCGCATCACCGTGGCCGCCGTGGCCGAGCGCATCACCGTGGCCGCCGTGGCCGACCGGACCACCCTGATCACCGTGGCCGGTCGCACCACCATGGCCGCCGTGGTCACCGTGGCCGACCACACCACCGTGGCCGGTGTGACCGCCGTGGCCGACATGACCGCCCTGGTCGACATGGGCCGAGTGGTCGGCGTGCCCGCCGAACTCCGTGGATCCGGCGGCCTGCGCGGACTCGGTGAAGTTCCACTGGCCGGTCGCGGCCGGCGTTCCCGGGTAGTGCTCCTGCTGCGGGTACCCGTACCCGTACTGCGGCTGCTGGTTCGGGTCCGGCCAGTGCACCGCGCCGGGTTCCGGCTGCTCCGCTCCCGTACCCCGCTCCTGTCGGCCCTGTGGCTGTACGACCCAGCTGCCCGTGGCCGCCGGGTCGAGTCCGGCCGCGGGTGTCAGCGGCACGATCATCGGCGGTACGTAGCCGTGGCCGGGCGCGGCCAGCGGGATGTTCGCCAGGTCCTCCGGCGGCAGGTGGACGAACGCGGTCGCCTCGGCGTCGTACTCGCCGCCCTGCGGCGTCGGCTGCCAGCCCCCGTGCTGCGGCCGCTCCCGCTGCCCGTGCTGTTCGTTGTGTTCCTCGTTGCTCACGACAGTGCCCTCCCCAGCGCGCGTCGGGCCAGCGCGGCGACGGTACGCCGCAGATGCAGTACGGCGGGGGGCAGCGGTGGTGCCTCTCCCCCGTCGGCAGGCGGTGCCTGGTCCGGGATGCAGGCCGCGGCGACGTACTCGCCGAAGGCGGCCAGCGCGTCGGGGGCCAGGCCCCGCTCGCCGTCCCAGTCGATCAGTGAGGCGATCCAGCGTTCGGCCTCCAGCGGGCGCAGCGGCATCGGCGCGATGGCGCCGACCGCGCAGCGCACCCCACGCCGGGCCGGGTCGAGGACGATCGCGACGGATGCGGTGGCGCGGCCGGGACCGGTGCGGCCGGTGGCCTTCAGGAAGACCTGGGGGGCGTGCAGCAGCGGTACGCGGACGAAGCCGATCAGTTCGGCGGGTTCGAGCATGTCGCGGCCGGCCAGCAGGTGCGAGACCGGGATCTCGCGGCGGGAGCCTCCCGGGCCCACGATGACGAGCTCGGCCTCCAGGGCGGCGAGCACCGGCAGGGCGTCACCGGTCGGGGCGGCGGTGGCGATGTTCCCGCCGAGCGTTCCGGCGTTGCGGATCTGGGGCGGGCCCGCGGCGCGCGCGGACGCGGCCAGAGCGGGGATGAGGGCGGCGAAGTCGGGCCGCCCCATGCGTGCGTGGGTGAGTCCGGCACCGAGCAGGGCGTGGCCGTCCTGGTAGTGCCAGCCGCGCAGCTCACTGATCCGGCCCAGGCCGACCAGTCCCGAGGGGCGCAACAGCCCCTTGTTGACGGCCGACATCAGGTCTGTTCCGCCTGCCACAGGAACGGCGGCGGGCATGGCGCCGAGTGCCGCCACGGCCTCGTCGAGCGAGGCCGGCAGCGTCACCGACTGCGTCGCCTGCGGTGCGTGCGTGGTCAACCCAGCTGCCCCTTCCCGGTGTCCCGGCTGTCCGGCTCGTATCGCCGTACGGTACGTGCTCAAAGCCTGGACGTGGCAACTCTGGCACATCTTCCGATCGGACCGACGCGAGGGTCCACGAAGGGCATATCCGTCCCCGACCTGGGGGATGATCCCGATTCGCCCCTCTTCCGTGCGGAGTGTGAATCGCCGCTTCCCGGCGGGCCCCCACGGGTCGTTCGCACTCGGGCGGCTCACGTTCCGACAGGGCGCGTTCCGCCGGAGGTGCGGACCGGTGCGGCGTATCGGCGGGGCGCGTACGGGTGCGGGTGTTCCGGTGAGACGTACCCGTGGCGGCATGTCCGGGGCGTGCGTACCGGGTGAGACCTACCCGTGGCGGCGTGTCCGCGGCGCGCGTACCGGATGACGCGCGTCGGCCGTCACGCCCCCCAGGAGCGTGACGGCCGGTCCCGGAGCGCGCCGGGATCACACGTTCGGGGGCGGTCCCTCAAGTGGGCGTCCGAGGACGCCGGGGCGCTGCTGCCGGGGCAACGGGCCCGTCGGTGGCCGGTAATCGACGCCGAGGGCGTCCAAGCGGGCGTAGTGCGTGGTCATCCGGCGTTCGAAGTCGGCGTAGTCCCGTTCCGCGGGGGCGGGCAGGGGCGACCAGGCGACCTCGGCGAACGCGGCGAGGCGCGGGAAGACCTGGT
Organism: Streptomyces sp. NPDC088252; assembly: GCF_044740965.1. NCBI lineage: Bacteria > Bacillati > Actinomycetota > Actinomycetes > Kitasatosporales > Streptomycetaceae > Streptomyces > Streptomyces sp. NPDC088252. Next base: position 88,983 of record NZ_JBIURS010000001.1, on the reverse strand, counting down.
AGTCGACGCGGGCCCGGTTCTGCATGACCTCGGTCCACACATTGGCCTGGGTGCCGAGGATGTGACGGGCCGCCTCCTCGGTCAGGCCCGCGGGCACGGGTTCGAACCGGTAGACGTCCTCCAGGGTGCGGATGAACCCGATGGGCATCGGTTCGTCGGGTCCGCCGTCCTGACGGTGGTCGAGGTACACGTGCTGCTCCGGGCACATCACGACGTCGTGGCCGGCCTCGGCGGCCGTGATGCCGCCGCCGTACCCCCGCCAGGACGACACCGCGGCGCCCGTCGGGAGGCCGCCTTCGAGGATCTCGTCCCAGCCGATCAGGCGGCGGCCACGCGCGGTGAGCCAGGTGTCGAAGTGCCGGATGACCCAGGACTGCAGCTCGTCCTCGTTGGCCAGGCCGAGCTCGTCGATCCGGGCCTGGGCGGCCGGGGACTCCTTCCACTGGTCCTTGCGGCACTCGTCACCGCCGATGTGGATGAACGGCGAGGTGGCGGCGGGGAAGAGGTCCAGGACCTCTTCGAGCACGCCCTCGAAGAAGCGCAGGGTGTTGTCAGTGGGGGCGAGTACGTTCGCGTTGATGCCCCAGGTGTCCCAGACGGAGAGGGTGGTGGTGTCGATGACGTCGGTGTTGCCCAGTTCGGGGTACGCGGCGATGGCGGCCTGCGAGTGGCCCGGGATGTCGATCTCGGGGACGACCCGGATATGCCGCTCCGCCGCGTACGCGACGATCTCGCGGATGTCGTCCTGGGTGTAGTGGCCACCGTGCGGGGTCTCGTCCCACAGCTCGGAGGCCCGGTGGCCGTGCTTGGTGCGGGCCCGCCAGGAGCCGACCTCGGTGAGCCTCGGGTAGCGCTTGATCTCGATGCGCCAGCCCTGGTCGTCGGTGAGGTGGAAGTGGAAGACGTTCAGCTTGTGGGCCGCGAGGAGGTCGAGGTAGCGCAGGACGTCGTCCTTGGGCAGGAAGTGCCGTGCCACGTCGAGCATCATGCCGCGCCACGGGAAGCGGGGCCGGTCCTCGATGTCCGTGACGGGGATGACGCGCCGCGTTCCGGGGTTGACCGGCGCGCGGCGGAAGGCTTCCGGTCCCAGGAGCTGGCGGAGCGTCTGCGCGCCCCAGAAGACTCCGGCGGCGCTCCCTCCGGTGATCTCGACGCACCGGCCGCCGGGCCCGGTGGACAGCCGGTACCCCTCAGGGTTCAGAGCCGGGTCGATGCGCAGCCGGATGGTGTGCGCGGTGTCCTCGCCGGTCGGCGCGAGGGGCAGGCCGAAGGCGGCTCCGAGCGTGGAGCGCAGCCAGCGTTCGGTGTCCTCGGTACCGGGGGCCGCCGTGATGGTGGTATGCGGGTCCAGCGGGAATCCGCCCTGTTCCGCCGCATCACCGGAATCAGCCGCGTCAGCGGCGTGCACGGGTGCCGGGATCAGCGCAGGGATCAGTTCCATGGCCATGGCGTCAGTCCTTTACCGCTCCGCCGAGTCCCGAGACCAGGCGGCGCTGTACGAGTACGAAGAAGACCAGCACGGGAATGGTCATCACCGTCGAGGCTGCCATGATCCCTCCCCAGTCGTTCTCGTCGGGTTTGAAGAAGACCAGCAACGCCATCGGGAGCGTCGACTGGGAGGTGTCGCTGATGATGAACGACTTCGCGAACAGGAAGTCGTTCCAGGTCGAGATGAACGAGAAGACACTGGTCGCCACCAGGCCCGGGAAGACCAGCGGGAAGAGGATCTGCCACAGGAAACGGGCGCGGCCGGCGCCGTCGATCCAGGCGGCCTCCTCCAGCGCGTCCGGGACGGCCTTGACGAAGCCGCGCAGCATCCAGATCGCGAACGGCAGCGAGAAGGCGAGGTGCGGCAGGATCAGCGAGCCGAGCGTGTTCAGCTGGCCGAAGTCCCGCATCAGGAAGAACAGCGGGATGGCCAGCGCCTCGACCGGCACCATCTGCGCGACCAGGAACATGATCAGCAGCGTGGTGCGGAAGCGGAATCTGAACCGGGTCACGGCCGTCGCCGCCAGGAAGGCGATCAGCGCGGAGGCGATGACGACCGTCCCGGCGACGATCAGGCTGTTGAGGAAGTACCGCCCGAAGTCGTGCTGTTCGAAGACCCGGCGGAACGAGTCCAGGGACGGTGACAGCGTCCATGGGCGGGGATCGGTGGACTGGATCTCGCCGGCCGGTTTGAGGGCGGAGAGCACCATCCAGTAGAGCGGGAAGGCGACCGCCGCGGCGATCAGGAGGGCCGCGGCCTCGGCGGCCAGCCGGCCCGGCCGGCGGATGCTCGGCATGCTCCGTGCGCTCACAGTTCCTCCCCCTGGCGCCGCGTCAGCCGCAGATGGACGAGCGTGACGGCCAGCAGGATCACCAGCATGACGACGCCGATCGCCGAGCCGAGGCTGTACTGCGAGGACGCGAACGCCTTCTGGTACGCGTACACGTTGAGCACCAGGTTCTGGCCGGCGATACCGCCGCCGTTGGTCATGACATAGATCTGGGTGAAGATCTTGAAGTCCCAGATGATCGACTGGATGGTGACGACGACGAGAATCGGCCGCAACATCGGGGCCATGACCGAGCGCCAGATCCGCCACTGCGACGCGCCGTCCAGCGCGGCCGCTTCGAGTACCTCGGCGGGGATCGCCCGGATGCCCGCGTACACGGTCACCATCACGAACGGGAACGAACACCACAGCACTTCGAGGAGCACCAGGGCGAAGGCGCTGTAGCGCCCGTACGTCCAGGAGAAGTCGCCGAGCCCCAGCACCCGGTTGACCGGGCCGAAGTCCGGGTCGAAGAGAAACACCCAGACGGTGGAACCGGTGATCGCGGGGGTCGCCCAGGCGCCGAGCGCGGCGAGCATCAGCGCGAGCCGCGGCACGGCCCGGATCCGGGTCAGCAGGACGGCGAGCGCGCAGCCGACCAGCAGGGTGGCCAGCACGCAGGCGGCGGCGAAGACCACGGTCGCCAGGAGCACCTGCCAGAACTGGCCGTCCCCGAAGAGCGTCGCGTAGTTCCCGAACCCCTGGAAGGTGGCCGGTTCACCACCGCTGACCTGGGCCTGGGTGTACTCCAGGAAGGAGATCAGGCCGAGTTGGTAGATCGGGTAGACGAGCAGCCCGCCGAGGAGCACGAGCGCGGGCAGGAGGTAGAGCCAGGGGGTCCAGCCGGAGCGGCGTGCGGACGGGGCGGGGCGGCGGCGCCGGGGCGGGCGGGCGGAGGTCCCGCCCGCCCCGGACGTACTGGGCGCTTTGTACGCCGTACTGTTCGCGGCCATCGTCAGCCCGCGTCGGTGAACGCGGCGTCCATCTTCTTCGCCGCGTCGTCCGAGGCCTTCGCCACGTCCTTGCGGCCGCTGACGATCTCCTGGAACATCGTCGGCAGGACCAGCGAGGAGTCGATCTGACCCCAGCCCGGCGAGGCCGGGACGAACTTCGCGCCCGCGCCGAGCGTCTTGACGAACGGCTCGACGAACGGCTGCTTCTTCGCGACCGTCGCCCGCACGTCCGTGTAGGTCGGCAGGAAGCCCATCGCGTCGAACATCTTCGCCTGGGTCTCCTTGCCGGTCAGGGACTTCATCAGGTCCACGGCGAGGCTGCGGTGCGAACTGCTCTTCAGCACACCGATGTTGTTCCCGCCCGCGAACGCCGGGGCGACGGAGCCCTCCGTGACACCCGGCAGCGGCACCACCGCGTACGCGCCCTTCACCGAGCCCGCCTCGACGGCCGCGTGGCTGAAGTCGCCGCCGATCGCCATGGCGGCCTTGCCGGAGGCGAACGCGGTGACGGTGGCGTTGCCGCCCATGGACGCGCACTTGGCGGCCGGGCAGTTGTCGTCACCGAAGAGCGAGGTGTACGCCTCGATGCCCTTGCGGGCCTTGTCGCTGTTGATGGCCGCCTTGTACGTACCGCCGTCGTCGTCGGCCAGCTCACCGCCATTGGCCCAGATGAACGGCATCGCACCGTACGTGTACGCGCCACCGACCGCCAGTCCGTACAGATCCGGCTTCTTCTTGTGGATCTTCTTCGCGGTGGAGATCAGCTCGGCCTGGGACTTGGGGGCCTCGATCCCCAAGTCCTTGAAGATGTCCGTGCGGTAGTACAGCGCGCGGACGCCGACGAAGAACGGGGCTCCGTAGATCTTGCCGCCGACCGTGACGGACTGCTTGGCGGTCGGGTCGGTGTCCTTGGCCTCGTCCCAGGCGGCGAACTCCGCACCGACGTCGGCGAGTCCGCCGTCCTTGACGTATCCGGCGGTGTCCGTGTTGCCGTACTCGATGAGGTCCGGGGCGCTCTTCGGGTCGTTGAACGCCGCCTTGATCCGCTGGGTGCGGGTCTCGACCGGTATGTACTCGACCTCGACCTTCGCGCCCTTGTGCGCCTTCTCGAAATCGGCGACCGCCGCGTCGACGACCCGCTCCTTGGGCTTGTTGCCGACCTCCTGGAACAGCCAGACACGCAGCGTGCCGGTCTTCTCGTCCCCCTTTGCTCCGGTGTCGGAGGTCTGCGGCGCGCAGGCGGTGGCGGTGAGACCCGCCAGCGCAAGCGCCGCGGCCGGGGCGGCAATTCGGGCAGACAGCTTCATCCGGAACCCCTCCCGATAGGCGTTGCAATATACGCAACGCTCGTTTCGTTCTGCACAACTGGCAGGAGAGTAGGTGCGCGTACGGACGCCGACAAGTGGTCTCAACCACTCTGTGACCCGGGGGAGCAGCCCGTGCAACGCAAAGGGCCCCCGGGGTGCGCGTCAACGCGCACCCCGGGGGCCCGAAGCAGTGGCGGCCGAACGGCCCAGGACTACTTCTTGTCCTTGCCGCCCTTGCCCTTGTCCTTGTCGCCACCGGCGCCCATGGACTCGTAGATCTCCTTGCACATGGGACAGACCGGATACTTCTTGGGGTCGCGCCCCGGTACCCAGACCTTCCCGCACAGTGCGACCACGGGGGTGCCCTCCAGGGCACTCGCCATGATCTTGTCCTTCTGGACGTAATGGGCGTAGCGCTCGTGGTCGCCGTCGCCGTGCGACACCTGCGGCGTCGGCTCTACGAGGGTCCCCGTACCTGCCCCGCGCTCGGGCTCAAGAGTGCTCATAACCGCCAAGGGTACTTAAAGCCCGGAGCTTCAGTTCAGCGACGGGTCGTCCGGGTAGGTGGCGATCATCGCCAGTTCGCTGCGCTGGCGGCGCAGGACCGCCCGCCAGAGGTGTTCCGGGCGCGGGGAGGAGACGTCTCCGGGCTCGGACTCGACGACGTACCAGGCCCCCTCGGCCAGCTCCGTCTCCAGCTGCCCGGGACCCCAGCCGGCGTATCCGGCGAAGATCCGCAGCGAGCCGAGCGCCGCGGCCAGCAGCTCCGGCGGCGCCTCCAGGTCGACCAGGCCGATCGCCCCGTACACCCGGCGGAAGCCCAGGGGATCCCCGCTGTTCGGGCGGGGACGGGAACGCGGCGAGGAGCCCTCGTCGCCGGGGATGACCGCCACTCCGAGCGCCGAGTCGAGCGAGACCGGGCCGCCCTGGAAGACGACGTCCGGCTCGCCCGTCAGGCCGGCCCAGGACGTGAGGATGTCGCCGACGCCGACCGGGGTCGGGCGGTTCAGGACCACGCCGAGCGAGCCCTCCTCGTCGTGGTCGAGGAGCAGCACCACCGCGCGGTCGAAATTCGGGTCCGCGAGCGCGGGTGTGGCCACGAGCAGTCGCCCTGTGAGCGAGGACACCTCGGTCATGGCAGAAATGATCCCGCATCTTCACCCCTCGCGGGGGCCAAGTGGGCCGCCCGGTCGCCGAACGGGCCCGAGCGCAGCTCAGGGCGCATGGATGCACGGAGAGCGCACGGCCCCGGGGGCGTTGCGGACGGTAACCCTCCGCAAGAGTCGGGAAGCAGAGCGTGTTGTGGCGGATTCATGACGTTCGCACACCCCCCGACCTCTTACGGAAGGGGGTGCGCGGGCCATTACCCTTTCGTTTGGCCCCCTGCCCGACCACTCCGGAACGCGAGATTCATGACCGGCACAGACGATGTCCTGCTTGTCCACGGCGGAACCCCGCTGGAGGGCGAGATCCGCGTCAGAGGCGCCAAGAACCTGGTGCCGAAGGCAATGGTCGCCGCGCTGCTCGGCAGCGGGCCCAGCCGGCTGCGCAATGTGCCCGACATCCGCGACGTGCGGGTGGTGCGGGGACTTTTGCAGTTGCACGGTGTGACGGTCCGGCCGGGTGACGAACCGGGCGAACTGATCCTTGACCCGACCCATGTCGAGAGTGCCAACGTCGCCGACATCGACGCCCACGCGGGTTCGTCGCGCATCCCGATCCTGTTCTGCGGCCCGCTGCTGCACCGGCTGGGCCACGCGTTCATCCCGGGACTGGGCGGCTGCGACATCGGCGGCCGGCCGATCGACTTCCACTTCGACGTGCTGCGCCGGTTCGGCGCGACCATCGAGAAGCGCGCGGACGGCCAGTACCTGGAGGCCCCGCAGCGACTGCGCGGCACGAAGATCCGACTGCCGTACCCGTCGGTGGGTTCCACCGAGCAGGTGCTGCTGACGGCCGTGCTCGCCGAGGGCGTCACCGAACTGTCCAACGCGGCCGTGGAGCCCGAGATCGAGGACCTCATCTGCGTACTGCAGAAGATGGGCGCGATCATCTCGATGGACACCGACCGGACGATCCGGATCACCGGTGTCGACCGGCTGGACGGCTATACGCACCGCGCTATCCCGGACCGCCTGGAGGCGGCCTCCTGGGCGTCCGCGGCGCTGGCCACCGAGGGCAACATCTACGTACGGGGCGCACAGCAGCGCTCGATGATGACGTTCCTGAACACCTTCCGCCGGGTCGGCGGCGCGTTCGAGATCGACGACGAGGGCATCCGTTTCTGGCACCCGGGCAGCGCGCTGAACGCCATCGCCCTGGAGACGGACGTGCACCCCGGCTTCCAGACCGACTGGCAGCAGCCGCTGGTCGTGGCCCTGACGCAGGCCTCGGGCCTGTCCATCGTCCACGAGACGGTGTACGAGTCCCGGCTCGGCTTCACCTCGGCGCTCAACCAGATGGGCGCGCACATCCAGCTCTACCGCGAGTGCCTGGGCGGCTCCGACTGCCGCTTCGGCCAGCGCAACTTCCTGCACTCCGCGGTCGTGTCCGGGCCGACGAGGCTGCAGGGCGCGGATCTGGTCATCCCGGACCTGCGCGGCGGTTTCTCGTACCTGATCGCCGCGCTGGCGGCGCAGGGCACCTCGCGGGTGCACGGCATCGATCTGATCAACCGCGGCTACGAGAACTTCATGGAGAAGCTGGAGAAGCTGGGCGCGAAGGTGGAGCTGCCCGGCGGGGCGCTGGTCTGAGACCCGGCGGCCGACGGCTGCTGACGGGGGTTCGGGGCGCTGCCCCGGGCCCCCGTTCCGCGTTCCCCGGAGGGTCCGGGTTCGTCCCTCCGGGTCCACGTTGGCGACAGAGGCCCGGAAAGGGCCCTCTCGGGCCGGTACACGGAAGGGCGGTCACCCTGGTCGGGTGACCGCCCTTCGTCGCGCCTGTGGGGCTTACTTGCCCTTGGCGGCTTCCTTGAGCTTGGAGCCCGCGGAGACCTTCACGCTGTAGCCGGCCGGGATGTTGATCGGGTCGCCGGTCTGCGGGTTACGAGCGGTGCGAGCGGCACGGTGGGTGCGCTCGAAGGTCAGGAAGCCGGGGATGGTGACCTTCTCGTCGCCCTTGGCGACGATCTCACCGACGGTCTCGGCGAGCGCGGCCAGCACGGCGTCGGCGTCCTTGCGAGTCACCTCGGCGCGGTCGGCCAGGGCGGCCACCAGCTCACTGCGGTTCATGTTGTTACTCCCGTGTTCTTCTTGCCTGTGAGGCGTGAGATCGAAGCCGATGCTGCCAGGGCCCTCGGACAGTCCCCGGACCCGGGTCTGTCGTCAGACCCTCGCGCCCGATTACGCATCCTGCCCCCACCTGCGGCGGGAAAGCCAATCCGGCACCCTCCGGAGTCACACGAAAAGCACCACTGCCTCATCGTGGTGACGTTCCGTCGACTCCCCGAAAGCGGTCCGCAGCGGATGCGGGGCTCTGCGGGACGCGCCGCCCGCCCACCCTAAAGGGGCGTTTGGGGCGCCGCGACCCGCGACGCGCCGTACGCGGGGCCGACGTGGGGTGCCGCGGCCGCGGCCGGACGCCGGCAGGGACCGCGGCGGGTACTGCGAAGGGTCGGCGTCAGCCGAGCTCCCCCGCGCCCGTCACAGTACCGCCCGCCGCCTTCGCGGCGTCCCGGACGGCACCGGCGACCGCTCCGGCGACCTTGTCGTTGAAGACCGACGGGATGATGTAGTTCGCGTTCACCTCGTCCTCCGCGACGACGTCGGCGAGGGCACGCGCGGCGGCGAGCATCATCTCGGTGTTGACGGTACGGGACTGGGCGTCCAGCAGACCGCGGAAGACACCCGGGAAGACCAGCACGTTGTTGATCTGGTTCGGGAAGTCGGAGCGGCCGGTGGCGACAACTGCCGCCGTCTGGCGAGCGATTGCCGGATCCACCTCGGGGTCGGGGTTCGCGAGCGCGAACACGATCGCACCGTCGGCCATGGCGGCGACATCGGCGCCGTCCAGGACGTTCGGGGCGGAGACGCCGATGAAGACGTCGGCGCCCACGACGGCCTGCTTGAGGGTGCCCGTGACGGACTCGGGGTTGGTGTTGTCGGCGATCCAGCGCAGCGGCGAATCGGCGTCGGCGGAGACCAGGTCCTCGCGGCCGGCGTGCACCACACCGTGGATGTCGGCGACGACGGCGTGCTTGACGCCGGCGGCGATGAGGAGCTTCAGGATGGCCGTGCCGGCCGCTCCGGCGCCGGACATGACGACGCGTACGTCCCCGATTCCCTTGCCCACCACGCGCAGTGCGTTGGTCAGCGCGGCCAGGACCACGATCGCGGTGCCGTGCTGGTCGTCGTGGAAGACGGGGATGTCCAGGGCCTCGCGCAGCCGCGCCTCGATCTCGAAGCAGCGGGGTGCGGAGATGTCCTCCAGGTTGATGCCCGCGAAGCCGGGGGCCATCGCCTTGACGATCTCGACGATGGCGTCGGCGTCCTGGGTGTCCAGGCAGATCGGCCAGGCGTCGATGCCGGCGAAGCGCTTGAACAGGGCCGCCTTGCCCTCCATCACCGGGAGGGCGGCCATCGGGCCGATGTTGCCGAGGCCGAGTACCGCGGAACCGTCCGTCACAACTGCGACGGAGTTGCGCTTGATGGTGAGGCGGCGGGCGTCCTCGGGATTCTCGGCGATCGCCATGCAGACCCGGGCCACGCCCGGGGTGTAGATCATCGAGAGGTCGTCACGGTTGCGGATGGGGTGCTTGGACGCCATCTCGATCTTGCCGCCGAGGTGCATCAGGAACGTACGGTCGGAGACCTTCCCCAGCACGACGCCCACGATGCCGCGCAGGTTCTCGACGATCTCGTCCGCGTGCGCGGTCGAGGTGGCGGCGATGGTGACGTCGATCCGCAGCTTCTCGTGGCCGGAGGCGGTCACGTCGAGGCCGGTGACCGAACCGCCGGAGGACTCCACGGCCGTGGTGAGCTGGGAGACCGCTGTGCCGCTCGCGGGCACCTCCAGCCTGACCGTCATCGAGTACGAGACGCTGGGCGCCGTTGCCATGGCCGAGTCCTTCGCTTTCCTTAGCTTCTTTGCCGCGCGGCCGGGGCGCTCGCCTCGGACACGCTCCCCGATCGTCGCACCTACTGGCCGGTAGCCGGTAATGACTGCCACTGTTCGGAAAGTAGTTTCCACCATACGAGAGATGACCGCTTCAGCGGAACCCCTCATCGCTTCCGGCCCGACCGCCTCCGTGGATCCGGCCGGGTCCGTAAACAAGAACAGACCCGCTCCGTAAACAAGAACAGACCCGCTCCGTAAACAAGAACAGACCCGCGCCACCGGAAGGTGACGCGGGTCTGTCTTCTTGGTCAAGCGGCACCGACCCGCCATGCTCGCCTCGCGGCAAGTGGTCGCTCGAAGCGACGAAGGTTGGGCCCGGGGGCTTGGATCGAGCCGGTGCCGACACCAGGCTAACAAAGACCCCGCAGAAGTGATTCCCGGAGTACGGGTCGATTCGGAAATCCGCTCGCCCGGCGGTGCCCGCGCCCGCCCGTCCAGTCGCTCAGCAGGTGCGGGACGACGCCGTCGCCCAGTCCCTCAGCGGATCCAGGGCCGCCCTGTCAGTCCCTCAGCAGGTCCGGGACACCGTCCTCGTCCGGCAGGTCCCGCTTCCCGGAGACCACCGTGAGCTGCTGCGTCGCACGCGTCAGCGCCACGTACAGCACCCGCAGGCCGGCCGGGGACTCGTCCGCGATCTCCGCGGGCGAGACGACCACCGTGGCGTCGTACTCCAGGCCCTTCGCCTCCAGGCTGCCCAGCGCCACCACCCGCTCGCCGAGCTCGGCGAGCCAGCCGCGGGCCTGGGCCCGGCGGTTCATCGCGACGACCACACCCACCGTGCCGTCCACCTCGGCCAGCAGCCGCCGCGCCTCCTCGCGCACCGAGGCGGCCAGATCGCCGTCCCGTACGGTCTCGAAGCGTGGCTTCACGCCCGTGGAGCGGACCGCGGCCGGTGACTCCATGCCGGGCATCGCCAGCGCCAGGACCTTCGAGGCCAGCTCTGCGATCTCCGCCGGGTTGCGGTAGTTGACCGTGAGGGTGAAGCGGCGGCGCGGGCGGCTGCCGAGCGCCTCGTCGCGCGCGCGGGCGGCCTCGTCCGGATCGGACCAGGAGGACTGCGCCGGGTCTCCGACGATCGTCCAGGTGGCGTGCCGACCGCGGCGTCCGACCATGCGCCACTGCATGGGCGTGAGGTCCTGCGCCTCGTCGACGATGACGTGCGCGTACTCCGTACGCTCCGCGGCCAGCCGCTCGGCCCGCTCGCGCTGGGTCTCCTCGCGCTGCGGCATCAGCTCCTCCAGACCGGAGAGCTGGTCCAGCGGGTCGAGGTCGCGCTTCTTCTTCGGCCGGTGCGGGGTGCCCAGCAGCGTCTGCAGCTCGTCGAGGATGGCGACGTCGTGCACGGAGAGCGGTCCGTTCCCCTCGCTGTCGAGCCGCTTCAACGAGCGGGCGAAGCGGCGCACCTCACCTTGGTTGAGGACCCGGCGCGCCCAGCGGCCGAGCCGCTTCTCGTCCGCCATCGCGGCGAGCACCCCGCGCGGGGTGAGTTCGGGCCACCAGGCGTTCAGGAAGTCGAGGAAGGGGGTCTCGGTGGAGACGTCCTCGTCGAAGGAGGAGCGCAGCTCCGCGGCCAGTTCGGGGTCGGTGTAGCGGCCCCGGCCGGAGGACTTGTTCCAGAGGGCGTCCAGGAGCATTCTGCGGGCGCGCGGGCGCAACAGGTTGACCGGAGCGGTGCCGCCCAGCACGGACTGCCGGATGCGGTGCAGTTCGTCCGCGTTCAGCTCGACACGGGCGCCGAACGCGACGACCCGCAGCCGGGTCGGGGTGCCCGGGGTCCGGTCGGTTCCGTCGGTTCCGTCGGCCTCGTCGCCGAAGAACAGCTGGCCGTCCGGCTCCGGGGCCCTGTGAGGGGTGCCGGGCTGCTCCAGTGCCCCGCGTGCCGCCTTGCGCAGCACCTGGAGCATCCGGGAGGAGCCCTTGATCCGGGCGACGGCGGGTTCGTCGTACGTGGTGGCGCCCTCGACGCCGGCCGCCTCGTCGGAGAGCGAGCCGACCGCGCGGATCGCGACCTGCCCCTCCTCGCCCAGCGAGGGCAGCACACCCTCGGTGTACGCGACCAGGAGCGGGGTCGGTGAGACGACGAGGATGCCGCCCGCGTACCGCCGTCGGTCCTGGTAGAGGAGGTAGGCGGCACGGTGCAGGGCGACGGCGGTCTTGCCGGTGCCCGGACCGCCCGAGACCTCGGTGACGGAGGCGGCGGGTGCCCGGATCACCAGGTCCTGCTCCGCCTGGATGGAGGAGACGATGTCGCGCATCGTGTGGCTGCGGGCCTGGCCGAGTGCCGCCATCAGGGCGCCGTCGCCGATGACGGGAAGCTTGTCGCCGCCCAGGTACGCGGTCAGCTCGGGGCGCATCAGGTCGTCCTCGACCCCGAGGACCCTGCGGCCCTTGGAACGGATGACCCTGCGGCGCACCACCCGGCCCGGTTCCTTCGGCGTCGACCGGTAGAACGGCGCGGCGGCCGGTGCGCGCCAGTCGATGACCAACGGCGCGTAGTCGGAGTCGAGGACGCCGATGCGGCCGATGTGCAGCGTCTCGGCGATGTCGGCGGAATGGTCCTCGCGTACGGCGTCGTCGGCCGGCTCGACGGAGGTGTACGCGCCGTCCGGGCCGCGTTCGCCGTCCTTGCCGAGCAGCAGATCGATCCTTCCGAAGAGGAAGTCCTCGAACTCGCTGTTCAGCCGGTTGAGGTGGATTCCGGCCCGGAACACCTGGGCGTCGCGCTCCGCGAGCGCGCCCGGAGTACCGACCTGGCCGCGCTTGACGGCGTCGTCCATGAGAAATTCCGCCTCGTGGATCTTCTCTTCGAGACGGTCGTAGACACGGTCGAGATGTTCCTGCTCGACACCGATTTCCCGGTCCCGCAACGAATCGACAGCGGCATCCTGCGCGGCCACCGAGGCCCCCTTCTGACGTGCATTGGGCAGCCGTCAACCTTATGCGAAGGGGGGCCCGCCGCGCACCTGCTGCGCGTATCGAAATGACTCGCGGGGATTTCGATCAGGCATCGGCCCCCGCGTCCGGCAGCGCAGGAGTATCGGCCTCCGTGCCCGCGTCCCCGGCCGTACCCACGTCCCTCGACCCGCCCGTGCCCCCGGACGCGCCCGCGTCCATGAGCGCCACCGCGGCCGCTCTGCGCCGGTGGCGGGCCACCCGCTCCCGGTTTCCGCACACCTCGCTGGAGCACCAACGGCGTCGGCGGCCCCGTGAGGTGTCCAGATAGAGCCGACGGCAGTTGTCGCCCTCGCAGCGGCGCAGTCCGGCTCGGGCCACCGGGTCGGTCAACAGCTCCACGACGTCGCGGGCCACAGCGGCCAGCAGCGCCCCGCATTCGGGATCGGTGCTCAGGGCCCGTACCAGCGTGCCGCTCCCGCCGCGTACGGCCCGCAGTCCCGGAGGGGCAGCTGCGGCGAGCGCGTTGACCCGTGCGAGGGCGCTCTCGGCTCTGCGGCCGGCGAGCTCGGCGGTCAGCAGGTGCTCCACGCCGGCCCTCAACTGCCGGAAGCGCACCACCCAGGTGTCGTCCACCGCGCCGAGGTGGGTGCCGCTCGGCACGAGTCCGGCGGCCACCAGCCAGTCGGCGAGCCGCTCGGCGCCGTCGAGCAGTTCGCAGGCGCCGGAGGTGCCGATCCCTGTTGCCACCAGGTCCAGGCAGGGGCGCCCGCAGTCGAACCGCCAGTCGTACGAGCTCTTGCCCGCCGCCATGCGTAGGTCACCGCCTCGGGGTCTCCGATCGGGGTCTCCCCCAGGGTGCCCCTCGGGCGTCCACCCCGGAACCCCTGCTGCCGTACGGGTCCGCGCCGACGGGGGCCCGTACGGTGTCCCGATGGACAACGACCCCCGTACCGCCGCTCCGGAGGCCGGGCCGCTCCTGCTCCGGCCCTGGCTGCCCGAGGACATGGCGGCCCTGATCGAGGCGTACCGCGATCCCGCGATGCGCACCATGCTGCGCGTGCGGGTCACGGACGAGGCGGAGGCACGGCACTGGCTGCGGGTGCAGCAGGAGGGCCGGGAATCCGGCAGCCGCTTCAGTTTCGCGGTGATCGATCGCGATCTCGACGACGAGCTGGTCGGCAACGTGGCGCTCAAGTACCCCTCACCGGGCTCCGCCGGCGCGGAGGTCGGCTACTGGACGACGGCACGGGCGCGCGGCCGCGGGGTCGCCCCGCGAGCGCTCGGGGCGCTCACCGACTGGGCGTTCGAGGCGTTCGCGGGGGACGGGCTCGTGCGGCTGGACTTGTTGCACCAGGCGGGCAACGACGCGTCCTGCCGGGTCGCGGAGAAGAGCGGTTACGGCTTCGCGGAGGTCGTCCCCGCGCATCCGCCGTGGCCGCTGGACGGGCACCGGCATGTGCGGCTGCGCACCGGGCACGTCCGGTAGCCGTTCCGTCCCGTCGCCGGGCGGACCCCCTCCGCTCCCACACCCGCCCGGTGGAACGATGCCGGTCCGGGATCACCGGCGCCGGTCGGTCCGCCCGGGGCCGTCACCCCGTCGGCGACGGACCGTCGTGCAGAATCCGCTGGAACAGCCGGTGGTCGCGCCACTCGCCGTTGATGTGCAGATAGCGCGGGGCCATGCCGTACTGCTCGAAGCCGCACTTGGCGAGCACCCGCTGCGAGGCCTCGTTGTCCAGCACCGTCCCGGCCTCGACCCGGTGCAGCCGCAGATCGTCCCTGGCCACTTCGCAGACCCGCTCCACGGCGGCCGTGGCCAGGCCGCGGCCCGCGTGCTCGACATCGACCCAGTAACCAAGGTTTCCGCTGCGGAAGGGCCCGAGCACGATGCCGGTGAGGTTGAACCCGCCCACCGCGCGGTCCTGTTCGTCGGTGAGCACCCACGGCATCGCCCGCCCCGCGTCACGGTCCGCGAGCATTCCGGCCAGCCGTTCCCGCTGTCCCTGCTCGGTGTAGAAGGCGTCGGGCCGCACGGGCTCCCAGCGGCTCATGTACGCGCGACTGCGGGTCAGGGACACGGCGAGGGAGGCGGCGTCGGCCGGGGTGGCGGGACGCAACCGTATGCCCGCGTCGAGCCGGTGGATGTCATCGATCATCCCGTCACGCTATCCCGGCCCCGTCACACGGTCACGCCGCCTCCCGCGCGGACAGGACAGCCCTCAGACGGTCGAAGGTGCGGATCAGCTCCGCCCGCCGCTTCTCCTTGTGCTCCGGTTCGGGTTCGAGACCGTCGATGGTCCGTTCCCACACGTCCATGAAGGTCTTCTCCCAGCGCTCGACCACCGCCGCCCCGGGCACCGTGGCGCCGACGTAGTGCTGCTCGGCGATCAGACACAGCAGCTCGACATTGCACGGCACGGCGACGCCCCAGTACTCGTCGGGCTCCAGGCCGACCGGGTCGCCGGCCATGGCCTCCTCGATCTCCGAGACGAGCCGCCCGGTGATGCCCGACAGATGATCCGCCGCCGTGTCGTCGTCGAAATTCCCGCTGCCCCAGGTACCCACAGGGCCCCCTCCGGTCGTCGTTCCGTGCCTGCGACCGTTCTAGCAAGCCGCACTGACAACGGCCGGGTTCCGCCCGGCAGACCCCACCGGCGGCAACGGACGCCGTTCCTGCGAGCCGCCCTTGCGACGGCGGGCGGGGCGCGAGCGCCGTGCGGTCCTGGACGCCCGCGTATGGAGCTGCGCGCCTGAGCGATGGAGCGGGACCGTCCTCGCCACTTCACTGGGAGACATGACAACCACTCGGCCCATGCGCCCCTCCCGCACCCCGCAGCACCTCGTGCTCGGCGGTGCCGCCGTCGCCACCGGACTGGTCGCGGGCACGTTCTACGTGTTCTCCTGCGCGGTCATGCCGGCCCTCGGGCGCAGCGACGACCGGACCTTCATCGAGGTCATGCAGAACATCAACGACGTCATCGAGAACCCGGTCTTCTTCGCCGGATTCTTCGGGGCGCTGATCCTCACGGCGGTCGCCGCCTGGCAGCAGCGCCGCTCCCCCGGCCCGCGCCTGTGGATCCTCGCCGCCCTCGCCGTGTACGCCGTCGCCTTCCTGCTCACCTCGGGCGTCAATGTCCCGCTGAACAACGCCCTCGCGCACGCCGGGAATCCGGCGCGGATCGCCGACCCCGCAGCCGTGCGCGAGAGATTCGAGGGCGCCTGGGTGGCCTGGAACGCCGTCCGGGCCGTCCTGTGCACCGCTGCTCTCGCCCTGCTCCTTCGTGCCCTGTTCCTGGCGGCTCGCAGGCATCCGCGAGGTTCTCAGGAATCCGCGTACTCGCTGTCCCCCACCGGGTCCAGCGCCAGCCGGTAACCGCGTTTGACGACCGTCTGGATGAGCCGGGGCTCGCCCAGCGCCGTACGCAGCCTCGCCATGGCCGTCTCCACCGCGTGTTCGTCGGTGCCGCTGCCGGGCAGTGCGCGCAGCAGGTCGGCGCGGGCCACCACCCAGCCCGGCCGGCGGGCCAGGGCATGGAGCAGGGCCATTCCGGCGGGCGGCACCGGGCGCGGCTCGCCGTCGACGATCACGGCATGACCGCGGATCTCGACCCGATGTCCGGCGACCGGCAACGCCCTCACTCGGGCGGGTAGTTCATGGCACAACAGCTGAACGAGCG
Source organism: Streptomyces sp. NPDC088252 (assembly GCF_044740965.1). NCBI lineage: Bacteria > Bacillati > Actinomycetota > Actinomycetes > Kitasatosporales > Streptomycetaceae > Streptomyces > Streptomyces sp. NPDC088252. Next base: position 72,718 of record NZ_JBIURS010000001.1, on the reverse strand, counting down.
GCGCCAGCCGGAAGCGCTCCGGCTGGACGGTGCCGATCCCGCGGGCCCGCAGCGGAACGGCGGTGACCGGTCCGACGCAGGCCACGAGAACGTCGTCGCGCAGCGCACCCAGAAGTTCCGGCAGCAGCCCGCGCTTCTCCGCCCGGCCGAGCAGCGAGGCGGCGGCGGGAGCGCTGGTGAAGGTGAGGGCGTCCAGGCCCCGGGCCAGGGTGGTGTCGAGCATCCGGTCGAGGGGGGCGATGTCCTCGGGGTCCACCCAGCGGTAGACGGGTACGGCGACGACCTCGGCCCCCGCCGCGCGGAGGGGTTCGATGAAGCCGGGGAGGGGTTCGCCGTGCAGTTGGAGCGCGATGCGGCGGCCTGCCACCCCCTCGTCGAGGAGCCGGTCCAGCACCTCCGCCATGGACTCCGAGGCGGGGGACCACGTCTCGGTCAGCCCGGCGGCCCGGACGGCGCCCTTGACCTTGGGGCCGCGGGCCAGCAGTTCGGCGCCGCGCAGGGTCTCCAGCAGCCGGCCGCCGAGACCCCAGCCGTCGGCGGCCTCGATCCAGCCCCGGAAGCCGACCGCGGTGGTGGCCACGACCACATCGGGGGCGGAGTCGACGATGTGGCGGGTGGCGGCGAGGAGTTCGCCGTCGTCGGCGAGCGGCACGATCCGCAGGGCGGGCGCGTACACGACGGCCGCCCCCCGTCGCTCCAGCAGTGCGCCGAACTCCTCCGCGCGGCGTGCGGCGGTGACCCCGACGGTGAAGCCCGTGAGTGGCCCGTGCTGTTCGTCCTGGTGCATGTGGTCTACCCGGCTCTCGTCCCGCTGCTGCCCGATGATGCCGAGGGCCGAGCCTGCCAACGGTGCGTGACAGACCTGGTTCACCCGTATTTCCCGCCCGTTACGTCGCATGACATCGAACAGTCATGATCGCACCTCGCCCGCACCACGACGCGGCCGAGCCGGGGCTCGGCAGGTGCGGGCACCGACCGGGTGCGGCCCGGCGAAGGTATACCGTCCCTCCACCGCCCCGAACCCGTGCCGCTCCGGCCTCCGTCGCGCCATCGTCCGGACCGCTTCCGGTGTCCGCCCTTCCCTGATCCGCCCTTCCCTGATCCGCCCTTCCGGACGCCTGGATCAGGCAGGCCCCGCCATGAGCGACGCGTCGGGTTCCGGCAGCCAGCTCCCCTCGGGACGCACCATCCAGCCCTCCTCGGAACCCAGTCGGGCCGCGGCTTCGCGCAGGGCGTCGAGGCCGGGGTGACGCAGCCCCTTGCGCCAGACCAGCAGGAGCGGGGAGATCGGTACGGGCCGGACCAGCGGACGCATCACGGTGCCCGGCAACGGCGGAAAGTCGACCATGCACAGCACCGGGTGCCCCGACTTGGCCGTGACCCGTTGGAATTCGGCCGCACCGATCGCGAGCGGTACGGGTGGGGCCAGTTCGACGCCCCACTCGGCGAAGAGCAGCCGAGCGAGATCCGTCCACTCCGTGGTGCGCGGGTTCCCGGCGCCCGCGTAGACGGTCTCACCGGCCAGGTCGTCCAGCGCGACGGCCTCGCGCGCGGCGAGACGGTGATCGACGGGGAGCAGCACGGCCATCGGCTCGTACCGCACCGGCTGGACGCCGAGCCGGGCCCGGACCGCGGGGTCGAGTCCGGCGGCCCGGCCGAAGGAGACATCGATCCGACCGGCGAGGATCTCCCCGGCGGCCCAGGTGAGCCCGCTCTCGAAGCGCGCCATCAGCTCGCACCCCGGAGCCAGCTCCCGCGCGCGGGCGAGGACCCGGGCGGCCGTCATGCCGTCGGTGTTGAGGTCGACGAACAGCGGCCGGGCAGCGGGGTCGGTGAAGGCCGCGGCAAGATCGGCGTGCGCCTCCAGCACCCGCCGGGCGTACGGGAGGAGCCGTTCGCCGTCGGTGGTGAGGGAGACCTGCCGGGTGGTCCGTACGAACAGCTCCGCACCCAGTTCGCGTTCCAGGCGGCGGATGTCCCGGCTCAGCGCCTGCTGGGCGAGGTAGAGCCGGGCCGCGGCACGGGTGAAGTGCAGTTCCTCGGCCACGGCGACGAAGGCACGGAGCAGCCGGGGGTCGGTATGGGGATGCGTCGGGGCGCCCCTGTCGGCGGCGGAGGAAGCCATGGCGAGAATTTACAACACAAGTGCGTCAATCGGTACGGAGAAGGTGTTGGACCGCGTGGGCCGCGCGCACCGAGGGTTGAGCCATGCCGTACGAGAGAACCCCGTCCGCCGCCCCCCTGCTCGCCGTCTCCGGAGATCTGCTGGTCATCGCCCCGCGTGCGACCGCCCCCGCCCGGCCCGTGTCCGCCAATCCCTACCGCAGGCTGCTCGCCACCCCGGGCGCGCGTGCGTTCACGGCCGGTAACCTTCTCGCCCGGGTGCCCATGGGCATGTTCAGCGTCAGCGCGGTGATCATGATCGCCGGTTCGCACGGCTCCTACGCCCTGGCCGGTGCCGTCACCGCGACCGGCCTCGCCGCCACGGCGGTGGTCGCACCCTGGACGGCCCGGCTCGTCGACCGGTACGGGCAGGCCAGGGTCGCCGTGCCCGCCACCGCGATCGCCGTTCTCGGATCGATCGCTCTGCTGCTCTGCGTGCACTACGGCGCCCCGGTCTGGACGCTCTTCGCCTCCTACGCCGCGACCGCCACCACCCCCAACACCGGCGGGATGTCCCGTGCCCGCTGGGCCCATCTGCACCGGGGCGACCCGGCCGCCCTGCACACCGCGAACTCCTTCGAACAGGCCGTCGACGAACTCTGCTTCATGCTCGGCCCGGCCCTCGCCGCCCTGCTGTGCGCGGCACTCTTCCCGGAGGCCGGAACACTCGTCGGGGCAATCCTGCTGATGACCGGCGTGCTGATCTTCGCCGCCCAACGCGCCACCGAACCGCCGGTGGCGCCCCGTACCCACGCGGGTTCCCCGCTCCGCGCCTCCGGCATGCCGGCCCTGCTCGCCGCCTTCCTGGCCACCGGAGCGGTCTTCGGCGCGATGGAGGTCGTCACGATCGCCCACGCCGGGGGTGCGATCCTGGCCCTCCAGGCAGCCGGATCATGTGTGGCGGGGCTGTGGTACGGATCGCTTCGCCCGGCCGCGGACATCCGGCGCCGGCTGCTGGGCTGCCTGGCGGGCATGACGGCGCTGATGTCCCTGCCACTGCTCGCCGCCTCCTCGACCGATTCGCTGCTCGCCCTCGCCGGCGCGCTGCTGCTGGCCGGTGCCGCCACCGCCCCCACCATGGTCACCGGGATGACGCTGGTACAACGCCTCACTCCCGAGGGCCAGTTGAACGAGGGCATGACCCTGGCCGTGACCGCACTGCTGGGCGGGATCGCCGTGGGATCGGCGACCGGCGGCTGGATGGTGGAGCACACGGGGCAGGTGACCGGCTATGTCGTACCGATGTGCGCGGCGGGGCTGGCGCTGATCATCGCGGGGGCCGGGGTCCGTGCCCCCCGGAGCTGATGCCGGGCGGGACAACTCCGGGCACAAGAACGAGGACCCCGTTGCCGGTGGGCAACGGGGTCCTCGTTCACATGGGAATTGTGGAGATGGCGGGAATCGAACCCGCGTCCAACGGTGCAGAATCAGGGCTTCTCCGTGTGCAGTTCGCTGCGATTTTCTCGGCCCCGGAGATCACGCGAACAAGTCTCCGACGGGCTCAGTCACTGTTTGATTTCCTTCCAGGCCCCGTGACCGGGTCTAGAAGTTTAGATCCCTTGATGATGCCAGGATCCGGGTCGGGATCACCCCCGGGCTGACACTTCGCAAGTCGCTACTTAGGCAGCGAGGGCGAAGGAATCGCGCTTGGTGTTGGCGATTATTGGTTGCGACATATGGTTTACGAGATCATTGCCGCTTCCTCGACACGCTTCCCCTGCTTCGACATCCGCTGTCGAAACCGATCATCCCCATGTTGTGTTTTCAATGTATGCACCCGCTGTGGAGTGCAGTGCCATCGTACGTGACCAACGCACGACGATGCCAGCCTATTCCTGCGAGCCGCCGCCGGCTCCGCACGCACGCTCCCGGCTACGCGCTGCGCTGGCGCCGGCGCGCTGCCGAGATCGCACGGTTGGTCTCCCGCAGATCCTGCTTCTCGCGCAGGGTCTGCCGCTTGTCGTACTCCTTCTTGCCCTTGGCGAGCGCGATCTCGACCTTCACCCGGCCGTCCTTGAAGTACAGCGCGAGCGGCACGATCGTGTGCCCCGTCTCGCCGGACTTCGACTCCAGCTTGTCGATCTCCGCCCGGTGCATCAGCAGCTTGCGCTTCCGCTTGGCCGAGTGGTTGGTCCAGGTCCCCTGCACGTACTCCGGGACGTGGATGTTGTGCAGCCATGCCTCGCCGCCGTCGATCTGGACGAAGCCGTCCACGAGCGAGGCCCGGCCCAGCCGCAGCGATTTGACCTCGGTGCCCATGAGTACGAGACCGCACTCGTAGGTGTCGAGGATGTGGTAGTCGTGCCGCGCCTTCTTGTTCTGCGCGATGAGCTTGCGCCCGGTGTCCTTTTCCTTAGCCATAGTGCGGCCATTTTCGCACTACGACCCACCCCCGAGGCCACTCAATACTGTCTCGGCCCGCCGCTCGGCCCCGGAGCCGACCGCGAGGTCCGGGGTGATGCCGCGGCCGTCGACCCCTCGGCCCGCCGGCGTGCGGTAGTGGCCGACGGTCAGCTCGGCCACCGAACCGCCCGGGAGCTTGCTGGGCATCTGCACCGAACCCTTGCCGAAGGTGCGCGATCCGACGGTCACGGCACGGCCCCGGTCCTGGAGCGCGCCGGTGAGGAGCTCGGCCGCGCTCATCGTGCCGCCGTCCACGAGGACGACGAGAGGGCGGACGGTGTCGCCGCCCGGCTGCGCGTAGAGCGCGCGCTGCTCGCCGTGCACGTCGTACGTGGCGACCAGGCCGCCGTCCAGGAACGCGGAGGCGGCGGTGACGGCCTCGGCGACCAGGCCGCCGGAGTTGCCTCGGAGATCGAGGAGCACCCCGGCGCGCGCCGGTGCGTCCCGGACCGCGTCGCGGACCTTCGCACCCGAGCCCCTGGTGAACGAGTCGACCTCGATCAGTACAGCCGCGGAGGAATCGGAACGGCCCGGTCCGATCCGCCGCACGGTGACGGCCTCGGTGGTGAGTTCGGCCCGCCGCAAGGTCTCGGTCCGCAGCGCGGCGCCCCGCTGGACCCCCAGACTGACGGTGGTGCCGACGGCCGCCTCCGTACGGTCTCCGCGCAGCAGGGCGACGACCTCGGAGACGGGGCGCTTGTCGACCCGACGGCCGTCGACGGTACGGAGCAGGTCACCCGGCTCGATGCCGGCCCGCTCGGCGGGGCCGCCGGGCTGGACCCGGGCCACCTCGACCAGTCCGTCGGCGGAGCGCTTGGCGGAGATCCCGACGCCGGTGTACGAACCGTCGAGGGCCTGCTCGAACTCCTCGTACTGCCGCTCGTCGTAGACCGCGCCCCAGCGGTCGCCGCTGCGGCTGACGGCTTCCTCGGCCGCCTTCTTGCCGGACTTGCCGTCGGCCACGGCTCGCGCGGCGGCGGCGGCCACCTCGTCGCCGTCGAGGGTGGCGGCGACGGAACGGGTCACCGGTTCCGAGGACTTCGCACCGCCGCGCGGCAGGGAGCCGGTGGCCGCGGCGGTGGCCAGCACGCTCGCGAAGACCAAGGTCAGGGCCGCCCCGCGGCGCACACCGCGGGGCCCGAAACACTGCGTGGGACCCGACATGGCGTCGAGTCTAGGACAACGCCCCTGCGGCGCACGGCCGGTTGACCGTGCGCCGCAGGGGCGCTTGTCACACCTTCAGGTACTTGCGGAGCGCGAAGAGAGCGGCAACGGCGGGCATCAGCAGACCGATCGCCAGGACCAGGGGCAGCTTGGTGAAGACCGCGTCCCAGCCGATGAAGTCGATCAGATTGAGCTTGCTCTGCAGCGCCAGGCCACCGTCGATCAGGAAGTACCGGCCGGCCAGCAGCATCACGCAGGCGAGCACGCCGCCGAGGAGTCCGGCGAACGCGGCCTCCATGATGAACGGCATCTGGATGTAGAAGCCGGAGGCGCCGACGAGCCGCATGATGCCGGTTTCACGCCGTCGGCTGAACGCGGACACCCGGACGGTGTTGACGATCAACATCAACGCGATGACCAGCATCAGCGCCATCACGAAGAGGGCGGCCACGTTCATGCCGTTCATCAGCTGGAAGAGGTTGTCCAGGATGGATCTCTGGTCCTGGACGGACTGCACCCCGTCGCGGCCGGCGAAGGCGGTGGCGACGACCTTGTACTTCTTCGGGTCGTGGAGCTTGACCCGGAACGACTCCTGCATCTGGTCCGGCGTGATGTTGCTCGCCATGGGCGAGTCGCCGAACTGCTGCTGGTAGTGCTTGTACGCCTGGTCGGCCGACTCGTACGTGACCGTCTGGACCGCGTCCATCTTGTGGAGATCGGCCTCGATCTCCTTCTTCTGCTCCGCGGTGACAGCACCCTTGGCGCACTTGGGCGTGGAGGTCACATCGCTCTTGCTGCAGAGGAAGATCGAGACGTTGACCTTGTCGTACCAGTAGTCCTTCATCGTGCTGACCTGCTCGCGCATGAGCAGCGCGCCGCCGAACAGGGCGAGCGAGAGGGCGACGGAGACGACGACGGCGAAGGTCATCGTGAGGTTGCGACGGAGGCCGACGCCGATCTCCGACAGGACGAACTGGGCGCGCATGGCGTCCTTTCAGTGCTCGATGCTCAGTGCTGGTAGCCGTAGACGCCGCGGGCCTGGTCGCGTACGAGACGGCCCTTCTCCAGCTCGATGACGCGCTTGCGCATCTGGTCGACGATGTTCTGGTCGTGGGTCGCCATGATCACGGTCGTACCGGTCCGGTTGATCCGGTCCAGCAGCTTCATGATGCCCACGGAGGTCTGCGGGTCGAGGTTGCCGGTCGGCTCGTCCGCGATCAGCAGCATGGGGCGGTTCACGAACGCCCGCGCGATCGCCACTCGCTGCTGCTCACCACCGGAGAGCTCGCCGGGCATCCGGTCCTCCTTGCCGCCGAGGCCGACCAGGTCGAGAACCTGCGGCACCGCCTTGCGGATCTCACCGCGCGGCTTGCCGATGACCTCCTGCGCGAACGCCACGTTCTCCGCGACGGTCTTGTTGGGGAGGAGCCGGAAGTCCTGGAACACCGTGCCCAGCTGGCGGCGCATGTGCGGCACCTTCCAGTTGGACATGCGCGCGAGGTCCTTGCCCAGAACATGAACCATGCCCTGACTGGCGCGCTCTTCACGGAGGATGAGTCGCATGAAGGTGGACTTGCCGGAGCCGGAGGAGCCCACCAGGAAGACGAACTCGCCCTTCTCGATATCGAGAGACACATCCCGTAGAGCGGGACGGCTCTGCTTCGGGTAGGTCTTGGAGACGTTGTCGAATCGGATCACGGATGCACCACGGTCGGCCGGGAGTAGGTGTGCGTGACCATACGCGAAGCGGACTGAGGCGTGCAGGCGCGCGTCCGAGGATGGGTGTTTTATGGCGGAACGGCACCGGTCGACAGTGAGGCCGAAGCACTACAGATCGGGTGATGTCCGGCGGGCCGCGCCGAAATCCGCGCGAGCTGGCACAGTGGGAGGGGGAACGGATGCGTTTCCATGAGCGTTGTGCGGAGTGAAGGCGTATGCGGCTCCGCCGCGCGGGAGGAGGAAAGCGCATGACCTATGACCGACTGGTGTGCGCAAACTGCGCGGCGCCCGTGAACGAGGGCCGTTGCCCCGTGTGCCGGGCCAGCCGTGAGCGGCTGCAGCAGGAACAAGGGCAGGGAATCTTCGCGGGACTGAGCCCTGTGACGCTGGTGGCCCTGCTCGTGGTGCTGCTGGGGGCGCTGGCACTGCTGGCGCACCAGAGCGTGTAGCACCGGAGCGCGCGGTCGAGGCCGTCCGTCCGCCTGCGAAAGCGTGTACGTGTACGCGGAGGGGCCCGGGATGCCGACAGGCGTCCCGGGCCCTTCTGTGCGCACCTGGCCCTTAGGCGACCGTACGGCCGTTCATCAGGCGAGGCAGGATCCGGAAGCCGATGCCTCCGGCAATCATCGTCGCGGCGCCGACCAGCAGGAACGTGGTCTCGGCGGCACCGGTCTCGGCGAGCTCGTCCTTGCCCTTGCCCTGCTCGACCGGCTGGTTGCCGGCCGAGTCGGGGGTGGTGTTGTCCGCGCACTTCGCACCGTCGAGGTCGACGGTGCAGGTGTTGGCGTCGCCACCGGTGGTACCGGAGGAGGCGTTACCGGCGGTACCACCGTTGCCGGAGGTGCCTCCGTTACCGGAGGTACCGCCGTTGCCGGAGGTGCCACCGTTACCGGAGGTGCCGCCCTGGTGGCCCGCGCCACCCTGGTCGCCCGCACCACCCTGGTCACCGGCACCACCCTGGTCGCCCGCACCACCCTGGTCACCGGCACCACCCTGGTCGCCCGCACCACCCTGGTCACCGGCACCACCCTGGTCACCGGCACCACCCTGGTCACCGGCGCCACCCTGGTCGCCCGCACCACCCTGGTCGCCCGCACCACCCTGGTCACCGGCACCACCCTGGTCGCCACCCTGCGTGGTGCCGCCCTGGTCGACACCGCCCGGGTCGCCGCCCCCGGACTCGCCCGACGGCCCGGTGAGGCCGGCGTCGATCCCCAGACCGGATTCGTCGACGTGAGCGTTGGCCGACAGCCCGGCAACGTTGACATCGACGCCGACGGCCGATGCCACACCGGCAGCGGTGAGCGAGGCGCCTGCGGCGATCACCGCACCCGCGGCTATCCGCGCGACGCGTACTCGCGTCTTCTTGGTCATCTGCTGCTACCCCCAGTAGCTGTTCTCGTCAGTGGAGCAGCCATATGCGGGCCCCGGCTCTGCGGGGTTCGCTCCGAACGGCGCCACATCGAGTCGTGGCCATACCGCCCGCCCCCGTTCACACCCGTCCCAGACATACGCATGCTGCCCTAGCACCCTGTCCAGAGTTAAGGACTACGTCAAGGCCGTTCCGGGCAATGTGAACCGGTTTGCTCGTAGTTGACCGTCATTCAGAATCACGACTGTGACGCACTCGCCACGGCGTCTGCGCAACTCGGAGGCCCAACTCCCTTTCGGAGCAGCTCCGTACCGCCCCCGACGAAAACGGCGGCGCCGGAACCCTTGGGGATTCCGGCACCGCCGCAGGAAACAGAGGCAAGGAACAGGACAGGAACAGGCCCCTGCGGCCCGCCTACTTCTCCCGCTGCTTGCGCCAGCGGATGCCCGCCTCCAGGAAGCCGTCGATCTCGCCGTTGAAGACCGCTTCCGGGTTGCCCATCTCGAACTCCGTACGCAGGTCCTTGACCATCTGGTACGGGTGCAGGACGTACGACCGCATCTGGTTGCCCCAGGAGTTGCCGCCGTCGCCCTTGAGGGCGTCCATCTTGGCCTGCTCCTCCTGGCGGCGGCGCTCAAGGAGCTTCGCCTGGAGGACGTTCATCGCGGACGCCTTGTTCTGGATCTGCGAGCGCTCGTTCTGACAGGAGACGACGATGCCGGTCGGGAGGTGGGTCAGGCGCACCGCGGAGTCCGTGGTGTTGACGCCCTGACCGCCCGGCCCCGACGAGCGGTACACGTCGACGCGGAGCTCGGACTCGTCGATCTCGATGTGGTCGGTCTGCTCGACCACGGGCAGCACCTCGACACCCGCGAAGGACGTCTGGCGACGGCCCTGGTTGTCGAAGGGCGAGATCCGGACGAGCCGGTGGGTGCCCTGCTCGACGGAGAGCGTGCCGTAGGCGTACGGCACCTGGACGGCGAAGGTGGTCGACTTGATGCCGGCCTCTTCCGCGTACGACGTCTCGTAGACCTCGGTCTTGTAGCCGTGCCGCTCGGCCCAGCGGATGTACATGCGCTGGAGCTTCTCGGCGAAGTCGGCGGCATCGACGCCACCGGCCTCGGCCCGGATGTTGACCAGGGCCTCGCGGGCGTCGTACTCGCCGGAGAGGAGCGTACGGACCTCCATCTCGTCCAGCGCCTTCCTGACCGACTCCAGCTCGGACTCGGCCTCGGCGAGGGCATCGGCGTCGCCCTCGTCCTGGGCGAGCTCGAAGAGGACCTCAAGATCGTCGATCCGGCCGCGGAGGGCCTCGGTCTTGCGGACCTCGGCCTGGAGGTGCGAAAGCTTGCTGGTGATTTTCTGCGCCGCCTCCGGGTCGTCCCAGAGGGAGGGCGCGGCCGCCTGCTCCTCAAGCGCGGCGATGTCCGCCCTCAGCGCATCCAGGTCCAGGACGGCCTCGATCGACCCCATGGTCGAGGAGAGGGACTTCAGCTCTTCGGAAATATCGACGACTGCCACGGGTCCAGCGTAACGGCTGTCGGCGCGGACATTCCTCGGGCCGCATGATCACGACTCGGTGACCGGGTGCGCGGAGCGTCCGCGGCCCCTGCCGCCGAGGGCTGCCGAGCGGGCCGCCCGGCTCCGGAATCCGTCGGGAACCGCCCCGTGGGGGCGCTCCGGTCAGGGTGTTCCGGGCGCCGAGCTCTTCGTGTCCTGTGCGGGCGCGTTCGAGCCGTCGTCGCCCAGCGCCAGCCAGCCGCCGACGCCGAGGGCGACCACCAGCACCAGCGCCGCGGCGCCCAGCGTCAGACGGCGCTTGCGGACCGCCGCGGACTTGTTGCGGGCCGAGCCGGGGCGGGGCCTGCCCGGAGCGCGCGGGGCCCTGGCCGTACCCCGGGGACCGCCGGAGAGTTCGTCGGGGGCCGGGACACGCATGCTCGTGTGGGTGTCGCGGTTGGAGTCGGTGGACGATCCGGGGACCAGCGGGACCGCGCCGCGGCGGCGGGGCTCCTCGGGCGGGGTGTACTGCTGCTCGTCGTACGTCCGGGGCTCCGGTTCGGCGTCCGGCTCGTCCACGTCGAGCGGCGGGATGCCGGCCAGCTGCGGGAGCTGCTCGCGCAGCCGGGCCGCCAGCTCGGAGGCGCGCAGCCGGGAGGCCGGGGCCTTGGCCAGGCACTGGACCAGGAGCTGCCAGAGCTCCTCGGGGATGCCCGGGAGCGGGACGACCGTCTCCGTGACGTGGCGGCGCAGGACCGCTCCGGGGTGTCCGCCGCCGAAGGGCGTGAAGCCGGCGAGGAGTTCGTACAGGACCGTGGCGAGGGCGTAGATGTCCACAGCGGCACGGGGCGGGAGGCCCTCGACTATCTCGGGGGCCAGATAGTCCGGCGTGCCGATGATCTTGCTGGCCTTGGTGCGGCGCGGGGTGTCGATCAGTTTGGCCACGCCGAAGTCGGTGAGCAGCGCGGGGTGCGAGCCGCCGGGGCCGAGCGGGCCCTCCATGTCGAGCAGGATGTTCTCCGGCTTGACGTCACGGTGGACCACCCCGGCGGCGTGCGCGGCGGCCAGGCCGTCGGCGACGTCCGCGATGATCGCGACGGCGGCCTCGGGTGCGAGGCGGCGTTCACGGTCGAGGCGGGTGCGCAGGTCCGTGCCGCGAACCAGGTTCATGACCAGTGCCAGGTCGTTGCCGTCCACCACGAGGTCGCGGACGGCGACGACATGGGGGTGGTCCAGCCCGAGCAGCGCGGTGCGCTCCTGGACGAAGCGGCCCACGAGCTCCTGGTCGGACGCGAGGTCCTCGCGGAGCAGCTTGATGGCCACCGGGCCCTCGGGCCCCTCGCCGAGCCACACCGTGCCGGCGCTGCCGCGCCCCAGGATCTGGTGGGCGGTGTACCGGCTGCCGATATTCCGTGCCAAGACTGCTCCCTCAGCGGCTGGCGATGGACCGTCGCTCATGACCCCCGGTCGACAAAGTTACGCGTCGATCGGGGTGTTGAGTGCCCGGGATGGCGCCAACCCTCACTTCTGCGGGCGAAATGAGATGGAAACTGGCCCGCAGAAGTCGATTTGGCTACAGAGTTGATGATGCGTCGGCTGCTCAGGAACCGCCGCTGCCGCTGCTCCCGCCACCCAGTTTCGAGACCCAGTCGGTCACGGTGGAGACGGCGTCACTGATCGCCTGCCAGTAGCTCTTGCCCTGGCCGATCCAGTCCTGCAGCGGGGTCAGTTCCCAGATCAGCCAGCCCGCGACGAAGAGCAGGACCAGGGTGAACAGGCAGCCCTTGAGGCAGCCGAGTCCGGGGATCCTCATCGGGTTGGCGCTGCGCTGCCTGGGCTCGCGGGGCTGCCTCGGGGCAGGCTGCTGGGGCGGCGGCTGCTGCGGGGGCGCGTACTGCTGCCGCTGGTACTGCTGTTGGGGCTGGTGCTGCGGCTGGTACTGCTGCCGCCGGGGCTGGGGGTACTGCTGCTGCTGCGGCTGCTGGTACTGCTGCTGCGGCTGCTGTCGTTGCTGCGGCTGGGGCCGCTGGGGACGGCGGCGCAGCGGGTCCTGGTTCGGGTCGAGGTGCTGGACCTGTGTCTGCTCGTTGCGGTCACGGGCCGCCTGGAGCTGGGACTGCCAGGGGTGCGGGTCCTCGGACTGCGGAGCGCCGTCCGGGCGCGGCGGTACGGGCGGCATGACCGAGGTCGGGTCGGCGTGCCCGCCCGAGCCCTGACCGGGGGCGTGCTGCATGACGCTGGTCGCGGCGTTCGGATCGTACGAGCCCGCGTTGCTCGGCAGCACCTGCGTCGGGTCGGCCGCACCGGGCGTCTGCGGAACGGCCGCGGGCGCCGGGTCGGGTGCGAGCAGGGCGCCCACGCCGTCGGCCGCCGCGATCTGAGCGGCACTGGCGTGCACCCCGATGCCAGCCGCGACGGTGCGCAGCGCGCGGGCCAGGTTCTCGGCGCTGGGCCGCTGGTCCGCGTCCTTGCTCAGGCAGCGCTCCATGACCGTCCAGAGGGGCGCCGGGACGGTGGTGGGGCGGCGGGGCTCCTCGCTGAGGTGCTGGTGCAGGACTTCGAGGGCGGTGCCGCCGGAGAACGGCGGGCGGCCGGTGACCAGCTCGTACAGCAGGATGCCGGCGCCGTAGACGTCGACGGCGGAGGTCTGCGGGCGGCCCTCGGCGGACTCGGGTGCCACGTAGGCGGGCGTGCCGACGAACTCATGGGTCCGGGTGAGCCCCGGGGAGTCGGCCAGTCGCGCGATGCCGAAGTCGGTGAGCATCGGGCGCATCCCGCCGTCGCGCTCGTCGAGCAGGACGTTGGCGGGCTTCAGGTCGCGGTGGACGACGCCGTCGGCGTGGCTGGCGGCGAGCGCGTCCGCGATCTGGGCGGTGAGCAGCGCGGCGGCGACCGGGGTGAGCGGGCCGTTCTCGCGCAGGTAGCGGTGCAGGTCGGGGCCGTCGACCAGATCCATGACGAGGGCGAGGAGATCGCCCTCGACGACCAGGTCGCGGGTGCGCACGATGTTCTCGTGGGTGAGCCGGAGCAGCACGGAGCGCTCGCGCAGGAATCGCATCACGACGTCCGCGTCGTTGGCGAGCTCCTCCTTCAGGACCTTGATCGCCACGGTCTCGCCGGGCTGGCCGGCCACGGCCGCCTCGGCGCCTGCGGCCTCCCGCTGGCGGGCACGCCAGACGGTGCCCGTGGCGCCGCGTCCCAGCGGCTCCTCGAGCAGGTACTTGCTGCCTACCGGCCGCACGTCATGCGCTCCCTGCTGATCGTGGTGCTTGCGGTGCTCCCGGATCGGCCCGGGAGTTCCGGCCCACTCTAGGGCCTGTCGTCAAACTGCCGTCGCCGCCCGGAGGGCTGCCGTGCGGCGCCCGGCCCGCACGACGGACGGCGGTCCGTCGGCAGACCCCGGCGCGGGGCGGCCGGCGGGGTCGAGCCGGTCCGCCCGGTGATCGTCGCCGGTGGCACCCACCGGGCCCGGACGTCTCCTGGGGAGATATCGGACCGGACACGGAACAAGACGCTCACATCGGGCCGATGGTTGCCGCACACCCGTACGACGAATCGTTTCGGACACTCTGCCGGAACGGTTCCGCCGCGAAGAACCTTCCAAGCAGGCACTTATGGGCGCACAGCAGACGTTTCAAGATCACTCAGCGGTGACCCCCGGGCGTGTTGTCAGTGGCAGGTGCGAGGATGCCTTCAGCACGGGACTGTGGGGTCGGGAGCCCCGCGGCACGTGACGAACCTGTACCGGACGACGCGTCCGTGTCGGGTGGGGGGAATCACAGGGCTTTTCCCCTGCCCGGCGCCCCGCGCAGAAGGGACCGCTGACGGCGATGCAGATCCGGCTGACCGTCCTCGCGCCGCGCAGCGGCCAGACCCCGGCGCGCGCCTGCGACGTGCTGGTCACCGCCCCGTCGGGGACGGCGCTCGCCACGGTGGCGTCCCCCCTGGCGGCGGCGGTCTCCGGGCCCGACGGCTCGCTCGGCAGCGGTGCGGTGGTGCTGTTCGCCGGGCGTGAGCGGCTGGACGCGCAGCGATGCGCGCTGGGTGAGCCCCCGCTGGTCGACGGAGCGGTGCTCTCGCTCCAGGTCCCGGGCGAGGACGAGGTGGCGGACGACTCCGTCCCGGCGCAGCTGCACGTGGTCGCGGGGCCCGACGCGGGCGGTGTCCATCTGCTGCACGGCGGCCGGGTCCGGATCGGCCGCTCCGCCGACGCGGACGTCCCGCTCGACGACCCCGACGTGTCCCGGCTGCACTGCGCGGTGACGGTCTCGGCGGACGGCCTGGTCTCGGTCGCGGACCTGGGCTCCACCAACGGCACCCTGCTCGACGGCGCGGAGGTCCGCGACCGCCCGGTCCGCCTGGATCCCGGCGCGCTGCTGCGGCTCGGCGAGTCCACGCTCCGGCTGACCTCCGGCGCCCGTACGCCGACGCTGGCGACGGCCCCGGACGGCGAGGGGCATCTTCGGGTGTCCGGCACGGCGGGCACGGCCGGCGCCGATGGCGACCCCGAGGCGTACGGCTCCGGTCACGCGTACGCCCAGTCCGTCTCCCCCGGCTCCGGGCCCGCCCCCCAGGAAGGGACCGACGCCCCTCACGCGTACGGAAGCGGTGACGGCGGGCACACCGACCCCCGCCGCCGGTCCCCCGCCGAGCGCTCCCCCCGGTCCGCGGGCGAGGAGTCGCCCCGGCGGGGCGGGATAGGCGCCTGGGCCCGCAGACTCGCGGGCAACAAGGGCGAGCCGGTCCACGAGGCGACACCCGACGGGACGGGGGAGGCAGGGCCGCCGTATCCGTCCACCGACCCCCTGGCGCCACCGGGGTCCGCCGCGTCGAGCATCTGGCCCGACCCCGCGGCCGTGCTGCTGACCGCGCTCGGCCCCGGCCCGCGGCTCTGGGAGCGCGGCACCGCGCACCCGGAGGCGCTCGTGGTGCGCCTGGGCACGACGGACCGGGCCGGGCTTCCCGCCGTGCCGGTGACCGTCGGGCTGCGGGAGGCCGGTTCCCTCGGGCTCGCCGGGCCGCGGACGCGGCTGGCCGGACTCGCCCGCTCGACGGTGGCGCAGCTCGCCGCACTGCACTCCCCCGCCGATCTGGAGATCGTGCTGATCAGCACGGACCGCGCGCGCGGCACGGACGAGCGCAGGCGCGAGTGGGCCTGGCTGGGCTGGCTGCCCCATCTGCGGCCGATGCACGGCCAGGACTGCCGACTGCTCCTCGCGTACGACCGCGAGCAGGCCGTCGCCCGTACGACGGAGCTGGTGCGTCGGCTGGACGAGGGGCCGCTCGGGCCCGGCTGGGCGAGCCTGGACCGGAGCACGGTCGCCGAGGCCGCCGGGCGGTACACCGGGCCCTACACCGTGGTGATCGTCGACGGCGACCCCGGTTCGGCGGCGCTGCGCGAGACCACCGCCCGGCTGGCCGCCGCGGGCTCGGCCGCCGGAATCCATCTGATCTGTCTGGCGGAGACCCCGGCCGCCACGCCCACCTCACCGGTCGCGGCGACGTACGAGGCCGCCTGCCACGCCTCGATCGCGTTCCGCGAGTGCGGGGCGGTGGCGATGCTGAGCGGCGATGTGGCGACGGCCCTGCGACTGCTGCGTGCCGCGGACGGCCGGGCCGCGGGCCGTGGCACGGTCGCCGCGGTGGACGCGGTGTCGGCGCACTGGGCCGAGCGGTTCGGCCGGGCGCTGGCCCCGCTGCGTGCGGAGGGTTCGGCCACGTCCCACGGCCGGCCCGCGTCGGCCGCACTCCCGCCGACCGCCCGGCTGCTGGACGAGCTGGGCCTGGCGCGCGCCACCCCGGCCTCCCTGATGGCCCGCTGGGCCTCCACCGCGGACGACCAGCCCGGCGCCACGGTCCGCGGTTCGGGCCGCTGGACGGGCGGGCCGGGAGGTGCGGCCGGTGGCGGTACGGACGCGGACGCCCGCGGTTCGGGCCGTACGGAGCACCCGCGCGGCGCGACCCCCCGCGTGGGCGCCCAGCGCTCGGCGCCGGACGGTGTGGGCGGATACGGCCCCGGTTCGGGCCGCACCCCGTATCCCGGCAGCGACACCGCCACGCACGTCGGCACACCGGGCCACGGCCTGGCGCGCGACGACACCCACGACACCCGTGGCTCCGGGCGCGCCCCGTACCCCGGCACCGCCGCCCCCCGGGTCGGCGGCGGCCACTACGGCGGACCGCCCGGGGACACTCCGGGCTCCCGCACCGTTGCCGGGTCGGATTTCCGTGGCGGTGGAGATGCCCAGAGGGCCGACGGCCCCCGTTCCGCCGGGTCCGCGCACACCCCGAACCGGGTGAGCGGACCGCGCGGCGGCGACACGCCCCGGATCGCGGCGCGGACCGCCGAGGGTGCGGCGTCGGCCGGACGTGCCGCCGTGGCCGCGGACACCGGCACGGGCACGCCCGCCGCCGCCCCCGCCGGAGGCACCGCCGCCGTGGCCGCCGGGCGGCCGTTCGTGGTGCTCGGGGCCGGTCCCCGGGGCCCGGTCGGTGTGGACCTCGCGGAGGAGGGCCCCCATCTCCTCATCGAGGGGCCGCCCGGCAGCGGACGTACGGAGCTGTTGCGGGCCGTCGCCGCCTCACTGGCCGCGGCCGCCCGCCCCGACCTGCTGGGCATACTGCTGGTCGACGGCGCCGGGGGCGAGCGCGGCGAGAGCCTCGGCCCGTGCGCCGAACTCCCGCACGCGTTCGCCCACCTCGTGGCCTCCGATCCGGTGCGGATGCGCGAGTTCGCGCAGGCGCTGGGCGGTGAGCTGAAGCGGCGGGCCGAACTGCTCGGCTCGTACGACTTCACCGAGTGGCACCATCGGCACGAGGTGGCGCAGCGGATGGTCGGTCAGCGTCCGCCGACGGCCGCTGAGCAGCGGGGCGACGTGGACTCGGCGATGAGCGGGACGCTCCGGCTGCGGCCCGCGGCGACGCCGTCCGTGGCACCCGGGCCTTCCCCGCTGCCCCGGCTCGTCGTCCTGGTCGACGACTTCGACGCGCTGGTCGCCCCGGCGCTCGGCAGTCCCGGCCGCCCGGCCGCCGGTTCGGTCGTGCGGGCCCTGGAGGCCGTGGCCCGGGAGGGCGGCCGGCTCGGCGTCCACCTGGTCGCGACATCCGCCCGCCCGGACCGTACGGAGGACACGGACCTGACCCACGGGGCCCGGCTGCGCATCGTGCTGGACGCGCCGGTCGTCCCGCCCTCGCCGGAGGACCCGGCGCCCGGCCGTGGCCGCCTCGGTCATCCGGACGGGCGGGTGACGCCGTTCCAGGGCGGCCGGGTGACGGGACGCATTCCGCGTACGGCGACGCTGCGCCCCACCGTCGTGCCGCTGGAGTGGGAGCGGATGGGCGATCCGCCCACCCGGCGCCCGGTCCGGGAGCTGGGCAACGGCCCGACGGACCTGGCGCTGCTCGCCAGTGCGCTGGAGCGGGCGGCCCGGTCCGTCGACGCGGAGCCGATAGCCCCGTTCGGGCCCGTCCGCTCCTGAGGTCCGCCTGGTCCGTACATGCAATGACATGACGTCACGAGCCCATTACGATCATGGAGTTGACGCAGGGAGCGGTATTGCGGCCCCCGTGCACCGGGCGTAGGACTGTGCGCACACGACGATGTGAGAGACGGGGAAGCTATGCGCACAACCCTTCGGATCAGCAGGGCCGCCGTGGTGTTCAGCGCCATCGGCGCACTGGCCCTCACCGGTTGCAGCGACGACGGTGGCAGCGGAAAGGGCAAGCCGGAAAAGAGCTCCGGGAACGGCAAGGGGGGCTCGTCGAGCGTCGCCCTGCCGAAACTGGACGGCGAGAAGCTCTCGGTCGCGGCGGTCTGGACCGGAGCCGAGCAGGCCAACTTCGTCAAGGTCCTCAAGGAGTTCGAGAACCGCACGGGGGCGACGGTCACCTTCGTCCCGGCCCAGGACCCGATCGTCAACTTCCTCGGTACGAAGATCGCCGGAGGTCAGCCGCCGGACGTCGCGATGATCCCGCAGGTCGGCGCGATCCAGCAGGCCGCGCAGAAGAAGTGGGCCAAGCCGGTCGGCCCCGAGGCCAAGGCCCAGCTGGACAAGAACTACTCGAAGGTCTGGCAGGACCTCGGCACGGTGGACGGCACCCGGTACGGCGTCTACTTCAAGGCCGCCAACAAGTCCCTGATCTGGTACAACGCCAAGGCGTTCGAAAACGCGGGCGCGTCCGAGCCGAAGACCTGGAAGGACTTCCTGGCGACGGCCGAGACGGTCTCCGCCTCGGGTGTCACCCCGGTCTCGGTCGGTGGCGCGGACGGCTGGACCCTCACCGACTGGTTCGAGAACATCTATCTCTCCCAGGCGGGCCCGGAGAAGTACGACCAGCTGGCCCAGCACAAGATCAAGTGGACGGACCCCTCCGTCAAGGACGCGCTGACCACGCTCGCGCAGCTCTTCGGCAAGCCGTCACTGATCGCGGGCGGCGCCGACGGTGCGCTGCAGACGGAGTTCCCGGCCTCGGTCACCCAGACCTTCACCGGCGGAGACCAGCCGAAGGCCGCGATGGTCTACGAGGGCGACTTCGTGGCCGTCAACATCGCGCAGACGAAGGCGAAGATCGGGACGGACGCCAAGGTGTTCCCGTTCCCGGCGGTCGGCGCCGAGTCCCCCGTCGTGACGGGCGGCGACGCGGCGGTGGCCCTGAAGGACGGCAAGGGCGCCCAGGCCCTGCTGACCTGGCTGGCCTCGACCGACGCGGCGAGGATCATGGCCGAACAGGGCGGGTTCATCTCCCCGAACAAGGCCCTGGACGCCGCCGCGTATCCGAACGAGGTGCAGCGCACGATGGCGAAGGCGCTGATCTCGGCGGGTGACGCGGTCCGGTTCGACATGTCCGACCAGGCCCCGCAGTCCTTCGGCGGGACGCCCGGGAAGGGCGAGTGGAAGACCCTCCAGGACTTCCTGAAGAACCCGAAGGACATCGCGGGGACCCAGGCGAAGCTGGAGTCCGACGCGGCCAAGGCGTACAAGAGCTGACGGGATGACGACAGCCGCAGCGGGGGGCGCCGACGCGGTGCCCCCCGCCGACAAGCAACCCTCCGGACAGCCGTCGGTACCCGCGCCCAGGAGGCCGTCCGATGCCCCGGCCGGTGGCCCGGGGCGCGGACGCAGGAGTGTGACCGGCACCCGCCGGATCATCGCCGCGCTCTTCCTGGCGCCCGCGCTGGTACTGCTCGGCGCGCTCGTGGTCTATCCGATCGTGTACTCCGTGTACCGGTCGTTCTTCGACCAGGCGGGCACGGGCTTCGCCGGATTCGACAACTACAAGGCGCTGTTCACCGACGACACCATCCGTACGGCGATCAAGAACAACGCGATCTGGGTCGTGTTCGCGCCGACGGTCTCCACGGCCCTCGGGCTGATCTTCGCGGTGCTGACGGAACGGATCCGCTGGGGTACGGCGTTCAAACTGGTCGTCTTCATGCCGATGGCGATCTCCATGCTCGCCGCCGGCATCATCTTCCGGCTGGTGTACGACCAGGCCCCGGAGCGCGGGGTCGCCAACGCCGTATGGGTGGGTGTGCACGACACGTTCGCCGAGTCGGCGAGCTATCCGAAGGCACATCCGCTGCCCGTCCATCCGCTCAAGGCGGGCGGCGGCGGCTCGTTCGTCACCAAGGCGCCGGTACGGGCCGGACAGCCGGTCCAACTGCCGCTGGTCGGTGTGGCTCCGGCGACGATGCCGACGGACGCGAAGCCGGCGAAGGCCGCCGCGGCGGAGTCCGGGAAGATCACCGGCACCGCGTGGCTCGACTTCACCAAGGGCGGCGGCGGCAGACCGAATGTCATCGACGCCGAGGAGCTGGGGCTCAAGGGCATCGAGGTCGAGGCGGTCAAGGACGGCAAGGTGGTCGCCTCGGCGACCGCGGGCGCGGACGGCAGGTTCACCCTGCCCGCCTCGGCCGACGGCGCCGAACTCCGGTTGCCCGCGTCGAACTTCAATGAGCCGTACAACGGGGTCGAGTGGCTCGGCCCGACGCTCGTCACACCGGCGATCATCGGCTCCTACGTCTGGATGTGGGCCGGGTTCGCGATGGTGCTGATCGCCGCGGGGCTGGCCGGTCTGCCGCGTGAACTCCTCGAAGCGGCCCGGGTGGACGGCGCGAACGAGTGGCAGGTGTTCCGCCGGATCACGGTGCCGATGCTCGCGCCCGTTCTCTCGGTGGTGCTGGTCACGCTGATGATCAACGTCCTGAAGGTCTTCGACCTGGTCTTCATCATCTCACCGGGCTCCTCGCTGGCCGACGCGAACGTGCTGGCGCTCCAGCTCTACCGCTCCTCGTTCGGCACGGACGCCGACCTCGGGATCGGCAGCGCCATCGCCGTACTCCTGCTGCTGCTGGTACTCCCGGTGATGTACGTCAACATCCGCCGGATCCGGAAGGAGGGGCGCCGATGACGACAGCCTCGGCCACGACCGCGAGCACGACGGCCGGTACCGCACCGGTGAAGGCCGAGCGGTCCCTCGGAGCGCGCATCGCCGCCCGCGCCGGCGGCGGCGTGATGCGGGTCTTCCTCATCCTGGTGGGCCTGTTCTGGCTGATGCCGACCGTCGGGCTGCTGCTCTCCTCGCTGCGCGGCGCGGACGACATCGCGTCGAGCGGCTGGTGGAAGATCTTCACGGCCCCCTCCCAGCTCACCTTCGACAACTACTCCCGACTGCTCGACAATTCGACCATCACCCACTCCCTCCTCAGCACGGTCATGATCACCGTCCCGGCGACCGTCCTGGTCGTCGTGATCGGTTCACTGGCCGGATACGCCTTCGCCTGGATGGACTTCCCCGGTCGCGACTGGTGGTTCCTGGTGGTCGTGGCGCTGTTGGTGGTGCCGGTCCAGGTGGCTCTGGTCCCGGTGTCCAAGCTCTTCGGCGCGGTCGGGATCTTCGAGACGACCTTCGGCGTGGTCATCTTCCACACGGCCTTCGGTCTGCCCTTCGCGATCTTCCTGCTGCGGAACTTCTTCGCGGAGATCCCGAGGGAACTGCTGGAGGCGGCACGGCTCGACGGAGCGGGCGAGATCCGGCTCTTCACCCGGGTCGTGATGCCGCTCGGCGGTCCGGCGATCGCCTCTCTGGGGATCTTCCAGTTCCTCTGGGTGTGGAACGACATGCTGGTCGCGCTGATCTTCGCGGACTCCGGCTCCCCGCCGATCACCGTGGCCCTGCAGCAGCAGGTGCGGCAGTTCGGCAACAACATCGATGTGCTGGCGCCCGGCGCCTTCGTGTCGATGGTGATTCCGCTGGCGGTCTTCTTCGCCTTCCAGCGCCAGTTCGTCTCCGGCGTGATGGCGGGCGCGGTGAAGTAGTACGCCGCACAGTCGTACGTCAACACGGGGTGGTCCTGTTCACCGCAACAGGGCCACCCCACCTGCACTTTCACAGGTTTGCCACGTTTTGACGTAACTCCGTCACTCCATCGGCCGTTTGCGGACCGCCCGCCCGCGCTGCGAACGACCCATGGATGTGTTGTGCCCCGGTTCAGTGTCATCGTGCCCGCGTACCGGGTTCAGGCGTATCTGCACGAGAGCCTGGACTCGGTGCTGACCCAGTCGTTCGAGGACTTCGAGCTCATCGCGGTGGACGACTGCTCACCCGATGCCTGTGGCGCCGTCATCGACGAGTTCGCGGCCCGCGACGGCCGGGTGCGGGCCCTGCACCTGCCGGAGAACGTGGGCCTGGGCCGGGCCCGGAACGCCGGGATCGCGCAGGCCACCGGCGACTACCTGATCTTCCTGGACAGCGACGACACCCTCGCCCCCGGCGCACTGCGGGCCGTCGCCGACCGGATCGAGGAGACCGGGGAACCCGACGTCGTGGTCTACGACTACGCCCGTACGTACTGGACGGGCGAGAGCGTGCGCAACACCTTCGCCGAGCACCTCTCCCAGACCGGCCCCGCCACCTTCACGCTCGCCGACCGGCCGGGGCTGCTGAAGGTCCTGATGGTCGTCTGGAACAAGGCGTACCGCCGCGAGTTCGTCGAGGCCGGGAAGTTCGCCTTCCCGTCCGGTTACTACGAGGACACGCCCTGGACCTACCCGGTGCTGATGGCCGCCCGCTCGATCGCGGTACTCGACCGGGTGTGCGTCGGCTACCGGCAGCGGCGCCAGGGCAACATCCTGGCCACCACCAGCCGCAAGCACTTCGACATCTTCGAACAGTACGACCGGGTCTTCGCGTTCATCGACTCCCACCCCCGGCTCGCGCCCTGGCGGCCGGTGATCCACCGCAGGATGCTCGACCACTTCTGCACGGTGTTCACCACCCGGGGCAGGCTGCCGCGCGGCAGCCATGCCGAGTTCTTCCGCCGTGCCCGCGCCCACTGCGGCCGCTACCGCACCCCCGGCGCCCCCGCCCCGCACCGCGCCCGGCTGCGCCACGGCCTGATCCGGCTGGGCGCGCGCCGTACCTACCGCGCGCTGTGGGCGGCGCAGCTGCTGCACAGACGGCTGCGGAGGGGCACCGCGGCCGTCCGCCGGGTACTGCGGGCCGCCGCCCTCCAGGCGTACTACCGCGTCCAGTTGTGGCTGCCCGTCCAGAGGGACCGGGCGGTGTTCGCCGCGTACTGGCACCGCGGCTACACCTGCAGCCCGGCGGCGATCGAGGCGAAGGCCCGCGAGCTGGTCCCCGGCCTGCGGACCGCCTGGATCTGCCGCCCCGAGGACGCGCACACCGTGCCCACCGGGACGCGCAGCATCACCCCCGGGACGTACGGGTACTGGCGGGCGCTGGCCCGCTCCGGCTATCTGGTGAACAACGTCAACTTCGACCGGCGGCTGGTCAAGCGGCGCGGCCAGGTGCTGCTCCAGACCCACCACGGCACCCCGCTCAAGACCATGGGACTGGACCTTCAGAACCGGCCGGCGGCCGCCCGCGGGACCGATTTCGGGCAGTTGCTCGCCAATGTCGACAAGTGGGACTTCTCCCTCTCCGCGAACCGGCACTCCACCCTCGTCTGGGAGAAGGCCTATCCGTCGGCCTCCGCGAGCTGCGCGACGCTGGAGTACGGCTCTCCGCGCAATGACATCTACCAGCGGGCCTCCGCCGACGACGTGGCGCGGCTGCGCGAGTCGATCGGTGTCCCCGAGGGCACCCTGGCCCTGCTGTACGCGCCCACGCACCGCGACTACCGGCGCGATCAGCACTCCGTGCTCGATCTGGCACGCGTGGCGCGGGCCCTCGGTCCGGGCTTCGTGATCCTGGCGCGCGCCCACTACTCGTACGGGGCCCAGTCGGTCCGCGAGCCGCATCCGCGGGTCGTCGACGTCAGCGGCCACCCGTCCGTCGAGGCCCTCGCGCTCGCCTCCGACGCGCTGATCACGGACTACTCGTCGCTGATGTTCGACTACGCCAATCTGGACCGGCCCGTCGTCATCCACTGCGGCGACCGCGAGGCGTACGAAGCGGCCCGCGGCACCTACTTCGACCTGCACTCCTGCCCGCCCGGCGCGATCGCGTACAGCGAGGCCGAGCTGCTGGACGTCTTCACGACCGGCCACTGGTGCGGCACCCGCTCCGCCCAGCGGCGCGAGGCGTTCCGGGAGCGCTTCTGTCCGTACGACGACGGGTACGCGGCGGAGCGGGTGGTACGCCGGGTGTTCCTGGGCGAGACGGCCGTGCATCCGCCGGTGATCCCTCCGGCGCTGCGGCGGCCCGCACCGGCGGCGGGCGACCCGGCACGGGTCCCGGTCCCCGCCCGCGCCGCGCTCCCCGGGGACCGGCAGGCCTCCACGGGCCTCGGTCTCGCCGGGGCACGGCCCACCAACCTCCCCTGACCGCGCTCCTCCCCGTACCCCCCTGCCCGCCCCGAGAACCGAGCCCGAGAAAGAGCCCGCATGCCCCGGCTGAGTGTCGTCATCCCCGTCCGCCGCGCCCGAGGGCAGCTGCGCGAGTGCCTGGAATCGGTGCTCACCCAGTCGTTCACGGACATCGAGGTGGTCGGGGTCGACGACGGCGCGCCGGACGGATCGGGGCTGCTGTTCGACGAGTTCGCCGCACGGGACCGCCGGGTGCAGGCCGTCCATCTGCCGTCGGGGGCCGGCCAGGGCGGGCGGCGCAACGCCGGGGTCGAGCGGGCCGTCGGCGACTATCTCCTGTTCCTGGAGGGCAACTTCGTCCTGCTGCCGGGCGCCCTGCGGGCCGTCGCAGACCGGCTGGAGGCCTGTGGTGACCCCGAACTGCTGCTGTTCGGCCATCACCGGCGGCCGTTCCGGGGCCGCCCCCGGCCGACCCGGTCACTGGAGCTGCTCCGCACGCTGCCCGAGGACCGGCTCACCCTCGCCGGGCATCCCGATCTCCTGGACATCGCACCGGTCTCCTGGAACCGCGCCGTGCGCCGCACTCTTCACGAGGGCGAGAAGCTGGTCTTCGGACCGGGGCGGCACGGGGAGCGGATGTACGCGGTCCAGACCCTCGCCGCGGCCGGATCCGTCGCCGTGCTCCCCATCGCGTGCGTCGAGCACCGCGGCCTGCGCGGTCTGCCCGTCGAGGCCGACGGGCCCGAACCGGCGGACGGCACCGCACCGCACCGGCTCGTCGACGCGTACGCCGGTCTGATGGAGTTCGTCCGGGACCGGCCGCCACTGCGTCCCGTACGGGCCCTGCTCTTCGACCGGGCGGCCTCGGAGCTCCTCGCCGGGTACCTGTCGGTGACCCGGCGACGCAGGCGCTACGTGCGGTCCGTGGCGGCCTTCCACCGGGCGCACCGGCCCGAGGAGCACCGCTTCCCGGATGGTGCCAAGGGGCTGCGGCCGAGACTGATGGGCGACGGCCGGTACGTCGCGCTCGCTGCCCTCGACACGGTCCTGGCCCTGCGCCGGAGCCTGCGGGCCGCCCCCGGTGCGGTCCGGGCACGGGCCAGGCGCACCCTGTCCACGCGTTACTACTGGTGGCAGCGGAGGCTTCCGCTGGACCCCGGGCTCGCCGTCTACGCCGCGTACTGGAATCGCGGGGTGAGCTGCAATCCGGAGGCCGTCTTCCGCAAGGCCCGGGAGCTGGCCCCGCAGGTGCGCGGGGTGTGGGTGGTGGCGAGGAACCACGTCGACTCGTTGCCCGGGGGCATCGACCACGTGGTGCCGGGAACCCGCCGCTACTGGCAGGTGATGGCCCGTGCCACGTACTTCTTCAACAACGTCAACTTCCCCGATCACCTGGTCAAGCGGCCCGGACAGATCCATGTGATGACCCATCACGGCACGCCGCTGAAGATCATGGGGCTCGACCAGCAGGACTATCCGGCGGCGGCCCAGGGGCTGAACTTCGACCGGCTGCTCCAGCGCGTCGACCGGTGGGACTGGAGCGTCTCGGCCAATCCCCACTCCACCGAGGTGTGGGCCCGCGCCTACCCGGGCGCCGCGCGGTCCCTCGAAGCGGGGTATCCGCGCAACGACGTCTTCGCGACGGCGACGGACGAGCGGATCGCGGAGATCCGCGCGGGGCTCGGCATCCGTCCCGGGCAACGGGCCGTGCTGTACGCGCCGACGCACCGCGACTACGAGGCGGCGTTCACCAGCCGGCTGGATCTGGCCCGGCTCTGCGAGGCGCTCGGCCCGGACACCGTGGTGATGGTCCGCGCCCACTACTTCTACGAGGGTGCCGGGCTGCCGGAGCACCCCTCGCTCCTCGATGTCTGCGACCATCCGCGGATCGAGGAGCTGTGCCTGGCGGCGGACGCGCTGGTGACGGACTACTCGTCGGTCATGTTCGACTACGCCCATCTGGACCGTCCGATCGTGGTGCACGCCCCCGACTGGGAGACGTACCGCACGGTCCGGGGGGTCTGCTTCGATCTGCTGTCCGGAAGACCCGGCGACACCCCGGGGGCGGTCTCCACCGGCACCGAGGAGCTGGCCCGGATCCTCCTCGACGGCAGCTGGCGGAGTCCGGCGAACGAGGCGCGGCGGGCCGCGTTCCGGGCCCGGTTCTGCCCGTACGACGACGGGCGCGCCGCGGAACGGGTGGTACGGCAGGTGCTGCTGGGGGAAGCGGCGCCGGTCGGCGGACGGGCCTGAGGACGAGGTCCGTCCGCCGACGCGGTCTCAGCGTTGCTGGCCCGCCATCACCGTGACGAGCCCGACGACCACGAGCAGCGAGCCGGCCCAGGTCCACATCGAGGTCCGTTCGTGCAGCACGGTCGCGCCGGCCAGCACGATCAGCAGATACCCGAGAGCGTTGAACGGGTAGGCGATGGACAGCGGCACCTTGGCCAGGGTGGTCATCCAGGCGAGCGCCGACACCGCGAAGACCACCAGGCCGAGGACGACCCAGGGGCTGGTCGCGGCACGCAGGACGACGGATCCCCCGCCCTGCGCGGCGGCGGCCGCGGCGCCCTTCATCCCGTGCTTGAGCATGATCTGGCCGCCCGCCGACGAGAACACGGCGAACAGCAGCAGCATCAGACTGGGAAGGGTCAAGACCTTGCTCCTGACTGCGACGACCGGGGTCGCGGACGAAGGTGCGGGGGCGGGACGGAGGACGTCGGCCTCAGACGCCGACCCGGTCGGCATGGACGTACTGTCGGTCGAGGATGTCCTGTACATCGACGTGCTCTCCAGCGATGATCGTCTCGGCCGCGTGCGGGGTGAGCAGTGCGACGTGCTGATAGCCGAACAGCGTCGGCCGGATCCGGGTGAGCAGTTTCGACACCCCGCCGAGGACCGCGGGAAGCGGTCCACCGCCGAGCAGTGCCCAGAACGGGGCCCCGGTGGAGGCGACATGGAGGACGTCGTAGCCCGCGGCCCTGACCGTGCGGCGCAGACTGGCCCGGGTGAAGAAGCGCAGATGCGTTTCGTCGAGGATGCCGCGCCGGTCGTAGTCGAAGACCCCGAGCGCCACCCGCAGCCTTGAGTACCAGTGGCTGAAGTTCGGTACGGAGAGCAGCACATGGCCGCCCGGCCGCAGCACGGTGGCGACCTCGGCGAGCACCCGCTCGGGGCGGGAGAGGTGCTCGATGACGTCGCCGGCGACCACGTAGTCGAAGTCGGCGCCGATCCCCGCGGGCAGGCCCTCCTCCAGGTCGGCGAGGTGGAAGTGGGTGCATTTCTCGCGTACGCCGGGGACCTCGACGTAGTCCACGCCCGTCACCTCGTGGCCGAGGGCTTCGAGGCGCTGTGCGAACAGGCCGCCGGAGCAGCCGAGATCGAGGACCCGGCCGGGCGGGAGGCTGCGCATCTTCTCCAGGATGACCGCGTGCGAGGAACCGTCGCCCTCCTTGAACGCGTACTCGACGGGCTTGGGGATCCAGGCGCAGGTGCCGAATCCCTTGACGGCGAGCCGGTATTCGAGGACGTCCTTGACCACGTCCTTCGCGTACTTCATGCCGTTGACGTAGCAGATCTCGTCGCCGTAGTAGGTGGGGACGGGGATCTCCTTGATCCGCATTCCCTCGTTGAGCAGCTGGACGATGATCTGGGTGTCGAAGTCGAAGGCGTCGGTGTTCCGGTGGATCGGCAGCTTCTTGAGTGCCGCGACGCTGTAGGCGCGGTACCCGGAGTGGAATTCGGTGAGCTGCGAGCCGAGGAGGGCGTTCTCCAAACGGGTGAGAATGCGGTTGCCGAGCCATTTGTACATCGGCATGCCGCCCTTGAGAGCGGATCCGGATTTCATCATCCGGGAGCCGAACACGGCTTCGCATTCGCCGCGTTCGATGGGTGCGACCATGTCGGGCAGGAATTCCGGCGCGTACTGCCCGTCGCCGTGCAGCAGCACGATGATGTCGAGCCCGTGTTCGGCGGCCAGCGCGTATCCGGCCTTCTGGTTTCCGCCGTATCCGAGATTCTTGGTGTGCCGCATCACCACGGTCCGCGGCATTCCCTCCGTCTGCGACCAGCGGCAGCCCGCGGTGAAGGTCGCGTCATGGCTCGCGTCGTCGAGGATGAGGACCTCGGCGACCTTGGACCGGAAGTCCTCCGGAATGCGGTCGAGGGTCCTCTCCAGCGTCGTCTCGGCGTTGTACGCGACCACCAGGATGCCGATCCTGGGGCTCGGGCTTTCCTTCACGGGGCGTTCTCCAGTTGTGCTCGGTGCTCGGTGCTCGGAGGGGGAGACGGTCAGTTGACGGTGGAACCGGTGGGCCGCGAGGTGCGGGGAGCCATGACCGCGGCCCGCCCGGCGGTGGGCGGCACGGTCGGCGGTGCGGCGAGGATCTTGCGGATTCCGCTGACGAGGCCGACGGCAAGGACGAACCAGCCGGCCTCGCCGAAGTGCAGCACCGTTTCGCTCCAGCGCACGGCGGAGCGCCCCTGGTAGCCGAGGACCGCGGTCACGCCGAGCAGACAGCTGTACGCGGCGCCCTCCCAGAACCCGACGACGAACAGCCCGGCGGCGGCCCAGGTCAGGTACTGCAGGGCCGAAGCGGTGGAGAGCAGCAGCAGGAGGCCCATCGTGACGCCGACGACCACGGGCAGTTGCGCGGGACGCAGCCGGGCGAGCCAGACCCCGGCCGCCGCACAGGCCAGCACGAAGAGGAAGTGGCCCTCGCCCTGGACGAAGGCGATGAACGACTGGGGCAGTCCGAGCACATCGGCGAACCGGACGATGCCCCAGAGGCGGTAGCTGCCGCCCGCGTACTCCAGGACGTTCTCCTTGAGGTTCTCCGGCACGGTCAGCAGGACCGGCCCCCAGACGAGGGCGATCAGGGCGGCGAACCCGGCGGTGAAGCGGATGAGCACCGGCCGGCCGGCCCGCAGCGCGACGACGAACAGCGCCGGGATCACCACCACCGGGATGAACTTCACGCTGATCGAGAGCGCGGCGCTCACCCCGGCGGCCAGCGGGGACTTCCGGTCCACGAGCAGATGGGCGGCGGCCAGGGCGAAGGTGATGGCCACCGCGTCGGTGTTGCCGTGATAGCCGGAGGTGGCGATCAGTACGGGACTGAGCGCCACGCCCACCCCGCAGGCGACCGCCAGGCCGACGGAGCCACGCCGGCGCATGATTTCGAACACGACGAGCGCGCAGAAGAAGTCGGCGATCGAGGCAGGTGATCTGATCAGCGTTCCGAACGGGATTCCGAGTTCGGAGAGGTCGTTCAGACCGAGAAGCATCCAGCCGGCCAGTGGCGGATGATTGTAGACGGGCAGCCCCGGCAGCGGCTGTTCGTAAATCCGAATGGGGCCGTATCGCACGACGGCCTTGGCGAAACCGTGAAAAATTCGCACGTCGGCCGGGCCCGGCATGTTCGCCGCGATCAGCATTCGGGTGAGGAGACCGACGGCCGCGGCGGTGAGCACCACCGCTCTTGCCCGCCGCACGCCCCAGGTTTCGCACCTCATTCGGATACCCATGAAAGCAGAACGTAGCAACCCGAAGGCGCCGGACAACGCACCGATAACCACACTTATATGGATCGCGACTTCCATGCCCTGGGCATCTGCGCAAACGTCCGAATTCATGAATCACTCGAACGGTTCAAGCGGGGCGTGGTGGCATCGCCAGGCCGCCGCCGGGACCGGCCGGTCCGCATGGGCCGGGGCCCGGCGGGCCGGGGCCGGATCAGGGCCGGACCGGTTCCCGGAGCATCCGGTCGACCACCCCCGCCGACGCGTGTCCGTCGTCCAGGTCGCAGAAGTCCCGGCGAAACGCCTCGTACGCCTGCGCGTGTCCCCTGGTGGCCCGCTCCGGGTCGCGCAGCGCCTCGACGAGTCCGGCCGAGCCGGGGATCAGGGGGCCGGGGGCGCGGGTCTCGAAGTCGAAGCAGAAGCCGCGCAGGGTGTCGCGGTAGTGCGCCAGGTCGTAGGTGTGGAAGAGCATCGGGCGGCCGGTCTGGGCGAAGTCGAACATCAGCGAGGAGTAGTCGGTGACCAGCGCGTCGCTGATCAGCATCAGCTCACCGACGTCCCCGTAGCGCGAGACGTCGCGGACGAAGCCGCTGCCGCTGTCCGGCAGATGGTCGGTCACCAGATAGTGCCGACGCACCAACAGAACGGTGTCCGCACCGAGTTCACGCTCGGCCACGGCCAGATCGAGCCGCAGGTCGAGGGCGTAGCGGCCGCCGCCCCGCGGCCGGTCGTCGCGCCAGGTCGGCGCGTAGAGCACGACCCGCCTGCCCTCGGGAATGCCGAGCCTCTCGCGCACCGCGGAGGCGACCTTGGTCCGGTCCGTGGCGTGGAACAGGTCGTTGCGGGGGTAGCCGCACTCCAGGACCTCGCCCCGGTAGCCGAACGAGCGCCGCAGGACGGGGGTGGAGAAGCGGTTCGGGGAGACCAGGAGGCTCCACTGGCGGGCGCGCTGCTCGATGGTGGCGATATAGGCGGCGTTGGCCCGCGCGGTACCCGCGAGGTCGAGACCGATGCGCTTGAGGGGGGTGCCGTGCCAGGTCTGGACGACACATTGCCCCTCGCGCCGCTCGAACCACTCCGGCAGCTGGGTGTTGGTGACGATGTGACGGCTGCTCGCCAGCGCCTCGTGCCAGGCGGCGGAGCCGTGCTCGACGGCCGTGGCGCCCTCCGGGATCCGGGCCTGCTGGTCGCGCACCACCCACAGCTGCTCCAGCCCGGTTCCCCGCCGGGCCACTTCCTCATGGATCGCGCGCGGCGAGTCGGAGTACTGACGGCCGTCGAAACTGCTGTACAGCACGGTGTCGCGCAGCGGCACGGACCGCCGGCCCCGGTACGCCTCGCGCAGCAGCCGCTTGCCGCGCGGACCGCGTTCCGCGGCGGTGAGGACCGATGCGCAGTCGATCAGCAACTGGTCGTGGAAGCGCCGTTCGATGACGTACCTCCGGCCCGCGAGGGTACGGGCCGCAGGCAGGGTGCGGTGGGCGGCGGCCGGGATGCGCAGCGGGGTGCCGCCGGTGTCGTCCCGCGCGCCCTTCTCGCGGAGGAAGAGGTACCAGTGGCCCTCGCCCAGCGGCAGTTCCCCGCCGGGCACCTCGACGGCGTCCGGCCGGAGCACCGCCCCGAACCGGCGTGATCCGGCGGCACCGGAGAGGGCCAGGGGGAAGACGGCCTCCTCGCCGTGCCCGCTGTGCCGGGCCACCAGTTCGACGGGCCGGTCCGGGTCGCCCGGGTAGGTGCCCTCCAGGAGGAGCTGCCCGTTCTCCGTCCAGGTCGCCAGGTCGACGGCCGGCTGTACGGTGCGGTCGCTGATCAGCAGGTTGCCCCGGGGGCCGGCGGTGAGACCGAGTTCGCGCCGCTCGTCGCCGTGCCGGCCCAGCGGGTAGCGGCCCGGCAGGACGGGCCCCGGCACATCGATCGGTGTCCGGCGGCCGTCCGGGCCGACGAGATGCAGGCTGTAGGAGACCTGCGCGGGCGCCGCCCCCTCTCCCGTTCCCGGCCGGGCGTCGGCGAAGGCGCCGAGCGGGACGTCCGCGGTGAAGCGCCGCCAGCCCGCCGCCGAGGGCACGGTCCCCTCGTGCACGGTCACCGGACGGTCGAAGGAGGTCCCGGAGGCCCGGTGGGTGAACGCGAGGCGCAGCGGCCCCGCGCCGAGGCGGTCGCGGATCATCCCGTCGATCACCACGGTGGCGTCGCCGTCGCCCGTGTCGCCCGCGCGGTGCGTCTCGAAGCGGGCGTCGATCCGCTCGGCGTGCAGCACCAGCCTGCCGCCGTCGAAGGCGGGCACGATCCGGTGGTCGCCGTCGGGCCGGTGCACGGGCGGTGGTGCGGCCGCCTCGTTCGTCGAGAGGCTTGAGCGGCGCAGCATGCCGTGCCCGGCGATGCCGATCTCCAGGCGCCAGGTGAGCCGTTCGAGACTGCCGCCCGCGTCGATGCGGAGCCTGGCCGGGTCGATGACGGTCTCGAAGCCGGACCGGTCGTAGTCGTGCAGGCTCTGCCGGGACCGGGCGGTGGCCTCGGGCTCGACGACCGTGCGCAGCCGGAGCGGCACCACGTGCCGCCGTCCCGCCCGCAGCCACCCGGCCCGGAACTCGCTGCCGCGCGAGGTGGCCGGCAGGTTCCGGATGTACGCGTACCCCTTGAGGTGCAGCCTGCCGTCCCGCCAGCGGGCGTCCCGCAGCCGGGCCGTGAGCGGCAGGTCCCGGTCGGTGACCCGCAGCACCGGGCGCGGCACCGGCCGGGTGAGGGCCGGGAAGGAGGCGCTGCGGCGCCGCACGCCCCGTACCGCGAACGCGCCCGGCTCCGCCTTGTCGTAGGCGAGCAGCGCCAGCAGTTCCTCGGTCCGCCGCTCGCGCACGAGGTGCCACATCAGCCGCAGCCGCAGCGGGAGCGCCTCCAGGACGGCGGGGTCGACCTGGTCGGTGAACTCGTTGGCGTAGGTGAGGAAGGCGCGCCGGTACTCCTCGTCGCCGTCGGGCAGGGCCTCCATGAAGTACCAGAGGTCATGGGCGAGGACGTGCGCCTCGTACTGCCGTTTGTCGGCGGCGCCGCGGTGCTCGTCGAGGAAGGTGGAGACGCCCAGTACGTGCGAGGCCCGGTCCTGGACGCCCCGGACGACGGCGCGGCGGGTGGTGATCGAGCCCTCCCGGTCGCGCCAGTGGTACACGGCGTCCTTCAGCACGTCGACGGAGCGGGCCAGGAAGTGGGCGGGCAGGACGACCGGGATGTCCTCGTACAGGGCGCCGACCGGGAAGGCGAAGGCGTGTTCGTCCCAGAAGGACCGGCGGAACACCTTGTTGCAGGCGATCCGGTCGGCCGCGAGGTCCCAGTCGCGCGAGATGTGGGTGCGCAGCCGCGTCGTCGCCATCGGCTTGCGGAAGTTGGGTGACTGCTGGAGCCTGCCGGAGGCCCGCAGCCGCAGCACGTTGCCGGACGCGAAGTCCGAACCCGTCTCGTCCAGGGCGCCGATGAGGAGTTCGTACGCGCGCGGCGGGAGTACGTCGTCGCTGTCGACGAAGGCGAGATGGCGGGCGTCCGGATCACTGTTGCGGACCCCGGTGTTGCGGGCGTGCCCCAGTCCGCCGTTCTCCTGGCTCACCAGCCGGAACCGGCCGTCCTGCGCGGCGAACGCGGCTGCCAGGGCCGCGCTGTTGTCGGTGGACCCGTCGTCGACCATCACCACTTCGAGATCGGCCATGGTCTGCTCCGCGAGGGACTTCAGGCAGTCCGTCAGATAGAGCTCGACGTTGTGGACGGGTACGACGACACTGAGCCGTGGCGGCATGTTGGGCACGTCCGT
This sequence comes from Streptomyces sp. NPDC088252, assembly GCF_044740965.1. Lineage (NCBI taxonomy): Bacteria > Bacillati > Actinomycetota > Actinomycetes > Kitasatosporales > Streptomycetaceae > Streptomyces > Streptomyces sp. NPDC088252. The sequence goes on along the minus strand of NZ_JBIURS010000001.1, from coordinate 39,312 downwards.
TCATCGGGGCCTGGTTGTCCGTACGGCTCAACCCCGGGGACGGCCGGGGGTCACCGGTTGCGGTCTCTCCCGAACGGGTGACATCGCTCGCGCCGCGTTGCCGGTCGGGTCTACCTCGCGTCGCTCAGGAACAGCCGCCGCACCACGCGCTCGGCAGCGTGCCCGTCGTCGTACGGGCAGAAGCGCCGCCGGAACGCGGCCCGCAGCTCCGTCGTCCGCGCCGAGCACCACTCGCCCGTCCCGAACAGGTCCAGGAGTTCGTCCTCGGTGGTGGCGACCGCGCCCGGGGTGTCGCCGGGGCGGCCCGAGAGCAGATCGAAGTAGGTGCCGCGCGAGGCCCGGTAGGCAGCCCAGTCCGGGGCGTGGCTGATGATCGGGCGGTCCAGGCAGGCGTAGTCGAACATCAGCGACGAGTAGTCGGTGATCAACGCGTCGGATACCAGGCAGAGTTCCTCGACGGACGGATGTCCGGTCACATCCATCACCCGGGCGTTCCCCAGCCCCGCCGAGCGGCCGTAGAAGTAGTGCGCGCGGACCAGCACCACGTACTGCGGCCCGAGTTCGCGGGCCAGCCGGTCCAGGTCGAGGTGGGGGACGAAGCCCTTGCGGTAGTCGCGGTGGGTGGGCGCGTACAGCAGCACGGTCCGGTCCGGGGGGAGGGCGAGGCGCCGGCGGATCGCGGCGGTCTGCTCCGCGGTGGCGGTGAAGAAGATGTCGTTGCGCGGGTAGCCGAGGTTCAGGTGCTCGTAGCCGGAGGGATAGACCCGGTCCCAGATCTCGGTGGTGTGCGGATTGGCCGAGAGGGAGAAGTCCCACTGGTCGGCGTGGGCGACGATCCTCTCGAAGCTGATGCCGTGGGTGAGGGCCGGGTAGGGGCGCTGGTCCAGGCCCATGGTCTTCAGCGGGGTGCCGTGGTGGGTCTGGAGGTAGCGCTGACCGGGGCGTTTGGTGAACCCGCCGGGGAAGCTGGAGTTGTTGATCAGATACGTGGCGGTGGCCATGGCCCGCCAGTAGGCGCGCGAGCCCTCGATGACGTACGGGATGCCGGGCGGCACGCGATCGCGATGACGGGACGAGACGGCCCAGACGCCCCGGATGTGCGGGGCCAGTTCGAGGGCCTTGGCGTGGATCGCGGCCGGGTTGCAGGCGACGCCCCGGTTCCAGTAGGCCCCGTACACCGCGAGACGGGGGTCCAGGGGACGGTGCAGGTCCATGCGGTACGCGGCGCGCATGACGCGGGCGCGGAGCGTCTTCCTCCGACGGAGCAGCACGGCCCGGGTGCGGGCGCGGCCGGTGCGGGCGGCCTCCCGGGCCCGCTCGACCGCGTAGCCGCCGGGGAGGCCGGCGGCGCGGTGGAAGGCGGCGCGGTCCTCGGGGGCGATCCGGCCGGGGTCGGCGAGGACGGCACGCAGATGGCGGGTGCGGGCCGCCCGGACGCGCGGGTCGTGGCCGGTCTCGGCGAGCAGCCGTTCGTACGCGTCGAGGATCGCGAAGTGCCGGCGCCCCGGGGTGGTGGCGAAGGTGCCGGTGCGGCGGACGCGGTGGCGGACACAGATCCGGTCGAGGGTGGCGAGCGTGCCGGCGTCGGAGGCGAGGAGGGTGGCGCGGAGGACGGGGAGGACGTCCTCGTACGGACCGTCGGTGAAACGGAGGCCGTGCGCGGTCCAGAAGGCGCGGCGGAAGAGGCGCGGGGTGGTGGTGGAGAAGGCGTCGGGCACCGGCTCCGGGGACGTGACGTCGCCCCACCAGTCGACGCGGTCGTGTCCGAGGAGGAGCACGTCCGGCTCGCTCCCGGCCGGGAGTGCGTCGATCGCTTCCAGGGCGCCCGGTCGCAGCAGGTCGTCGTCGTCGAGGAAGAGCAGATACCGGCCGCGCGCCTCCGCCGCCCCGGCGTTGCGTGCCGCGCCCGCGCCGTGGTGCCCGGGGAGGGTGAGCACCCTGGCCCTCGGGTCGCGCGCCGCGAACTCGGCGGCGATGCGGGCGCTGCCGTCCCGGGACCCGTCGTCGACGACGAGCAGTTCCGGTCCGCCGCCGGCCCTGCCGAGCACGGACTCCAGGGTGGCCCGGAGATATCCCTGAGCGCGGTGGACGGGCACGACGACACTGAGGAGCATGGCAGCCGAGCGTAATCGCGCACTCACCGCGCGCCGAATCGCCTGTTCACCCGTTCGGGGCAGTGCCGGTGACCGGGGGCGTCCGCCCCGGTTGACCGGACATGAAGCCGCGCCTCAGTGTCGTCGTCCCCGTCCACAACGTCGAGGACTGTCTGGAGGACTGCCTGCGGTCGGTGGCCGGACAGTCGGTCACCGACATCGAGGTGGTCCTCGTCGACGACGGTTCGACGGACGGCAGCACCGCTGTCGCCCAGGCCTTCGCCGCCCGCGACCGCCGCTTCCGCTATGTCCGCCGGCCCAACGGCGGGCTGAGCGCGGCCCGTAACACGGGCGTACGGCACACCACGGCGGACGTGCCGTACCTGGCGTTCGTCGACAGCGACGACGTCGTCGTCCACGACGCCTACGAACGGATGCTGGCCTCCCTGGAGTCCACCGGCTCCGACCTCGCGACCGGCAATGTGTGGCGGCTGGACGAGCGGGGGCGGCAGCAGGCCTGGCAGTACCGCTGGCTGACCGCCACCCGGACACGCACCCACATCAGCCGCGATCCTCGGCTGCTCGCCGACCGGGTCGCCTGGAACAAGGTGTTCCGGCGCTCCTTCTGGGACCGGCACGCCTTCGCCTTCCCGGAGGGGAAGCTCTACGAGGACACCCCGGTGATGATCCCGGCGCACTTCCTGGCGGGCTCGGTCGACGTGCTGCACGAGCACGTCTACTACTGGCGGGTGCGGGAGGGGTCGATCACCCGGCGGCGTACGGATGTCCGGGGCGTACGGGACCGGATCTCGGCGTGCGAACAGGTCAGCGCGTTCCTGGCGGGCAGGGGCGGGATGGCCAACGGCGCCGCGCGGCGCCGCTACGACCTCTCGTGCCTGCGCGACGACTTCGTGTACTTCCTGGAGGGGCTCACGATGGGCGGGCCCGAGTACCGGGACGCGTTCATGGCGGGCGCGGGGGCGTTCCTGGACCGGATGGAACGGATGGACGGGCCGGCCAGATCGGGCCGGGCCGTGGCGCACGAGCTGCCGGCGGAGCTGCGGATCAAGTGGCGGCTGGTGAAGGAGCGCAGGCTCGCGGAGCTGCTCTCCGTGCTCGCCTTCGAACGGGCGAACGGCACCGGAACGTTCATGGTCGGCGGCGTGCCGGGGCGGCGGCAGGCCGGATTCCCCGGCGTCCCTGTCAGCACCCGGCCGGCCCGTGCCGATCTCCCTGCCGTGGCCCGGCTGCTGGAGGCGCGGTGGGACGACGACGGGAAGCTGCGGCTGCGCGGATACGCGTACATCCGCAATCTGCCGGCCGCGTCGTCGCGTCAGTCGCTGAAGGTGGGCATGGTCCGCTCGACCCATGGCCAGCAGCTGCGGACGGTGCCGGTACGGAACGTCCCCTCGCCCGAGGCGACCATCGACTCCGGTCAGCAGCTGCACAGTTACGACCACTCCGGCTTCGAGCTCACACTCGACCCGCGCCGGCTGCGGCCCGGCGGCTGGCTGGTGGGCATGATGGTGGCCGCTCAGGGCACGGTCCGCCGGGTGGCCGTGCGCGCCGTGGAGGCGGGGGCCGTCCAGCCGCTGGTCCATGACCTGGGCGACGGCCGGCGGGCCGTGCTCGACTACCTGGGCGGCCGGCTCCGGTTGACGCTGGCCCAGCTGCCGGCCCGGTGCGAGGACCGCCGTATCGGCGAGGACCTGGAGCTGACCGGCCGGCTGTACGGGAGCGCCCGGCCGAAGGCCCTGGTGCTGACCTGCGAAGGGGTGCGGGACCAGGAGTTCGGTCACCCGGTCGAGTGCCGGGCGGATGGTCGTTTCACGGTACGGATTCCGCTCGCCGACCTCGCCGGGATGGCAGCCGCCTCACCGGCACCGCACCGGGCGCCGCGCGAGGTCGAGCCGGAGCCGGGCGGACGGTGGCGGGCCCGGCTGGTGCTGGCGGACGGGTCGCGGGTACCGCTGGCCGCGGCCCCGGAGGCGGCGCCGCCGGTCGTGGCCGACGCGGCGGGCGAACTGGTGCTGGACCTGAGCGGGCAGCCGTTCGTGGACGGGGCCGCGTGGACGGCGGAGGGGGCGCTGCGGATGGAGGGGATGACCGGGGCCGGGGCGGGAGTGCGGCAGGACGACGGCCCGGACGACCGGCTCGTACTGCGGCACGAGGCGCTGCGCGTGACGGTGACGGTCCCCGTCACGCACGAGGAGCCGCGCGCCGGGGCGTACGGCGCGGCCGGCGCCGGAGCGTCCGACGGGACGTTCGAAGAGGCGTCCGAAGGGCCTGGCGAGGGGGCCTGCGCGGCTGCCTGCGAGGGGCGCCGCTTCACCGCGTTCCTCGCGCCCTCGGTGGCCGCGGGGCTGCACGAGGGCCGCTGGGACGCGTATCTGGGCGGCCGGCCGGTCCGGGTGCTGACCGCGCTCGGCACCCGGCTGCCGCTCCACCGCACCGGCGCGGACGGCACGGCCCCCGCGCCCCGCCGGGAGTTCGCCCTGGACCGCAGGTTCGGCGACCGGCTGACCGTACAGGCCGGGTCGGTGCTCGCGGTCCCCGAGCGGGGCGCGTACCGCGGGGCCGAACTGCGCGGGACGTACTATCCGGCCCGGCGTGCGCTGCCGCTGCGGGACGCCGTGCTCTACACGGGCGGCGACTCGCCGCGCGCCGTCCACGCCGAACTCGTGCGCCGGGGAGTGGAGTCGGAGCACCTCTGGGTCACGGACGGGCTGCACGGGCACACCCCGGCCACCGCCGTCCCGGTCATCGAGCACAGCGCCGACTGGTACGAGGCGCTTGCGCGGTCCCGCCGGATCGTCACCGCCGACCAGCTGCCCGAATGGTTCGAGCGACGGCCCGGCCAGACCGTCGTGCAGACCTGGCACGGCACCCCGCTCGGCCGCTTCGGCACGGACCTGGGCGGCACCCTGTACGCCGACCACCACCAGCTCGCCTCGCTGCCGCACCGGGCCGCCCAGTGGTCCGTCCTGGTCTCCCCCAGCCGCCGCTCCACCCCGTTGCTGCGCCGCGCGCTGGCCTACGGGGGCGAGGTCCTGGAGGCGGGCTCCCCGGCCAACGATCTGCTCTTCGCGGCCGACCGGGCCAAGACCGCCGAGCGGGTACGGCGCAGGCTCGGCATCCCGGACGGCCGCCAGGTCGTGCTGTACGCGCCGACCTACCGTGACCAGCTGGCCCAACCGCCCGGCACCGGAGGCGGGCGGCCCCGCTACCGCTGGGATCCGGCGCTCGACCTGGCCGCCCTGGCACGGTCGCTCGCCGACGGCCACACCCTGCTGGTGCGGCGCCACCCGAGGGTGACCGGGAGCGTGCCCGAGGGGCACGGCGTCCGGGACGTGTCGGCACACCCGGCCGCCGCGGAACTGCTGCTGATCGCCGATGTGCTGGTCACGGACTACACCGGGCTGATGTTCGACTACGCGCACACGGGCCGCCCGATGCTCTTCCACACCTACGACCTGGAGCACTACCGCGACACGGTGCGCGGATTCTGCCTGGACTTCGAGACGCGGGCGCCGGGTCCACTGCTCGTCGGCACGGACGAGATCGCCGCGACGCTGCGCGACCCGGGCACGCTGGCCGCGTCCGCGGCATGGCATGCGGAGGCGTACGAGAGCTTCCGCCGGGACTTCTGCGACCTGGACGACGGCGGGGCGGCGGCGCGGGTGGCGGACCGGCTGCTCGCCGAGGGGTAGGACCCGCCCGGCCCGGGTTCCCGCCCTGCCGGGCTTCCCGAGGGCTGTCCCGTGATCCTTCAGCCGGACCGGTTCTTGAGCGCGGCGACCGCGGATGCCGCCAGGTCGTCGAGGTAGCCCTTGGGCAGCGGGGAACGGACGACGGCGAGCCGCCAGTAGAGCGGGCCGACGATCAGGTCCAGGGCGCGGTCCGGGTCGCTGTCCTCGGGCAGTTCGCCGCGCGCCACGGCGTCCCGCACGACGACGGCGGCGATGCCCTGCTGCGGGTCCAGCAGGGCGGCCTTGATCGTGTCGGAGATCTCCGGACTGCGGGCCGCCTCGACCAGCAGGTCCGGGATGACCTGCGAGGCGACGGGATGGCGCAGGGCGTAGGAGGCGAGCTCCAGTACGGCGCGGACGTCCCCGTACAGCGAACCGGTGGCCGGGGCCGGCATGCCCTGGACGGCGACGGCGGAGACCAGGTCGAGGACCAGGGCCAGCTTGGACTTCCAACGGCGGTAGACGGCGGTCTTGCCGACGCCCGCGCGCCGGGCGATGCCCTCGATCGACATCCGGGCGAAGCCCACCGCTGCCAGCTCCTCGAAGACGGCGCTGCGAATCGCATCGGTGACGTCCTCGCGCAGCACGGCGGCTCCGGCGGGGACACGGCGGCGGGTTCCCGGGTCGGTGGTCATGGCCGAATCATAGTCCGTAACGACGAAACGGTTGCGTTGCGACGCGGATGCGCCCTACCCTCGGCGTTGCGACGATACGGTTCCGTCCCGTCGGTCGTCGCGTTCCCGCCCTCCCGTCGAAAGCGATCGTGGTGAGCCAGACAACAACCCCAGCGGCCCCGGCCGACACCCCCGCCGGTGCTCTCCTCCCGGTGTACGCGCCGGGTGAGCTCGCCGCGCTCGCCGCCCGCCACGGCCTGACCATGAGCGGGGCCCGGCCCTCCCTGGGCGCGTACATCCGGCAGCTGTGGGGGCGGCGGCACTTCATCACGGCGTTCGCCACCGCCAAGCTCACCGCCCAGTACAGCCAGGCGAAGCTCGGCCAGATCTGGCAGATCATGACCCCGCTGCTGAACGCGACGGTCTACTACTTCATCTTCGGCGTCCTGATGAACACGAAGCGCAACATCGAGGACTTCGTTCCGTTCCTCGTCACGGGCGTGTTCATCTGGACCTTCACCAGCAGTTCGATCACCGCGGGCACCCGCGCGATCAGCGGCAACCTGGGTCTCGTACGGGCCCTGCACTTCCCGCGCGCCTCGCTGCCGATCGCACTCGCCCTCCAGCAGCTCCAGCAGCTGCTGTTCTCGCTGGGCGCGCTGGTGCTGATCCTGGTGGGGTTCGGGCAGTTCCCCAGGCCGTCCTGGCTGCTGGCGGTTCCGGCGCTGTTCCTTCAGGCCGTGTTCAACACCGGCGTCTCGATGGTGGTGGCGCGGCTGGCCGCCCGGACGCCGGACGTCGCCCAGCTGATGCCGTTCATCCTGCGCACCTGGATGTACGCCTCGGGCGTCATGTGGAGCGTGGACAGGATGCTCGCGGGAGACCGGGTTCCGCACTTCGTGGTGGTGATGCTGGAGTGCAATCCGGCCGCCGTCTTCATCGACCTGATGCGGTTCGCGCTCATCGACAGTTTCGGCGCGTCCCATCTGCCGCCGCATGTGTGGGCGATCGCCGCGGGCTGGGCACTCGTGTGCGGGGTGGGCGGATTCGTGTACTTCTGGCAGGCCGAGGAGCGGTACGGACGTGGCTGACAACGTGACCGACATCAACGAACGGGTACCGACCGTCGTCGTGGACGACGTCCACATCACGTACAAGGTCAACGGCGCCCGCACCGGAAAGGGCAGCGCCACCTCGGCGCTCAGCCGGATCGTCTCGCGCCGGCAGGCCCCGGGGGTGCGCGAGGTGCACGCCGTGAAGGGAGTGAGCTTCGCCGCGCACAAGGGCGAGGCGATCGGTCTGATCGGTTCCAACGGCTCGGGCAAGTCGACGCTGCTGAAGGCGATCGCCGGCCTGCTGCCCGCGACGAAGGGCCGGGTGCACACCCAGGGCCAGCCCTCGCTGCTCGGGGTGAACGCGGCGCTGATGAGCGATCTGACCGGCGAACGCAATGTCGTCCTCGGCGGCCTCGCGATGGGCATGACGCGGGCCGAGATCCGCGACCGCTACCAGGGCATCGTCGACTTCTCCGGCATCAACGAGAAGGGCGACTTCATCACCCTGCCGATGCGGACGTACTCCTCCGGCATGGGCGCCCGGCTGCGGTTCTCGATCGCGGCCGCCAAGAGCCATGACGTCCTCCTGATCGACGAGGCGCTGTCCACCGGCGACGCCAGGTTCCAGCGCCGCAGCAAGGAACGGATCGTCGAGCTGCGCAAGGAGGCGGGCACGGTCTTCCTGGTCAGTCACAGCAACAAGTCGATCACCGAGACCTGCGACCGGGCGATCTGGCTGGAGGCCGGGACGCTGCGGATGGACGGTCCGGCGGACGAGGTCGTGGCCGCGTACGAGAGGTTCACCGGCAAGAAGTAGGTCGTAGCGGCGGGCGATAAAGTCCCCTGCCGCACAACGGGCTCGCGCTCGAACCGCCTCGGGGCAGGCGGGACTTCACGGACACGGCCCAGGGGGACACATGCAGGACGGCGTACCGGGACCGCTGCGGGCGGACGACCCGCGGGAGATCTCCGGCTACGCCCTCCGGGCCCGGGTGGGCGAGGGCGGGATGGGCAGCGTCTATCTCTCGCACACCCGGGGCGGCCACCCCGTCGCCCTGAAGGTGATCCGCCGGGAGTACGCGCGGGACGCGGAGTTCCGGGTGCGGTTCGCCCGTGAGGTGGCCGCGGCCCGCCGGGTCTCCGGATACCACCTGGTGCCCGTCGTCGACCATGACGTCGAGGGGCCGCGGCCCTGGCTCGCCACCCACTACGTCCCCGGGCTGCCGCTGGACGCCGTGCTCGGCGCGCACGGGCCGCTGCCGACGGACGCGGTGCTCCGGCTGACCGGCGCCCTCGCCCGCGCGGTGGACGCCGTCCACGCCGCCGGGGTCATCCACCGGGACATCAAGCCCGGCAATCTGCTGCTCGCCGCGAGCGGCCCCTGGCTGCTGGACTTCGGGATCGCGCGGGCCGCCGGTGCCCTGACCCTCACCACGGCGGGGCGGCTGATCGGCAGCCCGAAGTACATGTCGCCCGAGCACGCGCTGGGCCGGGACCTCACCCCCATATCCGATGTTTTCGCGCTCGGGCTGCTGGCCGCCGAGGCCGCCACCGGGCAGCATCCGTACGGCCGGGGCCACGGTCTCGCGGTCGCCGCCCGGATCGCGGGCACCGACCGCGAACCCCCGCGCCTGGACCATCACCCGCGGCCGCTGCGGCAGTTGCTCGAAGACTGTCTGGCCGCCCGGCCCGAGGAGCGCCCCGCCGCCCGCGAGGTCGCCCGGATGTGCCGGGAGGCGCTCGGCGGGGACGACGGTCCGGGGCAGGGGGAGTTCACCTGCTGGCTGCCGGGCCCGGTGGCGTCGGCCGTGGCACGGATCGAGACGGCGACGCGGCCCCGCCCGTCCTCGTACACCCCCACCTATGTGCCGACCGTGCGTGATCCGATGGCCGCCGGCCGGCCCCGCCCGATCCGAAGAAGCCCCGACCGGGAAGGGTGAATTGACGGCCCGCCACCTATCGTAGGCTCCATCCGGTCGGATTTCGGTCACGCGAGCGGGGAGGCTCCCATCAGTACCGGCACGGGCGACATACTCACACCTCTGGGACCGGACGATCCGCGCGAGACCTCCGGTTACCGGCTGCTCGCCCGCATCGGCGAGGGCGGCATGGGGACCGTCTATCTCTCGCACACCCGCGGCGGCCAGGCTGTCGCACTGAAGCTGATCCGCCGCGAGTTCGGCGACGATCCCGAATTCCGCCGCCGGTTCGAGCAGGAGGTGCAGGCCGCCCGCCGGGTGCAGGGCTATCACCTGGTGCCGGTGGTCGACCACGACACCTCCGGCCGACAGCCCTGGCTCGCCTCGGCGTTCGTGCCCGGCATGTCGCTGCATTCGGCGCTCACGGACCACGGGCCGCTGCCGCTGCCCACGGTCTTCCGACTCATCGGCTGCACGGCCCTGGCGCTCACCGCCATCCACGCGGCAGGGGTCGTCCACCGCGATCTGAAGCCCGGCAACATCCTGCTCGGGGCGAGCGGTCCGTACGTCATCGACTTCGGGATCGCCCGCGCCGCCGACGCCACCCAGCTCACCCGCAGCGGCGGGCTCATCGGAACCCCGCAGTTCATGTCGCCCGAGCACGCCCTCGGCGAGCCGGTCGGACCGGCCACCGACGCCTTCTCGCTCGGTCTGATCGCGGCGCTCGCGGCGACCGGCCGCCATCCGTACGGAGCGGGCGGGGCGATGACCGTCGCCGCCCAGATCGCCAACACCGAGCACCGGCCGCCGCGGCTCGACGGCTATCCGCAGGAGCTGCGCCCACTGCTGGAACGCTGCCTGGCCGCCGACCCGCGGGCACGCATCACCCCCGCCGAACTCGCCGCTCTGTGCGAGCAGTCGGCCGGACGGCCGCTGAGCGAATCGGCCGACTGGCTGCCGGAGCCGCTCGCCGCCGAGATCGCCCGCCGCGAGCAGGCAGCGCAACTGCCCCCGCAGCCGGCGACGGACCCGGCGGCGGTGCCCACCTACCCGCCGGGCACGGGCCCGTCGCGCACCGGCGCCACCGCCCCCGCCGACCCGGTGCCGCCGGGTGCGCAGACCGGATTCGCGACGACCCTGCCCCACCAGCCGCCCACGCCACACACCCCGCCGCAGCCCGGCCACCCCACCGTGCCGCCGCCGGTGCCCGCCCCGGCTCCGGCGACCGCGCCCGCCCTGAAGTCCCGGAAGCCGCTGCGGGTCGCGGCGGCCGCCGGGGTCGCGCTGCTGCTGGTCGCGGGGACATGGGTGATCGCCACCCGCGGCAATGACAAGGGCGGCGACAGCACGAACGCCGACGTCAAGCACAGCGACCGGCCCTCGGCCCCGGATTCCGATCCCGAATCCGATCCGAAGCCGTCGGGCTCCCCCTCGTCCGGATCGTCCGCGCAGCAGAGCAGCTACAAGGTGATCTTCAAGGACCGGCCGTTCGCGCTGCGGGCACCCGCCGAGCCGAGTGTCATCGGAGTCGATCTCGACGAACCACGGATCTCGGGCCCCAGCGAATTCACCGACAGCGACGACGAGCTGGAGCTGAGCGAGGTGTTGGGCGGCAGCTGGACCTTCCGTACGCCCATGGGCAAGAGCGCCGGAGCCACCCCCGAACAGTGCCTTCAGGGCTCGCAGTCCGACGTCCTGCCGTCCGAGATCAGGGAGAAGGAACTCCAGCGCGGCCAGACCCTCCCGGTGGGCACCCGCCTGTGCACGGTGACGTCCGACGGCAATCTCGCCATGCTGAAGATCACCAAGGTGGAGAGGCGCAGCACCAACGATCTGCCGGACTACTTCACCGAACTCACCCTGTGGCAGCGGTAGAAGCACCGCTGCCGCGGCTCCGCAGCCGCGGCAGCACCCGCTCCCCCACAGCCCCGGGACGGGACGGGGCCTCGGCCCGCGGTCACGTCCGTCCGACGACAAGGGGCGGGGGGGGGGGGCGGGGGGCCCCCCCCCCCCCCCCCCCCCCCCCCCCCCCCCCCCCCCCCGGCCCCCCCCCCCCCCCCCCCCCCCCCCCCCCCCCCACG
>NZ_JBIURS010000001.1:0-27794 GCF_044740965.1 Streptomyces sp. NPDC088252 | reverse complement strand
GGCCCGCGGGGTCTCCAGCCTGCCCCCACCAGCCCGGGCTGGTTCGGGTGCTCGGCCCGGGTTTCGGGCCGGTCCTCCTACGGGGGGGGGGGGGGGGGGCCGCGGGCCCCCCCGGCCCCCCGCCCCGCCCCTTGTCCCGCTAGGCGTGCGTGCGCAGCAGCGTCCGCATCGTCCGCATGGCCACCGAGAGGTTCGCCAGGTCGAACGAGTCCGAGCCCTGGATCTCCTCAAGCGTGGAGCGCGACCGCGTGAGGATCGCCGCGTTCTTCTCCTCCCAGGCCTGGAACCGCTCCTCCGGCGTGGAGGTCCCGTTGCCCACGGACAGCACATCCGCGGTGAGCGCGGCGTGCGCGGCGTACAGGTCCTCGCGGATGGAGGCCCGTGCCATCGACTGCCAGCGGTCGGCCCGCGGCAGTTCGATGATCCGGTCCATGAGCTGCGTGATGCCCAGCCGGTCCGCGAGGTCGTAGTACACCTCGGCGACGGCGAGCGGTTCCTTGCCGGTGCGCTCCGCGATCGCCACGACGTCCAGCGCCGGGAAGGCGGACGAGAACCCGGCGACCCGCTGGGCCAGCTCGCCCGGGACACCCGCCTCGGTGAGCTCCTCCAGGATCGACTGGTACCACTCCAGGTCGGCGCCCATCAGCATCTTGGGCAGCTCGGCCCAGACCTGCTCGACACCGGCCTTGAAGAAGTCGATCGTCCCGGCGATCTCCAGCGGCTGCGGCCGGTTGCCGAGCAGCCAGCGCGAACCGCGCTCGACGAGCCGGCGCGAGTGCAGCCTGATCCGGGTCTGCACATCGGAGGCGACCTTGTTGTCGAGCGCCTCGACGGCGTCCCACACCTGGCCGAGGCCGAAGATCTCGCGGGCCGCGAACTGTGCCCGCACGATCTCCTCGATCGAGGCTCCGGTCTCCTCCCGCAGACGGTGCAGGAAGGTCGAACCGCCACTGTTCACGGTGTCGTTGACCAGGACCGTGGTGATGATCTCGCGACGCAGCGCGTGCCCGTCGACCGCCTCGGGGAACTGCTCGCGCAGTTGCTCCGGGAAGTAGGCGTGCAGCAGCTTCTGCAGGTGTGGGTCGTCCGGCAGGCTGGTCCGGATCAGCTCCCGGGCCACCGTGATCTTCGTGTACGCGAGCAGCACGGCCAGCTCGGGCTGGCTGAGCCCCTTTCCGGCGTTCAGCAGTTCACGGATCTGCCGGTCGCTGGGCAGGAACTCCAGGCCGCGGTCGAGGTCCCCGTCGCGGACCAGCCGGCGCATGAAGCGCTGGTGGGCGTGGAGCAGGGAGGGCGACTGCGCCGTGGCGTTGGTGAGCGCCACGTTCTGCGCGTAGTTGTTGCGCAGCACCAGACGGCCGATCTCGTCGGTCATCTCGGCGAGCAGCTTGTTGCGCTGCTTGACGGTCATGTCGCCGTCCCGCACCAGACCGTTGAGCAGGATCTTGATGTTCACCTCGTGGTCCGAGGTGTCCACACCGGCACTGTTGTCGATCGCGTCGGTGTTGATCCGGCCGCCGTTGCGGGCGAACTCGATCCGGCCGAGCTGGGTGGCGCCGAGGTTGCCGCCCTCGCCGACGACCTTGGCCCGCAGGTCCTGGCCGTTGACGCGGATCGCGTCGTTGGCCTTGTCCCCGACGTCCGCGTTCGACTCGGCGGAGGACTTGATGTACGTGCCGATGCCGCCGTTCCACAGCAGGTCGACACGGGCCTTGAGGATGGTCTGCATCAGCTCGGCGGGCGTCAGCTTGGTGACCCCCGGCTCGATGCCGAGCGCCTCCCGGATGTGCGCGTTGATCGGGATGGACTTGGCGCTGCGCGGGTGGATGCCGCCGCCCGCGGAGAGCAGGTCCTTGTTGTAGTCGGCCCAGGAGCTGCGCGGCAGGTCGAAGAGGCGGCGCCGCTCGGCGTACGAGGTGGCGGCGTCCGGGGTGGGGTCGATGAAGATGTGCCGGTGGTCGAAGGCGGCGACGAGCCGGATGTGCTCGGAGAGCAGCATGCCGTTGCCGAAGACGTCACCCGACATGTCGCCGACGCCGACGACGGTGAAGTCCTCGGTCTGGGTGTCGTGGCCGAGCTCGCGGAAGTGCCGCTTGACGGACTCCCAGGCGCCGCGGGCGGTGATGCCCATGCCCTTGTGGTCGTAGCCGGCGGAGCCGCCGGAGGCGAACGCGTCGCCGAGCCAGAAGCCGTACGAGACGGCGACCTCGTTGGCGATGTCGGAGAACTTCGCGGTGCCCTTGTCAGCGGCGACGACCAGGTAGGTGTCGTCCTCGTCGTGACGGACGACGTCCTTGGGGGGCACGACCTCGCCGGCCACCATGTTGTCGGTGATGTCGAGCAGCGCCGAGATGAAGGTGCGGTACGAGGCGATGCCCTCGGCCATCCAGGCGTCACGGTCGACGGCCGGGTCCGGGAGCTGCTTGGCGACGAAGCCGCCCTTGGCGCCGACGGGCACGATGACGGTGTTCTTGACCATCTGTGCCTTGACCAGTCCGAGGATCTCCGTCCGGAAGTCCTCGCGCCGGTCCGACCAGCGCAGACCGCCTCGCGCGACCTTGCCGAAGCGCAGGTGCACGCCCTCGACGCGCGGCGAGTAGACCCAGATCTCGAACGCCGGACGGGGCGCGGGCAGATCCGGGATGGACTGCGGGTCGAACTTCATCGAGACGTAACCGTGCGGCCTGCCGTCGTCCGACATCTGGAAGAAGTTGGTGCGCAGGGTGGCCTTGATGACGGTGAGGAAGGACCGCAGGATCCGGTCCTCGTCGAGAGAGGCGACCTGGTCCAGGGCCCCGTCCAGCTCTTCGAGGAGCCCGTCGGTCAGCTCCGTGCCGGCCCGCTGGCGCTCGGGCGACATACGCGCCTCGAAGAGCGAGACCAGCAGCCGGGTGGTGTGGACGTTGTTGCGGAGAGTGCTCTCCATGTAGTCCTGGCTGAAGGTCGATCCGGCCTGGCGCAGGTACTTCGCGTAGGCGCGCAGCACCATCGCCTGCCGCCAGTTCAGACCGGCGCCCAGCACGAGCGAGTTGAAGCCGTCGTTCTCCGCCTCACCCGTCCACACGGCGGCGAAGGCGTCCTGGAACCGGTCGCGGGCGTCGTCGGCGAGGTAGTTGCCGTTGCCGTTGGTCTGCGGCAACCGCAGGCCGAAGTCGTAGATCCAGGCGTGGGTGCCGTCGGCGCAGCGCAGCTCGTACGGACGCTCGTCGACGACCTCGACGCCGAGCCGCTGGAGAGCCGGGAGGACGGCGGACAGGGAGACCTGCTCGCCGGTCCGGTAGATCTTGAAACGCCGCTCGCCGGGGCCCGCGCCGACGGGCTCGTAGAGGCTGAGGGCGAAGTCCTTCTCGCCCTTCTTGAGCGCTTCGAGATGGACCAGGTCGGAGACGGCGGCGCGCGGCGTGTGGTCCGCCTTGTAGCCCTCGGGGAACGAGTGGCCGTACTGGCGCAGCAGCTCGGCGGCACGCTCCTCACCGCACTCGGCGCCGAGGGCCTCCTGGAAGCCGTCGGCCCAGGAGCGGGCGGCTTCGACGAGCCGGGCCTCGATGCGGTCGGCCTCGGCGTCGGTGAGGTCGGGCAGCTCGGTGCCGGGGGCGACCCGGACGACGAAGTGCAGCCGGGAAAGGATCGACTCGGTGTTCCAGGCGGTGAAGTCGACGCTGGTGCCGCCCAGTTCCTCCTTGAGGATGTCGATCAGACGCAGCCGCACACCGGTGGTGTAGCGGTCGCGCGGCAGGTAGACGATCGCGGAGTAGTAGCGCCCGTACTCGTCCTGGCGCAGGTAGAGCCGCAGCCGGCGGCGCTCCTGGAGGTACAGGACGGACGTGACGACGGAACGCAGCTGGTCGACGGGCGTCTGGAAGAGCTCGTCGCGCGGGTACGTCTCCAGGATCTGGAGCAGGTCACGGCCGTCGTGGCTGTTCGGCGAGAAGCCCGCGCCCTCCAGCACCTCGGCGACCTTGCGGCGGATGACGGGCACCCGGCGCACGGACTCGGTGTACGCGGCGGACGAGAACAGTCCGAGGAAGCGGCGCTCACCGATGACGTTGCCGTCGGCGTCGAACTTCTTCACGCCGACGTAGTCGAGGTAGCTGGGGCGGTGGACGGTCGACCGGCTGTTGGCCTTGGTGAGGACGAGGAGCTTGCGCTCGCGGGCCTTGGCCCGTGCGTCGGCGGGCAGCCGGTCGAAGGACGGGCTGACGGGGTGCGCCTCGTCGACGCTGTGGTGCGGGTCGGAGCGCAGGATGCCGAGGCCGGTGCCGGGGACGGCGGCCAGCGAGTCGGTGTCCTTCAGCTCGTACTCGCGGTAGCCGAGGAAGGTGAAGTGGTCGGCGGCGAGCCAGCGCAGCAGCTCCCCGGCCTCGTTCACCTCCTCGTCGGCGAGGGCGTCGAGCGGCTCGCCGGGCAGGTCGTCGGCGATGCGCAGCGCGGCCTCGCGCATCTTCTCCCAGTCCTCGACGGTCTCCCGCACGTCGGACAGCACGCGCAGCAGATCGGCGGCGATCTGCTGGAGGTCGGAGCGGTCGGTCTCACGGTCGATCTCGACGTGGATCCAGGACTCGACGAGCGCGTCGTGCGGCAGCTCGGTCCCGGCGGCCTTGGCACCCTTGGCGTTCGTGCGGTCCTGCGGGCGCGTGGCGTGACCGTTGCCCTCGGCGAGGACCTCGATGAGCTTGCCGGTGACGTCGCGGCGTACGACGACCTGCGGGTGGATCACGACATGGATGCCGCGCCCCTGCCGGGACAGCTCATTGGTGACGGAGTCGACCAGGAACGGCATGTCGTCGGTGACGACCTCGACCACGGAGTGGCTGCACGTCCAGCCGTTCTCCTCGACGGTCGGGGTGTGCACGCGGACGTTCGCCGTGCCCTGCGGGCGATTCTCGGCGAGCCGGTAGTGGGAGGAGGCCGCGCCGAAGACGTCGACGGGGTCGCGGCCGGCGATGTCCTCCGGAGCGGTGTGCAGGTAGTAGCGCTGGAGGTAGGAGAGGAGAACGTCCTGCCCGGGACGCTCCTGTCCGGCCCCGGTGGCCGCGGCACTCACCCGGGGGGTACCGCCCGGGCCACCGACACCACCGCCCGGGCTGTTGTCAGCTACCTTGGCGGCCCGTGCGAGCAGCTCGGCCTTGGCTTCGTCCAGCTTGGTCTGCATGTCCTCTGGCTCCTGTCGCGCGCCGTTGCGTGACGTAGGTGTAAAAGACGACGTACCGCCACGACACGGGGTTTCCGGTCTGAGTCGACGCTATGCCGCTATGAGAGATACCCGGGCCCATATTGGCCATTTTTGACAGTCGGGCCGGGCTGTGAGGATCAGTGATGGCCCGGGTGCTGTGGCACTCCGGGCGCAGGCCGGGGGCTTCGCTGCCCCCGAGGCGTATCGCGCTGATCACGGGGTCCAGGCTATCTCGCCCGCCCCCGTAACCGTCACGACCCGTATGTGTACAAAAGAAGGTCCCGAAGTTTGACACTCTGGACAGCGCGGCGGCCGGTATTGCCGCACTCTGGTAGACGGAACAGGCCGACGAACCCGTGGGAGCCCCGCCATGGCACCGAAGATCCTGATCGTCACCGGCGACGCCGCCGAGTCCCTGGAAGTCCTCTATCCGTACCAGCGGCTGCGCGAGGAGGGGTACGACGTCCACATCGCGGCCCCCGCCCGCAAGACGCTCCGCTTCGTGGTCCACGACTTCGAGCCCGGCTTCGACACGTACACCGAGAAGCCCGGCTACACCTGGCCCGCGGACCTGGCCTTCTCCGAGGTCGATGCCGGGGACTACGTGGCCCTGGTCGTCCCGGGCGGCCGGGCCCCCGAGTATCTGCGCAACGACGCCGAGCTGCGCAAGATCCTCAAGGCCTTCTTCGACTCGGACCGCCCGGTGGCCCAGATCTGCCACGGCCCGCTGATGACGGCGGCCGTCGGCGCACTGGCCGGCCGGCACGTCACCGCGTACCCGGCCCTGGAGCTCGACATGCAGGCGGCGGGCGCCACCTTCGAGGACCACGAGGCGGTGGTCGACGGCACGCTGATCTCGTCGCGCGCGTGGCCGGACCACTCGGCGTGGATGCGCGAGTTCCTGAAGGTGCTCCGCACGAAGGCCCCGGTCACCGCCTGACGGCGCCTTCCAGGGACCCCGCCCGCGCCCTTCAGCTCCTATCCGGCCATTCCCTCGGCCACCTCGGCGGCTTCGGCCAGGCTGTCGACCACGGGTACCCCGGCCGCCTCCAGGCTGGCCCTGCTGTGCGACCCGCCGGTGTACAGGACGGCCTTCGCACCGACGTGGGCGGCGGCCACGGCGTCGTCCACCGCATCGCCGATGACCACCGTGCGCTCCGGGGATGTCCCGTCCAGCGCGGCGAGGTGCCGCTCCATGTGGAGCGCCTTGCTGCCGCCGGACGGCCCGGTGCGCCCGTCGACGCGTACGAAGTGCCGCTCGATGCCGTACCCGCGAACCACGGGGACGAGCTGGTCATGTCCGTACATGCTCAGGAGGGACTGGCTGCCCCCGCCCAGCCGCCACCCCGCGAGGAGTTCCTCGGCGCCCTCGGTGAGCCCGCAGGCGGCCCGCTGTTCGGTGTAGTACCGGTGGAATATCCCGTCCATCCGCTCCCACTCGGCCTCCGTGGGCAACCGGCCCATCAGCCGCTCGTAGAAGCGGGGGATCGGGATGCAGTACATCTCCCTGTATTGCTCCAGCGTGATCGGTTCCAGACCGACCTCGCCGAACGCGGCGTTCGTCGCGCCGACGACCGCGGCGTTGTCGTCGAGCAGGGTGCCGTTCCAGTCCCAGACCAGATGTGTGCGGTGCTTCCCATGCGTCCCCATGCGTCAGAAAGTACCCGCAGGGTCCGACAGCCGACTCGGGAGCCGCCCCGATCCCGTCCGGGAGCCGCCCCGATCGCCGGCCCGGGAGCGGCCCGATCCCGTCCGGGAGCCGGTCCGAGGGCCGGCCCGACGGTGCGGGAGGGGCCCCTCTTCCGCCCGCTCTCAGCCGATCAGATTCGGGATCTCCTGGATGCCGAACCACAGCAGCTCGTGGTCCTCGGCACCGTCCACGGTGAACTGCGCGTCGTCGTCACCGAGGTCCGCGGCACCCAGAGCCGCCGCGGCGGCCGTGACGTCCTTCTCCGCGTCGTCCGCGTCGACGTGCACCGCGGCGGCCTCCGTCAGCGCGACGGGGGACGCGATCCGCACCTCACCGATCGACGACGAGTCGAGGCTGTGGTCCGGGTCGGCGACGGCCGAACCGTCGGGCACGTCGACGGCCACGACGACCCGTCGGCGGACCACGTCGGGGTTCCCGGCGATCAGGCGCAGCGAGGCGGAGGCGGCCCGGTTGAGCGCCGCGTACTCCAGCTCCTCGATGTCGTCGGAGACGTACCACTCGCGCAGACCTGGAGTCACCGCGTAGGCGGTCAGCGGACCGGGACCGATCTCGCCCGCCTTGTGCGCCGCTGCGAGTCCGGGGAGCGTCAGGGGGACGTACACGCGCATGGCTGGCCGCTTTCGTAGTCGGAAACGCCCTCAGGATACGTGCGACGTCCCTCTTTGGGGTTACGTGCACCACCGCCGCCCCGTCCACCCGGCAACCGTCTCTCACCCTCCCCCCGCCCGCCTCGCGCCCCGCACGACACCCGGCACATCACCCGGATAGGTGATTCCACCCGGCCGCGTCCGGCACCCCTGGGGCGCTTGCGGCCGCCTCCGCCGTCGCCGTAGAAGATCCACAGCAGAAGTTACCGCCCGGTATTCGACCGGGCCTCTGAAGCACGGGGGCGATGAGCGATGACCACGAACAGGACCCGGCCCGCCGGACGACACGACCGACGCAGGCCCGAAGCCGTACCACCGCAGCGCACAAGGACTCCCCGGCGCCTCCGCCCCCACCACTGGTTCGCCGAACGCCTCCTGGCGGTTCTCAGCGGCCAGCGCCCGGTGCACTGGATGCTCGGACACACCATCGGGGAGGCCTACGACCAACTGGCCGAACTGGCCCCCCGCACCCCGCTGAGGGCCCGCGGCGCCCGCCCCGTGATCCGCATGTGCCACGGCGCCCAGCCGGCCCCGGGTGTGGTGGAGGCCTGCGCGAGCATCGCCGCGGGCGAACAGGTGAGGGCGATGGCCTTCCGCCTCGAACAGGGACCGGACCTCCGCTGGCGCTGCGCCGCGGTGGAACTGGGCGACGAACACCTGCGGGTGGCGACAGCCCGGTAGACGCCCGGCCAGGGACCTTCCCGCGGCCCTCCCGGCACCCAGAGGGTCCGGCGCCCGGCCCGAACCGAGGCCGGGGCCAGGGCCCGAACCGGGGCCGGGGCCGGGGACCGAGGAAAAAAACAGACCGGGGCCGAGCACCCGAACAAGGTGCCCGGCCCCGGTCAGAAGCCGATCGGCGCCAACAGCGCCGACGTGACCGCCACCGCTACTTCTTGCGGCGTCGCCCACCGCCACCGTTCTTCTGGGCCTTGCGGCGCTCCGCCCGGGTCAACCCGTCCGACTCGGACCCGGCCGCGCCGTCACCGTTGGAGAAGTCGCCCTCGACGACCCCGCCCTCCCCGTCCACCGTGGGAGCGGAGAAGTGCAGCCGGTCGGGACGCTGCGGGGCGTCGAGCCCCTTGGCCCGGATCTCCGGACGCGCCGCCGGTACGAGGTCCTCCTTGGCCGGCGAGGTCTGCTCGGCCTCGTCCTGCACCGGAACCTCCTCGACCTGCTGCTCGACCTGGACCTCCAGGTTGAACAGGTAGCCGACGGACTCCTCCTTGATGCCCTCCATCATGGCGTTGAACATGTCGAAGCCCTCGCGCTGGTACTCGACCAGCGGGTCCTTCTGCGCCATGGCACGGAGGCCGATGCCCTCCTGGAGGTAGTCCATCTCGTAGAGGTGCTCACGCCACTTGCGGTCCAGGACGGACAGCACGACACGCCGCTCCAGCTCACGCATGATGTCCGAGCCGAGCTGCTTCTCGCGCTCGCCGTACTGCTCGTGGATGTCGTCCTTGATGGACTCACCGATGAACTCGGCGGTGATCCCGGCCAGGTCGCCGGCCGCCTCCTCCAGTTCCTCGACGGTGACCTTCACCGGGTAGAGCTGCTTGAACGCACCCCACAGCCGGTCCAGGTCCCACTCCTCGGCGAAGCCCTCGGCGGTCTCCTGACGGATGTAGTCGTCGATCGTGTCGTCCATGAAGTGGCGGATCTGGTCCTGCAGATCCTCGCCCTCCAGGACCCGGCGCCGCTCGCCGTAGATGACCTCGCGCTGCCGGTTGAGCACCTCGTCGTACTTCAGGACGTTCTTACGCGTCTCGAAGTTCTGCTGCTCGACCTGCGACTGCGCCGAGGCGATCGCCCTCGTCACCATCTTGTTCTCGATCGGCACGTCGTCCGGCACATTGGCCATCGACATGACGCGCTCGACCATCTGCGCCTTGAACAGCCGCATCAGGTCGTCGCCGAGCGACAGGTAGAAGCGGGACTCGCCGGGGTCGCCCTGACGGCCGGAACGACCGCGCAGCTGGTTGTCGATACGCCGCGACTCGTGCCGCTCGGTGCCCAGGACGTAGAGCCCGCCGAGCTCCCTGACCTCTTCGAACTCCGCCTTCACGGCCTGCTCGGCCTTCTCCAGCGCCGCGGGCAGCGCCGCCGCCCACTCCTCGACGTGCTCGACGGGGTCGAGGCCGCGCTGGCGCAGCTCCGCCTCGGCAAGATCATCGGGGTTGCCGCCGAGCTTGATGTCGGTGCCTCGTCCGGCCATGTTCGTCGCGACCGTGACCGCGCCCTTGCGGCCGGCCTGGGCGACGATCGTCGCCTCACGGTCGTGCTGCTTGGCGTTGAGCACCTCGTGCTGGACACCGCGCTTGGAGAGCTGCTGCGAGAGGTACTCGGACTTCTCGACCGAGGTGGTACCGACCAGGATCGGCTGGCCCTTCTCGTGCTTCTCGGCGATGTCGTCGACGACCGCCGCGAACTTCGCGACCTCGGTGCGGTAGATCAGGTCCGACTGGTCGGCACGGACCATCGGCCGGTTCGTCGGGATCGGCACCACCCCGAGCTTGTAGATCTGGTGGAACTCGGCGGCCTCGGTCATCGCCGTACCGGTCATGCCGGAGAGCTTGCTGTAGAGACGGAAGAAGTTCTGCAGGGTGATCGTGGCGAGCGTCTGGTTCTCGTCCTTGATGTCCACCCCTTCCTTCGCCTCGATCGCCTGGTGCATGCCCTCGTTGTAGCGGCGGCCGGCGAGGATACGGCCGGTGTGCTCGTCGACGATCATGACTTCGCCGTCGATGACGACGTAGTCCTTGTCCTTCTTGAAGAGTTCCTTCGCCTTGATGGCGTTGTTGAGGTACCCGACGAGAGGGGTGTTCACGGACTCGTAGAGGTTCTCGATGCCGAGCCAGTCCTCGACCTTCGAGACACCGGACTCATGGATGGCGACGGTCCGCTTCTTCTCGTCGACCTCGTAGTCGCCGGTCTCCTCGATGCCCTTGAGCGGGTTGCCCGCCTCGCCCTTGGTCAGGCGCGTGACCAGCTTGGCGAAGTCGCCGTACCACTTGGTGGCCTGGTCGGCCGGGCCGGAGATGATCAGCGGTGTACGGGCCTCGTCGACGAGGATCGAGTCGACCTCGTCGACCACGGCGAAGTTGTGGCCGCGCTGGACGAGCTCGTCCGCGGACCACGCCATGTTGTCGCGGAGGTAGTCGAAGCCGAACTCGTTGTTCGTGCCGTACGTGATGTCGCAGGCGTACTGCTCACGGCGCTGGGCCGGCGTCATGTTGGCGATGATGCAGCCGACGGTCAGGCCGAGGAACTTGTGGACCCGGCCCATCAGCTCGGAGTCACGCTCGGCGAGGTAGTCGTTGACCGTGATCAGGTGCACGCCCTTGCCGGAGAGCGCGTTGAGATACGCCGGCAGGGTGCCGACCAGGGTCTTGCCCTCGCCGGTCTTCATCTCGGCCACATAGCCGAGGTGCAGGGCTGCGCCGCCCATCATCTGAACGTCGTAGTGGCGCTGTCCGAGGACCCGCTTGGCGGCCTCACGGACGGTCGCGAATGCCTCGGGGAGCAGGTCGTCCAGGCTCTCGCCGTCCGCGTACCGTTCCTTGTACTCGTCGGTGAGCGCCCGCAGCTCGGCGTCGGAGAGGTTGACGAAGTCCTCTTCGATGGAGCTGACCTGGTCCGCGATGCGGTGCAGTTTGCGCAGGATCTTGCCTTCGCCTGCACGCATGAGCTTGTTGAAGACGGACACTGAGGCTGGTCTCCTTGCCGGTCGGGCCTGGCACTGGGTCGTGGAATGGACTCTGGCGCGGGCACGGCAGGTGGGCCCCACCGCAACGGCCATCGTAAGCGAGGACCCCGCCGCGCCGGGAGGGCTGCCGCCGCGTCGGCTCCACCGTCCCCTTCCAGTCAACGGCCGGGGGGCACCGAAGGTGCCGGGAAGTCCGAAAAGTGTTCGCTTCCCGGTCGGCTCCTCAGCAGAATCCGTACATGGAGCCGATCACCCTCACCACCGAGCGTCTGCTGCTGCGCCCCTTCGCCGGTGGCGACGCGGACGAGATCCATGCCGCCTGTCAGGACCCGGACATCCAGCGCTGGACGGTCGTGCCCTCCCCGTACAGCCATGCCGACGCGGAGTTCTTCGCGGAGAAGCAGTCCCCCGGCGGCTGGCACGACGACTCCGCGTACGACTTCGCGGTGGTCCTGCGCGGCAGCGGGGCACTGGTGGGCGCGGTCGGCATCATCCGCCGCAATCTGCCCGGCACGTACGAGGTGGGTTTCTGGACCGCCAGGGAGCACCGGGGGCGCGGCTACACGTCGGAGGCGGTCCTGGCCGCCGCCCGCTGGACCTTCACCTCGCTCGGCGGCGACCGGCTGGAGTGGCGGGCCGAGGTCGGCAACGGTCCCTCGCGTGCCGTGGCGCTGAGAACGGGATTCCGGATGGAGGGCGAGCAGCGGTCGGGACTGCTCAACAAGGGGGTACGGCGCGACGCCTGGATCGGTGCCCTGATCCCGTCCGATCTCGGCCTGCCGGGCACCGACACCTATCTGCCCGCAGCCGGCTGACGCCGATCGGTGAACTCCGGGCCCGGATGTCAGTGCCTCCCTCTAGGGTGCGGGACATGACGTCTGTGCCGCCCCCCGCCGCCGAACTCTCCGCCGACCAGGCGCGCAGGATCGCCCTGCGCGCCCAGGGCTTCCTGGGTGCTCCGGACCGCCGGGCCGGGGTTCCGGGTGTGCTGCGGCATCTCGGTGCCGTGCAGCTCGACACGATCTCGGTGCTCGCGCGTTCGCACGAACTGATTCCGTACGCGCGCCTGGGCGCGATCGGCCGGCGCGCGGTCGAGGAGGCGTACTGGTCGGGCGGCCGTACCTTCGAGTACTGGTCGCACGCGGCGTGCATCCTGCCGGTCGAGGAGTGGCCGCACTTCGCGTTCCGCCGCCGCGCCTACCGCTCGCGCCCCCACTGGCATCACGACCTGCCGGACGGCGCGTACGAAACAGTGATCGAGCAGCTGCGCACCGAGGGCCCGCTGACGGCGACGGAGCTGGGCGGCGCGAAGAACGGCGGGGAGTGGTGGGACTGGTCGGAGTCGAAGGTCGCCGTCGAGCGCGCCCTGATGTACGGGGAGGTGGTGTGCACCGAGCGACGCAGCTGGAAGCGGGTGTACGACCTCGCCGAGCGGGCCGTGCCCGACGCCGTGCTGCACGACGATCTGGACGACGCGGAGTGCCTGCGCCGGCTGGTCGCGCTCGCGGGGCAGTCCCTGGGCATCGGCACCCGCGCGGACATCGCGGACTACCACCGGCTCAAGGGGGAGCAGTTCGACGCCGTCGTGGCCGACTCCGGTCTGGTGCCGGTGACGGTGCGGGGCTGGGCGAAGCCGGCCTGGGCGGACCCGGCGGCGCTGGCCTCGGAGCCGCGCGGGCGGCATCGCACGACCCTGTTGTCGCCGTTCGACTCCCTGGTCTGGGAGCGGGCGCGCACCGAGCGGATCTTCGGTTTCACGCACCGCCTGGAGGCCTATGTCCCCAAGCCCAAGCGGATACATGGCTACTTCGCGATGCCGCTGCTGGCGGGCGGAAGGCTGCAGGGCCGCGTCGACCCGGCGCGCGAGGGCAGCACGCTGGTGGCCCGTCAGGTGTCCCTGGAGAGCGGGAAGGCCGTGGTACCGATGGCCGAGGCTCTGGTGGAGGCCGCGTCCTGGGTCGGCTGCACGGACGTCCGGCTGGAGCGGGTCGACGCACCGGAACTGCGCGGGCCGCTCGCTCAGGAAATCGCCCGCGCTCTGGCGTGAGCGCGCATTCTCTTCCCTTTACCCGGAGCCGACCTGTTCGATCCGTTCGGTCCCGTCGTCGCAGCGGTCACCTGATCTCCAGGATCTTCTCCCGCATGGCATAGACCACGGCCTCCATCCTGGAGTGCAGCTGCAGCTTCTCCAGGATGTTGCGGACGTGGTTCTTCACGGTGTTCTCGGAAATGAACAGCTCCTTCGCGATATCGCGATTGTTCATGCCCGTTGCAACGAGTTTCAGGACTTCGAGCTCACGGTCGGTGAGCCGCGGCGCGGGCACCAGTCGGCGCTCGTCGGTCCGCTGGATCATCGACTTGAACTCGGTGAGCAGTTTGGATGCCATGGAGGGGCTGATCTGGGACTGCCCGTCGGCGACCGCGCGAATCGCCGTGGCCACCTCGTCCGTCGAGATCTCCTTGAGGAGATAGCCGGTGGCGCCCGCCTTGATCGCGTCATAGAGGTCGGCCTCCTCATCGCTGATCGTCAGCATGATGATCTTCGCGCTGGGG
Organism: Streptomyces sp. NPDC088252; assembly: GCF_044740965.1. NCBI lineage: Bacteria > Bacillati > Actinomycetota > Actinomycetes > Kitasatosporales > Streptomycetaceae > Streptomyces > Streptomyces sp. NPDC088252. The sequence continues at coordinate 14,004 of NZ_JBIURS010000001.1, read as the reverse complement.
GCCACCTCCTTGATCGACGTACAGGCCTCGATGCCTCCGCGCCTGGGCATCCGTACATCCATCAGCACGATGTCGGGCAGCAGATCGGCAGCCTTGTCGACCGCCTCCGCCCCGTCACCCGCCTCGCCGACGACCTGGATGTCCTCCTCCTGGGCGAGGACGATCTCCAGCCCTCTGCGGAAGAGAGCGTGGTCGTCCACCACGAGGACCCGGATCGGCTCCGCGTGGGAACCACTTTCCACGCCGGCGCCGGTACCGGCAGCACCACCGGCGTCATTCGCATCGCGCACGGGCCCGAAGGTGTCCGCCATCGTTCCTCCCCCTGAAGGCCATGGCCTGAAGTTCACAAACTGTCCGCCAACGGCAGTTCACAGAGCACCGGTTGGCTTGGGACGACATGATTTCATGCCTGGACGTCGGAGCGGCGATCCCGTGGCCGCACACGGGTGCCCCTGGGGGGCGCACAGACGCTCCAGGGGCACCGTGGAAGCGTGGCGTCAGCCGCCGAGCGCACCGCCCGCGCCGCCCGCCTCATCGGCGGCCAACGGATCGGTCCTCAGGTGAATGACACCGTAGTCATAAGCATGCCGCCGGTAGACGACACTGGGTTCCTTCGTCTCGGAGTCGACGAACAGATAGAAGTCGTGCCCGACCAGCTCCATCTCGTAGAGCGCCTGATCGAGCGACATCGGTGCGGCGACATGCGTCTTCTCGCGCATCACCAGCGGACCCTCGCCCTGTACCTCCAGCGAGCCGAACCTGGTGGTGGGCACGGTCTGGCCCGTCTCACTGCCCACCAGATCGCCCTCGCCGTTGAACGACGCCGCGCCCGGCACGGTCTCGGCGACCTCCGCAGCGGGAATCCGGCCGTTGCCACGGCGGCTGTAGCGCTTGTCGTGCTGCTTGCGCAGCCGCGCCTCCAACTTGCCGGTGGCCAGGTCCAGCGCTGCGTACGGGTCGCCTGCGGCCGCTTCCGCCCGGATGACCGGCCCACGCGAACGGAGCGTGATCTCCACCCGGTCGGAACGATCGGCCTGACGGGGGTTCGGCTCCTTGGACACCTCGACGTCGAGGCTGATCACCTTGCCGTCGAACTTCTGGATCTTGTCCAGCTTCAGCTTCTCGGCCACGTGCTTGCGGAACCGCTCCGGCACCTCGGTCTTGCGGCCCTTGACGACGATGTCCACGCAGAACTCCGTTCCCGGATCGCTCCGCTCAGCGGCGGAGCGTCTCCCTTTTGCACCAGGCCCCGGTGATGACCGGAGCCGCGGACTCGGTGACTTCCACCTCCTCCTCCCCCATCGGCAGGATCTCCACCCCACCGAATTCCCTGCTTCCGGACTACTGGTGAGTTGCCTGCCCGAAACCTGGCGGTGCATTCGTCGAGGTCCGGCATTCACCATTCCTCACAACCGAACATAGCCTGCCTGGCCTGATGTCGGCACCCGCTACTCGCACGTACCTCCGTTCAGGTCTTTTTACTCACTCACTACCTGCAACGATGCAAGTTCAGTGACAGTTCCGGTTTGTTTCGAAGGCCGACGCAGAAACTGCGACAACGGCCGCCTGCCCACTGCCGTGTGCGACGCCCTCGCGCCCGCCCGCTGTCGCGACCGCCCGAGCCGCCTCGGCCAGCGAGGCACCGGTCGTCAGAAGGTCGTCCACCAGCACTACCCGTCCGGCCGCGAGCAGCCGTTCACCCCCGGCCACGACCTCCAGGGCCCCCGCGAGATTCTCCTGCCGCTGCCGGGCCCCGAGCCCCACCTGATCGGCCACCGGACGCCGCTGCCGGAGCACCGCGACCACCCGGGCCGGAGTACCGCGGCGCCGCAGGTCACCTGCGGCAGCCAGAGCGATCCGCCGCGTCGGATCGTGGCCCCGCGCCGCCACGGCCCGCCGGGCCGACGGCACGGGGACGAGCAGCAGCGGGCCGACGTCGCCCGCATACCTCGCCCCGGCCCGTACGGCCCCCGCCAGCGCCTTGCCGAGCGGCCCGGCAAGCCCCAGGGCACCCCGCTCCTTATGGGCCAGGAGCACCGCACGTACCGCGTTCTCGTAGCCGGCCGCCGCGTGCACCGTCGGCAGGCCCCTGGGCTCCGGCACCGGCCTCACCCGGCGCGGCGCCCGGCCGCACAGGTCCGCTCGGCACTCCTCGCACAGCTCCGTACGCGGCCTGCCGCAGCCGCCACAGGACACCGGCAGGACCAGTCCGGAGATCTCCCGCCACCACCCCCGCATGGCTCCACTGTGCCCCTCTGGAAGGCACCCGGCCACCCCTGTGGAAAACGCGGCGCCGGACGCGCGGTTCCCGGCCCGAGCTCGCGGGTCTCAGCCCGGGTAGACCAGCGACTGGCCTCCCTTGACCACCGTCTGCCAGTTGTCACCCGGCGACAGCTTCACTATCCCGTCACTCAACGTGGCCGCCATCAGCGGCAACTGCTCGTCGTCCGCCGCCGCGACCGACGACACCTGGTTCACGCCGGGCAGAACGCCGGACGCGGGCGTCGAACCGTCCGCCTGCACATAGCGCACCTGCTGGACGCCACCCTGCTCCTTGCCGACCACCACGAGACGGCTCCGGCCCGACCACGACATCGCGGTCACGTCCGTCAGCTGGGGGGCGGCCTGGCGCAACTCCACCACCGAGACCTGCTGATCCGTCTCCGGCCCGTGCCGCTCGATCCGGCCGATCTTCAACGTGGTGTGGCCGTCCTGGGTCACCAGAAGCGCGATCCGCACTCCGTCCGCGGACATCCGCAGCGCCTCGATCCGACCGTCCAGGCCCGGCACGGCGACCACCTCCGGTCTGCCGTTCCCACCGGCCAGCCGCAGCAGCCTGCGGTTGCCGGGATCCCGGTCGGCCACCCAGAGGTCACCCCGGCCGTCCCAGCTCGGCACCGACAGACGGTCGTTCTCGTCCGCGGCCTTGCTGGTCACCGAGGCAGCCGGAAGCTCGCCGTCCGAGACGATGGACGACACGTAGAGGGACGCCTTGTCCCGCGAGACCGCCGCCGCCGACTGCTCGTCCCTCGCCACACCGACCGTGCCCATCTGCACCGGCCCATGGCCGAGCGGGCCGACCACCGTCTCCGGGGTGCCACTGCCCTTGGTGCTACCGGGAATGCGCTCCACATGCCCCTTGCCATCGATGAAGTACTGGCTGTCCGGGCCGCTCGACGAGCCGTCAGGGGCGAACTCCTCCGCCTGATCCGTCCCCAGAACGCACAACGGGGAGCCGTCGGAGCGTTGCAGCTCGACCTGCTCGACCCGTGCGGACGTCAGGTCCCGCAACGTGTAGAGGATCTGAGAGGCCATCATGCGACAGGAACGCTGCCCGACGCCGTCCGCCTTCTTGCTGAGCGGGACCTTCAGAACATTGCGGTCGTCGGGGGTCAGGGAGGTGACGCCCTTCTTCAGCGTCGTACCCGCGGGGAAGCTGGAGCGGACCACCGGGCGAAGCCAACTGGTCGGCCCCGCCAGCAGGCTTCGGACGGCCTGCGTCACGGTGTCCATCTTGGTGGCAGGGTCCGTCCGGCTGCGGAGGTAGACGGGGTCGGCGACCAGGGTCGACTGCGCCTCCGTCCGCCCCCCGGCGAAGTAGTACTTGTCGACGGAACGGTAGAGGCGTTTGAAGTCCGACTGCCCGAGCAGAAGGCCGTCCGGCACGACATCGATGCGCCACTCCTTGCCCTCCGGCCCGTTCTCTCTCACCAGGTGCAGCGTCTGGTCGTATTCCGTGGGCGCAAGTGGCTGGTAGGCGCTCTGGGCGTCGACCGTTGCCACCTTCTCACCGGTCAGGCTGTAGGTGACGTCCGTGACGCCGGGGTCTCTGTCGCGGAACGGGCGGTCGCTCCGGTTCGGCGCCTTGGTGAGCACCGTCGTGAACGCGCTCGGCCTCCACTTGCTCGCCGCCGTCTTCGTCAGGTACATGCGGGTCGTCCTGAAGCCCGGGTCATCGCTGGTCATGGACTCCAGGAAGCCGTCGACGACCTCCTCGGGGGTGGCGTTGTCGCGCGGCGCCACGGCGTACACCTGTACCTGGGAGTCACCGGGCTGCGATGCGTCCACAGCCTTGACGTCCCCGGTGACAGGCATCGAGCTGCACGCGGACAGCAGCACGACACCGCATCCGAGCAGTCCGACCAGCCCCGGCACACGCTCATGGCCGCCCCTGTGACGGTCAGTGCCCATGGTTCGTGTCCCCCCGGTCCGGGTCCTGCCCTGCAGAGTCGAAATCTTCACCCGGCCGTTCCTCGGCGGGGCGCGCGACCACGCGTGCGCCACTCCCCGGCAGGGCCGCCGGATGCACCGAGGCCGGGGCCGTCCGGGGAGCCACGGGGGCATGCGAGGGTATGGGCAGTGCGGCGCGGTCGTTGCCCCCGGGCTGGGCCGGCACCGCCGTCAGCCGGTGCTCGCTCCCGGTCGTGGGAGCGGTCGCGGCTTGCCCCCGGTTCTCCCGGTTGCGCCGGGAATCCTCGGGTTCCAGCGGTATCGGCGATCCGCGCAGCGGTTCGTCCGCCGTGCGCGGCAGAGTGAGCCGGAACTGCGAGCCGCCGCCCGGCTCGCCCCATGCCTGCAGCCAGCCGCCGTGCAGCCTCGCGTCCTCCACGGCGATGGACAGTCCGAGTCCGGTGCCGCCGGTCGTCCGCGCGCGGGCCGGGTCGGCCCGCCAGAAGCGGTTGAACACTCTCGTCGCCTCGCCCGGCTTGAGCCCCACACCGTAGTCCCGGACGGCCACGGCGACCGCGCCTCCGGCCACCCCCATCCGCACCACGACGTCCCGGCCCTCGCCGTGCTCAACGGCGTTGACCACCAGGTTGCGCAGGATGCGTTCGACCCGCCGTGCATCGGCCTCCGCGATCACCGGCTGCTCGTCACCGACCACCCGGATCCGGGTGCCCTTGCGCTCGGCCAGCGGCTCGGCCCCGCCGATCACCCGTCGCACGACCTGCCGCAGATCTATCGGCTCGGCCTCCAGTGCCGCTGCGCCCGCGTCGAACCGGCTGATCTCCAGCAGGTCGGAGAGCAGCGACTCGAACCGGTCGAGTTGATCCCCGAGCAGCTCCGCGGAGCGGGCCGTCACGGGATCGAAGTCGCTGCGGGCCTCATGGATGACATCCGCGGCCATCCGCACGGTCGTCAGCGGTGTCCGCAGCTCGTGGGAGACATCGGAGACGAAGCGGCGCTGCATCCGCGACAGCTCCTCCAACTGCTGGATCTTCAGCTGCAGATTCTGCGCCATCTTGTTGAAGGCCTCACCGAGCCGCGCGATGTCGTCCTCGCCCGTGACCTTCATCCGTTCCTGGAGCCTGCCGGCGGAGAGCCGCTCGGCGATGCCCGCCGCCATCCGCACGGGTGTGACGACCTGCCGCACCACGAACCACGCGATGGCCCCGAGCAGCACGACGACGAACAGCCCCGCTGTTGCCAGCGTTCCCCTGACCAGCGTCAATGACTTCTCCTCCTGCGTCAGCGGGAAGAGGTAGTACAGCTGGTACGGATTGTGGTCGATGTCGTACAGCCGTTTGCCCACGACGAGTCCGGGCTGCGACGACTGCCCGTTCGCGTACTGGATCCGGGAGTATGTCTGGAACGCCCCGGGGCCCTTGTTCACGGAGTCCCGCAGGCTCTGCGGAATGCTCACCGCCTCCACACTGCCCGAGCCGCGCGGCGCACGGGTTCCCTCATCGGCGCTGAGAGCCACCACGTTGAAGGCGTTCTTGCCGCCGCTGGCGAGCTGGTCGACAAGTTCGGTCCGCCAGGAGTTGTTGGCCGTGGTGCCGTCCGTCGTGTCACCGCCCTGCCCACCGGGGACGAGCGGAGCATTGGCCTTCTCCTGGGCTGCGGCGAAACCGCCGGCGGCCTGGGTCTGGGCAGCCTTGCCCTTCGCGTCGAGAAGACCGTTGCGCACCTGCCCGATCACGACGAAGCCGAGCAGCAGCACCACACCGAGCGACATGAGCAGCGTGCCCGCCACGACCCTCAGCTGCAGATTCCGCCGCCACAGCCGCACGGCCGGCAGCAGTGGACGCCGCACCCAACGCATCAGCAATCGCGGCACAGGACCGCCGAGCGCCCGGTCCTGGATCAACCGGCCGCCCTGCAGAAGACGCCCCACCGGGGACGCCTTGTGTCCTGGAGCAGCAGCCCGCTCCGCATGGGCTCCCGGCTCCCCGGGCTGCGGAGCAGCGCTACCCAGGGGCATGTCAGCTCGGTCCGGCCTTGTAACCGACCCCTCGGACGGTCACCACGATCTCGGGCCGCTCCGGGTCCTTCTCGACCTTCGAGCGCAGTCGCTGGACATGCACATTCACCAGCCGGGTGTCGGCGGCGTGACGGTACCCCCACACCTGCTCCAGCAGCACCTCACGGGTGAAGACCTGCCACGGCTTGCGGGCGAGCGCGACCAGCAGATCGAACTCCAGCGGGGTGAGGGCGATCGACTGCCCCTCCCTCTTCACCGAGTGACCGGCCACATCGATGACCAGATCCCCGATGGTCAGCTGCTCCGGCGCCGGTTCCTCGGACCTCCGCAGACGTGCCCTGATCCGGGCAACCAACTCCTTAGGTTTGAACGGCTTCACGATGTAGTCGTCGGCCCCGGACTCCAGACCCACCACCACATCAACCGTGTCGCTCTTGGCAGTGAGCATGACGATCGGCACACCCGACTCGGCCCTGATCAACCTGCAGACCTCGATGCCGTCCCTACCGGGCAGCATCAGATCCAGCAGGACCAGGTCCGGCTTGGCCTCTCGAAATGCGGCAAGTGCCTTGTCGCCGTCCGCTACGAACGACGGCTCGAACCCTTCACCACGCAGCACAATCCCGAGCATCTCGGCCAGTGCGGTGTCGTCGTCGACGACAAGGACGCGTCCCTTCATAATCGACATCATCCCATTAGCTAATCGTTACCTGCGATGATCTGGCACACAGCTCTGCCAGTCCGACCCCCGTGACCGGGGAAACCACGCCCCCCTCCGTGACAATCGCCGTGACCAGGTCCGGCGGTGTGATGTCGAACGCGGGGTTGTACGCCGGGGCTCCCGCGGGCGCCCCCAGCAGCCCGCCTGCGGCCCCTGCCCGCAACGATGTGAACTCCGTCACTTCACTCCCGGGTCGCTGCTCGACGGTGATCGACGCCCCGTCCACGGTGTCCAGATCGACGGTCGTGGTCGGCGCCACGACGATGAACGGTACGTGGTGGTACTTCGCGAGCACCGCCAACGGATAGCTGCCCACCTTGTTCGCCACCGATCCGTCCGCGGCGATGCGGTCTGCCCCGATGAGTACGGCATCCACCTCCCCCGCGGCGAACAGCGAGCCTGCGGCGTTGTCCGTGAGCAGGCTGTACGGCATGCCATTGCGCGCGGCCTCGTATGCCGTCAGGCGCGCCCCCTGCAGCAGCGGACGGGTCTCATCCACCCACAGCCGGCGCAGCCGCCCCTCCCGGTGCGCCCCGAGCGCCACCGCGAAAGCAGTGCCCCCGCCCCCCGAGACGAGCGCCCCTGTATTGCAGTGGGTCAGCAGTTGATGGCCGGGACCCGGCAGGAGTTCGTCCAGGAGAGCGAGCCCGTATCGCGCCATACGCACACTGGCCTCGGCATCTTCCCGGTGCAGTGCCCGGGCCTCGGCCAGCGCCGCCTCGGCGGCCCGCTCCGGACCGGCCCCCTTCCCGACAGCCGCCCGGTACGCCCCGACTGCCCGCCGCACCCCGTATCCAAGATTCACCGCGGTGGGCCTTGACCGCTCCAGCAGCCCTGCGGCCTCCACCACGTCATCGCCTCGTACCGCCGCGAGAGCCACCCCATAGGCCCCCGCGATGCCCAGCAACGGCGCTCCGCGTACCGCCAGCACCCGGATCGCCCGCACCAGCGCCGGCACATCGGTGCACACCAGCTCGACCTCCTCGGCAGGCAGTCGCGTCTGGTCGAGAAGCACCAGTGCGGGACCGTCCGGAAGGTCATCCCAGCGAAGTACGGCGTGAGGCTCGATGCCCATACGCGATTGCGCGTCCTGATCAGCCATCCGCCCAGTCTGCCCGGTGAGCCGCCCACAAATGAAGGTACGAACGAGATACGACGCCAGACCCGTACCGGAGCAACGCGTGGCACGATGGCTGCCAACCTGCCGTCCCGATGCGCGGACAGGACCATGAAGGAGCGAGAATGAACGACACTCCGGGCTGGGCCTCGCCCGGATCTGCCCCCTCCGAGGGTCAGGGGGCAGGCGTCCCCCGGCCTTCCGAGCCCATCGACGGCAGCGGCCCGGCGGCGAACTGGTCCCCCACGCAGCCGCCCGCAGGGCAGTGGTCCCCGCCAAGCGCTCCCGGCACAGGCCCCGGCGCGCCTCCCCCGGCTCCCGGCTGGGGCGGAGGGCCTCAGGGCCACGGCTGGGGCCCCGGACCCCAGGGCCACGGCTGGGGGCAGCCGCCTGTGGCGGCCAAGCCCGGTGTCATCCCGCTCCGGCCACTCGGGGTCGGCGAGATCCTCGACGGCGCGGTCTCCACGATGCGCGCCCACTGGCGCACGGTCCTCGGCATCACGTTGACGGTGTCCGTGATCGCCCAGGTCTCGATCACCCTTGTGCAGCGCTATCTGCTGCCGGAACCCGCGGCGATCGACCCGAACGCCACTGGCTCGGAAGCACTCCGGCAAAGCGCCGACTCGGCGCAGTCGGCACTCATCAACAATGTGCCGTCCCTGCTCATCACCATGATCGCCACGCTGATCACGACATCCGTACTGACCGTGGTGATCAGCCGCTCGGTGCTGGGCCGCCCCGTGACTCTCGCCGACGCATGGCGTGAGGCCCGTCCCCGCCTTCCCCAGTTGCTCGGGCTCACGCTGCTGCTGGCCCTGATCAGCGCCGCCATCATGACGGTCGGCCTGTTGCCGGGCATGCTGATCGGCTCCACCGCAGGCGCCGGGCTCGTCGTCATCGGGCTCCTGGCCGCGTTCGTCGTCGTCATCTGGCTGATGGTCCGCTTCTGCCTCGCCTCGCCGGCCCTGATGCTGGAGCGGCAATCGATCACGACCTCCATGCGCCGCTCCGACAAGCTGGTCAAGGGGGCGTGGTGGCGGACCTTCGGCATCCTGGCTCTCACCTGCCTGCTCACACTCGTCGTGTCCGTGATCATCGCCATCCCGTTCAGCATCATCGCGATGATCGTGGACGGCGGCGGCATGGACCGCTTCCTCACCGACGGCTCCATGGATTTCGGCTGGCCGTTCCTGATCGTCTCCGGCATCGGCCAAGTCATCACCGCGACGATCACCTACCCGCTCTCCGCCGGTGTGATGGCCCTGCTCTACGTCGATCAGCGCATCCGTCGCGAGGCACTCGACCTCGAACTCGCCCGGGCGGCCGGCCTGCCCGGATACGACGCCAGGAGCTGATGCCATGTCGGGGGCGGGGGGCGCGACAACGGCACGGCTACTGATCCGCACGAGCGGCGGCGTACCTGTGGACACTCCGCGTGTCCCCGCCCGCGAGGCGGCAAAGCACGAGTTGTCCAAACCGATGTACCACGAGGACGATCCCAACCTCCTCCAACGCGGCATCGACCGTCTCTGGGGCTGGATCGGCGATCTCCTGAGCACGGCCTCCGGCGTCGCGCCGGGCGGCTCGCTCGGCCTTGTCGTACTCGTACTGGTCGTCATCGGCCTGGTCGCCGCACTCTGGTGGCGGCTGGGCACCCCCCACCGCACTGTGCGTTCCTCTGACGCCCTCTTCGACGACAGACCCCGCAGCGCGGCCGAACACCGGACGGCCGCCGAGGCCCACGCCGCTGCACATCGCTGGAATGCGGCGGTCCAGGAACGCATGCGAGCCATCGTCCGTGCTCTGGAAGAACGAGCCCTGCTCGACCCCCGCCCCGGACGTACCGCCGACGAGGCCGCCGCCGAAGCGGGCCATCCGCTGCCCGCACACGCCACGCGACTCCACGCGGCCGCCAGAGCATTCGACGATGTCACATACGGCGGCCGCGCCGCGGACCCGCAGGTGTATCTGGACCTGCGAGCTCTTGACCTCGATCTCGAAACCGCGAAGCCTCTCCTGACATCCGTGGTCCAGGGAGCAGTCGAATGACCGAGGTCACCGCCGTCCCCACCGCCTCGGCCTCCCGCACCCCACGCCAGATCTGGTCCCGCACCCGCGGCCCGCTGCTCGCCCTGCTCGTACTCCTCACAGCCGGAATCACTCTGGCAAGCATGCGCTCCGGTGACCAGCACGGCCGCCTCGACCCCCGTTCCGCCGACCGCTACGGCAGCCGGGCCGTCGCCGAGCTCCTCAAGGATCACGGAGTCTCCGTTCACGTGGCCACCACGCTCGACGACGCCACGGCCCAGGTCGGCGCCGATACCACGTTGCTCGTCACCTCTCCTGATCTGCTGACACCGCGCCAGCAGAGAGAACTGCGCGCCACGACCGCCCGCTCGGCCGGTCGAACCGTTCTGCTCGCGGCGGGCCCGCCGTCCGTGGGCACCCTGCTCCCCGGCGTCCGCGCGGAGTCCCGGCGACCGGTGGCAACCCTCCCCCCTCAGTGCTCCTTGCCTGCCGCCCGCAACGCCGGCGATGTCGAAACGGGAGGCTTCCGCTACGCGTCGGACAGCCTCGACACGCTCGGCTGCTTCCCGAGCGAGGGCCTTCCCACCCTGCTCCTGGTCGAACACAGCGCGGGCGACACCGTTCTCCTCGGTTCCCCCGACCTTCTCTACAACGACCGACTCGGCAACCAGGGCAACGCCTCCCTGGCCGTTCAACTTCTTGGTTCCCGCCCACATCTGGTCTGGTACCTCCCCTCGCTCGCTGATATCTCCTCCGCCGCCGACAACGGCGGAGACAAGGCCGACGGCGCCCAGAGCAGCCGCAGCTTCGCCGACCTGATCCCCCGAGGCTGGCTGTGGGGCACCCTGCAACTCGCACTCGCCGCTGTACTCGCCGCCGTCTGGCGGGCCCGCCGTCTGGTGCCCCTGGTCACCGAGCGGCTGCCCGTGGCCATACAAGCCTCCGAATCCACCGAGGGCCGTGCCCGCCTCTACCGAAGGACGAACGCCCGCGATCGGGCCGCAGATGCACTGCGTTCCGCCACACGCACTCGCATAGCCCGACTCATCGGCGTGTCCCCGCGCGATGTCCATTCCCCCGCAACGCTCATCCCTGCTGTTTCCGCCCGGGTCGGCGCCGCCCACAGCGACCTCCGAGCCCTGCTCTTCGGTCCTGCTCCGTCCGACGACGACGCACTCGTACATCTGGCAGACCAACTCGACACCCTCGAAAGAGAGGTACGCACGTCATGAGCGCCCCGCCTTCTGTGCCCGCCGGCACCACCGAGACTCTCGGGAACGGCGACACAGCCCGCGCATCCCTGGAAGCGCTGCGCTCCGAGATCGCCAAGGCCGTGGTCGGCCAGGACCCCGCAGTCACCGGACTCGTCGTCGCTCTGCTCTGCCGAGGCCACGTCCTTCTCGAAGGTGTCCCCGGCGTGGCCAAGACCCTCCTGGTACGGGCTCTCGCAGCCTCACTCGAACTCGACACCAAGCGTGTCCAGTTCACCCCCGACCTGATGCCGAGCGACGTCACGGGCTCACTCGTCTACGACGCCCGCACAGCAGAGTTCTCCTTCCAGCCCGGCCCCGTCTTCACCAATCTGCTTCTCGCCGACGAGATCAACCGCACGCCTCCCAAAACGCAGTCCTCCCTCCTGGAAGCAATGGAAGAGCGCCAGGTCACGGTCGACGGAACCCCCCGCGCCCTGCCCGACCCGTTCCTCGTCGCCGCCACGCAGAATCCCGTCGAATTCGAGGGCACCTACCCTCTCCCAGAGGCCCAGCTGGACCGGTTCCTCCTCAAACTGACGGTGCCCCTGCCGTCCCGCGACGAGGAGATCAGCGTCCTCACCCGGCATTCCACGGGCTTCAACCCGCGCGACCTCGAATCAGCCGGCATACGCCCCGTCGCCGGTGCGGCAGACCTGGAAACTGCCCGCGATGCAGTCGCCCGGACCAAGGTCTCCCCCGAGATCGCCGGCTACGTCGTCGATATCTGTCGTGCCACGCGTGAATCCCCCTCGCTCTCCCTCGGAGTCTCTCCCCGAGGCGCAACCGCTCTGCTCTCGACCGCCCGGGCCTGGGCCTGGCTCACCGGCCGCGACTATGTCATTCCGGATGATGTGAAGGCCCTGGCGCTCCCCACACTCCGCCACCGCATCCAGCTGCGGCCCGAGGCGGAGATGGAGGGCATCACCCCCGACTCCGTCATCACCGCAGTCCTCGCCCACGTACCCGTACCCCGATGAGGCGGTGAAAGTGGCGCTCACCGGACGTACCGCCTTGCTGGCCGCCCTGGGGTCACTCCCCGTAGGCATCCTGGCCCCCAGCTGGACAGGCATGCTCGCGGTCAACGCACCGCTCTCTCTAGCAATTCTGTGCGACTACGCCCTGGCTGCACCAGTGCGAACGCTCAAGTTCACTCGATCCGGCGATACAACTGTTCGACTGGGCGAGACCGCAGAAGTACAACTCACCGTAACCAACACTTCCCGTCGTCGTCTGCGCGCACACCTCCGCGATGCCTGGCCCCCCAGTAGTTGGCCCGCCGGAGCCGAGCAGGCGGCATCGTCGCGTCATCCGCTGACGGTTCCGGCGGGGGAACGCCGACGGCTGAACACCACCCTGCGACCGACACGGCGGGGTGACCGCCGGGCCGAACGTGTGACCGTCCGCTCTTTCGGCCCTCTGGGGCTTGCGGCTCGCCAGGGAAATCACGAGGTGCCCTGGGCGGTACGCGTCCTGCCGCCTTTCACGAGCCGTAAGCATTTGCCGTCCCGCCTCGCCAGGCTCCGCGATCTCGATGGCCGCACCAGTGTCCTGACACGTGGAGACGGCACGGAGTTCGACAGTCTCCGCGCCTACGTGCCTGGTGACGACACGCGCTCCATCGACTGGCGAGCCACGGCACGTCAATCCGCCGTCGCAGTCCGGACGTGGCGGCCCGAGCGGGACCGCCACATTCTCGTTGTCCTGGACACCGGCCGTACATCGGCGGGTCGTGTGGGCGACGTGCCCCGTCTCGACGCCTCTCTGGATGCGGCACTGCTTCTCACCGCACTTGCCACTCGGGCGGGCGACCGCGTCGATCTGCTCGCCTACGACCGCCGTGTCCGAGCCCACGTCCAGGGCCGGTCAGCCGGGGAGGTCCTGTCGGCCATGGTGAATGCCTTGGCGCCGATCGAACCGGCACTCGTGGAAACAGATGCCCGGGGACTGAGCGCTGCCGTGCTGGCCGGCGCCCCTCGTCGCTCCCTGATCGTGCTCCTCACAGGCCTGGACGCAGCCCCCGTGGAGGAGGGTTTGCTGCCCGTCCTCCCCCCACTGACTCAGCGCCACACCGTGCTGGTGGCTTCGGTGGCTGACCCGCACATCGAAAAGATGGCCGAGACCAGGGGAAGCGTGGATGCCGTTTACCAGGCCGCCGCCGGCGCACAAGCCCGAGCGAGAGGGCTTCGCACGGCAGAGCAACTCCGACGTCACGGCGCGGTGGTTCTCGATACCACCCCGGACAATCTCGCCCCGGCTCTCGCCGACACCTATCTGGCTCTCAAGGGGGCAGGTCGCCTCTGACCCGGACCCTCATCAACGGAATCCACTCATCAGGGAGGAAACCCCCGCCCGATATACCCTGAAACGCGGAAAAGCCCCGTGCCACAAGGACACGGGGCTTCCCGTAAAAGGAGTTCGGCGGCGTCCTACTCTCCCACAGGGTCCCCCCTGCAGTACCATCGGCGCTGAAAGGCTTAGCTTCCGGGTTCGGAATGTAACCGGGCGTTTCCCTAACGCAATGACCACCGAAACACTATGAAATTAACCAACACCGGAACAACACGGCCGTTCGTTATTTCAGAACAAACACAGTGGACGCGAGCAACTGAGGACAAGCCCTCGGCCTATTAGTACCAGTCAGCTCCACCCGTTACCGGGCTTCCACATCTGGCCTATCAAC